>JBJORA010000124.1:0-7844 GCA_046049675.1 Bacteroidota bacterium | reverse complement strand
TTCGCCAGTGCAACTTGCACGCAAGCTCCATTTGCCGTGAATTTCAGGCGTGGTAAAACCTTCCATGCCGCGCTCTACTATAACACCGCGTACTTCGCCAGCCTCATCCTTAGCCCATACAACAGCTACTTGCGCATGCGGACTATTACTGATCCACATTTTAGCACCGTTTAGTATAACATGGTCGCTAGCATCTTTAATATTAGTAATCATGCTTCCTGGATCGCTACCACTATCTGGCTCTGTTAATCCAAAGCAGCCTAACCACTCGCCGCTCGCCAATTTAGGCAAGTACTTTTTGCGCTGTTCTTCGCTACCATATTGATAGATTGGAAACATCACAAGACTGCCTTGCACACTTGCAGTGCTGCGCATACCGCTATCGCTGCGCTCCACTTCCTGCATCATAATACCATAGCTAATATAGTCTAAGCCGCCACCGCCGTATTCAACCGGAATTGTTGGGCCAAATAAACCCATCTCTCCCATTTTTGGTACAAGATGTTTTGGAAATTCACAATTCTGTGCCCAGTCTTCAATGTGCGGGCTAACTTCTTTTTTAATAAAAGCACGTACACTATCGCGAATAAGTTTGTGCTCTTCGCTTAGCAATTCGTCTAGTTGGTAATAGTCGGGGTGCGTATATAAATCTTGTGCCATTTTGCTAATGCTATAGCTGCAAAAATACTCTGTTTTGGCAGGCTAGCTGCGATGATTTTGTGCGACAAGGTAGCTTATGCCGATTTCAGCAAAGCTTCGTATACTGTAGCGAAAAGTCAATATACATTAGCTTTTTGCCCCAGTCTAATTACTAAACATAACATTTGCTGTACATTTACAGTATGTATAGGTTTAGCACAGTACTCGTAATGGTATTTATTCTAGCTGCTTGTCACTCAAAGAAAAAGGTTGCTAGTAGCACCAAGGTTGACAACGTTGCAACTCCGCAAGAAACACAAGCGCCACCGCAGCAGACGACAGCTGCAAGTAATGACGCCGCTCAAATGGTAAAAGCTGGCGCTAGCCTGTATGTTCAGCATTGTAAAACATGTCATGAGCTAAAAGATCCTACAGGTCAAACGCCTGAAAGATGGAAACAGATTGTGCCTGAAATGAGCCGCATGGCAAATGAGAAAACACCAAACAGCATTGATGCAAAGACGCAACAAAGTATCTTGGCATATTTGCTAGCCATGAGTGAAAAGAAATAATTCACAATCACTGAACTATTATTATACTTCTAAGTTAAGGTGTCCGAACAAAGCTTGCAGGAGGATAGTTCCTTGTCTTAATCGTATAGACGCCAGCTTGCAAAAATGAAATATCAATGCTTGCATTTAAGGCATTGCTATAATTACTCCGATACACTACTGCACCTAGTGAATTAGTTATGACTACTTCGCCAAGTAATTGTTTACCTTGTATTGAAATACTCGAATTGCTTGGATTAGGATAAACATATAATGCACCGATGTTTTTTACTATATCTTCTGTAAGTCCGGTAATGACTATTTCATTGGTAGTTGTGCAACCACCATTATCAGATGTAATAACAGTATATGTACCTGCAGTAAGATTGTATGCTGTATCGCCAACATAGTTTATGGGTAGCCATGTTGTTACATAAGGTGCAGCGCCACCACTCGCGACTACATATGCTGTAGGTCCTTGCGTTCCGCTAGTAAGCATGTACACGTTTGCTGTTGGCATCAAAGGATCTTGCAAAGTAGCATTCAGAAGTAACTCATCGCCTAATGCGTCCGACACCTGCACGACATATGCACCACCTGCTAAGTTCGTAAAAACTCCACTAGAAAATACTACAGTAGAACATGTTGGCGACAGCGTATGTATGTAAGGTTGCACTCCCTTAGAGGTATTAACCGAGATTGAACCATTGCCACATGTTAGATTACAAGCACTATTATTAACTACACTTCCAAGTGAAGTTTGCAATGGATCATATAAAGTATTAAGTACCGTATTAGTGACGATAGCAGGATTATTGTCGAAATAAATATTTGCAGTATTTGTTATTTCATTGCCTGCAATATTTGTGCTTTTCTGTTTGATACTATAACTGATATAGCCTTGGCTGCCTGCATAATCGGTGCCGCTATCTGGTAAATTAATATTGTCAAAAACAAATTTAGCTACATTGCCATTTTCTAAAACAACTGCGTAGCTATGGCTTGCATCCAAAATTTGCACTGTACTTGGCCTTAAATTGGCATCGAGTGTATCCACAATCACGACTTTAGTGGCAGGCGCATTGCCCGTATTCTGAAATCGCACTAGGTACTGCATAATAGAATCTGTCTTCTTAATGTAACCATTTGCTAATTTACCTTGTGGCGAAACTGCTTTATCGTTTGGATCGTAAGAAGCGCACACTATAATTGAATCTGAAGTACTATTATTATTAGCATACGCGTCTGCGCCAACAAAGCTAATAAGACCAGCTGAGTAAGGTAATTGAGTGCCAAGCGGATACTGCAAAAGATTTACGTTTAAGAAAATATGAACGTACTGATTGTTAGCGCTACTAGTTGCAACAAAGTACAAGGTATCATTACTAATGTTAGTTGGTGCTGGCACACTATGGTGAAATAGCGCAATATTACCTAACTTTAAGTAAGCTGTACAAGTCATTGGGAAGTTATAGTTGGCCTCTCCAAAGCCTAGTGTCATATCAACTTGTGTAGTATCATTTGCTAGTGCGCATGCTTCGTAAACTGTTGCAAAATAGTCATTCACGAACATCGCACTATCAAAAAAATCTACTGTATCTGCCGCTTGTGCGATACTTGTAAACGACACTACAGACGTATTGCAAATGGGTTTGAATGCACTTAGATTCTGTACTGCACTTACAGTATAAGTACCATAAGGCAAACCAGTAAATGCATACTCACCGTTGGCATTACTTAGCGTTGTATACGCACCTGGATTTGCCGTAATCAATTGGTTGACAACATTAAGTTCTCCTAGATCTTTGGTGCAATTTAAATTGACATCACGTACAACCGAACCAACTATATCAGCGCATTGAGCCAAAGCAGTTACTGTATCTTCAACCACTATACAATTGCCCAGTGTATCGGTAATTGTAAGTTCATAAGCCCCAGCAGTAAGCGTCGTAGCACTTAAGCCACTCAAATTAGAATTGTTTGCCCAAGTTACAGTTACAGGAATATTATTTGGCGTTAGCGATGCTACTAGGCTACCGTCAGGTGCTAGTGGACAAGAACTTGGACTTGTTGTTGTTGTTATACTCATGCCGGGTATTGCATTAGCTACGGTAATAGTTGTGAACATTGAGTCGCTGCAAAAATTGCCCCCGCTTGCAACAGTGAAATAAGTAGTAGTTTGTGTCGGTGCTACATTTAGAGTATAGGTAGTGCCAAGTATACCACCACCAAGTTGGTGCCAAGTATTAGTTATATTTGGTGTATAATTTGTACCACTAATATTTAGTAGGTAGTCTTCCGTTTCTCCATAAGCGTATGTACTGCTTGGCGAAATACTAATACCGCTTACAGATTCTACCATTACTATTCGCATCAGCACCAGTCCGCCATTAGCGCTTAGTGGAACAGTAAGTGGCAATGTATGCGTAGCAAATAGTGGTGCGGCAAGTGCAGTTGCATTGCTCATCGTTGCGCAGCGCTCTGCAGGCAAATCCCAGGTGGTATTGCCATTTAAATCTATAAAGATAGCCAAGCCCATACCATAGGCAGTATTGCCGCAACTACTTACATCTAATGTTACATTCGTTTGCTGGCCGGCTACAATCGGAAAAGGTGGTGCCGTGGATGTATAATTGCTATAAGAATTAAGTACAGATGCTGGTAAAAAATTACTTGCTGGCCCACCAGTAGTACTGCATGTAGAAGTATTGCTAAAGCCATTGATATGTACTCCAACAATATCTTCGTCGCCAGTATTTGTAGATCCGCTATTCCCAACAAAAAAATTTATGCTATCAAATGGTGCCAATAATTGTAGTTGCACTTGTTGCCCTTCACAAATGCTATCGTCAGAACTTGCCAAATACAATGATTGGTTTGCTATTGTTAAGGGGCAAGTGATACTGCTAGCACTAAGCACTGCGTTTGAAAGATCGCATAGCTTTACATCAATAGTATTAGCCCCATTATTAACTGGCACAGAAAGGTTAACGGTGGGTGCTGAGCTAAGAATGCTATCCTTAAAACCTGCACAGGAAATTTTATAATAATATGATCCGCTTAAGCCAGATGCTGTAATGGTAACATGTGCAAGACTGCCGCTGCAAACAGGACTATTATTGACCGTAACATTAGTGATGGTTTGAGCATAAGCTGCAATATTTAACAGCATTACGATTGCTAGAAGGTAAAACTTTTTCATACGCTTGATTAAGTTATTGGTGAACAACTATAGAACTAATAGTAAAGTTAATTAAATTTTGAAAAACCAACTGGTTTTTCTGACTAATTAACATACTCTAGGAGCAACCTTAGCATCACATAACTCGCAACAGCAATGTCAGAAATACTATTGTGGCACGCCCACCCCTATAATCATCTTACTAGTTAAAAATCGCACACTATCTGCTTCATTGGCTGTATTATACAAGTACACGTCAGCACCTATATCAAGAATTTTAGCTTTTAAGCCCGTAGGAGTTGGCAAAGCGTCTTTTACCGTATTGAGGCTTAAAACTGGCCGATTACTCTGCGACAATTGGCTGCTTGATTTGTAAGACCTATAGTGCTTGCCATTGTGTGCAATTTCTATAATTGCTGCTCTTGCATTATTAGCATACGGTGGTTGTACTTTTTGTGCTGTAAAGTCAAAGCCAGGATGCACTATTTGTGTACTCAAGAAATCAATGCGCTGAGAAACGATACTTGAGTCGCTACCTTTAACCAGAATAGCTTTTAAGACATATGGTACTTGTATATTGGCATAAGTATGTGTTACCATAGAACTATTGCTTGTACTACTACCATCTCCCCAAAGCCACACCACTTTGCCAGGGCCGCTGTAATTTGCCGTTATAGTCCAATTTGCTGTACTAGCAGTAAACCTCACTTGCCCGAAGTTGGTGGTGCTTGACAATTTATACGCGTTAGTTGTTGTATAACTTTGTCCATCTAAAACATAATTCATTGATATGTTTGTCCATCCATTATTGGTATATATGAAACTAGGACTCCCTGAATTACTCATTGATCCAAAATCGTCTTCCCAGCTTACTACACTTGCTGTAACTACTGTATGGGGCAAACAGTTAAGTGTTGTTTCTACCGCAGGTTTTATGGTATCAAGTGAAAAACTATTGAAGTTGCTACCACTTAATAATTGCGATGCATTGTATGCATAATTGGGCTCAATAAAATCGTTAGGATACAGAAGTACCGATACAAAGTCGCCACACGTGTCGCAATTCTCCTTGCCAATTACTCCCTTAAGCACTGTACGTCTCGCATTATCTGTGTAATAGGTTGCGTGCATATAATTACTATCTACGCCTGCAAATAGCTTCAAAGAATCTGTATTAAGTGTAGCAACTACGCCAAACACTGGATCTGGCGCAACGGGCACTGGTGGCAGGTTTTGTCTACAGGCAAATAGCAAACAAATCTGACATAGCAGAAACATATTTAAAACCAAGGCATTTTTATTTCTGTACAGCATAATCTACTTTATTTGATAAGTTAATGCACATACAACCCTACTCATTCTTGCATAGTCGTTGTGCGCGAAATATGTATTACTAGTAATATCAAACAATCCTGCTTGATACATAAACTCTATACCAAGTCTTGGTCGTATTTGGTATCCTGCGCCTAAGCCAAGAAATGCATCAAAACGATTGATGCCAGCACCATAACCAAATGCACTGCGATGACCAAATTTAGCATCGTACATATTGCTGTATACATCTGTAATATAAGTAGCACCAGTTTGTGCTTGGAAAAACAAACCTTGCTGCATTAAATATTTATAGTACAAACTTGCATTTAAAGTATGTAGTCTTTTATATACTAGGCTAAAGCTTCCTGTATCTCTTCCCCAATAAAGCGTACTTGTAGGCACAACATAATTGGTGTTAAGTTTATTAAATGCGCCAACACCTAGACTTAGGCCTAGAGCATTCCTGCTGTTGAAATTACGCTGTAATTGTATTGCTGCATAAGGGGAAACTCCAAATTTTTCTTGTACAGCCATGTTGCCACTAGCACCAAAATTAATTGAACTGCCAAGGGCTGCCGCCACTGTCCATTTTGCATTGCTAAATGCTGCAGAATTCTTCATTTGCTTTGTGGAATCCGCGTTAGGTGTGTTTTCTACTACTGCTGGCTTAGCTGCACTTGAATACACAATGTTTTGCGGTGCTTGGGCTGGTACGGTAATTGTTCTTTGTAATGCAGGCTTTTCTTTTGGTAAACTAAAATTACTTTCAAGGCTTACTTGCAAAGGCAATAATGACATTGAAGATAGTTGTGACAAATTCCTTACTGGCAAATTGGCTTGTGCCTCTTGTGACTCTTGCGTTTCTTTAGCACTAGTGTTATTTACAGCCACAGCATTCGTAGCTGACAACTGTGTATTTTGAGCTTGTTGCAAATTACTTTGAGGCGTTGAGCTACTATTACTTTGTACTTCAGCACTTAATGCTTTGGTGATCGCGGCTTTTGCACTCGTTTGACTAGTGATAATTGGTTCAGTAGCGAGAACGCTATTGGATCTCGCGTCAAACTTAGAAGAAGTTGCATTTATATCTGCTATTGAAGCAGTAGGTGATAAAGGCTTAGTAATTTTAGAAGATGAATTGCTGACAGAAGATACATTGTCAACTGTTGCTATATTACTTTGTGTTTCTTGATTGTCACGACTTACGTGTTCAATCTTAGCCGCTTCGTTAGTGCTTTTAGTTTGCTTTGAATTATCGTTTATTTCATTTGCTTGTGAAGTTTTATGGGAAGTTGCAATTGCAGTATAAACTTCTTCATCTTTTACCTTTGCAATAGTAGTCGTAGTGTTGCTATCAGTTGGCTGCACCTTATGCGTATTAACTTGCGCAAGGTTCTGTGCTTCTTTATCTTTAGGTCCAGCAATAAAGTAAGCACCTAAGCCAACAAGCAATAAGCTCAGTATGCCAGTAAACCACCAAATAAATGGCCCTTTCTTACCCTCACCTTCATCTAGCATACGCTCCATCGCTTGCCAGTCTGCTTCGGTGGCAGAAAAATGCTCTAGCTTAGCAAGCGATTTTACAATGTTATCAATCTCTCTTTCCATTTGCCTTACTATTTAATTTTTGCACTTTTACCAGAGTATAGTTCTTCTAGTTTTTGTTTTAATATAATTCTTCCATTCATCAAATGCCGGCGACTAGCTTCTGTTGATATATTTAGCATTGTAGCTATTTCCTTATGGCTATAGTCGTCTATGATAAATAAATTCACAACTTGCCTCACCATTTGCGGCAAATCTGCAATATGATCTAGTATGGTTTGTGCTGCAAATTTGTCATCAATTGCATTGGTATTCGCTTCCACCATATCATATTGCCTCATATCTATCACTTGCTTTTCATTATTGTGGTAACGTTTATTGCCTCTTACAAAATCTATTGCAGTGCGAATCGCAATTTGCTTCGCCCAAACAAAATAGGCTTGGTGGTCGCGCAGCTCAGTAATCTTATCAAGTATCTTGTAAAAACTTCTATTTAGTCAACCCTTAAAAACTCCATTTTTTTAGGGCACAGATATGCATTAGTCTAATTTGAAAAATAAATTGACTTAGCCAACGAGCAATTGCCTCTGTACGCCAGAGGTTCATGACTCGTT
>JBJORA010000123.1:0-58753 GCA_046049675.1 Bacteroidota bacterium | reverse complement strand
TGACATGATAGGTGACCTCGCCCTTACAGCAGCTTTGTAGTGTCACCCGCGCTGCGGGTTTTAATGTGGTGACTTTATTGATCGTTTGCATTATAAGTGTGTCACCCGCTCTGCGGGTTCCGATAGATCTAATTTGTAGCATTCACTTTTTTTGTGTTGCTATGCTATAGCATAATGCAATTAGGAGTTGGATTTTGGGAAGGTTGTATAGTTGTAGCAATAAACCCGCAGAGCGGGTGCCATTATTATAAAACCATGCATATGCACGGAGGCAGAACCCCCAGAGGGGGTGGCATAGTGTCAGTAAGCCTAGTAATGGCTATGGATGAATCTAACTCCAGATACTCTTGTACTTTGCTTTGTTCAGCCATAAGGCTGCGAAGTTTACAAGCACAAGCAAGATGCCCATCTGTGGCTTGCCATTGACAAGTAAATCGAAGAAAAGTATATTCACACAAATTGGTGCAATGAGAATCAAGCCTAGTGCACGCGTTTTTGGAATGAGTATAAGCAAGCCAAATAGTAGCTCGCAAATTTTTACCACCACCATATACTTGGTTTTTACAGCCATGATATCAAAGTATTGCTTGGCAACGTCGCTAAGGTTTGGATCAGACGGTTGCATTACAAAATACATGCCGCCAAATACAACAAATGCTAAGCCCAAAATAATCGCTGGTAGTTGTGGTAAAATGTTCTTCATTTTGATAAAGTAGTTGTTTAGTTAGCGTAAATATACAAGCTATCTGATAATTCCTGATTACATGCGCCATTATTTTGCCACGCAAAACAGCTTTCTTACGCTACGATAAGTTTACCCCAAAAAACACTTAGGCTCTATTTGCATATCAAATTGGCTTTAAGCAAGTGGCGACGTTTATCTACTTCACGAGCTGTTCGAGCAGCTGCTCTACTTGTGCGCCACGCAGATTGCGCGCTATCACCTTGCCGTTTTTATCTAGTAAGAAGTTACGTGGAATACTCGGTACGCTGTACAAACGCGAACTTACTTGGTCTGGGCCTTGTGGACCATCCCACACATGCGTCCAAGTTGTAAAGTTTGGTTTTGCCAACATTGATTTCCATGCGTTATAATCTTTATCGATGCTTACTCCAAGTATCACTAAGCCTTTGCTTGCATACTTTTTTTGTGCTTCTATCAATGCCGGAAATTCTGCACGACAAGGGCCACACCAAGTTGCCCAAAAATCTACAAGTACATAATTCTTACCGCGATATTGGCTTAGCGTTACAGACTTGCCACTACTATCTTTTAGCGTGAAATCTGGCGCAATCTTACCCATGTCATCAGCTGTTGCACGATTTAGACTTTCGTATCCCATTATAGCATAGCGATGTTGTTTGGCTGCTGCTGGCATTTTTTCGTACATGGCAGTAATTGGTGCCGCATCTTGCACATTTTCGGCATTGCTTAAAAATATGAAGGCTTGCACGGCAGCACTCTTTGTTGGGTCTTGCATAAAACCATCAAATGCTGTTTGTAATTTAGCTTGTACCATCATCGCTACTCTTTGCGCGCTATCGCTAGACGTTTGCTGCGCATAGCTAGAGGCTGCATTACGCTCAGTAATAATTGGCATAAGGATTGCATTAAATTCATCCATGCTCTTTTGAGATACTGAGTTAATTACCGCAGCAGGTTGCGGTGTCAAGTTGTACTTTAAGGTAAAATTACCTGGTTCAACAAAAAATAGTGCATCACTGCTACCGCCTTTGCCAATGAAATATGCTTGAGGATACTCAATAGTTGTTTTGTAGACAAAGCTGCCCTTTTTTACAATGGCACTATCTCTTTTGCTGCGCTGACCAACAACTGTAAAGTATACAATACCATCTGCCATATCGCTTACCGTGCCTTGTATTACTAAAGGCTTGCCAGCAGCTTTCTTCTGCACTTTACTTTTGGTTTGTGCATTTACCGTCATGATTGCCGTGCTTAGTGCAAGCGCAATTATCCATTTCATAAGCACAAATCTAATGGTAAATACAGCTAGGCTTTCGTAAATATTGCTAAATAACTAGCGTACAACTACTTTCTAGGGCATTAGTTTAGCAAGAGCAGCCTCTAATGCTGGGCCGCGCAAATCGCTAGCTACAATTTTGCCTTCTTTGTCTAGTAAATAATTTGCGGGTATACTTTGTATATTGTACATATTGGCAACTTGGCCACCGCCTTTTGCAAGCTCGCTAGTTTGTGTCCATGTAAGGCCGTCTTTTTTGATTGCCGCTTTCCATTGTTCACCGTCTTCATCAAGACTAACGCCAACAATTTCAAGTCCTTTGCCCTTGTACTTTTGGTAAGCTGCAACCACGTTAGGGTTTTCTTCGCGGCATGGTCTGCACCAGCTTGCCCAAAAATCTATAAGTACACATTTACCACGCAAGCTGCTCAACTTAAATTTTGCACCATCTACTGTTGGAATCTCAAAGTCCGGAGCCACTTTGCCAATACCTAAGTTAGCAAGGCTAGTTAGCATTGTGCCAACGCGTTTGCCTGCAGCGCAAGTAAGTGCTTTGCCTTTTAGTAGTTTATAGCATGCCTCTAGTTCGGCAACGTTTTTACTGCCTTGTGCATGGTCAGCAAGTATATTAGCGCTAACAACACTATTGGGATACTTACTTAAATGTTTCTGCACGAAGCTTCCTTTTTCGGCAATAATCTTTTCGTATTCTGCAAGCAGTTCTTCTTGGTTAGCAGTATCGCTTTGTGCTTTTGCAGTAACAGCTTCTAACCTAGCTTGCACTGGCGATAGCGAGTTCATAAATACCATAAACTCTTTATGGCTAGCACTATTTATTGTAAGGTTCTGTACATCTCCTTTTTTGGCACTTAGTTTTAAGTTGCCAGGCTCTGCGTACAGATAACCCATTTCACCTGCGCCTTCAATCATAAAGCGAACAAGGCGCGGTTCATCTAAATTTAAAGAGAATTTTACTTTGCCATCTGCAATATCAAAAGTGTCAACTTGTTGCGTTGCTTCATTGGTAAGCACTAGTAAACGGTCTTTCTCTATACCATCAAAGCTGGCATTGATGGTGCATGCCACGCCACTGCTTTTATCGTTATTGCAAGCGCTAAAGCAATATGCAGCGGCAACTAGTAAAAGCACATATTGAAGTAATCTCATAAAGGCAAATGTAATACTACTCGGGCTTAAGTGTGGGTAGAATATCTTTTTTATAGCTGTCAATTGCTTCAGTTACAATCTGCAAGGCGCGTTGTTTACCAAAAAATTCTTCTATCAGCACATTGCCATGCTCCAATTCTTTGTAGCGCATAAAAAAGTGACGCAGTTCCTGCACAAAATGCGGCGGCAATTCACTAACGTCGTTATAGTGGTTTACTGCAGCATCGTCAGCACAAACAGCTATTACTTTATCATCGGCACCTTTGTCTACCATACGCAATACGCCGATAACTTTTGCTTTCACAATGGTAAGTGGCTCAATATCAACTTGACTCAATACAAGTACATCGAGTGGATCGCCGTCACCAGCATAAGTCTGCGGAATAAAGCCATAATTGATAGGGTAGTAGAAGGCTGTGTAAAGTACACGATCAAGTTTCAACAAGCCAGTAACTTTGTCGACTTCGTACTTGGCACGACTACCGCGGCTTATTTCTACAATTGTATTTACGACCTCTGGGGCTTCTTCGCCAAAATGTACGCTATGCCAAGGATGTGCCATTGTGTATTGTAATTTGTGTGCAAGTTAGGTTATTTGGGAAGAAGACAAATACGCATGCAGTACTTATTATAAGCTTACGCTTGGAGCTCTTCTATTTGCATTCTGTGTCGCTCAGTATGTTGTATTGTAAAATACATCCAGTCCTCTACCGTCATCACACCAAGAAATGGATGCTCGTAGGTGCGGTCGTCTACCACAATCTTGTCTGATTGAAGAAGCTCTAGAAAGTACGCACGATGTTCTTGCCAAGCTTCATCGGCCGCTAGAACAGTGGCAAAGCGTTGCTTGGGTTCAACCATTGCTGGTGCTACAATCTTTTTATTGCGCATGCCAATGAGGATACGTTGTAGTTTTTCTGCACCATAGTTTTTGGCTTCTGCTTTGTCTTGCAATTGTGGTATGCGGCGTAAGAGCAATTTTTCAAAGATGATAATATGCTCACAAATATCTGCAGCCTGCCACTTGCCTTGTGTAGGGCTTGCTAAAAGCGTTTGACTAAAATTTTCTGTATTGGTTTTTAGTTCTGTAATAAATGATGTTACGTCAAAAGGCATGCAACGAAGATATTCTATTCTTAAATGCTAGCAGCTGTTTGCACTAGAAAAGCTTGATAGAAAACTTGTGTATTGTGTTTACTTTTGCAGTATGCGAGCAGTACTACAACGTGTAAGTCAGGCAAGTGTTAGCGTAGATAAGGCCATAGTTGGCAGTATCAATCAAGGCTTGATGGTGCTGCTGGGCATAAGTATAGAAGACAGCGCACAAGATGTAGAATGGCTGGCAGCCAAGATTGTTAACATGCGCATCTTTAGTGACGAGCAAGGTTTGATGAATAAGAGTATTATCGACATTGGAGGCAATATTTTATTGGTGAGTCAATTTACTTTGCATGCATCTACAAAGAAAGGCAATCGTCCCAGCTTTATTGCTGCTGCTCGGCCAGAGCAAGCTATTCCGCTATACGAATCAATGAAAGAAACACTTGCTAAACTAATTGATAAACCTATTGCTTGCGGTATTTTTGGTGCAGATATGCAGGTGCAGTTGATTAATGATGGTCCTGTAACTATTGTTATTGATAGTGCGCAAAAAGAGTAGCGCCTTGCAAAGCTACGTTTATTCAAATACAATATCCTTCTCCATCAGTTGATCGCCACGCATAAAACTAACGGTGGTTTTCTCACCTTTCTTGAACTTGCTTAGCGCTTTCATATAGCCTTCCATATTCAGTACGCGGTTTTCGCCAATAGCCACAATGATATCACCTGTTTGCATCCCAACTTTGCTAGCAAGTTTGCCTTCGCTAATACCATCTGCACGTACACCACTTCCGCTAAACGTGTAGTCTGGCATAATGCCCAGCGTAACCTTAAACTTTACACCTTCCATTTTTTGTTCTTTGGTTTTAGTAAATGTAAGCGGTGCTTGTGTTGCTACTTTATTGACAAGGCCAGCGATATAATCTACAAGCATGGCTTCGCCTTCGTAATTAATCTTATTGGCATCGTCGCTTGGCTTGTGGTAGTCGCTGTGTAAACCAGTAAAGAAGAATAGCACAGGCTTGTCCTTTAGGTAAAAACTTGTATGGTCGCTTGGGCCAACACCACTGCTATCGTATTTAACTGTAAATGTTTTTTTACTTGATTCTATTGTGGGTATCCAAAACGGGCTTGTGCCAACGCCGCCAATCGTTATGGTATTCTTTGTTGCGTCAAAACGGCCTAGCATATCGATATTGATCATACAATTTATGCTAGGAATAATTTCACTGTTTTGCTCTAGAAATCTTTTGCTACCATATAAGCCTAGCTCTTCGCCACTAAATGCTATAAATACATAATTGTATTGCTTGCTAAATTTTTTAGCACGTGCAGCCAGGGCAAGTATTGCCGCAACCCCGCTTGCATTATCGTCGGCACCATTGTGTATAGCTGGCTTACCTGTGTGTAGGCTATTGTGGTCTTCGCCATAACCAAGATGATCGTAGTGCGCGCCAAGTACGATTGTTTTGGCAGCTCCATTATCTAATTTAGCGGCAACATTTAAGCCATTGCGCATATAATCTTCGCGCATAGTATTGGCGTTAATGCTTAGCATATCATCTTTAAAGGCCGCCTTAAGGTGGGTATACTCGCTAGCGTTGATAAAGAGGCATGCACCATTAAACATAGTATCAGCTACCGCCTTTCCATCAAATTCATAGTCGAAAGATTCATCAAGGTCGTTATAAAAAATCACTGCTGTCGCGCCTTTGCCAAAAGCTTGCGCAGCACTTTGCTGGTAATCGCTCAATGCGTCATCGTGTGGATTGCTTAAACTTTTTTTGCCAACCTTACTCGCCGCGATAAATACGGGCACAGTAGTTTCTTGTACTTTATTTAATACAATTTGATTGAGTTCTACGCCAGCGCTAAAAGGTAATACTGCATATTGTTCAGCACTTAATTCTTTATCGTTAATAGCACAAAGGGCATTGCTGCTCATTTGTTTACCCTGCTTTACAGAAAATGTTTGTGTATAGCTATTTTCAAAAAACGGCTTTAGGCCAATATTAGCAAAACGACCGCCGATATATGCGGCAGCTATCCTTTCGCCTTCTGTGCCCATACGACGACCCTCTAGGCTATCACTTGCAAGGAAACCTACATCTGCCTTTAGCTGTTGAATAGCCTTTTTCTTGCCTTTATTGCCGGCAACAGTAGGCCATGCTAACACTATGATTGCAATGGTGACAATAGCATTTTTCATACCTGCAAAGATGAGTGTTGATTTGCTAATAAGGTAAATGTTTTTGTGCAGCAAGCTGATGCTAAATATGCCAACGTGTTGCACGTTTTCCCTACTTTTGTGCATTAATAATTCAACTGAATGAGAACAATAACGGTTCAGAAACTTAAAGAGCGCTTGGATAATGGCGACACGTTAAACATATTAGATGTAAGAGAGCCTGCAGAATATGCCGAAATCAATATGGGTGCTAAACTTATTCCTTTAGGGCAAATTGCTAATGCGCAAATAGAGGATATCGAAGATTTACGCGATCAAGAAGTAATTATCCATTGCCGAAGTGGTATGCGCAGTTTGCAAGCCTGCATGATTTTGGAACAGCTTGGCTTTACAAATACTGTCAATGTAGAAGGTGGTATTTTAGCTTGGCAAGCAGCTTACGGTAGCTAAGTAGCATATTGTTGCAATCGTATTTTATCAGCACGATTTTTTAATGCATACGATAGAGCCATTTTACAACTGGCAGCACATTTACAATAGTGAGCACGACGAACACAGTCCGTATTACGGTACCGTGCATAGTGAGTTTGAATTTACAAATACTGTCTATAACTATTATGTACATCCGCAGTGGGATAGTTTTGGTAGTGAGAACTTGTATGTAAAAATTCTTTTTGCTGATTATGATGACCATTGCGCCGTGTTAGAGTTTATTGGCGAATGGAACGATGTAATGGATAACGATAGCGCCATTCTAAAACGCAATTTGATTGACGTTCTTATCCAAAAGAAAATTTACAAGTACATCCTTATTGGCGAAAATGTGATGAGCCTCTTTGCAGGTGATGTTGAGTACTACGAAGAGTGGTATGAAGATATTCGCGATGAAGAAGGTTATATTGTAATGCTAAACCTCAATGAACTGTGCAGCTACGAATGGCAGCATAGCAAAATCAAGCACTTTGTATCCTCTGCAGACATCATTAATTGGCGCACGTACAAGCCCGATGATTTATTTGATGTGATAGAGGCTAAGTGGCTTTAATGTAGTAATAATTATTTCTTGGCAACATCTACCATATCCACAAATCTATAGTTTTACAAAATGGCGGTACGAATATCCGGTTTTACTTATCTTAGAAATGGCTTTGATTATGACGTGCCATTTATACAAGCAATTAATTCTATCATAGATATATGTGACGAGTTTATCGTTGTCTTAGGAGATAGTATTGATGGTAGCAAAGAGGCAATACAAAATTTGAATAACCCAAAGATTAAGATTATTGATACTATTTGGGATTTTGCGAATAACGAAAAAGGAAAAATTTTTGCGGATCAAACTAATATTGGCTTACAAGCTTGCACCGGGGATTGGTTGTTTCATGTACAAGCTGACGAAGTAATACATGAAAATGATTTGCCTAAAGTCATTGCCGCCATTAATAAGCATCACAATAATAGGCTTGTAGAAGGACTGCTTTTGCCTTTTTTGCATTTTTTTGGCGGGTACAATTATATACGTACGAGTCGTCGAGTACATAAACACGAAATACGTGTACTTCGAAATCAAAAAGGAATAAAGAGCTATAAAGATTCTATGGGCTTTAGGCATTATGGCGATGTAAGTAGCGCAACAGAAGTAAGCCAACTACAAGGCAGAAAGCTGAATGTTGTAAAAGTTGATGCACCTATTTACCACTATACTATGGTAAGGCCACCATCATCAACAGCTAAGGCGCTACAATTGGGTTATTTTTACCAAGATCAACGTAAAAAGTACGACAATGACTTGTTTGATCCTCGCAACCGCATGGACAGGTTAGAGCTTTTTACTGGCACGCACCCACGCGTCATGCACGAAAAAGTTGCCTCTCAAGATTGGGAATTTGTCTTTGACCCTAGCAAGGCCGACTGGCGCTTAAAAGATAGAATAATGACGCCACTAGAGGATCTGCTAGGTTTTAGAATTGGAGAGTATAAAAATTACAAGCTTTTGAAGTTGGCATAAAAAACAATGCAGCCATATTGACTGCATTGTTTGAACTTAATTTTTGCTCGAGGACTAGCCTCGCGTACATTACTGTACTACAAACTTCTTCACTGCTGTGCGCTTATTCTCATCAATGATGAGCATGTTATATGTGCCAGCTGCTAGGTGTGCAGTGCTAATTCGCTTACTTACACCACTACCAGTTGCAAATGCATAATCACGTGCCACAGTTTGTCCAATGGCATTGGTAATGCTTATCTGTACTGCACTTGCACCGTCTTGTATGTTTAGTTGTATATAATCGTGTGCCGGATTTGGATACAACGATATGTCTTTTGCAAATTGTATATCTGTAAGACTTTCTGGCGATACAACTTGTAGTACATATGTGCGTATACAACCTGCAGCATCTGTTGCACTTACAGTATACGAACCGTTAGCTAAGCCTGTAAAGCTGCCACTGCTTTGCGAAACACCGCCGTTAAGTGCATAGGTATATGGTGCAGTACCACCGCCAGCTGTTGCATTAATCATGCCATTGTTACCACCGCTAGATGGTGTTGCTGCTGCAGCAAGTGTTAACACTGTGGCACTTTGCGTAATTGTAGTAAATGTGCTGTAAGTACAACCATTATTATCTTTTACATACACAGTGTAAATACCAGCAGTAAGATTATTGTATTGACCAGAACTTGAATACTGACCATTGTTTAATGCATATGTATAAGGACCAACACCACCTAATCCAGCTAAAGTAACAGAGCCCGTTGGGTCGCCAATACATTTAACGTGATTTGGAATTGTGCTTAATACAAGTGCAACAGCAGGTTGTGTAACTGCAATTGCGGTAGATGAAGTACAACCGTTTGCATCTGTACCAAGTACAGTGTAAGTGCCAGCACATAAATTACTAAATACGCCGCTAGGTTGACCAGCGCCGCCATTAAGTGAATAAGTAAAACCTGGAGCACCATTCGTTAATGTTGCTGTGGCAACACCGTCGCACACACCCACACAAATGATAGCACCTGTTTGGCTACCACCAATTGCTAAGTTGCTACTTACGTTAAGCGGCACTACTGTACTAATTGATACACCAAATGCATCTTGCGCTGTAATCGTATATGCAGCGCCTGCAAGTCCGCTAAATGAACCGCTAGTGCCAAATCCTCCGCCAATACTATACGAAATTGGAGCAATACCACCAGTAGTCGTTGCGTTGATTTGGCCATTTGTAGCGCCAGCACAAGGTTGTACTAGAGTAAATGGACCAAATGTAAGCGGCAATGCGATAGGCACTACAGCAGTTTGTGTAACGCTACAGCCATTGGCATCTATTGCAGCTATTGTATACGTGCCACCACAAAGCGCAGTTGCAGTAGAAGGTGTTGGCAAACCATTTACACTATACGTAAGTGGCAATGTGCCACCGCTCGCCGATATGGCAATTGTACCTACGCATGGACTCGCTGTAGTATAGGTTACAGCAGGCACGCCCATAGCTATAGTGCTTACGCCTACAGTTACAGTTGTAGTTGCACTTGCACCATTCAAATCTTGCGCGGTAACTGTATAGATGCCTGCAGCTAGGTTGCTAAATGTACTGCTAGGTTGAAATGCGCCGCCGTTAATTGAATATGTGTATGGTGCTTGACCGCTAAAGGCTACTACATCTACTACTCCTAAATTAGAAGTTGCACACGCAAGGTTAAGTACACTTGCGGTAACAAGTACAACTGTTGGATTAGTTACAACAATTGCATTACAACTAGTACACAAGTTAGCATCTTGTGCGCACACAGTGTAGAAGCCAGCAGTTAGGTTATTGAAATTGCTTGCAAAGCCAAAAGGACTGCCATTAAGTGAATATAAATATGGAGCAGTACCACCACTTGCAGTCGCACTGATAGAACCATTGCTACCACCAGTCGCTGGCGTCATGCTTAAAGAAACATTTACAGCAGAAGGTGTAATAATATTAAGTGAAGTGCTTGTTGTACAACCAACTGAATTGCTAGCAGTTACTGTATATGCGCCAGCAGCAAGACTTGTAAAGCTACCACTGCTTACAGGTGCAGCGCCATTAAGCGAATATTGTATACCAGTGCCTCCAGTTGCATTAGCAGTAATACTACCTGTTGCACCAGCACATGTACTATTGGTTGCACTTGCGTTTAGCGTGACACCGCTAATAGCTAAATTAACAGGTACAAGTGGTGTACTACAACTTGTACTAATACGCCAATCATAATAGTAAGCGTATCGCACTGGATTAGGGCTTACTGGACCTGTAATGCTAATTACACCAGGTACTGAGTATGGATATGTAAAGCCGCTTGTATTTCTAAACAAGCCAACACCTGTAGTGCCACTTGCATTGATATTATAGGTAACACCACCAGTACAACTAAAGTTAACTGGAATTGGTGTTTTAACGCTATCGTTCGCTACACTTACAACGTGTGTATAGGTGGTAAGCGTATTACCTGTAGCATTGTCTTCTAAATTAATCAAAACTGTACCTGTGCCACGTGTATAGATAAATACTGTGTCTATCGTTAGATTTTGAAATGCAGTAAATACTAAACCATTGACTTGTGTGTTAAAATTGCTTGAGGTATTAAATGTTCCCATACTGCCATTGATTGGACCTACTTGGTATTTATTTTGAGTTACCGTATTGGCATAGATTGTGCTATTGCCAGATATCACAGTAGCGTAAGGATTACCAGAGAAAAGTAAATTTGTTCCAGCAGCATCGCTATACCAATTGACAGTGCCAGTTGCATTTTGTGCTAATAAGTTAGTAGCGCCTGCATTACAAACTGTATCGCCTAGCACTCCAGTAATACCTGTTTTGTAAACGATGGCTGCTGTACTATTTGCAGACATGTTACTTGTAGAACATGTAACCACAACGCGGTAGTAGTTATTACCTGGCACCATGCTAGATGTAGGTACACTAAAATTATTTACAATGCCACCAGCGATATTTGTCCAAGTAACATTATCAGTACTGCTCTGCCATTGTAGTGTAATACCATTAGTGCCTAGTGAAGAACCTGCCACATTTAATACTAAACTGTTTTGGCAGAAAATAGTGTCTATGCTTGAAGAAGCTGTACCAGCCGTTGGCATACCAACACATGGTGCAATTGGAATACAACCTTGACTAGCAAGTAAAGCAACACGATCACCACCAGGTGCAAATAATGACTGCATACGTGTTTTTTGACCTTCAGTAAACATGTGCATACAGATATCATCAGTATAGTCCATATAGTTCATAAACATTACACCAGGGTTTGTGCCTGTACATGCATCTAATAGAGGATATGTTGGACAACCATAATTTGCATCTTCTTGGTTAGGCGTATCACCTACTTGATCGCTACCAGTACATGCGCCGTTATCATCGCCCCAGATATGGAAAAGATCTAACCAGTGGCCAACTTCGTGTGTAAGGGTACGACCGCGATCGTAACCAGTGTTTGTACCTGGCACCGTTAAGCTGCCTACAGTATTGTAATTACACACTACACCATCTGTGGCGGCACCGCCTCCAGGAAACTGCGCGTAGCCAAGTAAGCTGCTGCCTAAGTCGGCTACCCAAATATTGAGATAGCTATCACGAGGCCACGCATCTTTACCACCATTGGCATTGAACTTTACATTATTGTTTGTGCTAAAACTATTTACAGTTGTTTGCGTACGCGTGATACCAGTTGTAGTGTTACCTTGTGGATCACGCACCGCTAGGCAAAACTGTATATCAGTATTGGCATGAAAAGCTTTAAATGGCGTTGGAACCAAATTGGTATCGGCATTAAGCTTGGCGAAGTCTTCGTTGAGCTGTGTAAGATTTGCAAGTAGCTGCGCATCAGGTATGTTTTCTGTAGCGTTTTGATACACGACGTGAAAAACAACAGGGATTGTGACTTGAATCCTCGTTTTACGTCCAGCCATAATATCGGCTTGATGCAAGGCATATTGCTGAGCAATAGCTTGGCGCGCGGCTTGGTAAGCAGCATCGTGTTGCATCAAATGGTCATGTACATCCATTGTGCCACATGTACGCTGTGCAGAAGCTGTTGCAGTAAATGCAATACATGCTACAGCTAGTATTAATTTTTGTAATAAATTTTTCATCTCGTAGAACGTCAACTATTAGTCTGTAAAGATAACCCAAACACAGGTCTATTAAACATATTGCACTCGCACATTTTTTATCATTTACCTCAGTTGCTGTAAGATGATATATGTCGCAAAGGTCTCATAAACAGTGCTTTTGACCAAAATCACAGCCATGTCGGCTAGCAGTAGTGGTAAATTTGTGAACAAGCAAATTTTACATCAATGTCTTTATTACAAGCATTCCAGAGTTCCATTGGTAGAAAACTAGTTATGAGCTTTACAGGCCTCTTTCTTGTTACTTTTCTAGTAGTGCACGTTGGTATCAATACCATGATTTTTATACCCGATGAGGGCAAAACCTTTAATGAATATGCCACTTTTATGAGCCATAATTACATTATTAGGGTAATGGAATTGGGTCTTTTTGCAGGCTTTATCCTTCATATTATGCAAGGTTTTAGCCTTACACTCAAAAACCAAAAGGCGCGCCCGACAAAATATGCCGTAAGTGCAGGTAATGCTACTAGCAAATGGTATAGCCGTAGCATGGGTGTTTTAGGTAGCCTATTGTTAATCTTTTTGGTTGTGCATCTTAGCCATTTTTGGGTAGGCACAAAAGCTAGCTTGTACTTGCATGGAGACGCTCCACACGATACATTTAATGAAATGAAGGAAGCTTTTTCTAAGCTTTGGATTGTTATTGTATATGTTTTTGGCGTAGTGGCACTATGGTGGCACTTAATACATGGCATACCAAGTGCATTTCAAACACTTGGTCTGAACAACAGCAAGTACAATGGTATTATTAAAAATTTTGGCTACGCTTTTGCTACAATTGTATGCGCACTTTTTGCAGCCATGCCAATCGCAATGCACTTAGGATTAGTTCAATAAACAGTTTTTTTAACCTCACTAAATTTTTTACAACATATGTTGAATTCAAGAATACCAGAAGGAACTTTAGCCGAAAAATGGAGTAAGTACAAAAGCAATTGTCGCCTTGTTAATCCTGCAAATAAGCGCAAGATTGATGTTATTGTTGTTGGCACAGGCCTTGCTGGCTCTAGTGCAGCTGCAACTTTAGCAGAACTTGGCTACAATGTAAAAGCATTTTGTTTCCAAGATAGTGCGCGTCGTGCACATAGCATCGCTGCACAAGGAGGCATCAATGCTGCAAAAAATTATCAAAACGACGGCGATAGCGTTTATCGCTTATTCTACGACACAATTAAGGGTGGCGACTATCGCGCACGTGAAGCCAACGTACACCGCCTCGCCGAAGTTAGCACAGGCATTATCGATCAGTGTGTGGCGCAAGGTGTGCCATTTGCACGCGAATATGGTGGTACATTAGCTAACCGTAGCTTTGGTGGTACACAAGTAAAGCGTACCTTCTATGCAGCAGGTCAAACAGGGCAGCAATTATTGTTAGGTGCTTACAGCGCACTTAATCGCCAGATCGCTGCTGGTAAGGTAAAAATGTATAGCCGCCACGAAATGCTTGATGTGGTTGTAGAAGATGGCAAAGCGCGAGGAATCATAGCACGCAACCTTGTTACTGGAGAGGTAGAAAAACATGGTGCACACGCGGTTCTGTTATGCACTGGTGGCTACGGCAATGTGTTTTATTTGAGTACAAATGCCATGGGTAGTAATGTTACTGCGGCGTGGAAAGCGCATAAAAAAGGTGCCCACTTTGCTAATCCATGCTTTACACAAATACATCCAACTTGTATACCTGTAAGTGGCGATCACCAAAGTAAGCTTACTTTAATGAGTGAAAGTTTGCGTAACGATGGTCGTATTTGGGTACCAATGAAAAAGGACGATCCTCGTAAACCAAATGATATACCAGAAGAAGAGCGCGACTATTATTTAGAGCGCCGTTATCCTGCATTTGGCAATCTAGTACCACGCGATATTGCTAGCCGTGCCGCCAAAGAGCGTTGCGATGCCGGCTATGGTGTTGGTACAACCAAGCAGGCTGTTTATTTAGACTTTAAGTTCAACCTAATTAATAAGTATGGCCGTGCACAAGCTAATAAGTTGGGCATACAAAACCCTGATGAGGCTACACTAATTCGTTTAGGCAAAGAAGTGGTAAAAGAAGAGTACGGCAATCTCTTTGACATGTACGAGAAAATCACTGGCGAAAATCCTTACGAAGTACCAATGCGCATTTATCCTGCTGTACACTATACAATGGGCGGCCTGTGGGTAGACTACGAATTGATGACGAGTGTAAAAGGTTTGTATGCCTTGGGTGAAGCTAATTTTAGCGATCACGGTGCTAACAGACTTGGTGCAAGTGCATTAATGCAAGGTTTAGCAGATGGCTACTTTGTAATACCATATACAATTGGTAACTATTTGGCAGATGAAATCGCTACCGGTGCAATTAATACAAATACCGATGCATTTAATCGTGCACATAGTGATGTGGTAGAGCGCATCAACAAGTTAATGAGCATACAAGGTAAAACTAGCGTAGAGCAATTTCACAAACGTCTCGGTAAAATTATTTGGGATAAATGTGGTATGGCCCGCAACAAGGAAGGACTCTTGGAAGCAATTGCGGAAGTGCAAGCGCTACGCAAAGAATTTTGGAGCGATGTACGTGTGCCAGGTACTGCTAATGGCTTTAATCCAGAATTAGATAAAGCTGGCCGTGTGGCTGACTTTATTGAGCTAGGTGAGTTGATGTGTAAAGATGCTTTGGCACGCGAAGAAAGCTGTGGTGGTCACTTTAGAGAAGAACATCAAGACGATGGCGAGGCATTGCGACATGACGATGAGTATATGTACGTGTCGGCTTGGGAACGCACTGGCGACGACTGGACATTGCATAAAGAAGAACTTAAATACGAAGTTGTAAAACCAAGTCAGAGAAATTATAAATAATTACTGACCGAGTAAATTTACATGTTTTGAGCGCAACGCTGCACATAAAGAAATTTGGACCAATCGCGCAAGCTGAGCTTAGGCTAGCAAAAATAAACGTATTGATTGGCGACCAAGGCACTGGTAAAAGTACCATTGCTAGATTGTTGTGCTTGCTAAAGAGGTTAAGTAGCTCGCAGTTTCACTCGGGGGAAATTTCTACACGCGAGGATAAGGGGCTTGACGCATTACTTCGCGTATCCTTAAAGATTTATGATTTGAGTAGTTATTTGACTGACTCTAGTTTTATATCTTTCAATTGTATCGAATGCCAGATCCTTATAGAAAATGGTATTCTATCTATTACAAATAAGACTATGGCTGCAGCTAGTAATGATGAACAGCCATCAAATTACATTGTTGCAGAACGAAACTATGTTTCTTTGTTGTCGAATGCCTTGTTTGGGCTTAATGAAATGGGTACGAAGTTGCCTACACTTTTTAATAAATTCGGCAATGATTATGCCGGTTCTCGTTCACAAGGAATCGTCAAAGAATATAGAGATATCCTAGGCGTAGATTTTCAGCACCTAAATGGAACAGACAATATATTACTGCAAAACTATCAAACACTGCCTTTGTCTCAAGGCTCAAGTGGTATTCAAGGTACAGTTCCACTACTAGTAGTTTATGATGCTATTGTTGCCAAACAAAATTTAGCTTGGCTAAGTGGTAAAAAAGATACTGGACAGATAGTAATCGAAGAACCAGAATTAAATTTGTTCCCTGAAACCCAATACAAATTAGTTAAGTATCTAGTCAAGCATAATTATGCCGATTCAATTTCGCACTTAACTGCGGGTGCTTCACAAGACAGTAATAAGACCACAGCTCTTAATATCACTCAATTTCAAATTTTGAATGAGCTTGTTATTACTACACACTCGCCATATATACTTTCTGCATTAAATAACCTGATGTACGCTTGGCAGATTGGGGTTGCTAGTAAGTTTGCATGGACAGAAGTAGACGATATCATTCCACTAGATTATTGGCTAGACCCGTCAGAGGTAAGCGCACATATGCTAGTCTTTAATAGCAACTTAAATGGCTGTGAGGCAAAAAGTATCATAGATGAATCAACAGGACTAATTAATACTATAGCAATAGATACTGTATCGGATATTATCAGTGATGAATTTAACCAAATAATGTCAATAGAATTAAAGAAGTAATGAGCTTAAGAGAAAAAATATTAGAATGCTCTACTTCATATAGCGATAGCCTGAGGGAAATTAGAGATCCGAAAGGCTCCAGCGACTCTAGCTATACTGTGAGTAATTTGACTGAGCAAGAATATTCTCTTATTAAATTCGATAGCTGCGTTTTTGATAAAACAGTTGAAAAATGCGACTTTGGTTTACGTAGTAACGATGCTATGCACTATATCGAACTGAAAGGCATTAAGAACAATAAGGGACTAAGCCAGCTTTTAACAACTATATCTGCAACGGAGCAAGTTTACGAAGACATACAAAAAAAAGTACGACTTATAGTTTCTAGGGAAAAGGCACCACGCTACTTAGATCAGAATACAATTAGAAAAATTGCAGTTAAAGTGGGTTCTCCACTAAACGACATAAGCGAAAATTTTATCATAAGAACTACACTGAAAAACTATAGTCTACTAAAGCTAACAATATAACAATTCAACAATTTAAAAATATACCATATCATGCAACACTACAACATGAACCTCACGCTTAAAGTTTGGCGCCAAAATGGTCCAACAGATGCTGGTAAATTTGAAACGCACGCAGTGCAAAACATTTCTAGTGAAATGAGTTTTCTGGAAATGATGGATGTGCTTAATGAAAAACTTATTTCAGAAGGGAAAGAACCAGTAGCATTTGACCACGATTGCCGCGAAGGTATTTGTGGCATGTGTAGTATGTACATCAACGGACGTGCACATGGCCCATGGTCGCAAAACACAACGTGCCAGTTGCATATGCGCGCCTATAAAGATGGTGATACAATTACTGTAGAACCATGGCGTGCAAGTGCATTCCCGGTAATCAAAGACTTAGTTGTAGACCGTTCTGCCTTTGATCGTATACAACAAGCGGGCGGTTACGTAAGTGTAAACACGGGTAACGCACCAGATGGTAATGCAATTCCGATTAATAAAGACAATGCTGATGCTGCTTTTGCTGCTGCCGCTTGTATTGGCTGCGGTGCATGTGTTGCAGCATGTAAAAATAGCAGTGCTATGTTGTTTACAAGTGCTAAGGTGAGTCAATATGCTTTATTGCCACAAGGCGATGTAGAGCGTAACTCACGCGTACTAAACATGGTAGCACAAATGGATAAAGAAGGCTTTGGTAGTTGCACAAATACAGGTGCATGCGAGGCAGAATGTCCAAAAGGCATTAGCATCAGCAATATTGCTAGGTTAAACAGAGAATACCTTAGTGCGAGTTTAGGCTAAGCCACAATAAGAATTTATTTTGTAAAGCCACTCCGTAATAGGGTGGCTTTTTTTATCGCTTTTTGCTATATTATAATTTATGCGGTGTCTCAATTTATATACTCCGCATAAAGCATTCAAAAAATCGCATTATTACAATACAATGACATTGCTGTGACATTTGCCCAAAAAAAAGCTGACCTATGTTTTGCATTAACAAAAAGGCACTCTACATTTGAGTAAGCGATGCAATAGTCAATAGAGCGACGAACTTTTGATTGATGTTGCTTGCAAAAAATCTACTTATCATTTATGAATCGGTTTTCGTTTCCTTTTCTGCTTTTGTTTCTGGTTGTAGGCAATTACATGTCTGCACAGACACTTAACAAAAAAATACAGCATGCGATTGGTATTAACGCTATCACCCCTCTTGCTGCCTTAGTTAATCAAGGCAATATCGATTCTTTTGGAAGAATTACACCTGCCTTGCAGTATACAGTGCGAAAAGGTGCAATTGAAATTGTAATTGGTGCAGGGGGTACATTTCAAAGTTTTACACGGAGTGCAAATGTGGGAAGTGGCAGCACACAGTACAATGCGCAGAATTTTTGTGGCGCTGCTGCTTTGTATTATCATAGGCAATTGCCGAACGATTGGTTTGCCGCACTTGGTATTAACTATACGCAGTATGCTGCAAAGAGCAGCGTTGTGTATAGCAGTGGTGTAGACGAAATTGTACACTATCGCACGCAAGATGGCAATGGTATTGGGCCCTCAATTCGCTTTGGCAAAATGCTTAGCAACAAGTTTTCCTTAGTTTGCGAATATGCACTATTGCAGAAAAATATGAGGCAGCTGACGTATCAATATTACTCCGCCACACCACTAGCAAAATTTGAGCCCGAAAGCACAACAACACAACTTTTTGAGGCAAGGTATCCAATGAGTGTTTATCTTAACTACTATTTCAATCGTGCAAAAAAATAGTATACTACATATAATAATGGCAGCAGTTTGCATTGGTTTTACAGTACAGTGCACGCAGAGTACTAAGCCGATTTTGCGGCCAAAATTACCAGAACAAACTTACGACTATAGTTTTCCTTTAGGCTTTACTAGTAGGCTAATAACAACGGAAGATAATCTAGATACAACTATCCCTTATACAAACGATGTTGTTACACTAGGTAGAGTTTTATTTTACGATAAGATGTTGTCGGCTAATGGCCAGGTGTCTTGTGGCACTTGCCATAAGCAAGAGTTTGGCTTTGCTGACAATACGCCTACAAGCGCAGGCTTTACAGGTATTTTTGGTAAACGTAATACGCCAACACTAATCAATATTCGATTCTCGAAACGACTGTTTTGGGATGAGCGTATGACAAAATTAGAGGATGCTGTCATAGATCCAATCGGTAGTCATATTGAAATGGGTTTTGAAAAAAGAGAATCACTGCCTCATAGATTAGAACTGTTAGATTATTATCCACCATTATTTCAAAAAGCCTTTGGCGCCTCCAATATTGAACTTGATTTAATACAAAAAGCACTTGCACAATTTTTGCGAAGTTTAGTAAGTGTAAATAGTAGGGTAGATCAAAGTGAAGTTTTTAAATTGGGTATACCGTTGCCTCACATTCTTACACAAAGCGAAATCAATGGTCTAGCAATAATGAGCGACTCTCGTATTCGCTGCTTAACTTGCCATGCGCTTGCTACTAAATTTGGCAAAGGACTAAGCTTTAATATTGGTCTCGATTCTGTATTTTCTGATCTCGGTTTTGGAGAACGTGTCGCAGGGTTTGAAGGTGCTTTTACTGCACCCTCACTGCGCAATCTTGCAAATACTGCGCCGTATATGCACGATGGTAGATTTGCTACTTTGCGTGAGGTGCTAGACCATTATTGCTGCAACATCAAAACAACAAAGCAACTCAGTCCGCAATTGCGTTCCGGTAATGCATCTAGTTCTGCAATTCGTATGAATTTTAGCGAACAAGATAAACAAGATATCATTAGCTTTCTGCTAGCGCTTAGCGACGACGAAGTGATAACTCATCCCAAATATTCAGATCCATTTAAATAAACTAGTTATGAAAAAGATTTTTTTAGTTGCACTCGTAGTTTGTCAATTCGTTAGCAATCTTGCTCAAGCACAAAATTGGCGTCTTATTAAGCCAGAAAAAAGGCAATATTTTACTGTAGGAGAGATTGACACTTTTTACGAAGAAAACTTTATTTCAGGGAATCAATTCAGCTGTATCAAATGCGACTCAGCACAGGCAATTAATGGCGGCTTAGATACCATTATTTATTTCCCAAGTACATTTTATCCAGTGTCTTCGACATTTCAATCTTGTTTAATAGAGGAACCAAGGTGGTGGACTAATTCGGCAGCCATAGTAATGCAAAATGGTGATGTTGCTTTTTTATCAACGGAAAACGATACGTTTTTACTCAAACCACATGCGCAACTGGGAGAGTCTTGGCAATGCTTTAAAGTAGATTCAACTATTGGAACTGCTGTTGTTACTAGTGCTATAGAAGTTTCAAGCATTGGTGGTGTAGACAGTCAGAAAACGATATCATTTAGTTTTACAAAATTGCCCCAGTTTTTTGGTTTCCCACCTTTGCAGAATTCTATTGTGATTAGTAAACAACATGGTATTATGACCATGGAAGATTTGTCGAACTTACCCTATCAAAAAGGACAACGGAACAATAATGTTTACATACAATTACCAGATTTGCAAGACTCATTAGATATTGGCGAGGATCTAGCTTGGCGATATCAGCCTGGTAATTGGTGGCAACTTATGAGTCAATCTGGTAATACTCAGGGGCTTATAGTACAGGATTCAGTACTGCATAGTTATGCTTACGGCGATGCCATGGTAGTGTATATCCATCGTACGGGCACCGTAGCAGTCCCGGGGACGCAAACAGGCAATAACAATGGCGGTGCATATGGTGGGTCTAGTAGTGGCACAGTAGTCGTAGGCAACTTAGATACTTTTTTTGCGGATACCATCCATGCTGAGATGAAATTTAAATTAGGAGAGCTTAGTTATCCCGACTCTATGGATTTAGAATATCCATGGGAAAGACAAGATAATAGGCCAAGTGGGTACAAGAAACCAAAATTCATAAGTCGCATTTGTAATGATTTGTACGTATTTAGCCAAACAGATGTAGCAAAGCATACAGGTGGTTTTTACCAATGGGTTGCAACTGACTCTTGCATCCAGGTGTCGTTGCCAATTCGCTTGGATGCAAATGCTATGGACTCCATCACCTCAGAGTTTACTTTTATTTCTAAATTTGGCAAAACTACTGATATTGAAGTATCCTCACTTATGCCAGAATGCATGTTAGTTTACGGTAATTTGGCCGGCTGCGAATTTGGCCAAAAACGCGACATCTTTCCATTGAAAAGTACAATACTTGAAGTAGAACGCAACGTGCAAATTGTACCTCAGCCTAGCGGGACCTATGCGAATATTCTTTTGCCAACTCATTTATCAGCGAAGCTACCAAAACACTGTGTGCTGCTTAATGCAGTTGGTGCGGCCACGAGTGTTGATATAGATGGTACACGCATCGACTTGGCGCATCTGCCAAACGGCGTCTATACATTACTCTTGCATTTAGAAGGAACAAGCACGATTCGTAAAAAAATATGCATCGCCAATTAAGACATATGCTACACAGTAGAACCACACTTATAGCAGTTGTAGAGGGCCTAATTATTTGCTGCTTTTGCGCCTGCGTTAAGCCTGTACAGCCTCCTGCGCCTAGTGGTGCATATACGTTGAGTGTACTGCAATTGCAAGACGATTTTATGCAAATAAAGTGGCCTCAGTGCAATGTTAAAGATTTTGAGAAGTACGAGTTGTTTTACGTAATAAACGATACAACAGATGTTAACTATGTTAGTATTGCTGATGCGCAATTACTTTATACAAGTAACAAAAGTACCGACACCGCAATGTTAGATTCAGCATTTCGCGTTGCAGATCAGGGATACTACAAATTGCGTGTACATTTAAAAGGCAGATATTTGGAAAGTAAATTCCACGAGGTTAATCCTGGCCATACTTTTAACTATGCTTTCCTAGATATAAAGCCGATACGCAAAGCTAATTTGGCAGTTGCACATGTAGCTTCGGGCATTAGTGGTAGTAAGTATATCACGTTTGATTACCGCACAAATCAAATACTAGGCGAGTCGCAAGAGTTTGCAAATTCAAATAGATTTGCAGTAAGCATAGGACAACAGCAGCATAAAGTGGTAGTGCAAACTGCTACTAACAAATTGGAAGTACTTGATGCAGCGAGTTACAATTTACAAGGCACAATAAGCTCTCCGTACGATTTGCCAATTGTTGCCATAAGTGCAAATAATAAGTTCGTATTACTAAATTGCCCGAGAGTCGACTCGGTTGTTTATTATAATTACAGCTTGGATACTTATATGCTTCTCGATTCGGCTGTTATGCCAAATGACCACCTAGGTATTGTTGCAGCAGCTAGCCATAGTATTTATAGTGTTGGCTTTAATAACTTTGCAAGATTTCGAGTAAATGAAGTAAGCGGTAAATTGTCGAAAATTAATATTACCAATAGCAGTGTTTCTGGCTTGAGTAATGTGAAGCTAATGGTGTTCGACTATGGGGGCGGCTGCTTTGCTCCTTTATCACGAATTGCCATTATGGATACTTTAGCTTTAGGCGCTGGGGTCACCTTGTCAATCAATAGTAATAGTGTACTTGTTACAGATAGTTTAGGTGAGTATACATGCGTATTAGATGGCTTTACCAATACTTTATTGCGTTTGGGCGATAAGCCGCCATACTCTTTTACAACCATTTTACCTGGCTTAGCCCCATTGCCTCAAGTGAATGCCACAACTAAGGTAGGATTTATTGCTGCAGGAAGACTCTATGTATTTGGCCATAATTTTTTCTATCAAGGTTCTTCTTCTCGCAACTCAGGCACTTTTGCTTACAATAGAGCATTACTTCGTGACTTCTAGAGCCTTCAATATTTGATTGCCTGTGACTAATATTTTGAAAGCTTTTGAAAAAAGCTGCCGTAGATAAATTCTTAATTAGATTTGTACCACAATGAAAAAATTTTTATTCTCGTTCCTCATCACCCTCGCATCATTTACCGCATCCAATTGCCAAGTGCTTAGCGATAGTTTTTTTGTGGGCACATGGAAAGTAATTGGTGTGGACATACTTGAAAAGCCGGTAAGCAAGGAAGATCAACAACAAGTGAATAAATCTAAGAAAGCGCTGCTCAATGCAAAATTCATCTTTGCTGCCAATAAAAAGTTTGAATTTTCTACTAACGTCGCTGATTTATCAATTAAAAACGAATACTGGATTTATGATGATCGTAAGCAAGTGCTCCGTGTGGTGTCTAATATAAAAGACTTGACAAGTGATGCTGCAAGCACTACAGATATAAATGTTGCGCAAAAGGATAATCGCGTTTTTTTTACGATGGAACAATTTGTTGTCTTTGAGGTAGAAAGAGTTAGGTAACCTCAAAAAATAAACTTTTGCCAACTATTTCGGTCTGTCAATTTAAGCTCTTACTATCTTTATGTATAAACTTTTCACAATGGCAAGGCTTGTTTCTATCAGTATCGTTTTTGCACTACTAAGTTTTTCTAGCTATGCTCAGCTAAGCAGCGCTTATATTCCACTAAAGGTAAAGGGAAGCATGGTGTATTTGAGATGGAGTGGTGTTGTTCCTAGCGGGCTTGACGACGTGAGTTACTCTAGCAGGTATTATGATGGTGACACAATAGTTGCCAATAAGGTTTGTGCAAAATTGACTTTGCCTATTTATCACAATAATTATGCTTTTGCTGGTGCTCCCAATACTGGCTATCTTAATTATGATGATACTATAAATAGAAAAGTGTACAATATGTCTGCCACTCCTCCCTATTTACTTTACGACTTTTCGCTGCAGCCGGGTGATACATTTGGTGTTCAAGAACTATATTTTAATCCAAATATGTGCATGGTATTAGATAGCATAGTGCCAGTTAGTTTTGGGACATTCACAACAAGAAAATTTTGTTTAAGTGAAAGGCTCAATGGTGTTCTTAACTCGTTAATTAGACGGCAATATATTGAGGGCATTGGTTTGTGGACATATCATGGTTTTGAAAGTACAGAGATACTGCTCTGCTTTTCTGACCAACCCAATAGCCTAATCTATGAAGATAGCCTCACGAGTTACTATAATGATTGGATACCAGGGCAATGCGATGTATGGCAATTTTTAGCATTAGAGGACTTAAAGCCACATGTCGGCTATAATATTTTAGTTGGCGATGGTACGGTCAAAGTGCTTACTCAAGCGAATGGCACAAATTGCACGATTTACTTGACAGATTTAAATGGCAACTGTATTGCTAGCAAAACGATACAAACTGGCGAGCCATTTCTAATAGAGAACTTACAATCAGCTTGCTATGTTGTACGTGTTGCTGATAGCCATGGTATTGCTACACAAAAGGTGATACTCCGTTAGAGGAACGAGGTAAGTATTGCACACTCTAAGTTTATTTACAGATCTCGTTTTACTTTGCTCAGCATTTTTCTGCTACTACCACAATGGCAAAATTTTTATTCTCAATCCTCATCACCCTCGCATCATTTACCGCAGCCAATTGCCAAGTGCTTAGCGATAGTTTTTTTGTGGGTACATGGAAAGTGAAGCAAATTAAGGCGCTTGAAAAGGCAAAGACAGAGAACGAAAAATCTGCCAAAGACGAATTGACTAAAGCCTTTACCAATGCCAAGTTTGTATTCACAGCTGCTGGCAGGTTTAGTTTTCGCACTAGTGTAAAAGAAATAGCTATTACTAACGAGTATTGGAAATACGATAAGTCTAGGAAATTGGTAAGAGTAGCACCAAACAAAACGGAGTTGAAAAGTACAAAAGGTGGTACCATGGAAATACTTGTTGAACTTAGAGAAGACCGTGTGTATTTCGTATTGGATGATGTGCCGTTCCTGCTAGAAGTGGAGAGAATTGCGACCGTTGCTAAATGATATTGTTGCGATTACTACAATGTCCTTTTTTGTAACGCCATAGTTTTCTCAATGCAAATTCAGCGTTTCACAAGTAAAACGCTCTCTATAACGTTGTAAAAGCACCAACACAAAAAAACCGCGATATCTCTACCGCGGTTCTCAATAATTGTTTTTCTAAATCTTATCTCGCACTTTTTGCTTCCATGCTTAAAGTAGCATGAGGAACAGCCTTTAGGCGATTTTCTTCGATAAGCTTGCCAGTTGTGCGGCAAATACCGTAAGTCTTATTTTCAATACGACCCATAGCTTGCTCTAACTTTTCTATCAGCATAATCTGACGGCTAGCTAATTGGTTTAGCATTTCACGATCTTGGCTTGCGCTACCATCTTCCATGCTCGCAAATTTGTTTTCGGTATCTTCTGTACCGCTATCGTTTTTGCGTGTAATAAGGTTTTGCAAGTAAACAAGCTCTTTGCGTGCTACTTCTAATTTACGATTGATTAAATCTCTGAATTCTGCTAATTTTTCGTCGCTGTATCGCATACGTGGTGCTGCGTCGTCTTGTGTGTCCAATATAGATCTTGTTGTTGTAGAAGCTATTTCTATAGTTGCTGGTGCTTCAATGTTGGCAACTTTTAGCTCCTTAGTAGCGCGATAGGCAATTGGTTTATTGATACTATCTGGGTACTTTTCTGCTAATGTTTTCTTTTTAGGTACTTCTCTGCTAATTTCTACCACTGGAGCTGGTTCGCTCTTTAGCGGACGAAGTGGCTTAAGCTCAGGCTTCTTAGCAAGCGGTTTGCTTGGCTTCACCGGTTCTGGTTTTTTTGCTTCTACTTTAGCCACAGGCTTTTTTACTTCTGGTTTTTTAGCCTCAACTTTTTTCGCAACAGGTGCTGCTTTTTTTGCTGGAGCTGCCTTTACTGCTGGTTTCGGAGCTGGTTTTGCTGGTGCTGCTTTTTTCGCAGGTGCTGCTTTCTTCATAGGTGCAGGTGCAGCCTTCTTTACAGGTGCAGCCTTTTTAGCTGGTACTACTTTTTTTGCAGGCGCTGCTTTTTTTGCAGGTGCTGCTTTTTTTGCGGGAGCCGCTTTTTTTACAGGAGCTACCTTCTTTGCAGGAGCTGCTTTCTTAGCAGGAGCCGCCTTTTTTGCAGGCGCTGCTTTCTTTGCAGGTGCAGCCTTCTTTGCAGGCGCTGCTTTTTTAGCTGGTGCGGCTTTCTTAGCTGGTGCAGCTTTTTTAACTGGAGCTGGTTTTTTACTAGCCATTTTGTAACTATTTAATTGTTAACCGTTTACGTATTTCACAATTGGCTAATGCACATATTCATATAACATTTGGCCTAGCAATTGCGAGGCGCAAAGTTATAGAAATAGATCAGTGTGCAAACTAATATATAGCATAGTTACGCACAACTTAATACAAGCTTCAAATTACCCTTTAATCTAGGCTTTTCCCACGCTTACAGCCACATTGTACTCATTGAGTTCAAGCATTTCGCTGCTAGCAGTTGGGGCTTCAAAGACCATCGTATTAGCCAATACTTCGGCACATATGTAAGCATTATGCTGTTGCAATGCCGTAACAACATTTGCTTCGCTAGGATCTACTACAATATTGATGCGGTCTGTTACATCTAGGCCGCTGTCTTTGCGCAGGTTTTGAATGCGGTTGATAAACTCGCGTGCCAAACCTTCTTGCACTAAGGCCTCCGTTAAAGTAATATCTAAGGCTACTGTAACTGCACCGCTGCTTGCTACACTCCAACCTTCTATGTCGCCAGCTGTAATTTCTACTTCTTCTGGCGTAAGCTGCACTTTATCGCCATTAATGTCGATATCTATACTGCCATTAGCTTCTAAGCTAGCAATTTGCGTTGCATCAAAGTTCTTTATCGCCTCAGCTGCCGCCTTCATGTTTGCGCCAAGCTTGGCACCAAGTACTTTAAAGTTTGGCTTTGCTTTTTTGCTAATTACATTATTGTCACTACCCAAGTACTCAAGCGCTTTGATATTTGTTTCAGCTTTAATTAAATCTTCTACTAAACTTAGCTGATCTTGCATCGTATCATTGAGCACGGGTATCATCACCTTTTGTAATGGCTGACGCACCTTAAGCTTTTCTTTTTTGCGTAAGGACAAAATAAGGCTACATGTATCTTGCGCTAATTTCATTTGCTGCTCCAAGTATACATTGATATTATCTTTTTCCGCTTTAGGGAAATTAGCTAGATGCACACTTGCAGCATTTTCCTGCTGGCATACTTCATTTAGGCTTTGATATAACCAATCGGCAAAAAACGGCGCTACTGGTGCCATCATTTTCGCGATAGACATCAAGCACTCATACAATGTTTGGTAAGCGCAAATTTTATCGTGCTCGTATTCGCCACGCCAAAAGCGTTTGCGACTTAAACGCACGTGCCAATTGCTCAAATGTTCGTCTACAAATTCCTGTATAGCACGCATTGCTTTTGTAGGCTCGAAGTCGTTCATACTTTCTTCTACAAAAGTGATTAGACTATGTAGCTTACTAATAACCCATCTGTCAATTTCAGGTCGCTCGCTAACGGCGATGTATGCTTCTTTGTGCGCAAAGCCATCTACATTGGCATACAAACTAAAGAAGCTGTATGTATTATATAGCGTACCAAAGAATTTGCGTTGCGCTTCTACAATACCATTTTCATCAAATTTTACACTATCCCAAGGGCTAGCATTCGTTACAAGATACCAACGTTTAGCATCGGCGCCATACTTATCAATTGTAGTAAACGGATCCACGACGTTGCCGAGGCGCTTACTCATTTTGTTGCCATTTTTATCAAGCACCAAGCCATTGCTTACAACAGCTTTGTACGCAACATTGCCAAATAGCATACAGCCCAAAACGTGCAAAGTATAAAACCACCCGCGCGTTTGATCTACACCCTCCGCAATAAAGTCCGCTGGAAAATGCTTCCAAGCCTCTGTATCGCCTGCTTTTAAGCGCTCTGCAAATGCAACGCCCTGCTGTGCATATGGCATAGCACCACTGTCGAACCATACATCAATTAAATCTGGTTCGCGGTACATTTTTTTGCCGGTGGCACTACACAAAATTATCTCGTCAACATGGGGCTTGTGTAAATCTATGTCTTCAATGCTTTGCGTAAGCTCTGCACTGCTTGTCATAAAGCCAGCATCAATACTTTTTTGAATTTCTGCTTTGTATTCGGCAATACTACCGATACATATTTCTTCGCTACCGTCCTCTGTACGCCAAACTGGTAGTGGCGTGCCCCAATATCTGCTGCGGCTCAAATTCCAATCTACCATATTTTCTAACCAATTGCCAAAACGACCTTCGCCCGTGCTTTTTGGTTTCCAATTAATAGTATTATTTAGTGCAATGAGTTGGTCTTTTACAGCAGTTGTTTTGATAAACCATGCATCTAGCGGATAGTAGATAATAGGTTTATCCGTACGCCAGCAATGCGGATAGCTATGTTCGTATTTTTCTACCTTAAAAGCTTGGCCACGTTTTTTTAACTCTACGCAGATATCTACATTCACATCTACATAGTTGGTATCATCTTTATAATTTTTTACAAAGCGGCCACTATACTCGCCAGTACCAGCTACAAATTTTCCTTCACGATCTACAAGGCAAACAAGACCAAGATTATTTTTTTGGCCAACTTTATAGTCATCGGCACCAAATGCAGGTGCGGTGTGCACAATACCTGTACCATCTTCTGTAGTTACAAAGTCGCCAGCAATTATTCTAAAAGGATCGCCACCGCTTAACTCGGCAGTATTGCTTTCAAACGGTAGCAATTGCACATATCGCATATCTACCAATGCGCTGCCTTTGCACTCGTGTACTATCGTGTAAGGGATTATTTTTTGCTCGGCATTGTACGCGTCAAAATCTGCATTGAGTCCCTCTTCCTTGAAGTATTTATGCATCAGCGCTTTTGCTAGCACAACATATTGCAACTCGTGCGTATATGGATTGAAAGTTTTTACTAATGCGTAATCGATATTTGCGCCAACCGTTAAGCCAAGATTACTTGGCAAAGTCCATGGTGTGGTTGTCCATGCCATGATGTGTACCTTATGGCCTTGTGCATGGTTATATAATGCAGCGCTTTGTTCGTTTTGAAGCAGTTCAAACAAAACTGTTGCACTTGTATCTTTTACATTTTTATAGGTGCCAGGTTGGTTAAGTTCATGGCTACTAAGACCAGTGCCTGCTGCAGGGCTGTATGGCTGTATACTAACGCTTTTATATAAATAGCCTTTGCTGTGAAGTTCCTTTAGGCACCACCACAATGTTTCTACATACGGTGTATGGTAGGTAACATAGGGATTATTAAGATCAACCCAATAGCCCATCTTTTGCGTGATATCGCTCCACTTGTCTTGATAACGCAATACCGCCTCACGACATTTTTGATTGTAATCGGCTACACTAATTTTATTGCCGATATCTTCTTTTGTAATACCAAGTTCTTTTTCTACGCCTAATTCTACTGGCAAACCATGCGTATCCCAGCCAGCTTTGCGTGCAACCTGAAAACCTTGCATGGTTTTGTAACGACAGAATAGATCCTTTATGGCGCGGCTAATCACATGGTGTATGCCGGGCATACCATTGGCACTAGGCGGACCTTCATAAAAAACAAAAGTGTCCTGGCCAGCGCGCGAATCTACGCTTTGCTGAAAAGTATTATTGGCAGCCCACTGGTGAGCGATGTCTTGCTCTAGTGCGGGCAAATTGAGTTGTGCGAGTGTGCGAAATTTTTGACTCATAAGGGGCAAAAAATGGTGCGCAAAGGTAAGGCATTTTAGCGGGCTTATAGGCAAGTTTCGCAATACACATTGGCCAGTTTTAGTGGCTTTTGATGCTACAGTTGCTCATTTTGGTAAGATTTAGCAGCCATTGTTTATGCGCAAGCAATATTACCTTTGCAGCGCATCCTAAATTTTGGCCGCCCTGCAAGCAGCATTTTAAATTAAAGAGCAATGGCACAATTACACAATAAAATTTCGCACGAAGAACTGCGTGCAAAAATGGCGCAAGACGATACGCCGAGAACGACAATTTCGTTTTACAAGTACTTTAAGATTAGCGACCCCAAACTCTTTCGCGACGATTTGTACCGCCAATTTAGTCAACTTGGCGTGCTTGGTAGAGTGTATGTTGCAAACGAAGGTATCAATGCGCAAGTAAGCATGCCTACAGCCAATGTAGAAGCTTTTAGGCAATGCATTAATGCCATACAGGATTTAGAAGGTATTCGCCTCAACGTAGCGGTTGACGACGATGGCAAAAGCTTTTTTGTACTGAAAGTAAAAGTGCGCGACAAAATTGTAGCCGATGGCATTAGCGACGAAAGTTTTGATGCAAGTAAAACTGGCAAATACTTAAAGGCCGATGAATACAATACGCTTGTAAAGCAGCAAGATACCATTGTAGTGGATATGCGAAACCACTATGAATACGAAGTGGGTCACTTTAAGAATGCAATTGAAGTGCCGAGCGATACATTCCGTGAGCAATTGCCGATGGCAGTAGATATGCTGAAGGATAAAAAAGATGCCAACATTATTATGTATTGTACCGGTGGCATCCGTTGCGAAAAAGCAAGTGCCTATATGCTGCACCATGGCTTTAGTAATGTGTACCATGTAGAAGGTGGTATTATCAACTATGCGCAACAAGTAAAAGAGCGAGGCCTAGAAAGCGAGTTTATTGGCAAAAACTTTGTGTTTGACGAACGCCTAGGCGAACGCATCACACACGACATTATCAGTAGTTGCCACCAATGTGGGCAGCCTGCTGATACGCACACCAATTGTGCAAACGAAGCTTGTCACTTGCTTTTTATACAATGTGAAGCCTGCGCCAAAACAATGCAAGGCTGCTGTACTAGCGAATGTGTAGAAGAACTTAGCTTACCAAAAGAAGCACGCAAGGAGCGACGTAAAGGCTTACAAAACGGCGCAAAGATTTTTAATAAGAGTAAAGATGCGAGGCTGGGACTGAGGAGAGAATAAATGATAATTGAAAATGGATAATTGAAAATGGAAAATGTTGTATTGGTGCCAATAGCGATTACTATTTATTGAAAATTTATACTATCACACATTCAACTATTCAGCTCAGCACATTGACTCTTCAACAATATAACCATTCAACCATTTAACATTTTAACAATTGACAATGCATAATGGAAAATGTTATGTAGTGAGCTTGTGACTTGTAACCAGTTTCATCTACGGTACAACACGCCAACAATAATAGCCCATACCTTGCATAGTTGGCTTAGTTAAGGTGGTGGCAACGTTCGGATCTAGCGGTAACGTTAGATCTAAATGTGCATCTGCAACAGGAAAGCTGTCCAAGCAATTTAACCAAACCGCATCTTTGTCGTTGAGATGGAGGATGAGTTCTGTAGAGCCAGCAAACCATACAAAGTGAACACCAGTATCTCTACCAATAAAATAATCTACATATTGCGAATCTGCAAAGCTGAAGTAACTGCGGCCCTTAGTGTTATCTATGTTGCCATAGTAAAAACCATTTTCAGCACCATAGAACTTTCCTTCGCTAGCATAATATCGATCTATAAGGATACTATTCTCATGGTAAGCACTTTTGAAACTAAATTGCTCACCTGCAGAGCTTGTAATCTGATGAGGTGTAGTAAAGCTAAACTTAATAGTATCGTCTAAATGAATTATTCTATTTGTGTCGCTGATATTGATATAGTTGACATAGTGCCCTTTGGCGCTAGTAAATTTGCCTTTGTCTTTTTTGATACAAGAGGCAAAGGCAATAGCTACAAGTAAATAAACAGCAGTTTTCACCGTAATGATGGAATTCTTTAGGCAAATATAGGTAGTATTTGAAAAGAGACACACGAGGCTTTATTAGCTAAGGTATGAGTTCAAAAATCTTTTTCAGTTCTTTATCTGAGATATTACTTTTTTCAGATTTATCATAAATACAAGTAAGGAAAACTTTGGTCTGCGTGACTTTAACGTAAGAAATAATTCTTGCTCCGCCACTTTTCCCTTTGCCTTTTGATGCAATTGATAATCGTATTTTGTAAAAATCGTTACCAAGTGCCTTGCCTTGTTTGGGATTCGTTATTAGCACTTCAACTAAAGCGGCTAAATCACTTTTTAGGGATGGGAATTTTTTCGCTAGCTTCTTCGCTTGTTGATCAAAAAGCGGAATAGAGGCAACATTATAGTTCATTCAGCAGCGCTTTAATGGGTCTTGCTTTTAATTTGCCTTGCTCAATCTGCTTTAGTTCTAACAATGCCTGTTTAAGCTCCAATAGCAATTCCGCTTTGCTTGGCTCCACATATTCTAGTGATTCTAAATCTTTGTGTTGCTTTTTGAGTTGGTTCCACTGCGGCATAGGAATATAAACACCTGTTGCTTTTCCCTTGCTATCATGTATAACTTGTAAACTCATATTGTGTACTTATCTTTCTTTATGTTAAAAATTTGTATTAAACCAAAGCTTGGCATGTGTCATTCTGCTTTAGCTATCTCATCAGAAATCCTTTAATTATAATTCGTTTTCTTAATTGCAGCTCGCAAAAAGAATGTCTAGCACTGCAGGTACAAAAATAGTCTATTTTCATAATCAAACCTCAACTAGCAAGAGCTCTGTAATATTTCTTCACTTAACTTGAAAAGCGGCCGCTTTATTAGCGCTGGTCGCCGATGGCAACATGATTAATTTGTGCCTGACCTTTCTGATCCAATTGGATAGAATAGAAAATCATTTTTATGCATATCTAGACAATTTCTTGAGATTTCAATAGTAAACACACCTCAAAGTAAATCTTTCCATTTTTTTACAAACAGAGCCTAGTGTCCTCACAAAGTCGCACTAACTTTACAGTGCTATGAAGCTAATCAGTCATATGCGAATCTATTTAGTAGAAAGGTCAAGGCTAAACCTTGTATCTGTTATGCTTGTGGTGAGCGTATTTGCTAGTGTTAGCTTCTCGGCGTGGCAACCCTCTATAGCTCCGCCCAAAAGCTATCACTCACTGCTAGTTGACACTAGTAGTTGTTGTCGTTTGTATAAATACATTAAAGATTATGGATGCTATAATTTTGTTTGCTACGTTAAATACGATACGCTTAGTAAAAGTAAAATTTGGGTTTTCAACGAAGCAATGGAACTTACTGCCATATTCTATCCAGATATAACATTTATGAAGTTGGTCAATGGCAATAAGACCAAAATGGCTGCATTAAGTGATGCAAGTATAAAGTATGAAATTATTACTTATATTGATGGAAACCCTGAGAAAGCATTTCGTCTTTCAAAGGAACGGGTTTACTCATCTTTTTTCAACTACATCCCAGTAAATTCACTAAAGGATCTACAGCATTTTCTGCCACAAAGTCCTCTAGCAGTGCAGTTTGAAGCCTATTTGTCAAAGTTTCATTCCGCTGAGTTGGAAGCGTACATGACCCAACAAGATACCACTGAGCAAGCATGCCCGAAACCACAAATTGTGCCTTATGAATTGAGGAAGGGAAAAGAATAAAGTTTGATGTCGTTAAGGAAATGAAGAGGATAAAGTAGCCGAAAATTTTGTATCTTGAAGATGCTTGCATTTTGAAACATCCACACCTTTTCTTCTTCTTCTCAGTTAAATCCTGAAGTTGATAATGAGGCTTTTCAGAATACACTTTAATCGCCAATCACATCTTTTTTATTTATTTACATATGAAGGTTAGATATTTGTACTCAAGAACGCAAAAAATTATCTATCAACCATTCAACAATATAACAATCCAGCAATATACCATGCCCGACATTCAATCTCGCAACGACATCCAAGCACTAGTTACACAATTCTATAATAAGCTTGCACAAAGCGACAAAGTAAAACATATTTTTTTTGACCGCTTAGGCGATGGCGATTGGACGCCTCATTTACAACGGATTGTAGATTTTTGGGAGACTGTGCTTTTGGGCGCTACAATATATACTGGACAAAGCTTTGCGCCGCATGCAAGTATGAATTTAGAGCAAACACATTTTGACGAGTGGCTGCTTTTATTTGATACAACAGTAGACGAGTTATTTGAAGGCCCTGTAGCTACCGATGCAAAGAAACGTGCGCATACAATGGCAGTTTTGTTTATGAGTAAAATAAATTACTATCGCGATAAAGGCACTACGCCATTAATTTAGGAATTACATTTACATCAATGGCTATAGATTTTTCTTACCTAGCAAAGCATAAGAAGTTGCACGCATTTATTCAGGCACAAGGTCCTGTAGAACTTGCGCCACGTAAAAATGTATTTCTACAACTTGTGCGTGCAATCGCTGGGCAGCAATTATCTACCAAAGCTGCCGCAAGCATCTACGATAAGTTCTTGCAAAACTGCGGTAGTAAAAATCCGCAACCACAAGACATTTTAGCACTTAACATAGAAGATATGCGTGCAGTAGGTTTTAGCTACAATAAAGCGCAGTACATACACAATATCGCAAGTTTTTGGCAGGAACACAAACTTACGGATGCCAAACTCTTTAAGATGCAAGATCGTGAACTTATAGATTTTCTCACACAGATTAAAGGCGTTGGCACATGGACGGTTGAAATGCTGCTAATGTTTACAATGGCGCGTCCCAATATTTTTGCAGTAGGCGATTTAGGTATACAGCAAGGCATGTGTATGCTGTATGGCTGGAAGGATATTAGTGATAAAGCCTTGCATGCGAAAATGCTTGCAAAAGCAAAGGAATATGAACCTTACAGCACTTACGTTTGCTTATATATTTGGCAATACAAAGATTTGTCAAAGCAAAAAATCGCAAAGGCCTAGTCTTCTTTGTTTAGACCATCTTCAATTTTTTTGAGTTTCTGCTGGCACTGTTGCAATAGCGATTTCGCAAGCGTCAATTTTTCTTCTAATTGCTCCAAGGGTACTTCGCCGCTACTTAATTCGCTTAAAATTTCTTCTAATTGCTTGGCTATGCTTTCGTATGATGGGCTTTTACTTTTCATTTAATTTGATTGACTGTGCTAGTAATAGTATGTTGATGCAAATTAGCTTGTATCTCATCGCCAATTTGTAGTTGCTCTGCCTTATTGACAATCTTACCATTTTTGCGCAAGATAGCATAACCTTTTTGCAATACATTGCTAGGGTCTAAGAGCGTTATTGTATTCTGATAACTGTTGAGCTGCTGTTTGGCTTGGCTTATTAAGTGTGATGTGGCACTTTCTAACTGTAATGGGTATTGCAACCACCTCTGTTTTTCGCGGGCAATAATTTTGCCTGCAACCGTGTTTAGTTGATGCGCAATGATTTGCAGCTGATGCTCGGCGCGCCTTTGCTGTTGACCAATAGCCATTACCACAGCATCGTAGGTACCCACAATATGCTGCTCGTACTGCATATTATGCTCGATAATTTGCGCGGCAACCTTTGTTGGTGTTTTAAGTTGTGTTGCCATCATATCTGCAATGCTTGTATTTCTGTCGTGGCCAATACCAGTAAGAATTGGCGTTTGGTATAAGGCAACAGCTTCTGCAAACTCGTATTCGTCAAAAGGCTTAAAATCTGTTTGGCTACCGCCACCGCGTACAATACACACAACATCGTAAGGCTTAGTCGCTGAGCGAATTTTACTTAATTGCGTTAGCAAGCCTTTGTGCGCATCGTTGCCTTGCACTGTGGTAAGAAACTGATCTACTTCAAATTTGTAACCGTAAGTATTATTGTGTAGCTCTTGCAAAAAGTCGCGCTGTCCATCGCTGTTAATAGCAGTTATCAATGCAATACGTTGAATTACTTGCGGCAATTCTAGCCGTTTGTTTGGCGTGCTGTATTCGCCATCGTATTCGCGAATAGCATCAGGATAGGTATCTACTAGCTTTTGCAAAGTACGCTGCCTATCTAGTTCTGCATTGCCAAGGGCGTGGCTTACATCTATGTCAATCACATCTAGCGATAAGCCGTAGCGTGCATGAAAACGCACACGTACCGCACAAATCACTTCTAAGCCATCTTCAAATGTAATGCCAGTGGCTTTTTCAAATTTAACAATAGCCATATAGCCTGGCTGCCAAAAATTAGCACGAATTTCCGCCACGATGCCTGCGCCTGTTTTCTCTATCAATTTGGCAAAGCACCAACCTTTACTTGCTTGTTTTTTTACATCGACAAGTTCTGCCTTAATCCAAAATACTTCAAAGCCAAACGTGAGTTGTAAGGCTTCATCTATTTCGTTGATGAGTTGACTAAGTGGTAGGGCGTTCATCGGCAGAGCTCGGTTTGTCCATACATAATTCTATCAAAACGCCATTGCTATTTTTTGGATGCACAAAGCAAATCAATTTATTATCGGCACCTTCCTTTGGTTGTTCATTAAGCAAGGTAAAGCCTGCTTCGCGCAATCGTTTCATTTCGGCATAAATATCTTCTACAGCAAACGCAATATGATGTATGCCTTCGCCTTTGCGCTCTATATACTTTGCAATAACGCCATCGTCTATTGTGCTTTGTAATAACTCAATTTTGTTGGGCCCTGTTGCAAAAAAAGCAGTTGCCACATTTTCGCTTTCCACAAGTTCTTGCTTGTAACAAGGTGTATTGAGCAATGCCTCGTAAGTGGGAATAGCTTGTGCTAAATCTTTTACCGCAATTCCAATATGCTCTATTTTGTGCATTAAGCAAATGTAGGAAGTGCCTGCCATAATTGATGCAGTGTCAATAGTATGCTGAGTGTTTTGGCATAAATGCCACTAGACGATGGTGTGTTTTGACGGTAGAGATGGCTGTTTTTACAAAAGAAAACGCATCTTTGCAGATGCAAAAAATCGTTCTTGCTTTTTTACTTTGTGTTGCCGTGGTAAAGCATGCAGCCGCCCAAAGTCAGCCTTGGCAAACAAGTGGAGAAGAACTTCATTTTTTGAATCGTCAAGAATTGTTGAATGGCAAGTTTGCAAGTAGCTTCCATGCAGGTCATAAGCAATTGGGCGCATTGGATGTTTTGCAGCATTTAGAAGACAGTACTACTACAACGAGCCGCAGCGACAAATTTGTACGCGCTAGCATTTTGTCGCAATTGCAAGATTGGGGTGGTAGCAGCAAGGATGCAAAACGTGTTTTCTATAAGGACGCTCATATGTACAGCAAAATTGGCGACAACTACGCTGTAGTCATTGATCCAATGATCAATTATCAGCATGCTTACGAGCCCAATAATACAAGTGGTACAAAGTTTATTAATACACGAGGCTTTGAAATTAGAGCCAATGTAAAACAGCGTTTATATATGTACACGCAGCTCACAGAAAATCAAGAGCGTGGACCAAGCTATTTTCAGAATTTTATTTATGGCATGGAGCAAGTACCAGGCGCTACCTATATCAAGTATTTTAATAATCGTCCTGGCATGAGTGGCGGTTTTGACTATAGCGTTGCAAAAGGGCATATTGGTTATAGCGTATTGCCTAAGCATCTTGATTTTACTTTTGGCCACGATAGGTATTTTATTGGTAATGGTTACAGAAGTTTGTTCTTAAGTGATTTTGGCGCCAACGCATTGAATGCAAAAATGGATTTGCGTTTTTGGAAATTGCACTACCAAACTATTTTCTTTGAATTAATGCCAACTGTGGATTTTGTTTCAGATTTCAATCGTCCGCGTAAGTATGCAGCAATGCATCATGTGGCGTTTCATTTTAAGCCGTGGCTGCAAGTTGGCGTTTTTGAAGCTGCTACGCATAAACGTGTAAACCATTTTGAATTCCAGTATTTGAACCCACTTATTTTTTATCGCACGATTGAACAGAGCTTGGGCAGTCCCGACAATGCACTTTTAGGCTTAGATGTACGCGCATTGCCATTTAAGCGAACGGAATTATACGGGCAGTTTCTATTAGATGAATTTAAGTTTGATGCGATGACAAGCACCTTAAAAGATTGGCGAAACAAGTATGCGTTTCAACTTGGTGCAAAGCACGCAAATCTTGCTGGTATAGATAATTTGGATGTGCAGCTGGAGTACAATTATATTCGTCCGTTTACTTACTCGTATGCCGATAGTGTTGCCAATTACACGCACTATAATCAAGCCTTAGCACATCCAAACGGTGCTAATCTGACAGAGTGGATTGGCGTGGTGCGTTATCAACCATTACCACGTTTGTTAATACGTGCTGATGTAATTCGTCGTATGCAAGGTTTTGACACAAGCACAGTTTATAGCAATGGCGGAAACATATTTAAAAGCTACAACGCAAGACCATCTGATGTAGGCTTTATGATGGGTAATGGCATAAAAAAAGTAAATCTATATGCCAACTTAAATTTATCGTATCAGGTTTATCATATGGCATATATAGATGCGGGCTTTACGCTAAATAATAGTACTGTGACTGCAAGTGGCGTTGCAACAAAGAGTAATTTTGTTTATATAGGTGCTCGACTTAATGCACCAAGAAGACTGTATAACTACTAATACCAAAAAAATCCCAACAATAAAAAAGGCAAACCAATTAGCTTGCCTTTCAAATGTAAGTTGTTGTAAAATCTTATAGCTCAGTTACTGTAGTTTCTTCTACAGGGATGCGCAATACTTGACCAGGATAGATTTCATCTGCATCCTTAATCATAGGTTGATTGGCTTCGAAGATGAGGTTGTACTTAGCGCCGTTGCCGTAATTCTTTTCTGCAATTGCCCAAAGTGTATCACCTTTTTCTACAGTATACAAATTGCTATCTGGCTGAGCAGCTGTTTCTAATGCAGCAATCGTCATGTTGTTATCTACATCTGTAACACCAACAATATTACCAGCAGTTAAAGCAATCTTTTCGTAGTCGGCTTTTGTAGCACATTCACCTGTTAGGGTTAGTTTGCCATCGCCGTCAAACGTAAAATCGAAGTTAGTCATATTGATGCCTACTTTGTCGATATATGCTTTAATAGCCGCTTTTTGGTTTGCTGCAATTACATCAGGTTGTACGCCTGGATCTTTCTCGGTTTCTTCTTCTTTGCTCTTGAAGATTTTCTTACCCCATTCTTTTACAAATGAAAATAGTCCCATTGTTCTTAGTGTTTTAATTAATAATGAAAGGCAAATATAGTGGCTTGCAATTACTTCTGCTAATATTAATTTTTGGCACTACACCACTTGCCTTTACTACATTTGCACACTTGCTAAAAAGGGTAAATTCACAAACATGGGCGCATTTAGCGTTGTTGGGTGCAAACCTCATTTATGGCATTGGTTTTTCGGTCGCTAAAGTGTTGATGCCGAGCAAGATACAACCGCAAGGTTTTATTGCTATTAGGGTAGCTTGTGCTTGTGTTTTGCTATGGAGTACCTATTTTTTTGGCAGTAATTTTCGCGCAAAAATCGAGGCTAAACATTACCCCCGTATCATTTTTTGTGCAGCTACAGGCATAGCCATAAATATGTTGTTGTTTTTTGAAGGCCTTAGTCTAACAACACCTATACATGGCTCCTTGATGATGTTGGCCACGCCCATTTTGGTAAGTGTGCTTAGTGTATTAATCCTCAAAGAAAAATTTACACTGAGCAGAGCACTTGGTCTTTTGCTTGGCATTGGCGGCGCGGCGGTGCTTATTAGTACAAGGCAACAAACGGCACAAGGTTCAGATATTGTGCGTGGTGATTTATATATTTTTATTAATGCTTGCAGTTACGCTGTGTATCTCATTGCCGTAAAACCATTAATGCAGCAGTATCGTTCCATTGTGGTGTTGCGCTATGTGTTCTTATTTGGTTTGCTTATGGTTGTACCTTTTGGCTACTCACAAGTGCAAGCGATTGAATGGCACACATTTTCAAGTAGCGATTATGGGGCCTTAGCTTTTATAGTAATAGGTGTTACCTTTTTAACCTACTTGTGGAATATCTATGCCATCAACCATCTAAGTAGTGCAACAGCAGGTGCATATATTTATGTGCAACCGGTATTTGCGGCCATTATTAGTATTGCGCTTTTTGGAGAAGCACTTACACCTATAAAAGTACTTGCAGCGGTACTTATTTTTAGCGGTGTTTATCTTGCTACACGCACAGCCAAAACACTGGAAGCCAGCTAGTACGGCTTACTCTTTTATCACACGGCAAGTGTGTCGGCTAATCAATATCCACTTGTCTTTTTTCTTTTTATAGACATTAGTAAAAACAAATTCTAAAACCATGTCTGCGTTTTTGTAGTTGATGTCGTAAGTGGCATTGCCCGTTACAATGGCAACATCTTTATACTTGCGTACTACCACGTTGCTTGTTGTAATTTTTTTGTGTACAAGCGTTTTAGTCGCCACGCTATTCAAGAAGCTTTGCTTGGTATCTGTCATGCCATTGCTGTGGATGTACACCAAGTCGCTGCTTAGCATAGCAGATAAGGTCGCAGTGTCTTGCGCAATCATTGCAGCATAGCGATCAGCTTCGGCCTTTAGAATTTTTTTCTGAGCATTAGCAATAGTGCTTGTAAGCGTCAGTACAATAAACAGAAATAGTATGCGTATTTTCACGATGCAAATATGGCGTAATGGCATTAAACCTAGCGCATTTCTTTGCTTAGGCTGTCATATCTTTGCTTAATGGCAGATATCATCAATACGGCAAAAGCGGCAGCTCCTGTGGGCTTGTATCCGCATGCACGTAAAGTTGGCAACCTTTTGTTTTTAAGTGGCATTGGTCCGCGCGAAGCTGGCACAGATAATATTCCTGGCCTTGAGCGTGATAAGTTTGGCAATTTTAAGACATTTGATTTTGAAGCACAATGCCGCAGTGTATTTGACAATGTACGCATCGTACTAGAAGAAAGTGGTAGCAAATGGGAAAACCTCGTGGACGTTACTGTTTTTTTGGTAGATATGAAACGCGACTTTGCAACGTACAATAAACTATATGCAGAGTATTTTGCGACAGCTATGCCATGCCGCACAACTGTGGAAATTAATAGCTTGCCTAGCCCTATTGCCATAGAATTAAAATGTATTGCCACGATAGATTAGAAATTATTGATATGAAAAAATTATTCTTATTACTCGCTACGTTTTGTTTAGCAATTGCTGCAAACGCACAGACGTTTTCTATTTCAGCTACAGCATATCCCGTTACATGCAGTAATACATGCGACAATGGTGCGGCTATACTCACGTATCAGAACAACAGCGGCATCGTTACCTACAGTGTTGCACCGACCAATGCTTGCACACAAATTGCAGGCGATAGTATAACGGGGCTTAGTGTTGGTATTTATACCGTAACTGCAACAACTGGTGGCGGTTCTACAACAAGCGCAGTGGTAGTTATTACACAAGGATCTAGCGGCATAGGCATCCAAGTGAGCAGTAATGTTGCTTGCACAAATGGTATTCTTAATCAAACCGTTACACTTTCTGCCATGTACAATAGTATAGGTCCGGTAAATACGCAATACTGTAGCAGTGTTAGCAACGATGCAGGTATGGAAGATATTACCTCAGTTACAATAGGTAGCATGACGCAAACAAGTGCTTGCGGTAGTACAGGAGGCGGAGGCAGTATCGCTGGTAGATATAGTAATTATCTAAACCAAACCATCACTACCACTCCAGGCGGAACTTTGCCTATGTCAATTACGATTGACACATGCACTAATACTGGCGCAGCAACAACACAGACAGCCATATTTATAGATCTTAATATTGATGGCGACTTTACGGATGCTGGCGAAAAGGTGTACTCAAGTGCCCCGGCAGTTGGTCCACACACCTTAACTGGTACGATTAATATTCCAAACACTGCAACTGTTGGTGTTACACGTTTGCGCATTATCAATAGTGAGGCTACTGCCATTCAGCCATGTGGCGCATATTTAGGCGGCGAAACAGAAGACTATGCTATTGTAATTGGTAATCCTGTTGCGGCGTACAACTGGACTAATCAAACGGGTAGTTTAAGTACAATTAATACATATGTTGCAGCAGCCACAGCATCTACATATACCTTAAGTATTACTGACGCAAGCGGCTGTACGCAAACAAGTAGCGTAACCATTACCACTGGCACAGCACCAAATATTACTGTGGTATCTACTAATTCGCTATGCTCTTATGCCACAGCTGAAGCTACCGTTACAAACGGCCCTGCAACAGTGCAGTGGCAACCAGGAGGATCTACTAATTTAACCATCACTAATCTTACAAGTACTACGTATACATGCACTGCAATAGGTGCTAATGGTTGTGCCAGTGCTAGCACAGTATTTGTTGCGCCTAAATTGCCACTAATTGACAATGGCAATATTACACATGTACTTTGTAGCGGAACAAGTACAGGTGCCATTCAAGCATTAATAAGTGGAGGTTCTTTACCTTATACTTATGCATGGTCGCCTGCGCCTGCAAGTGGAACTAACAATTTTGCACTTAACTTACCAGCTAATACTTACACACTTAATGTGACAGATGCTGTTGGTTGTACAAAATCTATCACCTACACCATCACACAAAGCTCGAATCCACTTTTGGTTGGTATAATTCAATTTAATATTTCTGGCCCTGGCGCTAATGATGGCCGTGCTTATGCCTTACCAAGTGGAGGTACACCGCCATATACTTATTTGTGGGAACCTGCTGGTGTTACAACCGATAGTATTGCAAATTGCTCACCTACTGTATATACAATTACAGTAACAGACAGCAAAGGTTGTAGTGTTCAAAGTACAGTAAATATGCACGAGCCAGGTGCAATGAGTATTAGCGACGAAGTAAGTCACAACACTATTGCATTGCAACCTAATCCAACGAATGGCACTACACTTATTAGTGCAAGTAGTGCGTTGCAGGATATAGTGGTGTACAACGCATTCGGGCAAAAAGTACAGATGTATGAAGGCATCAAAACCAAGAGCTATACTTTAGACCTGCATAATCTGCCCAATGGTCTCTACTACATAAAATGTATGCAAGGCAAGTCAGTGAGTAAATTGATTAAACAACAATAGATGGCCGCGCAAACGAATATTGCATTAGCACCGCATAGAGCTATCAATTATTTGGTAGATCAATTGGCCATACAAATTATAATGTTTGTGATGTGTCCTGCTTTTGGTTTAGAAGATATAGCTGTAAAAAGTATTGAAGATATTGCGCAATTGCCTTTGGGTTATTTTGCCCTCAATTTTTCCGTTATTTTTCTGTACTATTTCTCCTTAGAAGTTAGCAGCGGCACAACTGTTGGCAAGTTATTGACAGGCACCTATGTTGTGCTTGGCGCTGGACGCAACAAAATTGGCGCAACAATTATTCGCAGTTTGATTCGTCTTATACCTTTTTATCCAGTGATTTGTTTTTTTAGCGCTGTTATTTTACCTCACGATAGGCTAAGTGGCACAAGAGTTTTGCGGAAAGAATTCAGTAGTCTATAGACCCAGCATACGCAGTATGAATTTACTGCAATAAAATTCTACTTCATATCTATTTCGGTACTCATTTATGTCCTCGTTGTAGGAAAACTAGAACTGCGGGATAAAAACGCTGTGCCTCATGGCTATTTTGTACAATTTTTCTTCGTAGCAAAGCCTAATGCGTAATCTTGGTTAAACAGATATTTGCATTTGTAATGTATGCTGCCTTATAGCCTATAGTATTTTACTTGGCTAATAGCCTTCTATTTAGCGCTGCACGCTCGTAATTTCGCGCTATCAAAAGTTAAGTGATAGATGAGGTATATAATGTTATTGCTCGTTTGCTGTTTTGCATTAAACCTGCAAGCACAAGTAACGGGCACAATTAGTGGTACAGTTAAAGATAAAAGCACACAAAGCCCTTTAGAGCAAGCTGCTATTATTGTTGGCGATAGTGCCTACACAACAAGCACCAATGCTGCAGGCGAGTACAGCATTACATTGCCTACGGGTACTTATCAAGTACAAGCAAAGCGCGATGGCTATTCAAGCGACAAACAATTTAATATTATTGTTACAAGCGGCGGTGTACAATACGTAAGCTTCGAACTTACGCGTGCGGCCAAGCTAGACGGATTAAGCATTAGTGCAAAGGCTGCCAAACGCAATAGTGCTGTGGTTGCAGATTTAATAACACCACTTAGTGTACAGCGCCTTACTGTAACAGAAATCAAAAACAATCCTGGTGGCAACTTCGATATTAGTCGCGTTATTCAAGCCTTGCCTGGTGTTGCAGGTAGTGGTGGTTTTAGAAACGACATTATTATACGTGGTGGTGCACCAAGCGAAAACGTTTTTTACTTAGATGGTATTGAAATTCCCGTTATCAATCACTTTCAAACGCAAGGTAGTAGCGGTGGTCCGCAAGGTCAGCTGAATGTAAGTTTTATTGAAGATGTAAAATTGAGTAGTAGCGCTTTTGATGCACGCTACGACAATACATTGGCGAGTGTATTTGCTTTTAAGCAGCGCAATGGTAGCAGCAAAGGCTATAATGGTAATATTCGCTTAAGTGGCACAGAATTAGCCGCAACAGTAGAAGGGCCTTTGTTTAAGAATACAACATTCTTAGCGAGTGCACGCCGCAGTTATTTGCAAACACTTTTCTCGCTTTTAGATTTACCAATCCGACCAAACTATTGGGATTTTCAATGGAAAACAAGCACCAAGCTCAATGCTAAAACCACACTTACTACCATTGGTGTTGGCGCTATAGACGAGTTTACAACAGTTGCTACGAGAAACAGTACTGCCGAAAACGAATACATTCTTCGTCGTGTGCCTTATATTGACGGCTGGAACTATACCAACGGTGTGGCTTTAAAGCGGCTTGTAAAAGATGGTTATTACAATATTGCTTTAAGCAGAAATATGTTTAGCAACCGCAATCGCTTGTGGCAGGACAAACAAATTGGTGTAGATAGTTTGCTAGTACTAAACATCAATAGTCAAGAAGTAGAAAACAAATTGCGCTTTGATTACAACAAGGTAAGTGGTGAGTGGCAATGGAGTGCAGGTGCAAGTGCGCAATACGTAAAGTTCTTTAATAACTTTAGTAACAAAGTAACATTGCCATTTATAGGAGATACAACATTCACAAGCAATACCACACTAAAGTTTTGGAAAATGGGTTTGTTCGCGCAAGCTGGCCGTAAGTTCTTGAACAATAAACTTGGTTGGAATTTTGGTATCCGTACAGACATGAATACGTTTACAGATGATGGCATGAATCCGTTGCAAGCATTAAGCCCACGTACAAGCATTAGCTATGCTGTAGCACCAAAGTGGCAAGTGAGCGCAAGTGTAGGGCAATACTATCGTTTGCCAAGCTATACGCTTTTGGGTTTCAAAAACAACGATGGTAGTTTTGCTAATGAAGATGCAAAGTATATACGTAGTACTCACTACACAGCAGGTGTTGAATTTTTGCCAAAGAGTAGTTTGCGTTTTACTGCAGAAGCATTTTACAAGCAATATGCCAATTATCCTGTGAGTGTCAACACTGGCATCAGTATTGCAAATATTGGTACTGGTTTTGTAGCCATTGGCAACGAAGATATTTCTAGCGTTGGCCTTGGTAGGGCATATGGTTTTGAATTATTTGTACAACAAAAACTCGTAAAGAAAATTTTTACAACGGCCTCTTACACTTTTGTACGTAGTCAATTCAATGGTTTGTACAATAGCGGTGCCTACTTTGCGAGTTCTTGGGACAATCGCCATTTGTTTAGTGGTATTGTTGGTTACAAATTGCCACGCAACTGGGAGTTTGGTGCAAAAATTCGCTACAGCGGTGGCGCTCCTTATACACCATTTGATAGCGTATTAAGCAGAAGCAATTATGCCATCAATGGCGAAGGTGTTTTAGACTACAGTCGTTTGAATAGTCAACGTCTTGCACCATTTGCACAGTTCGATTTTAGATTTGATAAGAAGTGGAATTTTAAGGCATGGACATTTGATTTGTTTTTTGATATGCAAAACGCAAGTGTGCGCGGCAACGAACAAGCACCAACTTATGTATTTAAGCGCAAGGCCGACAATAGCGATTTCGAAACCACTGACGGTTTAGCATTAAAGCCAGATGGCAGCAACGGTATTCCTGTGATTACAATCGACAGGTCAGCTATACCTACACCAACACTTGGCTTTATAGTAGAGTGGTAGAGAGCGCTTAGGCTAAATTCATTGTACGGCCACCATCTACACAAATACTTTGTCCAGTAATATAGCTAGCAGCTGGTGTCGTTAAAAAAGCCGCCATCGCTGCAATTTCTGAAGCATCACCAAAACGTCGCATCGGTATTTCGTGCAGCATTTCTTTGCTAATATCTTCTGCAGCTACGTTCAGTTTATTGGCTTTATTAGTAATGATACTGCTTAAACGTACAGTGTTTGTAGCACCAGGCAATACATTGTTTACAGTAATACCAAATGCTGCTACCTCGTTACTCAGCGTTTTTGCCCAAGCTGCAACGGCAGCACGCGTTGTATTGCTTACACCCAAATTCGGTAATGGCGCTTTTACACTGGTACTAATAATATTTACAATTCTACCAAATTGCTGTGCCTTCATATGAGGCAAACATGCACTTGCCAAAGTGTGGTTATTGACGAGATGTAAATGATAGGCTGCTAAAAATTCTTCTGTCGTTGCATTTGTAATCGGGCCTGCTGCTGGGCCTCCCGTATTATTGATTAGAATATCAACAGGTTTTGTTGCAAGCAATTCACTAATAGCAGTTTCTACGCTGGCATTTTTGGTAAAATCTGCAACTTGTATACCATGCTGCTGCTTGTCGTTTTTACTTAGCGTTTGCATGGCTGATTCTAAACTTGCAGCATTACGCGCCATAAGTGTACAATTTGCACCAAGTAAAGCCAATTCTTGCGCTATGGCCAAACCAATACCCTGACTGCTTCCACAAATTAAGGCGTGCTTGCCTTCTAAGCTTAGATTCATAACCCTGCGAAGATAATGCGCAAAAGCAGTCCCGAAGCATTTGGCAAAGCATGTTCTTAGACCAAAAACAGGGCATTTTGCCATAAAAACCTAACATCTGAGGCCTTTTAGATGGGCATATTGTTGCAATAATTGCGTAGGTTTGTAAGCTTGGTAAGTAAAGATGTAAGTATGACCTACAATACTCAGAGGGACAAATTGATAATTAATGAATACGGCAGAGGTGTACACCACATGGCGCAGTATTTGATGACGATAGAGGATAAAGAAAAGCGTCAAAAGAATGCCGAATCTTTGGTAGAAATTATGGCCATTCTCAACTCTCAACTCAAAGGCGTAGAGGATGTAAAGCAGCGCTATTGGGATCACCTTTTTGCACTAACTGATTATAAGTTAGATGTAGAAAGCCCGTATGGTATGCCGCAACGCGAAATGAAAGAGGCTAAGCCAGAACCTATCTCTTATCCTGCAAAAAAAGTACGTTGGAATCACCTTGGCAAAAATGTAGAAACACTCTATAACAAAGCCATTAAAGAACAAGACCTTGATAAACGCAAAGGCTATGCCCAAGCACTTGGTTTGTATATAAAAACGGCCTACAAAAGTTACCACGACGAAAACGTAGCCGACGAAGCAATTCGCGAAGAATTATTGCTGATGAGCAAAGGCGAGTTGGTGTACGAACCAAACGAATTTAAGAAATGGGTAGATGGTACACTTAGCGAAGGTGTATTTGCGCATGCGCCAAAGAACAATGTACGTAACGATACAAAAGTTACCGGCAAAGCATATTACCAAACAGTGGGTGCAAATCCTGCAAGCGGCCGTGGTAGCTCGCAAAGTAATGTGGGCGGCAATGGCGGTCAGCGCAAAAATAAATTTAAGTTTAAGAGAAGATAAGTAGTGAATAGCTTTGAAATAATTGGAGGCAACCCACTTAATGGTACCGTTGTGCCGCAAGGGGCCAAAAATGAAGCCTTACAAATTGTAAGTGCCGTATTGCTAACCTCTGAGCCGGTTACCATTAAAAATATTCCGGATATACTAGACGTCAACGCCTTGATTGATTTGTTGATAGATATGGGCGTAAACGTCAATCGTGTAGACAGACAAACAGCCATCTTCGAAGCAAAAGACGTTAACCTCGACTATCTTATTAGCGATACGTTCAAAAAGAAAAGCAGTAAGCTTCGCGGCTCTGTGATGTTGGCGGGTCCGCTCTTAAGCAGATTTGGTAAAGCCTATATTCCACAACCAGGTGGCGATAAAATTGGTCGTCGCAGATTGGATACGCATATACTTGGTTTTCAAAAATTGGGTGTAGACTACGAGTACAACGATGTAGAACATTTCTTTACACTTCGTGGCGAGAATATGCAAGGCACATACTTGTTGCTAGACGAACCAAGTGTTACTGGTACAGCTAATGTGTTGATGAGTGCTATTGTTGCGAAAGGTAAAACGCGCATCTACAACGCAGCGTGCGAGCCTTATATACAGCAGCTTTGTCGCATGCTTAATCGTATGGGTGCGCGCATTAGTGGCGTAGGTAGCAATCTACTTACCATACAAGGTGTAGAGCGCAATAGCTTTAGAGGTACAGAGCATACCATACTTGCCGATATGATTGAGGTGGGTAGTTTTATTGGTATGGCTGCCATGACTGGTGGCGAAATGACAATTAAGAAAGCCGATGTAAAACACCTTGGACCAATACCAGATGTATTTCAACGCTTAGGCATTAAACTAGAAATAGATAAAGACGATATCCATATACCTGCACAAGACCATTATCGTATTCAACGCTTTATAGACGGTAGTATTCTAACGCTAAGCGACCATCCGTGGCCAGGGTTTACGCCTGACCTTATCAGTATTGCCTTAGTTGTGGCTACGCAAGCCAAAGGCACAGTATTGATTCATCAAAAGATGTTTGAAAGCCGTTTATTCTTTACAGATAAGCTTATTGATATGGGTGCACAAATTGTATTGTGTGATCCACATCGTTGCGTTGTAGTAGGGCATGATAAGCAAGTGCAACTGCGCGGCAATAAAATGGTAAGCCCAGATATACGTGCTGGTCTTGCGCTATTAATTGCAGCACTGAGCGCAAGTGGCAAAAGCATTATTCAGAATATCGAACAAATTGATCGTGGTTATCAATACATCGATGATAGGCTTCGTGCTTTGGGTGCAGAAATCCGTCGCATAGAAGTTTAGTTGGTGTAAATTTTCGCGTGTAGTTGCGATGTGTATTCGGAAAGTTGGTTATTTTCACATAACGAATTTAATTTTTTATGAGTACAAGACGCTCTATCGATGACAATAGGCGAAAGATTTATAGGTTTATTGTCGAAAACCTTACTAATGATGTGCCCAAGCAAGTTATTTTCAATGAACTGAGTCCACTATTAATTGAACAAGCTGAATTAGCGCGCTTAGTACATAGTTTTCCAAGTAAAAAGATGTTTAAGAATGCCAAATTGCATCGCTATTTTCTAGCACTTGCTCTTCTCGTTTTGTTTGTCGCTGGTGTGTCTATCATATGGTTCGTCTATTTTGAGGAAAATAACAAGCTATCTTTGAATAGTAAATTTTTTAGCGCAGCATTTGCAACAATTCTGCAATTGTGTGGCTTAGTTTTTGACATAAGAGGTTTACTCTTTTTTAGCAAGCAGTTTGTGCCAGTAGGTTTACTATTTTCTATTTTTCTTGCAATACTCCCACCATATCAGTTTTATAGCGGCGATCTTCTATTTGTAAAGGTAGCGGCTGTATTGCTAGTGATAGTAGGATTATCGCTTTATTGCTACAAACTAAAGGCCGGCATGTTTTATCGTGAGCAGAAAGATGCCAACGGTAACTATGTACTTAATGACTAAAGCATACTTGGAATACCTTACAAAATTGTAGCTACATATTGAAATTTTGTGCATGCCCAGGATATTAACCCAATTACGCGGCAATAAAATGGTTAGCCCAGATATATAAGCGCTGGTCTTGCGCTATTAATTGCGGCACTAAGTGCAAGTGGCAAAAGCATCATCCAGAATATCGAACAAATTGATCGTGGTTATCAATACATCGATGATAGGCTTCGTGCTTTAGGTGCAGAAATCCGTCGCATAGAAGTATAGTTGGCCTAAGATTTCGCATGTTGTTGCGATGCGTTTTCGAAATTTTCGTTACTTTTACTTAACAAATTTATTTTTTTTTATGAGTACAACACGCTCCATCTACAGCAATCACAGCAGTATTCGCAAGTTTGTAATTGAAAATCTTGCCAATGATGTGCCCAAACAAGTCATCTTCGACGAACTCAGCCCACTTGTAAAAGAACAAGGCGTATTAGCACGCTTAGTTCAAAGTTGTCCGAGTAGAAATGAGTTTAAAAATGCCAAATTGCAACGCTACTTTTTAGCACTCGCTGTTGTGCTACTATGTGCTACGAGTTTATTTATTATATGGTCGGGCTATTTCGATACTAGTAATGCTTCTATGTCAAATCAAACATTGATTGGTGGGATGCTTAGTACAGCAATGATATCGCTTGCTTTGTTTATTGATTTAAGAGGCTTGCTTTTTTTTGGTAAGTACGTAATGCCTCTAGGTTTTTTGCTCTCTATTATTTTTTCAATGCTTCCTCCATATCTTAGTTATAGCGGCGATCTTCAATACGTGAGGTTAGGTGCCATATTACTTGTAATTGCGGGTTTATTACTTTATTCTCGCAAGTTAAAGTCTGGCATGTTTTATCGTGAGCAGAAAGATGCAACTGGTAATTATGTATTTAATGATTAAAGTATATAACTAGTATGCCGTATAAAAGTGTAACAGAGCACAGCAATTTTTTGCGTGTGGAAGTGTTGGCGCAATTGCAACAAGGCCATAGTAAGCAAGACATTTTTGCAAGCCTACAAGAAGAATATGCCGATAAAGACAGTTTAGCTCGCTTAATACAAGACGTACCAAACGACGAAGAGCATGCGCGCATCTTGGTTTGGAAAAAACGACTAGCTGTTTTGCATTCTGCTTGGCTAGCACTAGCATGTATTGTTATTTGGCAACTTTATTTTGAGAAGCATACTTGGCCAGAACGCAGCATGAAGCCTTTGATTGGTACATGCTTTTATGTGGCCATGTATATCTTAGATCTAGTAATGCTTTTTCATAAACGTTCACGAACGATGGCACGGCCTACATCGTTGGCTTTCCTAATTTTTTGTTTTACTGTAGCCAGCGACTGGCCTACAATTAATACTGCTGTTTATGCCGCGATCGCATTAGTGTTAGCTGCCAGTGAGGTATACTTTCTCTACATGTTTCAGCGCAAACTTTGCAAGCCGCCACGTAAGCAGGAGGATGGTAGTTATGAATTTGAGGGGATTGCGGTGTAGCCGAATGCCGATAATGAATATTGCGATGCTATTTACTTGCACTAACATGCCGCACCTACGGAGCTTGCTGTAACATCGTAAATGTTGTTTTTCTACAAACATATCGCCCCGCTGGGGCTGCTTTGTCTATTTGCGGGATACTATATTGTAAAAATGGTCAATTATGAAAGTACGTTGATGCAAAAGCACATAGGACGATGCAAACTCAGCAATGTGCTTTTTACTTATACTAACGTACCGCACCTACGGAGCTTGCTGTAAATTCTAAATGCTCTTTTCTACAAACATGTCGCCCCGCTGGGGCTCGTTCACGAATAGAGCAGCCCTAACTCGTTACTTGCCACTAGATGTTACATTACAAACTACTAGCCATGTGAAGCAGCTTCACGGCTTATCATTTTTATTTGCAATAATTATCTAGATTCAGCTTTATTGTTTGTGAAAGAAAATGACCATCATGCTCAGCGTCTTCTTTAGTAAAAAGTAATGACAATTTGTTGTCGCTTACCGTGTACGTTTCTAGCAATGGCTTACCGTAATCTAAATATCTTTCATGCAAATTCGTAAAGAACGTAGTGCCTGATAGACTTATTTGATGTTGGGTATCTCTATCTAAATTATAGACAATTAACTTATGAAATGTACTTTCATCACCAAGCTTAATAGAATCTTGCTGCTCAATACAAATCAGCAAGGGGTACTTCTTGTCTTTACTATACCAAATTGCGGGACCAATATTTTTGAGTACTTTACCACTTGCTTTGTCATATATAATTTTGTTAGGCAAATCACAGCAGCCTGAAATCACAGCCCTTTGAAATAGCATCTTACTTTGGTATTCTTGGAGGAAGCACAAGCCCAATTTAACTGAGAGAATTTGGCTTTCATGCCAATTGTCCAGGACTACTTTGTCTTTTTTGCAATTGATATAGGTAAGCCAAATGCTATCGCAGTTATAGTTCCAAAATAATTTAGTTCCGATGTCAAGTACGGTTGTGGTCGTGTCAATACATTTAATGTAAGTTGCTAGCTCCTCACATTTATTGGCTTGCTCGTGATTGGTTTTGTTGCCTCGTTCCTGTACGCAAGAACATGCAGCTAGACAAAGTATTGTTACATACAAATAAATTCTTTGCATTTGTGCTTATTAAACTTTGCGCGATATATCATTATTTGGACTAACAATATCCATGGCAGACTTGCCTACTTCCCCAACAATTTACCATACCGCGCCGCATCGCCAAGAACACTGATGGCTTCTTGCAGGTCCACATCGTCTTGCAACATATTGGCTGCTTTGCCATTGCTGTAATAATAGCGGCTTACAATTTCTGCTTGTAAGGCACGCTTCAATTCTTTTCGCGCTGCTTGTAAATCTTTTTTCTTTTCAACGGCAACAATTGCTTCAAGCTGCTTCAGCTGATCCTGAATGTCATCTAAGTAGTTGTCTTTTTCTGCCGTAGTTTTTAGCGCGGCAATTTGATCTTCTGTTTTTGTTTTGTAGTCGTACTTTTTATCGGCTAGCCAAGTTATAAATGCATCTATATCTGCATCGCTTAGCCTAAAGGATTTCGCATCGCTAATAGTTGCATGCTCGGTAGCGTATTTATTAGCATAATCAAAAATGAGGCCTTCTGCGAAAAGCGCACTTACAACTCTATTGCTTTCAAACGATTCTGTTTTAATATCGGGATCTACACCGCCGCCATCAAATACACGACGTCCTTTGGTGGTTTTGAATTCGCGCTTAACGCTATCAGGCACTGTACCTACACTACCATCCTCGTTGCGATTGGTATAATCTAAAGCCTGTATACATCTGCCACTAGGTGTATAGTATTTGGCAGTCGTTATTTTTACTTGTGCATTAAACGGTAAGGTTCTCGTGTTTTGCACAAGGCCTTTGCCATAGCTACGCTGACCAATTACCACGCCACGATCTAAATCTTGCATGGTGCCACTTACAATCTCGCTCGCACTGGCACTGCCTTTGTTGATGAGCACCACAAGCGGAATATCTTCGTTCCAAGGTAAATTTTGTGTGCGACGTTCTTTATTCCATTCTTCTGTTTTGCCTTTAGTACTTACAACTAATTGGTCGCGACCAATAAACAAGTTACTTAAATTAACTGCTTCGTCTAGCAAACCACCGGGGTTATAGCGCAAGTCTAATATCACACCTTTTAGATTTGGCTGCGCTGCCTTTAAGCTATCTAGTTCCTTGCGAATATTGGCAGTTGCATTAGAAGTAAACTGTACAAGCTTCACGTAGGCGATATTATTGTTAGGCCCTACAAGCTGCGAATTGCTGGTATTCTTAATGGTTATTTCTTCGCGCGTAATTGTTTTTACGGTTTCTTGGTTATTGTATGGATTACGTACTTTCATTTTTATAGAAGTACCCGGCGAACCTTTTATCAGCTTACCTACATCGTCTATGCTATAACCAACAACAGATTTGCCATCAATTTCTAAGATGATATCGCCATCCTTGATGCCGCTTTTGGCCAAGGGTCCATTTTCTATAATATCTTCAAAGCACAAGTTGCCGCGGTACTTGCGCATGCCGCAGCCAATACCGCCATATTTACCCGTATTCTGAAAGCGATAATCTTCTATATCATCCTCAGTATAGTAATTGGTATAGGGGTCAAGCTGTGCCAACATGGCGTCTATGCTTGTTTTTACCATTTTGCCCGGCTGGGTAGGATCTACATAATACTGATTTACCTCCTTAAACAAGGCATAGTAAATATCTAAGTTCTTACTTACTTCAAATAAATTGTCGTCGCTGCTTGTTTGCGCAAAGGCAAATTGGCTGCTCAGTAGGCTTGCAACTAGGGCGATGCGTACTAACTTCATGCTTGCAAGGTACTGATTAGCGGCAAAATTGAGTTCATTATTCCGAGGGCTTATCCCGTTAAGATTTTTGTAATTTAAGCTAGTCTTTTGCCACTAAAGCACTGTTTGTTGCATATCGGCCGCTGCGCACTGCTATTTATCACGCATAGGGCAAGCCTTTTTCGGCAATTGCGCTTAACTTTGCGCTCCCTAAAAAGGACCCAATTATTGGGCAAAAATTAAGCACATATGCCACAAATTCAGCAAAGTACAATTGGTACAAATCATAGCAAATTAAGCGTAACAATTACTGCGCAAGACTACAAACCAGGTTTTGACAAAGCCCTAAAGCAATATGGTAAAAATATTAGCATACCAGGTTTTAGAAAAGGCATGGTGCCTCCAGGTGTGGTTAAAAAGATGCACGGTAAATCAATTTTTATTGATGAAGTTTTGCGCCTTGCTGGCCAGCAGGTAGATACTTACTTGCGCGACAATAAGGTAAAATATTTTGCGCAGCCACTTGCTGTACAAGATACAACAAAGTACAACTTTGACATGGATGCAACTGAAGACTACATCTTTGACTTTGAAGTTGGTTTGCAACCAGATATTGAAGTGCCTTTGCTAAGCAATGGTAAGGTAGTAGATGCGTATCGTGTTATCGTAACGCATGATATGGTGCAAGAAGAAGTAGAGCGCGCGCAATACAAAGCTGGTAAGATGAGCGAGCCAGAAAGTATTAGCCACGACGATGATGTGGTGAACATCAATATGCAAGAATGTGCAAGCGATGGCATGGCGATTGCAGACGCACCAAGCAAGCCAAACTCTTTGTTGCTAAAGTATTTCACAGAGGCAGGCAAGCAATTGTTTATGGGCAAAAAAGTAGATGATGTAGTTTGCTTGAAGTTAAGTGAAGCCATTGACGAAAAATTATTGCCTGCATTATTACGCGACTTAGACCTTAATGTAGAAGACGCAGCGAGCAAAGACAAATATTTTAATTTCAGCATTACAAAAGTTGGACACGTTGATCCAGCGGCTTTGGAAGTTGGTTTGTTTAAGGATGTATATCCAAACGACGATATCAATACCGAGGAAGAATTCCGTGCTAGGCTTGGTGAAGAAATTCAGCGTTATTGGGATGGCCAAGCGCGTAACAAATTACATAACGATTTGTTTGAAATATTGGTACACGAAACACCAATAGATATTCCTGTTCCTTTCTTAAAGCGCTGGTTGGCAGAAGGTGGCGAGGCACCTAAGTCAATGGAAGATGTAGAAAAAGAGTGGGGCACATTCGACCATCAAATTCGTTGGCAATTGATTAGCGAAAAGCTAATACAAGACTGGGACATCAAAGCAGAGCGCGAAGAAATAGAGCATGCGATTGCAAATCAAGTGCTGCAATACTTTGCACAAATGGGCATGGGCAACGTAAACGCTAATGAAACGTGGGTTACTGAGGTTGTTGCTAAGCAAATGAAAGATCAAAAGGTTTTATCGGATACCTACAATCGTATTGTAACCGACAAGCTTTTCCACGAATTAGAAAGCAAGGTGAAGATTAATACTAAGGACGTGAGCCTTGACGAGTTTATTGCAGCACCTCGTGCACACCATCATCATCACTAGTAGCAATATTGCTGTTGAAGTGGATAGGTATTAGATACTAATATTGCTCTGCTTAGGTGGTATTAGTACAACTGAATTAGCGAGATATTTTTTGCGTTGTCGCATTGTGTGCACGGCAGCAAAACCAACGATTACTACAAAGATTGCGCTAGCGATTATAACCATTGTTTGTGCGTTTTTGTTTGTGTCAAATTCAGGGAGTTTATTCAATACAAATAGTATCCAACATATTATGGGCATAGCAAATTGTATGAAGATGCCTAATGATACTAAGCGTTGCTTTTTGACTGTAAAATAGTAAGTACTTATAAAATGATCTTTAAGTTGTTCTGCATTGTCTGTTGAACCTATATCCACGTTTGTAACAAGGGGCAAAATATTATTGTTAGACCTATGTTGTACCTGCAAATCATTATTTGCATAGTCGATTGTAATCCGCCTAATGCCAGCATGCGAAAACATGAGCTTCTTTGCTTTTGTATCGCTTTGCCATAGCTGTTCAAATGCTACAAAACTTTCGGCTTGCAATTCTAGTATGCGGGTAAAGCCGCTATAAACGGCGATGCTGGAATTGTTGTTTTGGAGAAAGAGTGGCATTGTTGGTACTGTGAAGTTAACGAGATTGGCCTGAATTAGTGCTACCGCCGTCGCAAAATTGTAAGTAGACTACAAATTTGCATAGCTTTGTCATTGACCTATCCAAAGTGTTGACCGCAAAGCAAGCCACATCGATTAAAGTATCTTATCTAGTACTAATTATATTAGTATTGGGTTACGTACTGCTGCGCGCATACAAGGTAGGCATCACGTACGATGAATTTTGGACGCTAGACATTTTTGTCAAAAGAACAGTGTCTGATATTATAAGTTACAATCCATGCGACGCAAATAACCATTTGGGTAATACCTTACTCATCAAGCTGTTTTACTCATTTGGGAATCACAGCCTTTTTGTTGCAAGGCTGCCAAACGTGCTCGCTAACATACTGTTTCTGTATTTTAGTTACAAGATTTGCAGTGCATTTTTTACTAATGCATTGCTGGGCTTATGTGCTTTTATCGCTTTAGTTTTCAACCCATTTCTGCTAGACTTCTTTAGCATTGCAAGAGGTTATGGATTAAGCTTAGGATTTATGATGGCGTCGCTTGTTTATGCACTGTCATTTATAAAAGTAGCTAAGCAAAAGATACTCATTGCAACGCTGCTGTTTGCAAGTCTAGCGGTGTTTTGCAATTTTTCCATGTTAAACTATTTTTTGGCGCTCGTGTTTGCTATTGGCTTGTGGTGCACGGGTGCCGATCAGCGTAAACATGCAAAGCGTGCGATTACCACGCTTATTATTGCATCAGTGGTACTAGCCTTGGCGGTGTATGAACCGCTTCGTAAACTTACAGAGGCTGGTGCTTTATATTATGGCGGTGATGCCAGTTTTTATGCAGACACTTTATACTCTTTGGCGCGTTACACAATGTATAATAGTGCGCCAAGTGCTATTGTATCGGGCTGTCTCAATGTATTCCTTGTGCTTTATTGTGTGAGTATATGTTTGTCTTTTGCATACAACAGAATCGTATTTTCATTAAGAACTTTCGCGCTGTTCTTATTGCTAGTTGCAGCCACGGCTGTAGTAATTCAATTTTATCTGTTGGGCACGCCATACTTAATAGACAGGACAGCACTTTTCTTTTATCCGCTTATTGTATTTAGCTTATTTACTGCACTTGATACGATAGCGCACACGATTATCAAGGCCTTAGCAATTTTTATTGTCATGCCTCTTGTTGCAAATTTCTTAGTACATGCTAACTTATACAAAACCACATTGTGGCAGTTTGATGCACGCACAAAAGAAGTTCTTGCTTTTCTATCGCAGCAAGCAAAAATTCAAAGGAGAAAATTACATATAGACTTTTCGTGGCCATTTCAAAATTCAATGGACTACTATGCCAAACTGCAAACTAATGATGTACTGAAGTACGTTGATGATAAGGGCAATAGACATGCAGTTAGTCCACAAGCAGACTATTATGTGTATTTGACCAAATCGCTAGACAAGGTTGGCTACAATGCACAGGATCATAAAATTTTATCTGTTGCAAAGGATACATGTTTGGTTTTTCCGGAGGATGGCATTATTGTGTTTTCTATTAAGAAAGATACGTGCTTTGTAGTGCCATAGAGAGAATTGTTATGTTCGGTAATCCCTGGCAGTGATTGTAATCTAAATGTAATTTTTCGGTAAGTTTTTTTAGTGGCACTTGCAGACTTCAGATGTATTGCTAACCTTTGTGTAATACAATGCGTTGAATTTTAAATGGCCAATCCTCACCAAACCACATTTTATGAAATCATTACGCATCATTAGCCTCGTATTTTTAGCGTGCACATTAGTAGCTACGCAAAAGGCAAGAGCCCAATGGACGTGGCAATATCCAACCGTTAATGCAGATAGCTCGTGGATGTTTGTATTAGATACGAGTAATAGTCAGATTAGTGTATTTGCTAGAACGGGCTATAATTTATTAGACTCAACTTCATTTTTTAGCTACACAACTGCTAATGCCTTTGTAATTAGACACTACGCTCGCAACCTTTGCTATGGCCCAAATGACGGTAATTATACCCATAGTTTTTTTCAAGCGCCGCAATATGTTGTAGACAATTATTTTCCAATTTACGTAGAGTATTTTAGCGACACCTTCAATACTGTAATATGCACTGACCACTTACTACCCACGCTCGACACTGTTGCCTACCTTTATCGTTACCCACTTTCAATTGGGTCTACAAATGCTACAAATAACTGGCGTATTACCACACAAGGCAATGAGCTACATTTATTAAATCCAACGAAGCAAATCACCATGTGGCCAAGTAGCTTAACGTGTGTTTCGTCTTTAGGGACGATAAATACTTTGCAGCACTTAGGCAATGGTTGTTATAGCACATCTAACTTAGCGC
>JBJORA010000122.1:0-80562 GCA_046049675.1 Bacteroidota bacterium | reverse complement strand
GTTTTGGCAATGGTTTCTGCAATAGCACATACAGCGTAAGAATCGTTTTGTTTATCGGTTACTGTAAGGCAAATACCATTATGGCTAACACTATCATCAATGCCAATTTGCGTGGCAATTTCTGCAGATACTCGAAGTTTTATATTAGTACCTTCAACTTCGCGCGATAAAACAGTGCCCATGCACTCTACAATACCTGTAAACATAGATGAATTATTTGGGCCTTATTGCTTAATGAGTTGAGCTTTGTGGTTTTCTGTTGCGCCGTTATTGAGCAAACGATAGTTGTAGTTGATGACAGTATCGTTGATATTAAGTTTACTCGCCATGCCATTTATTGTATCTGCACTGCAGAATGGTGTGCCTAAACTGGTTGTGCTGTCGACAATTAACTGTAAGGTCCTTGTTGCGCGCATCGTATAACTGCCGCCAGGATTGCAATGGCCACTAAGGCTAATGGTACTATCGTTAAGTGCAGCTAAGGTTAATGTAAATTGTGCATTAAAGCTAGATGCTCCGGTGCCGTCTATAATACTGTCGCTACAAATGTATGTTCCTCCAAAAGCTTCGCTAGGGTAGATGCAAACACTATTATCTGGCTTGCCAGGGAAGCCCCAGTTGTAGTTAATCGCACGTGGATCATTGCAATATGGGTTGGTAAGACCAAGGTCTACTGGCGCAGGATCTTTGTACGGTTTGCACGCTTGTTGCAAGCAAATGCCAATAGCCACGCCTATAAACATGCCGATTGGGGCTATTTTGCTGGATTTTTGTCTTATTTTTATAAAAAGCTTGTCAATCACCGTGTTTCGTTGTAAAAATATTTTGTAAAAATAGTTGAATCTTCTATCTTTGCGCTCCCAAAATACACGGAAAGTAATGTTAATTATTGATTCTAAAGATTGCGAAAACATAGACAAGGCCTTAAAGAAGTACAAAAAGAAGTACGAAAAGGCTCATATCTTAATTCAACTGCGTGAGCGTCAAAGCTACACAAAGAAGAGTATTGTACGTCGTACAGAAGTTTTGAAAGCAATCTATCGCCAGCAGCTAGAAGCTAATGGTACACAGCCTAAATAGTTGTAGCTTTGTGCTTGCATTAGTTTGGATAGCACAAACAACTATATTAGCAAATTCCTAGATTATTTAGGAATAGAAAAAAGGTACAGTCAATTAACTGTTCAAGCCTATCATAGGGATCTTGAGCAGTTTTTTTTATTTTTAAAGACCGATTTTGGGGAACTTAGCTTAAACCAAGTAAAGCACACGCATATACGCAGCTGGATGGCGCAGTGCAGCGGGGTAGGTGTCCAAGCAAGCAGCATTAATCGTAAGTTGAGCACCTTACGAAGTTTTTTTAAGTATGCAGTACAACAGAATTGGATTACTAAGTTGCCAACAGAAGTATTGCAGAATCCTAAGCGAAAGAAGAAATTGCCTGTATTTGTGCAAGAGCAGCAAGTAGCTAATATGCTCAGCGACCTCAGCGACAATGAAACCTTTGAGCAAAAAACGCATCAGCTGATTATTGAATTGCTGTATAGCCTAGGCCTTCGTCGTGCTGAACTCATTGGCCTTAAAATTCAAAACATAGATAATAGTAGCGCTACTGCACGTATTATGGGTAAAGGTGGCAAGGAACGTATTTTGCCCTTGCCTAAGCAAATTTTACAAATGTGCAATCAGTACAAGCAGGAACGCAGCACCATCGTGGCAGCAACCCATGATCAGCTGCTTTGCTTAACCAACGGTAAGCCGCTGTATGAAAAGTACGTTTATAATGTAGTGCGCAGGCATTTAGGTATGCATACCACACTAACCAAGCGCAGTCCGCATGTGATGCGCCACACTTTTGCCACACAGTTGCTTAATAATGGCGCAGACTTGAATGCTGTAAAGAGTTTATTGGGCCACGCTAGTATTGCGGCAACGCAAGTTTATACGCACAATACGGTAGAAAAGCTCAAAGAAGCCTATAAAAAGGCTCATCCAAAGGCTTAAAATTGTTTTTACTCGGGATTAGCATGCAGGGGAGGTTAAGCATATTCTGTTTTTCCGGTTTATGAATTGGCTAAGCAACTTGGTCTTTTAGATAAGCCCATGAAGTTCAATAGACAAAAGCTAGATAGGGTCTAATTTTAATTTTTTGTTATCAAAAATTTGTATACTTTAGCAGTAGCTCTTTCAAACATTGTTTAACAACTAAAATCAGGACGTAAAATTATGAACGTACAGATTCACGCAGTGCGCTTTGACGCAGACAAAAAATTAATTGAACACGTAAACGAGAAAACAAAAAAGCTAAAAACCTTTAATGAACGAATTGTTGATGTAGAAATTTTCTTAAAATTGGACAATATTGTTCATCAAATAAAAGATAAAGTCGCTGAGATTAAGGTTCATGTTCCAAAGCATACATTTTTTGTAAAGCATGAGAGCAAGACGTTTGAAGAGAGTTTTGACTTAGCCTTTAAGAGCTTGGTAAACCAAATGAAGCATTACAAAGAGCGCCATCAACAGGATGCCGCCTAAAACATAAGAATAAAAAAGCCTTGCAAATGCGAGGCTTTTTTATTGGATACTGGTTAAGTCATATGTATTTTTACCAAAGCTAGAACTGATAATTGTATTGAAAAAAACCTTGAAATATTTTTTTGCATTATCTGTCTGCTCACATATCTTTGCAGTCCTTTGAAAAAAGGCTAGTTCTTTAACAAAACAGACAATTAGTTTTTACGCCGCTTTAGCTCAGTTGGTAGAGCAGCTGATTTGTAATCAGCAGGTCGTTGGTTCAAGTCCGACAAGCGGCTCTTTTCACACCAAACACACCCACACCTAATACCCACACCACACCCAAACCCACACCCACACTCACACACTATTCAGGGTAGTTGTCCGAGTGGCTAAAGGAGGCAGACTGTAAATCTGCTAGTGTAATGCTTACGGTGGTTCGAATCCATCACTGCCCACTTTAAAAAAGTCTCGTAGCCCTACGGGACTTTTTAGTTAATACCACCGATGACGAAGAAAGAAAGAGAATGAGAAGCAGAAAGAGAAAGAATGATTGATACACCCACCACACCCACACCCCAACCCAAACCCACACACTAAACACACCCAAACCCACACACCAACCCCAACCCTATGCACACCCACACCCACACACTAAACACACTCACACCCAAACACCAACACACACCCTATTCACACACACACCCTAATTGCGGGAGTCGTATAGTGGCTATTACCCCAGCCTTCCAAGCTGGAGACGACAGTTCGATTCTGTTCTCCCGCTCCACTATCAAACGGTGCATGCAATAGGCTTGCTGCATTTTTTATTGAACTTGCAACACGCGGCTTACACTAGGCAGCGTGTTTTGTCAGCAAATCAAGCAATAGAAAATACGAATTCATATTGTAAATGAATACGTTAGTATGCCCGGAAAGTTTTTTGTTGCCGTTGTAGCTCAGTGGTAGAGCACTTCCTTGGTAAGGAAGAGGTCGAGAGTTCAATTCTCTTCAACGGCTCATTTATCGCTTTATTTGTATGTTCACACCTTATGGCTTGCTTTTGATAGGCTAATTCATTGGCATCGCTCCACCGCATTTACATTCCTGTTCGTGTGCAAACAAACATTACTTTATATTGTCGTGTCTGCTGATACGTATTAAACATCAGTAAAGCCATTTGGCATTTACATATTTATCTTTGCAATCTAAGAAAGACATCATGGAGCATTTGCGCAATTTTGATCCGAACGCTGTAGCAGGCGACCAGAACGGTATTTTTGGTTTGCCGTTTACAGAAGAACAAGCACAATTGGTGATCGTGCCAGTGCCATGGGAAGTTACAGTTAGCTATCGTAGCGGAACAAGCAGAATCTCTGAAAAAATATTTGAAGCAAGTAAGCAAATTGACCTGTATGATGCAGATGCAGTTGACATGTGGAAGCGTGGATTTTTTATGCAAGAAATCGATGAAGACATTCTTGCAGACAACGACTATTTGCGCCATTGTGCTGAGTTAATCATCAGCAATTTAATGGAAGGAGATAGTACAGAGCGTCATCCGCAATTACAAGCTAAGCTAAACGACATCAATACCAAGGGCGAACAACTGCGCGTTAAGATAAAAGAAAAGACGCTTGCATTGCTAAAGGCAAACAAGCAAGTGGCTTTACTTGGAGGCGACCATAGTACACCATTAGGTTTTATGGAAGCAGTAGGCGAGCATTTTGGCGACTTTGGCATTTTACAAATTGATGCACATGCCGATTTGCGTGAAGCCTACGAAGGCTTTACGTATAGCCATGCAAGTATTATGTACAATGCATTGCAACGCGTACCACAATTGAGTAAGCTGGTACAAGTTGGCATTCGTGATTATTGCGATAGCGAAGTAGCAAAAGTAAAAGCAAGCAATTGCCGTGTGGTAAGTTTTTATGATGCGGATATCAAACGCCGCTTATACATAGGTGACACATGGAAGCAAGTATGCGATGATATTGTTGCGCAATTGCCACACAATGTGTACATCAGTTTTGACATTGATGGCCTAGATCCAAAATTGTGTCCCAACACAGGTACGCCTGTGCCGGGCGGTTTTGATACAGAGCAGGTTTACTACTTGTTTTTACGTTTAGTAGAAAGTGGTAAGCGTATTATTGCTTTTGATTTGAATGAGGTGAGTTGCGGTGAGCATATTCACGATGGTATAGACGCCTTGGTAGGTGCACGTATTCTGTACAAATTGTGTAACCTAATGATGCGCTCAAGCACAGCTAGCTAAGTAATGTATAGCTTCGATGTAGTAATTGAGAATAAGGAACGCCGCATTAAGCAGACGCGTGCTTTGCATTTTATGGCCGCAGCTTTGCTACTAACAGTTGGCCTTGTAGGTTTTATGAATCTACCTAAAGATGCTATTCTTTTGTACCTAGGTTTTCCCGCTGGAATCATTGTACTACTAGCTGTTATCTTTTTTAAGCAATGGTTGGAGAATATACAATCTGTAAAACTACTAAGGCTGCTTGAAGCGAGCTGTTTGGCAGTAGCCGCGGTGGTAATGTTTCGCAGTAATCATTATTTAAGCGCAGGCCTTTTTGCACTATCTAGCTTGCTACTTATGCTAACCCTTGTAGTAGAAATGCAATTGCATATTGGTGTGCGCGTTATGGTTGACGAAAAAGGCGTTACACGTCTTGTTGGCAATCGTACCAAGTTTATACCTTGGAAAGAAGTAGAAAACGTGATGCTTAACGGTAAAATACTAACTGTAGATATGAAGGACAACTACATTATGCAGAGTAAAACAAGCACAGTGTTGGATGCTGAAGACACGGCAAAGTTCAACGACTACTGCAAAGTGCGCATGCTACTAGATGCGTAAGTAATTGTCGTATCTCTAAGCAAAGAAATTCAATGATAATCAGTGCCAAAGTATGTGGCTATTTGTTACGGTGCTAGCGTTATTGATGTAACTAGTTTAGTTTTGCGCCCGACATTGTCTATTCTATGTACTCCAAGCCGTTGAACCCGATACCATTTTCCCTGTTTTGTTGCCTCGTGGTGCTTTTTACTGCTTGTGATTCCCCGCCGTCAAAGGACCAAAAGGTAGTAAAATCTGTTCGTCAGTTGAATGATGCCGTTGCCGTACAATTAAACGAACTATTGCAGCCAAAAGCTGATAGCTTAAACCAGCCGTTTTACAATACACCACATATCAGTAAGTTTTATGCAGCGCGTGAGTATAAGCCGCTATGGTCAGCAAAGGGCAAGTTTAATGCTGCGGCAACAAGCTTAAAAAAGTTTATAGATAGCGAAGCAAAGTATTACGGTTTGTATGTTGCACACTACCACGAGCAAGATTTAACTAAACTAATGACTGCGCTAGCTAAAGATAGCTTGAGTTTGAATGCCGAGCAATGGGCAAAATGTGAGGCACTGCTCACTGATGCTGCCATGCAAATTTGTAAACATGTAGCAAATGGTAGATTATATGTAGATACGAACTACAAATATTTTGACAGCAGCTTGCATACAACAGTTTTTGTTCCAGCACTTACTAAATTAGAAGCTGGCACTGCACCTGCTCAAGTTGTGAGTGCTTTTGAACCAAACTTTGCCGAGTATAGAAATTTGAAAGACGCTTTGCGCAATGTTATTGATGGCAAAGTAAAAACGTACACGCATGTAAATTTTCCTGCCAAGGATAGTTTGTCGCTGATTCGCTCTGTGATTTCAAGGCTACAGCAAGAAGGCTTTGCGGCGGGATTGAAAGATGTGCCAGATAGCTTTGCAGTAGCAGATGCGATTAAGCAATGGCAAAAGCAACATGGCGAAGAAGCTCAAGGCTTGCTTAACAAAGACCTAATAGCTTCTCTAAACATGCAAGGCAATGGCAACTTTGACCAAGCAGCTTTAAGTATGGATAAATTGCGCGGCACCAAAATAAAGCACGATGGCAATTATGTTTTAGTAAACATCCCAAGCTATTATTTGCAAGCCTACAAGAATAATGAGGTTGCTGTAGAAAGCAAGGTGGCTGTTGGAAAAGTAGCGAGCAAAACTCCAACGATGGAAAGTGAAATTAGCGACGTGGTGGTGATGCCAATGTGGTTTGTGCCGCCAAGCATCTTAAAAATACCAGGTTGGTTAGATCGCCATAGAAATAATCCAAACTTTGTCGTGCGCGGTAAGACAGCAATGCAAAAGAGCGGCCCTGGTAATGCTTTAGGCAATATGAAGTTTAACTTCAAAAGTGGGGATGCGATTTATTTACACGATACCAATGAAAAATGGGCATTTGGCAGCAGTAAACGTGCAGTAAGCCATGGTTGCGTGCGTGTACAACAGTATGCTAAACTTGCCGAGTTTATTGCCAGTGTGTCGCCAGTGTATGAGAAACGCTACGAAAAAGTGATGGCATCTTATACCGTTGATAGTTTGGGCGATAGCGTAAAGAAATTTAAGTATGTTGTAAAAGATAGCGTCACTTTTACTGGTGACAGCATTTTTGTTGGTATGCTCAAAAGAAAAGCACATCGCGAAATCACGGTTGGCAAGAAAGTGCCTATCTATATTAAGTACTTTACTTGTGTGGGTAGAAATGGAAGCCTAGTTACTTATCCCGATGTATATGGCTACGACCAAGCTATGATTGCTAAGTATCTAAAGAAAGGTATTTCTTAATTACCTATTCATATACCATAGTGTGGCGTTGAGTATCGTTGCAAAAGATACCCAAATTGCATACGGTACTTGAAGTACAGCAGCAGTTTTATCTACTTTTCTAAAAGCAATAATCATCAGGGCTATCATTAATAATAGCACAAGGATATTGAGTAGTGCAAATCCCATCATTTGCCATCTAAAGAAAATGAGGGTCCAAAAGAAGTTAAGTGTAAGTTGAACGCCAAAAATGATTAAGGCGTTTTGTCTGTACAAAGAATTGCCGCTCTTTACTATTAGAAAAAGGCCAATGCCCATCAATACATAAAGCAAAGTCCATACGGGACCAAAAAGTTCGTTGGGAGGGTTCCAGTCGGGTTTTTTAATACTTGCATACCATGTGTCAATAGTACGCGCGCCCAATAATCCACTAGTTCCACCAATGGCTACTACTGCTAGGATGCAAATAATGCAAAGACTTATATCGCGTACTGAACTTTTCACTGTAAGACGGCAAAGTTAGCTGCTATCTATGGGTCTATGATATTGTAGTGTGCAATGACATATTAGTTTTTACGATAACATAAATAGTATTTGGTGTTGTGAGAATTTTGGACACCTCGTTGCGATTCTACGCTGTAGTACATTGAAATACTCTATATCTGCCTACTGGAACTCATTTCAATTTTTGAATACCTTTGCAGCATTGGAAAGGTATTTTGATTTTGTAGGGTCGTGGCAGCTAATTCCGGAGCGAAGCAAGTACGACGTGGGCGTACCTCCTAAGAGTTACATCCTACGCATTGATCCTGTGCATTTGGAACCTTTGCAGTTTAAGATAGAGCAGAGCTGGCTAACATACGATAATGCAAGTTATAAAGCTGAAGCTTTGCTAATTGCTGATGGTGGCCGCAATGATATTCAAATAGAAAATGATGAAGCGCAAGTTACTATTGATGTGCTTGATAAAAGTACAATGATTCATACAGCTTATAGTGGCGACAGTACTTTGTGGAAACATACGTATACAATTGATTCCAAAGGCTACTTGGTACTGACACAAGAAATCTACACCAAAGAAGCAGTTGCTACGAAATACGATGTTTTTCATAAGCAACTGAGTGTGCTACCGTATGCAAGTAGTGTAAGCGGCGTAGCAATTGTTCCAACAAATGAAGGTATCATTAAACACAAAGCTTTGCAGGCCATGGCAGAGCAAACAGATATGCACTTGCAGCAGATCAAAGATCAAATTGAACTTTTGGCAAAGCAAGCGCACGAAATACAGAGGCGCAAAGAGTTGAGCTTAAGAATTTACAGTAGTAAGATAAACTTTGTGCCACAGATAGGACAACAATATCATTTGTACGAGAAGCACAACGGCGAGTATCTTTTGAGTTTAGTTGCACCAACAGAGTGGGGGAATGCGATGCCTTTCAAAGCATTTACTGCCTCTGTAAAACTACTAGCTGATCATACCTGGACAGAAGTAAGTTAATTGCGCATCACTTTGGTGAAGGCCAAGCCAAGTATTATCGCTGCAATGCTAACGCCTATATAAACTGTTGTAAATCCAAAGTACTGCGCAAGGCTTAATCCAACAATTGGTGCCAAAATAATACTAATGCCAAAACCAATACTATATAAAGCGCTGTATTGACCTATACGTTCCTTTATTGGAAGACTTAAGGCATAGTTCATCATTAGTGGCATACTAAACACTTCACTCATAGTGATTATTAGTACATAAGCCATTGCTAAAATTAGATTGCCATTGCTGAGTAGCAGAAAAGCAAGAGCCACGGTAATGCAGTAGCAACCAAGCGCTACTATTTTTCTTTTTTGCTGATAATTTTGGAAATACTGTACAATGGGCATTTCTACAATTACAACAATTGCCCCATTGAGCGCAAGGATTAATCCGATTGTTTTTTCGCTGTAGTGCAATACTTCTTTGCAATAGTTGGGCACGCTCGCAAAAATTTGAAAAAATAGCATACCATAGACTGCAACCAATAGAATGTACAATAGATAGTGTTTGTTGCGATAGGCAGATGTTGCTACTGGTGGTTTTTCATACGCCACCTTTTCTTTTTTAGTGGTTGCTGTAGCAGGATATAATATCAGCAGTGCAATAGCTGCCGCGAAACTTGTACTCGCATCTAGAACAAATAGCCACTTATAGCCAACAGTACTTGCCAATATGCCACCAACTGCGGGGCCGATTGTAAAGCCGAGATTTATAGCAAGCCTCATGAGACTTATGCTACGAGTGCGGTTGTCTTCTGTGCTCGCATTTGTGACCGCTACCGAACTAGCAGGACGAAATGCATCGCTCGCCATGGCATATACAAAGATGATGGCACCGATAGCAATTGGATTTTTTGTCGTAAGTATCAGCAGTAGAATTAAGCCACTAGCAACCAAAGCACTAATCATTAGAGGCTTTGCAGGGAAGCGATCGGCTAGCCATCCACCCATATAGCTGCCAGCTATGCTGCCTATGCCATAAAAGCTCATGATAAAGCCAGCAGTGGCTTTGCTAAAGTGTAGGTCTTGTGTAAAGTATAGGGAGCTAAATAGTAGCACCATCGCGCCAACTCTATTTACAAAAAGCACAATACTAATAGACCATACAATGCGTTGCAGGCCGCTGAATGCGCTTTTATAAGATGATATGAGCTTTGTACCTATCATGTGTTACTTGCTCGGAAGGTAAAGACTAGAACTTGTACAAATAAATTTTTACCAACTTTACTTTACAAAAGTGTAAATTGCCCATGCATGAAGTCTGGATTGCTTCGCTTAATGTTGCCATTTCTAATACTACAACTCATTGTAGTAATGGGCGTTATTGGCTACATGTTTGTTGAAGGTTATACCTTGGTAGAGGCTTGCTACATGACTACCTTAGCCATTACTACTGTTGGATTTGGGGAAGTACGGCCGCTTTCAACAGCAGGGCAAATTTTTACAACTGTACTATGCATCTTTAGTTGGAGTACTTTTGCATTTGTAATTGGTAGCATTACGCAGTATGTTGTAAATGGCGAAATAAGAAAGTTTTTTAAGACGAGTGCAATGCAAAAGAAAATTAAAGCAATGGAGAAGCACGTTATTTTATGTGGCCTTGGTCGCAATGGAAAACAAGCAGCACTAACACTGTATGCACATGGTACACCGTTTGTGATAGTGGATACTAACGAGCAATTGCTCGAGAAATTTGTAGCGGATCACTTTGATGTGCCATATGTTGTTGGCGATGCCACGGATGATGAAGTATTACAGCGCGCTAACATTAATAGTGCAGCTGCTCTTATTACGACATTGCCTACTGATGCGCAAAATGTGTTTATTGTGCTTAGCGCTAGAGCGTTAAACACGAAGCTGCAAATCATTTCACGGGCCTCGGAAACAGCTAGCTCTGCAAAGTTGCACAAGGCTGGCGCAGACAGCGTAATTATGCCTGATAAAATTGGCGGCACTCATATGGCAACGCTGGTGAGTAAACCCGATGTACTGGAGTTTATCGATTATTTGAGTGGCAGCGAAGGCGAGAGTATCAATGTAGAAAGTGTTGCTTACGAAGACTTGCCACAGAGTATCCAAGGCAAAACGTTGAGCGACATTATGCAATGGCGCAGCACAGGTGTGAATTGCATTGGCATAAAAGATGCTGAGGGTAAATTTTTAATAAATCCACCAACAGATACTAAATTCTCACAAGGCATGAAGCTAATGGTACTTGGCGATCGCAAGCAAATAGATGCGATGAAAAATAATCTTGGACAGCATTAAACAAAATTATTTTGGCGCAAGTAGTACTTATTACACCACCCTTTACGCAGCTTAATACACCTTATCCTGCCACTGCATATTTGAAAGGTTTTTTCAATACGCAAGGCATTACTAGTTTTCAAGCGGATTTAGGTATTGAAGTTACACTTGCTATTTATAGTAAAGAAGGCTTAAGTAAAGTTTTTGGAGAAGCACCTGCAGTAGACTCAAGTGCTAATGCTAAATTGATTTACGCCAATCGACAAGCTTATATCTCCACGGTAGACACTGTAATTAGTTTTTTACAGGGCCGCGATAATACCATGGCGTATCGCATAGCAAGCGCAAACTATTTGCCGCAGGCTCAACGCTTTGAAGCACTTAAGCAGCAAGACATGGTACACGCCTTTGGTGTAATGGGCGTAGTAGATAAGGCGAAGTATGTTGCTACAATGTTCCTTGAAGATATTTCCGATTATATTAAGGAATGTGTAGACGAGCATTTTGGCTTGACACGTTATGCAGAACGATTGGGGCGAAGTGCCAATACTTTTGATGAGTTATACGAAGCTTTGCAAAAGCCTTATACTATCGTTGACGATTTTTTGCTTAGCTCACTAAGCGAAATCTTGCAGCACGAACTACCGCAACTGTTGTGCTTGTCTGTTCCTTTTCCGGGTAACTTGTTTGCGGCCTTTAGAATGGCTCAATTTGCAAAGCAAAATTTTCCTTCTGTTAAAATTGCATTAGGTGGTGGCTTTGCTAATACCGAGTTGCGGAGTGTAAGCGACGATCGTGTTTTTGACTACCTTGATTTTATTACTTTAGATGATGGAGAAGCTCCATTGCTTCAAGTAATTAGTTATATCAATAACGGAGCAGGAGTTGGCGAACTTAAGCGTACATTTTTATTTCACAATAGCAGCGTTACGTATATCAACAACGATAGCTGCATCGACTTTGCACAAGCAGATATAGGAACACCTACCTATGTTGATTTGCCCTTAGATAAGTATATATCAGCCATTGAGATTGTAAATCCCATGCACAGTTTGTGGAGTAATGGCAGATGGAATAAATTGACGATGGCGCATGGTTGCTATTGGGGTAAATGTACTTTTTGCGATATCAGTTTAGATTATATCAAACGCTATGAACCTGCTAGCGCCAAGCTAATCGTAGATAGAATGCAAGCTCTCGTAGCAGAAACTGGTCATACTGGTTTCCATTTTGTAGACGAAGCTGCGCCACCTTCGCTAATGAAGGCTGTCGCTCTTGAGATTTTGCAACGTAATATTCAAGTTAGCTGGTGGACTAATGTGCGCTTCGAGAAAAGCTTTACTGCAGACCTTTGTTTGCTCTTACGTAAAAGTGGTTGCATTGGTGTAAGTGGTGGATTAGAAGTTGCAAGCGACAGGCTGCTTGCAATGATTGATAAGGGCGTTACTGTTGAGCAAGTTGCTACTGTAAATAAGCATTTCACAAATGCTGGTATAATGGTGCATGCATATTTGATGTACGGTTTTCCGACACAAAGCGCTCAAGAGACAATTGATGCCTTAGAAATGGTGAGGCAAATGTTTGAGCAAGGTGTTATGCAAAGTGCATTTTGGCATCGCTTTGCTATGACTGCACATAGCCCAGTTGGTTTGGACCCTGCTAAGTTCAAAGTTGAAGCGCATGTAGCGGATATAATTTCTTTTGCAAATAACGATGTTGTGCACGATGACCTTAGCGGCACCGATCACGATTTGTTTGCTGAGGGGCTTCGTGTAAGTTTATTTAATTACATGAATGGTGTTGGGTTGGATTGGCCGCTGCAAAAATGGTTTTCGCATAAAGTGCCAAATACAAAAGTAAAACCCAGCTATATCGCTGATGTGCTTGCAAATGCAACAGTATCTTCTCCAAAACCTCATCAGCAGATTTTGTTCTTGGGAAATATGCCGAGTTTAAGTATTACTACTAAAGTGAAGAAGGGCAGGACGTTTGAGCAGGGTGTATTGAGTTTTTATACTGCCAATGGTATTGTTGATTTAAAGACCGACGCCAATATAGCACAGTGGTTAATGAATAGATTAAATGCTATGCAAGTACAACAAGCTGACAAATGTACTTATCAGTTACTGCAGCAGTCATTTGAAGAATTGTTTCCTGAGGAGGATTTTGAATTGTGGTGGTTTAATAAGGTGCAGGCTGTAGCAGGCACTATTGGATTGGTTTGTATATAAAAAATGCCCTCGTGAAGAGGGCATTAATTTTCTTTAATGACTTAGATGCTACTATGGGCACTCTGTTTTCAATGATGCAACAACGCCTTCATAAGTAGCTTTAGCTGTTGGGTCAGCATCATAGCATTTGCTTTCAGCTAACCACTTTTCAAGTGCCGCGACGTAATCTTTACATGCTTGTGTTTCGTTGGCTGTACCATTGGCATTCACATATGCTTGTCCCTTTGTGCTTACTTCAATTACGAGAGCCGAACAATCTACAGCTTTGCCGCAGCTAGCTAGTAGGATGGATACTGTTGCACAAAAGCCTAGAGTTGTGCCGATAATTACTTTTTTCATACTTTTAAGAAATTTATTTAGACCGCAAAGTAGGGAAAAATTCCGTTTGGACAAAAAAAGCTACTATAAATGTTAATAGTGCGCCAAATAAAGCAAAATATCAGTGCATTGTTTATAATTATTGCAGCTAAGAGAAATTAAGGAGCAACTATCACGGAATTATTATAGTCTGCTTTTGTAAAGCATGCGCAGAAAACACACCTAGGGCGCCGCCAATAATATTTGTTGGAGGGTCACTTGGTGTGGTACCGCCACCTGGACCATTGCCTTCCAATGCTTGTAGTGCATAATAGTAATCGTATACTTGCTTATCTACGCATTGCATTTCTACTTGTACGGTATCGCCAGTGCTTATAGCAAACGTAGGGCCACCAAGTGGTCGCTGATTGATACCGCCATTATTGACATTATCATTCCATAAGAAATAAGACTTTGCAAGCTCGCCATTCTTGTATAATCTAAAATTGTAGTTATTACCGTACTGTATGGGGTCTGCATAAATTGGAACAACTACAGTATTTTTCTGCGCCGCAAAACTCAATTCTAATGGCTTTAAGGCTGTTAGTACTACAGGTGCAGGCATAGTAGAAACAGCGCTGTAGGTTTTGCCTTCTGCTACAATAGCAAGGCTATAGGTATTGCCAGGTGTTCCAATAATTTTACTTGTTGCATAATTGCCATTACCAATGCTACTAAGCGTATCCACTGTGCCGTTATTGTCGCTAATAATTACAAGTGCATTGTTTATAAAATCGCTTTGGTAGCTTTCAGTAATTGCCACAGATTTACTCAAATTAATGGTATAAGGACCTGGGGTATCGCTTATTGCGCCCTGAATGACAAGCTTTGATGTGTTTTCATTTAGCGGTAGGTCAATCACTTTTGTACAACTGCTAACTAGGAGACTGACAATTGCACCAATAAAGATTTTTTGTATAGACTTCATAATATTAAATTTTGTTTTTGGCGTTGCATTAAAACTTGAAATTGTATGTTACACTTGGTACCCAACGGAAGAGCGACGTTTGTGTCGCGTCCGTTTTGCTAGGGTCAGTTTCATTTTGACTAAATGTAATTGTATATGGATTTTGGCGACCATATGCATTATATACGCCAAAGTTGAGAGAGCTCTCATATTTGCCACGCTTCTTAAAGTCATAGGTTGCGCTAAGGTCAAGTCTATGTGTTGCAGGTAAGCGGTCTGCATTTCTGCTACTGTACTGATACACCACATTGCCATTTACAATGTACTTGCCAGTAGGGTAGGTTGTTGCATTGCCAGTAGTATAAATAAATAAGCCAGATAATGACCAGCGTTGCGCAAGTTGATAAATGCCCACGAGCGACAAGTCGTGCGTGCGATCTTGCTTGGCATTATACCATTCGCCGTTATTTATGCCTTCTATTTGGCGCTCAGTTTTACTAAGCGTATAACTTGCCCAGCCTGTAAAGTTGCCAGCTTTCTTTTTGAAGATTAATTCCAAACCATATGCTCTGCCTTGGCCGTACAGCAGTTGACTCTCAACGTCTGCCGTGCTTTGCAAGTCCGCACCGTTTTTGTAATCAACTTGATTTTGCATTTTTTTATAATAGCTTTCAATGCCTAATTCATAATTATTGTCGCTAAAGTTTTGACTGTATCCAATGCTAAATTGGTCTGCAATTTCCGGTTTAATATTGTAGCTATTGCCTATCCATTGGTCTGTAGGATTGCCACTAGTAGAATTGCTTAGTAAGTGCAAATGCTGCCCGTTGCGCGCATAGCCAGCTTTGATGCTAATTGCATCAGTAAGACGTAGGTTACTTGTTATACGTGGCTCAAACGTATAATAGGTTTTACCTGCTTCGCCTTTGTCTAAAACTACACTATCTGTTAGTCTTTCGCCTTCATAAATATTATAGGTATTAGCACCAAGCATAGTATAGCCTGTTGCGCGTAAGCCATAATCTACCGTAAGTTTACTAGTGGCTTTATAATTGTTGTTAATGTAAACAGCGTTTTCCAAACTATGTCTTCCAGTATTGATCGTTTCAGAGCTTTGCGTGCCAGTAAATCGGCTTGGGGTAATAACATGGTAAATACTTTGAAAACCAAATCGCAAAGAGTTTTTAGGATTCGCATAGTATGAAAAATCCTGACGCAAATTCCAGTCTGTAATCTTTGAGTTGATATTAAAGTCGTTTTCGTTTGCAGTAATGTTAATGTTGTTGCTATAGTTGCTGTAAATAAAACTTGTATTACTAAATAGTTTAGAATTAATAACACTATTCCACCTTAAAGTACCAGTTGCATTGCCCCAATCTGTACCAAAGTTGCCGCCTATGCCCAAAACATCACGACCGAAATAGCCAGAGGCGTATATTTTGTTTTTACTGTTTACCGTAAAATTTGCTTTAGCATTTAGGTCGTAAAAGAACAGTTTAGTGTCTTTAAAATCCTCAGTAAGTTTCAGAAATAAGTCTGCATAGCTGCGTCGTCCGCTGATGATGAAAGAGCTTTTGTCTTTTTGTATTGGTCCTTCTACAGTAAGCCTGCTGCTAATAATACCAAGGCCACCGCTTACATTGTAATCTTTGTTGTTGCCATCTTTCATTTTTACATCCAGTACCGACGATAATCTGCCGCCGTAATTGGCAGGACTATTGCCTTTGATGATGGTTGCATCTTTGATAGCGTCGCTATTGAATGTGCTAAAAAAGCCAAGCAGGTGCGATGCATTGTAAACTGGCGCCTCATCAAGTAAAATCAAATTCTGGTCTGTTGCACCACCACGCACGCTAAAGCCATTGCCACCTTCGCCTGAGCTCTTAACACCAGGTAAAAGTGTAATTGTTTTTAGAATATCTTTTTCGCCAAAGATTACGGGCAGTTTGGCTACTTCGCGCATATTAAGCGTTTCTGTTCCCATTACGGCCTTGGTAAGATTGTCATTTTTCTTTTTAGTACTCACCTTCAGCTCTGTAAGTGCGCCTTTATTGTCTAGCAACTTCCATTTTACCACAGTATTGCTGTCAAGTACAATGGTTTGTGTTGCCTCCTTATGGCCAATATAATTTACCTTAAAGTTGTAAGTGCCTTGTGGTAGAGAAATAGAGTAGAAGCCGTATTCGTTTGATGTAGCTACTAAACTTGGTATTTCTTGTACCGTGATAGTGGCTCCTATAATGATTTCGCCGGTTTTACCGCTAGTAATGGTACCACTAAGTGTGTATTTGGCTTGTGCGAAGCTTTGCATGCTAGCAAGCATCAGTAGTACTAGCGTAATTGTGGAAAGTGCGATTCTTTTGAACATATTGTACTAAGTATTGCCGCAAAGTTCATGCCCTTTGCTAGCAGCATTAGTATCAATCTGTGTGAAGTGGACAAAACACCTGTAAAGTGGACAGGAATGCGCCTAAAAATTAGCTAGCCAGTCCACAAGCGCTGTTGCTTTTTCCTTGCCAACCAATATCTGCTCGCTAAACTGAATGTGTAGATGCACAAGTAGCTTGCGATTGAAGTGCTGAGAGGCTTCCTTAACAGCTTTGCGATTAACTAGAAACTGCCTATTCGCTCTAAAGAAGTGCGGGGCTAATTTTTGCTCTAATTCTTCTAAATTATAGTTCAGTATGACCTGTTTATTCTGAAAATCTAAAGCTTTTACAATTGTATTGTCAATATAAATTAGCGCAATATCCTCGCTAGCAAGCGGCACTATTTTTTCGCCTTGATGAACGATAATATTTGGCAGCTTCGAAATCTTCAACTGCTTAGCAAAAGCATCAAACACACTTTGATAGTTGTCTTGCGTTTTTGCTGTTCTATTTGTTAGCGCTGCAAATTTATCCAATGCCTTTTGTACGGATGCTCTACTAAATGGTTTCAATATATAATCAATGCCAGCAGTTTCAAATGCCTTCAGTGCAAATTGATTATATGCTGTGCAAAAGATAATTGGAATCGTAATCTTTAGTTTTTCAAATGCTTCAAAGCTACGGCCATCGCCTAGTTCAATATCAGAGAAGACTAGGTCTACTGCTTGCGTTTCGGCAAAAAAGCTTAGCATCTCTTCAACCGTAGTAAGGTGCGCAACAATGTCTGCCTTCGGTTCAATTGATTTGATGGTGTCTATTAAATCTGCGGCGGTTAGCTTTTCATCTTCAATTACGACTATTTTCATTGGTTAATCAAAGGTATTTTAACAGTAAAGTTAGAATCGGTATCTTCTATTGTAATCGCTTTACCGCAAATCAGCATACAGCGTTTGTCAAGGTTTTGCAGGCCAGTATTATTATTTTCGGAAGTCTTGACAGGCATTTTTACATTACTTACTACAAGCGCATCTTCAGTGCAAGTTATTGAAAAATGCAATTTGTGCTTTTCAGTAAACTGATTGTGCTTGAAGATATTTTCTACTAGAGTTTGCAATGCAAGCATTGGTATGTGTTTTTGCCTCTGCGATATAGGCACATCTATTGTATACTCAATCGCATTACCGTAACGCATTTTTTGGAGATCAATATAGTCTTGCGCAAATTGAATTTCTTGATCAAGGCTATTGGTTTGCTCATTGTTTAGTTGAATACTATAGCGCAAGAAGTCTGATAGTTTCAATACATATGCCTCAGCGACGCTTGCATCTGTTTTAATCAACGACTTTAAAGTGCTGAGTGCGTTGAAAAGAAAGTGCGGCTGTAACTGCTGCATTAATACAAGCTTTTGTGCTTCAGTATTTTCAAGTTTCATTGCTTGCAGTTGCTTTTCTGCTTCGGATTTTTGGTGGTCTATTATAATAGAACGCACAATAATTTGGACAATTGCGGTGAGCGCAAAAGATGTAATTATGGGGTAGCTTAAATAGTTTAGTGCAAATGAAGGTTCCTCAATATGTAGAATTGGATCGAGCGCAAGAAAAGCCAGTCTTATGCAGATGTTAATACAGTAGGTAATTGCAAATTGCCAATATGGCTTAAGCTTTTGATAGCGCTGCACTACATAAATATTTATCGCAAAAATGAGCAGCACATTTAGCGTTAATCCAAAGGTTAATTGAAGAAAGGTAGGGAGATTAATTTTTTCAAAAATATAAAATGGGCTACTACCATAAATAGCGATTATAGGCGCCGAGATTGCAGCAATGGTATAAAGCCTTTTCTTCATTGAACTGTTATGCAACGTAGCGAAGGTAGGCAAATAAATATGCTTTGATAAACCTTGCAGACTTTTGCTTTTGGCATAGAGGTATTTTACTAAGTACTAGTGCATTACTTCCCAATACAAAACTTTCCAAATATCGTCCCCAAAATATCTCTATCTACTTCTATATGCCCAGTGATGGAGCCTAGCGTATTGAGCGCACTTTTAATATCTATGCTAAGTAAGTCGCCACTAATATTGCTTCGCATACCTGCTTGCACTTCTTGCAAACTTTCTATGGTTTTATTTAGTGCATGAAAGTGTCGAGCATTTGATACAATAAGCTGCGAGCCATTTTGCAAATATTGTTGTGTGCTTTCTACAATCAATTGCAACAGCTTTTCTACATTAAAGTTTGTATGCGCGCTCATTGCAAGGGTAGGGCGGCGTGTCAAAGTGGCTACTGCTTCTTCTACATCATAGGCATTGCATACTTGGTGCGGATACACATCGGTTTTGTTGAGTACGATTATTACTTGCTGCTCTTTAGTATGTGTGAGTGTTTCATATGCTTCAACAATATCTTCAACCTGCTCTGCTACATCGCATACAAGCAGTATAAGTTGCGCCTCTTTAATTTTTTGTAATGAACGGGCTATGCCTTTGCTTTCTATTTCATCTGTGGTGTCGCGAAGGCCAGCGGTGTCTATAAATCTGTAAGTGATGCCTTGTATGTTTAGTACATCTTCTATCGTATCGCGCGTAGTACCGGCAATGCTGCTTACAATGGCGCGGTCTTCTTTGAGTAAAGCATTCAGCAAAGTACTTTTGCCTGCATTAGGTTTACCTACAATTGCTACTGGTATGCCTTTTTTAATCGCATTGCCAAGCGCAAAAGTTTCTGCTAGTTTTTTAAGTTGAATAAGCAGCGCCTCTAGTAATTTTTCTAGTTGGCTTCTATCTGCAAACTCCACATCCTCTTGGCTAAAGTCTAGCTCCAATTCTATTAGCGCACAAAAGTTAATCAACTGCTCTCGCATTTGTTGCAACTCGGCACTATAGCCTCCACGTAATTGTTGAAGCGCCATTTGATGCTGCGCAGCATTGTCGCTCGCTATCAGGTCGGCAACGGCTTCTGCTTGGCTTAAATCAAGCTTGCCATTTAAGAAAGCACGTTGGGTAAATTCTCCTGCAGTGGCAAGGCGTGCGCCCAGTTGCACAAGTAGGTTGATGATTTCTGCAGTAATATAAGCGCTGCCGTGGCAACTAATTTCTACAATATTTTCGCCTGTGTAGGATCTTGGTGCTTTGAATACAGCACACACAGCCTCATCTAAAATTTTACCCTCAGCAGTAATCGTGCCAAAGTGTGCGGTATGCGTATGAGCTGATTGTAAATCGCCACTAAAGCATTTGTCTGCAATACTTATGGCATTTTCTCCGCTTAGGCGAATAACAGCAATTGCCCCGCTGCCTTGTGCGGTGCTAAGTGCTACAATCGTATCATGATGGTGCTGCACTAGCCTTGCTTGCGACGTTGAAGTTCTTTGTTAATTAGCATCAGCTCTCTACCTGTTTGTCCTTTAACGCTGGTATTTTCTTGTGCGCGACGCATCAAGTAAGGTGTAACGTCTTTTACAGGTCCATAAGGCAAGTATTTGCTTACATTGTAGCCATGCTTTGCAAGATTGAAACTAATATTGTCACTCATGCCATACAACTGACTAAAGTAAACTGCCTCAGAATTATTTGGCATTTGCTTCGCTTGCATAAGTTGTGTAGCGATGTAACAACTCTGCTCGTTATGCGTACCTACAAATGTGTGTATACTTTCATAATTATTAATGCAATATTCTAGGGCCGCATTATAGTCGGCGTCACAACTAGCTTTATCTACTTGAATAGGACTAGCGTAGTTAAGCGATTCAGCACGACTACGTTCCTTCTCCATATAGGCGCCTCGAACAAGTTTTGCCCCAAGTATGGCACCTTGCTGTTGCGTTTGCTGATGTTGTAGTTTTACAAAAGCAAGTCTATCGTGCCTGTATAATTGATAGGTATTATATATCAACGCCTTTGTTTTATTATAAGCGCACATCATTTCAAGCGCTAGTGTGTCAACTGGATCTTGCACCCATGTTTCTTCTGCATCTATCAACACCATTACATTGCTCGCAACTGCTGTTTCGCAAATGCGACGCATGCGTTGTCTTACTCGCTCGAATTCTTCTTGCTCTGCGGCATCAAGCGTTTTGCCCTCATCTATTTTTTGCAAGAGCTCAAAGCGTGCAAAGCCAGTTACCTTGATGCTAATAAATGGTATATGCTTTTTGCCCGCAGCAAATTGAATTGCATGTATAAAAGCTAAAGTAGAATTTTCAAATTGCTCCTCAGTATGTTTGCCTTCTACGCCATAGTCTAGAATTACACCAACGCCGTACTCATATATCTTTTGAGCTGCGACACTTGCTTGGTCTAAGTTTTCGCCACCTACAAATTGTTCGTACAAGGTATTACGTATAATACCTTCAATAGGCAAGCCTAGCTTAAAGGCAATATTTGTTGCACGCACGCCAATTTTTGTAAGTAGCGGACTACCAATACTCTGAAACAGGAATTTGGCCTTTTTAAGCTGCAAATCGCTTTTATGGGCAAATGCGTTAGCGGTATTGTCAAAACTTAGCATTGTCAGCAAATATATATTGCGGCTGCCATTCGCTAAGACGAGTTTAAGCGGATCCACTACAGCATTGACGGAAAATCGCTAAAAGCAATTCGTTTACCGCTTATTCTTGTATTTAGTCATGAAAAATCCGCGTAAATACACATTTATATTGATTGTCAATAGCATAGGCAATTCCACTTGGTGTATAAATATTTTGTAAAAATCGTGTCATTTACCTAGCTTACGATTACATTTGCCGTCTTAAAGTTATACTAAAAGTAAGAATAATGAAAAAGTTTGTACTAAATGCCTCGTTGTTATTTGCAACGTTTGGAGTGTTTGCACAGCAAGCCAATAAGGTGAGCTTACCAAGCAAGCAAGTGGAATTGGTTAGAGCGGCAGCAGAGCGCAATAACAATCATCCTAAAACAACTACTGCTGTTAATAGGGCTACACGTTCTACGCCGTTTGCGACGTTTAACATGAGTGGCGGTTCTAACACTAGCTTACCTACTGGCGTTACCGCTGGTACGGTTGCAGGTAATGCAAGCTTTTGTCGTTGGAAGTGGGCTAATTCTGCGTCTATTTCTCCATTTAATGTTGGTACATTAAATAGTACTTCAGCTAGCAATGGTTGGATGATTTTTGATTCTGATTCAATAGGTCTAGCTCTTGGTGCTGCACAGCAACACGCTTGGTTTCAAGTAGGTCCTGTAAACTGTACTGGTAAAACACAAATCGAGCTTAGCTTCGAGGAGCGTTATCGTATGTTTGACGACAGCACTTATGTAGCTGTATCTAATAATGGTGGTGGTAGTTGGACTACTTACCCAATTTCAAAGCACGTTAATTTGGGTAATAACGACTTTAGCGGCACAGCAAACCCTGTAAAAGTACTTATGGATATTAGTGCTACTGCAGGTAATCAAGCTAATGTACTTGTTCGTTTTTACTTCTTCGGTAACAATAACAACGTAACTGGTTATCAAGGTAGCTACAGCTGGTTGGTTGACGATGTTATCTTTGGTGACGGATTTACCGCTGATCCAGAAGTTACACAAGCTTGTTTCTTCTCAGCGCACGTATCTACACCATTAGCAATCGTAGACACACTTCGTTTTGCTGGCTTGGTTGATAACGGTGGTTTGGCTGGTGCAAACGTAACTTATGCTAGCGCAGTATTAAACAGCACAAATACTGTTATCCCTGGCACAGTATTCACTGCTCCAGCAATGATGGTTGGTGCACAAGCTGTTGATTCTGCTTTCATGATTCCTACTAACAACTTCTGGAAGCCTTTGGTTACTGGTCAGTATGCTGTTGCTGGTGCTATAACAGCGCCTGGTGATGCATCTACCGCTAATAACGTTGATACTTCACTTTTCTTTATTACAGATACAGTGCTCAACAACGATTTTGGTTCTAGCAATGGTTTTGTATTGCCTTTAATTGATGGTGCAAATGCAGCGCGTTTACAAGGTGTTGGTTTTGCTTTTGATGTGCCTGCTGGTGCTTCAGCAACTTTGAGCCATATGTACGCTGCGTTTAGTAACGCATCTTCTTCTAACACAACTTTAGGCGCTAAGGTAGTTGGTCGTATCATCAAGTTAGACGCTAGTGGCAATGTTGAGGCAGTTATCGCTGGTACAGATCCTTATACTTTGACTGCTGCAGATATTACTACTGGTAGTACTGTTTCTATTCGTAACATTGGCCGTTTGCATAAGTTACCTAGCCAAAGTATTACACTTACACAAGGTAGTTATGTAGCTCAAGTGCAGCCTGCGCAAAGTGAAATTGATTTAATGGGCAATACAATTTGGACACTAGGTGCAAATAGTTATCGTTTTGCTGTTAACACCACTGATGATGGTGCTGCTAACACAACAATTTCAAGAATGGGTAATACAACACCGGTTTTGCGTGTTTCTTTCACAACACCTGCAAATGGCAGTCCATTCGTTTTGGGCACATCAGATGTTGATGTTGTTAATTCTTTACAAGTTGTACCAAATCCATCGAATGGTGTTTTCCAATTTGCTTTAAATACGACAAACAAGGTTTCTAATCTTAGTTACACAGTTACTGCAGCAAATGGTCAAGTTATCACAACTGGCACAAAGAAAGTTAACAACCTAACATTCAAAGGCGAAGTTGACCTATCTAAGTATCCAAGTGGCATCTACAATTTAGAAATTGTTGTTGATGGTCAAACACTAAGCAAGAAGTTGACTAAGAACTAGTCATAGTATTAGTAAGATTTATTAAAGAGGTCTACATTTTTGTAGACCTCTTTTTTTTCTCTACGCTAAGGGCGATTCGCAGTAGTATAAACGGAATTTGCCGCAAATACTTATCGCACTAAAATTGCGATTGTAGCGTAAGGCAATCGGCTTGTTTTGTACCTTTTTATAGTTAAGTATTTGATTTACAATGCGTAATAGAAACCAAGTTGCTTGGGCTTTTATGCTAATCTTCTACTGTCAAAAGTTAAAGAGCAGCTATTTGTATACCACGCCTTTAAAAAAGATTTTCGGATGCCGTTTTTTTATAAATAATAGTTACATTTGTAATCGGGTGGGGGATAACGTGCGTGTAAATCCGTAAGTTTTCTCCGTTAAAAATCGCAGGGTATGATAAAAACGTCTACTATTAGATTAGTACTAACATGTTTTTGTGCAGCTATCGTTGCGCAATGTGCTGGGCAATCTGCCATTTTACATAAACTCAATAATTATCCCTACAAGACTAGGTTTGCCGAACCAATGCCCAACCCAAATGCTAAACTTCGAAAAACTAGGTTTACGCCCTTTTACACAGAGACCTTTGGCACTTATACTGGCGCAGGTGCATCGGCAGTACCAACCGGGTGGACCGCAGTTTCAACTAATGGTAATGGCACTTGGCAGTGGACGAATCAAGCAACTAGTGGAGCATTCAATGTAGGTACTATAGCATCAACTTCATCTGCAGATGGCTGGATATTATATAATTCTGATTCAATAGGCAATGTAAGTGGATTTCCTCAAGGCGCCCTTGGCCCCGCTGGTCACATTACAAGCCCAACCATAGACTGTTCTGGCCATAGTAGCGTGATGATACGCTTTATGCAACTATATGCAAAATTTGCCGACAGTACTTTTGTCGATGTAAGCAACAATAACGGAGCAACTTGGACATCTTACTTAATTCAATCAAATCGACTCATGCCCAATAATTTGATGACGAGCAATCCTCAAATTATTAAACTAAACATTTCTAGTGTAGCCGCTAATTCTTCTACAGTACGTGTTAGATTTCGATATAATTGCAACTACTATTTGGGAGGTTATAATTGGTTGATTGATGATGTTGAACTAGGAGAATTAGATCCGTATGATATAGAGGTTGCGCACTTGTCGCCGCATTATACGGAAGGTTTTGGTGGCAGAGAGTCTGTTTTCTCCTCAATACCCTTTCAGTTAGAGCCACCGTTTTACCTTAATTTCGAAACAAGTTCTTTCGGCAGCATTTCGCTTCCAACGCAAGACTATTTCCTAAAGACATATAATTTAGGGAATGGAATCTTGGTAAACAATCAAACTGTTACAGAGGCTATGCCTACTGGCACAGAAGGTAAGTATACTGGCGGTATTAATCCCATGCAATTTAGCAAGCAAGAATACGCCACCTTTTTAACTTCACCACTAATTGGCGATCCTACACCTACTAACAACAATGACACGATGATCTTTGAAATCACAGACGATCGGTTTAGTCAAGCTACTGGTTTAAGAGGCGCCGTTTTTGCGCTCAATAGGCCCGCAGGTATTTTTGACGCAGTTAAGCAGCTCGGAGGTGTATTGTACTTGATTCCAAATGGCAAATCTGACACGTTTACACATGCAGAAGTAGTAATTGCGCCTAACACAGATGTTGGCACACAAATTATTGCAGATGTGTATAAGGTAGATTTCAATAATACAAATAATGAGTTTATTAAGATTGCTACATCTGATCCTGTAACGCTCACGGCTGCAGAAATCTCAACCAATCCGTCAAACCTAAAGACAGCTAAGCTTAAATTTCCTTATAACAATATCAACGGTAATACGACAGTTGCAGAAGGAGGCCTTTATCTTGTGAGTGTAAGAGGATATAATACTACCGCTACACAAACGATTGAATTGTATACCTCTGAGAAACCTTTTCCGACGATGTTGCTAGGTATCGGAGGAGATCTTGATAATAATGCCCCATTAAGCCTTAATACCGCTTTTAATGCTGGTATTATGATACCAATGGTAGATTGGATTTTTACGAAAAATGTAGATGTTACCGAAGGCTTTTTGGGCGTCAGCAATTTGCAGACTCAATTTTGCCAAATAGTGCCAAATCCAAGTACTACTTATGTGCAATTGCAATTGAGCAATAATTCCAATGATATGCTTACAATTCAACTATATGATATGGCTGGCCGTGTGGTTTTAACAACAAGTGCCAAGCACAACGACTTCATAGATATCGCAAGTATTGCGCCTGGTGCTTACAATATGGTGGTAAGCAAAGGTGCCCAGCGCCAAAACCTCAAGCTTATTAAGCAATAAATTGAAATCGATTACAAAATTTGAAAGGCTTACCATGAGGTGAGCCTTTTTTGTAACTTATTGTATATCAGTAATTTGTAATATTAGCAAACAAGTTCCAACCATTTAATTCAAATGCTCGTCTTTATATAAGTTAGGTGTTGAAGAACTAAGACTTTAGCTTAATATTGACAGCAGTTTTGGCATATAGCGAAGCAAACATAGTTGATATGGAAATGCAAACCACGATAGAGGCCTGCATTAGGCAGGATCGTGCGGCGCAGCAACGTTTGTATAGCACGATGTATCCTAAAATGATGTCTATGGTGCGCAGGTACTTAGATTATCATCGCAATCACCTAGCAGAAGAGATACTTAATAACGGTTTTTTGAAGGTTTTTCAAAAAATAGAGAGTTATAAGTTTGAAGGTTCTTTTGAAGGTTGGGTGCGTCGCATCATATTTAATAGTATGGCCGATTACATGCGAGCCAATACAAAATACACTGAGAAAACTGTATTTATTGAGCGCGACGAGGCTGTAGACTCTACAGTAGCAAGTAAAATGGGTTACCAAGATTTACTAAAATTGGTACAAACATTGCCAGACACAAGTAGGGCAGTGTTTAGCTTGTATGCCGTAGATGGTTATAGTCACAAAGAAATTGCCGAACAATTAGGCATAAGCGAAGGCACAAGCAAGTGGCATTTGTTTGAGGCAAGAAAAGTATTAAAGAAAAAATTAGAGAATAGATAAATAGCGTGAGAATGAACAACAAAATTAATATTGACGATCTCTTTAGGGAGGCACTGCACGAGGGGCAAGAGGTGATGCCTTCGACTTCGTGGAGCAATATGAGCAAAATGCTGGATGGGGAAAACCCATACACAGATGACGGCTCTTCCAAAAAGCCATATGCATGGTTGTTTGGTTTGCTACTGGCAGGTTTAGTTACTGTTACAGGTGCATACTTGTGGCTTAATTCTGGCAAGAAAGAAGCGCCCGCAAACCAAAACATGGCAATGCAGCAATCTGCTCCAACGCCTGTTAGCGAGGTGGCGGCTCCCAATGCTACAAATACTAGTGATAACGCAGCTACACCTTCTGCAAACACTGAGAATGCAACTACAATAACTTCTTCGAACAACGAGAACGATGCAACAGAATCTTCAGTAGCACCAAGTTCGGAGGCAAACAATGCAGACAACAATTATACATCAACACCAAATAATACAAGTAGTGTTCAGCAAAAGTCAAGAACTAATGCGAGCAATACCGCTAAAGCAAATAGAAGCAAGCGAGTAAATACTTCAAGTGCTACACCCGTGGTAGTTGATGCAGTTCAAGATAATAGCAGCGATATCAGCAATCCAACTAAAGAAGTAATTGACGCTAATACAAATAATACCAATAGCAGTGCGACAAAAGTTGCTAGTACAGCTGCAGTGAGTAAGGAGCAAAATCAAGTGCTAACTGCCACTCCTAACACAGCTAAAAAATCAAATGCAAAAGGCAAAAAGCAGCCACAGCAAAATGATGCTAACTATGCAAATCGCACTGGCGTAAATAAAGCGGCGACCGAAGAAAGCCAAATTGCTAGCAGTAATACAGAGGCACCAGTAGCAAAAAAGGCTTCTTCTGCTCAAGAAAAAGAAAACACACAAACAAATAAAGCTGAGGCATCTAGCACAGAACCTAAGTATGATACCTATGTGCTGCGTTCTAAGAGTGCTATCGAAAATGATACGATTGCAAAAATAGCAAAGGCGGTAACTAGCAAAGCAGAACCTTCAACGAATTCAAATAGTACCGAGCAAAGCACTGCCACTGCAGCCAAAAGCTCAAATCAAGAAAGTGCCGCAAGTGATGTAGCAACCAGCAGCACCAAGTCAAATAAGAAAGGCGATCGTAAAACACGCGCTACTGCAAATAGCAACGAGGATGTAGCTTCTAATAAGACACAAACTAAGTCAACAGAAACTACACCAGCAAAACAGTCGACACAAAAGCCAGCTACGAATGGTACTGCAGCGCCATCGCAAGCAAAACCAAGTGTTGCTAAAACTGAGAAGAAACAAAAAACTGCAAACGAAAAAGTTTCTGACCGCTTACAACAAGGTATAGAAGACATGAAGCGTAAAGGCCATATACAGTTTGGAACAATGCGCATCAAGATTGATCCAGCAGTACTTGCAGGCCTTAATCGCCAATTACAGACTAATAAAAGTGATTTAGGTGGTTTTCACGCAGGGATGGGCTTTGCAATTAAGCTAAGCAAGCACATGGAATTAGTGCCGCATGCCATGTTCTATTACAAAAATAATGGTGGTTACAGCATACGTGATACAACTACAAATATTATTAGCCGCAGCGGTCCTGTTTCGTACAACAATAGCGACATCTACAGCTATACAAACAACATGACGACTGTGTCGCACAACTTTAAGCGCGTATTGAGTGCAGAAGCGCCAATCGTATTGAAGTATAATGTAACGCCGCGCATTGGATTGTTTGGCGGTGCAAATCTTGCATATGGCTTTAGATACAATACACAAGATTTCTATAAGACAACTACACTAACAGTAGCAGATACTGTAGCTGCAGGTAGCACCTACAATTACCCAACAAACAAAACATCTACTTACCAAAGTCCTGACTTTAATGCTCGCTTTGGTGTAGGTTATATCGCTGGTGCACAATGGCAAGCCACATCGCAGTTGTTGGTTGACTTTAGGGTTGCACAAAACCTATGGGACAATAGCACAACGCCTAGTGCTAAGCTGATTAGCAACAATACTTTCTATGTACCAAGCATGCAGCTAAGTATTGGCTACCGCATAAAAGATCATTCAGATCAATAAGCTTTTCTATATTTCTTCCCCAATATTAATTAAATGTGAGAGGCCGCTGCAAAGCGGTCTTTTGCGTTTTTGGAGAACTCCGTAATTTGACGAAGCTTTTTAGCAAACCTTTTTAGGCTCATGTGCTATCCACTTCATGTACATGCATAATAGCATAGTTTTGCAGCGCCTATAGTTAGTATAAATTGCTTCTTTAGGTATATGAGTATGGCACAGCGTGGCAACAGACGAGGCAGAGCAGATTACTCAGATTTACCAAAAGGTAAGCTGAGTTTTAGTAATATCAAAAGGAGCTTACGTATCTTTAGTTATGTAGGTAAGTACAAATTGCATTTTGCAATGGGTATGTTTTTCTTGTTATGCAGCGCAGCAGTGGGCCTACTTTTTCCAACACAAAGCGGAAAAATGATTGGCCTCGTAGCGAGTGGGGTTGACAGTGCAGAAAAGTTAGCTAAGCTAAAACCTTTAGGTATGCTCTTGCTTGGTGTATTAGCATGTCAGGCTCTTTTTAGTTTTTGCCGTGTTTACTTTTTTAGTCAGGTGACAGAAAGCTTAGTCGCCAACCTACGCAAAGATGCTTTTGCAAAAGTGCTTACCAAGCCGATGGCATTTTTTTCTACACAACAAACAGCTGAGCTTAATAGCCGCATCGCGACAGATATTAGCGTTATTAGCGACACCTTTACGATTACCATTGCCGAGTTTATTCGTCAAATTGTGGTAGGTGTAGGCGGCCTTATTTGCTTGATATGGGTAACACCATTTGCATTGGCAAAGTGGTTTTTATTTATCATTCCGCCAATTGTTGTGCTCAGTATTTTATTTGCAAAGCGCATTCGCAAGTATAGCAAGGACTATCAAGATAAGTTGGCAGAAACCAATGTGATTGTGGGCGAGGCGCTTACGGGTATTACCAATGTAAAAACTTTTACCAACGAGTATTTAGAAATAAACAATTACAATTACAAGGTAAACGAGCTTCGTTTGTTTGGTATTAGATACGGCGTGTTTCGCGGCGCTTTTTTTGCCTTCGTCATTGCTTGTGTATTTGGTGCAGTCTTTTTTATGCTGTACAAAATGCTTGAGCTTAACTTCAATGGACAACTCAACGGCGAACAATTTGGTCAATTTTTGATGCTTGCGCTATTTGTTACTGGAAGTTTAGCAGGTTTGCCAGAGCAGGTGGCTAGCATACAGCGTGCCTTGGGCGCAACCGATCGTTTGTTTGAACTAATGGACGAGGGTACAGAAAAAATCAACGAGCATGCTTCCGCCAATAGACTTAGCAACGCGCATATCGTTTTTGATAAGGTGCAATTTTTCTACCCTAGTCGCCCTGAATTTGAGGTGCTCAAGAGCGTAAGTTTTGAAGCGCAGCCTGGCCAAACGGTTGCGCTGGTAGGTAGCAGCGGTAGCGGTAAAAGCACCATTGCTAGCTTACTGCTGCGGTTTTACGAACCCAATAGCGGCAGTATTTTCCTAAATGGTACCAATATTGCTGCTTTGGAACTAACGGATCTCCGTAGTCAAATAGCATTTGTGCCACAAGAAGTAATCTTATTTGGCGGCACTATTTTAGAAAATATTAGATACGGCAAGCCCGATGCAAGTGAGCAAGACGTGCAAGCAGCAGCACAAAAGGCTAATGCCTTAGATTTTATCAACAGTTTTCCGGATAAGTTTAATACGCTCGTTGGTGAACGTGGCATTCAGTTGAGTGGTGGCCAAAGGCAGCGGATTGCAATTGCACGTGCAGTGCTAAAGGATCCTGCGATTCTTATCTTGGACGAAGCTACAAGTAGCCTAGACAGCGAGAGCGAGCATATTGTGCAAGACGCTCTTGATAAGCTGATGGCGGGCCGCACAAGTATTGTAATTGCGCATAGGCTTGCAACTGTGCGTAATGCCAGCAAAATCGTGGTTTTGCATAAAGGCGATATTGTAGAGCAGGGTACGCATGCCCAACTGATAGCAAATGCCGACGGCTTCTACACCAAGCTAAACAAGATGCAAATTGAGGGTAGTCACAATGAACTCAGTAGCCTTAAAGTAGAATAAGCGACATTTGCGGCATTTAGGCTAAAAAGCTCACTTATTGAAGCAAAGGCTCAATTCGCTGCATTTATACTTGGAAAGGCCTCTAAAATGTTGTACCTTTGCAGCCGATTTCGCAAATTTTTGTAATGAAGTTATCACAATTCAAGTACGATTTACCCGCAGAACTTATAGCACAGAACCCCACCAAACGCCGTGAAGACGCGCGTATGATGGTAGTTCACCGCGATACAGGCAAGTTTGAGCATAAAACTTTCCGTGACATATTAGATTATTTCGACGACCGCGACACTTTTCTTGTAAACAATACACGTGTTTTTCCTGCACGTTTGTATGGTAAAAAAGAGAAGACAGGCGCACAGATAGAGGTATTTCTAATGCGCGAACTCAATCGCCCCAATAAGTTATGGGATGTGATTGTGGAGCCAGCACGTAAAATTCGTGTAGGCAATAAGCTATATTTCGGCGACGACAATCGTTTAGTTGCTGAGGTTGTGGACAATACAACTAGCCGTGGCCGTACAATTAAGTTTTTATGGGAAGGCACAGAAGAAGATTTTCGTGATGTGTTATACGGCTTAGGCGAAACACCTATACCGCGCTACATTACACGCGAACCAAACGAAGAAGACCGCGATCGTTTTCAAACCGTATATGCTAAAGTAGAAGGTGCAGTTATGCCACCGCTTGCAGGCATGCACTTTAGCCGCGAGTTGATTAAGCACTGCGAAATCAAAGGAATTCGTTTTGCCGAAATTACGTTGCATACAAGTCTGGGCACTTTTAGAACAATAGAAGTAGAAGATCTTACAAAGCATAAAATGGATGCCGAATACTTTAAGGTAGACGATTATGCAACAAAGGCTGTTAATGCAGCTAAAGAAGGTGGACGTAAAGTTTGTGCCATCGGTACAACCTGTGTGCGTGCCGTAGAAGGTAGCATTACAAGTACTGGTTTGCTAAAGCCAAGTGAGGGCTGGACAAACATGTTCATCTATCCGCCATATAACTTTAAGATCTGCGATGCTTTAGTAACTAATTTCCACCAACCAAAAACAAGCTTATTTATTTTAGGTAGTGCGTTTATGGGATTTGATTTAGCCAACGAAGCTTACGAAGAAGCAATCAAAGAAAAATATCGCTTCTTTGCATACGGCGATTGCATGCTAATTCTTTAATACAGAAAAAATATTCATTTGAAAAGGTGAGGCTCGTTGCTTCACCTTTTTTAATTTGTATCGACCATAGGCTTAGAAAATAACTGCGCCAATTACCATTTGAGACACAGTTCGTCTGGCGTTAGTACTTGGATTTCGCTATTGCGGAAGTCCTTAATGTTACGAGTAACGATGCAGTCTAGTTTTTGAATACTGTATGCGCACAAAATTTGAATCGCGTCCTCAAAATCTTTATGGTTAGAAAGTAGGCCTCTTTTCAAGATATCGACGTCTACTGGAATAATCGTGATATAGTCAAGTAAATTAAGTAAAACCTCTCGCAGTGCTTTTTCATCAAGATATTTTTTCAATAAGTAATGTGTAGTTGCAAGGGAATGAGAGGATGCGAAAATCTTTATTTTCTTGGCTTCAGCCATACCGAAAATTTCAATTGCATACCTACTAAACGGTTGTCTATCAGCTAGAAGGTCAACAATAATGTTTGTATCAATAAAGACTTTTTTCATAGGTGTTTCTTTTCTAGATAGGACCGTAGTTCTTTTTCCTCGTCAAAGTTTTTTGGCAGTTTTACTGCACCTACGAGGTTCGCTAGTTTTGGAGATAAATTTTGATCTTGAGTTTCTTTGGTTACGGTATCCAAATAGCTTTCAACTAATTCGGATAAACTCCTACCAGTATTTTTTGCGTAAGACTTAGCTCTTTCTATAATTGCCCTTTCAACCGTCAATGTTAGCTTAGTTGTCATGATACGTATATTTACTTCAAAGATACGTATTTTACAATAGCTTACAAAATTGACCAGGCTTTTGTGGTTGTTAAAATAATGAGTTCCGCCATGATTTTCTCTGCGGCATCTTCCCAAAACTTGCTGTCCTTAGTAGTTAAACAAACGCAAACCCACACTCAAACACGAACCCAATTCACCGCGACACTACTTCTCATCCACTCTGTGCTCATCCAACCAAGCTAGCGGTGCAAATTTCTTTTCTGCCTTTAAATCAAACCTGCCAATAACATTTTTTATGTGTTGCACTGCTTCATCCATATCATTAGTTACCATTAATAAATCTAAGTCTTCGGGAGAAATTGTTCCAGCATTTTTCATGTCGTCAATTAGCTCAAGCAAATTTTTATGATACTCGCGATTAAAAATAATGATGGGGAAATTCTTTAGCTTGCCTGTTTGAATCAAGGTCATGGCTTCAAACAATTCATCCATGGTGCCAAAACCGCCCGGCATACATACAAAACCATATGCGTACTTTATCAGCAAGGTTTTTCGCACAAAAAAGTACTTGATGTTAACGAACTTGTCTAAGTAAGGATTTTCTTTTTGCTCAAAAGGAAGCTCGATATTAATGCCTACACTTTTTCCGCCTACATCTCTTGCACCACGATTAGCTGCTTCCATAATACCTGGGCCGCCGCCAGTCATGATTGTAAAACCCAGCTTAGCAATGCGTGCAGATAGTTCTCTTGCTTGCTTATAGTAGATATTGTCTTCGCTAAAACGCGCACTTCCAAAAATGCAAATACATGGCCCTGCAAAATGAAGCACACGGTAGCCTTTTACGAGATCAAAAACGGTGCGTAGTGCAAAACGAAAATCTTGCCAACGTGATTGTGGACCTTCTAAAAACTGTATCTCTGGATTGTATTTTGGCATCGTGAATTCTTGAAATGTTGTTGCCAAAGCTAAGTAGCAAAGCGCAAAAAAAAGTATTAAAGTATGCAAATGCTTATAGGGTATTCGTTTCTTTTGCAAAAGCAGCTAGATTGAATAAATTGGGCGCCACAAGATCGTTTCGTGGTCGCTGAGCAGCTCAAGTTGGCAGTATATGTTGTCTCAGACCTTGTTTAGCTGACGATGTAGATACTGTTAATATCCTATAAGTCCTTGAATTATAGTTGAAACATCATATTAAGTACTGTAAAATCTACGTAAATTTGCGAGAGCATAGTTTTAGAACAATGGGAAAATCGGGAATTATAGGTTTACTGTTAGTGGCTGTATGCCTCGCAGTAATTGTGAGCATGGTAGGTGATTTTAGCCAAGACGCAACGTTTAAGACCGCACACACCAAGCCGCAAAAGAGCTTTCAGGTTGTAGGCACTTTAGAACTGCAACGCGAAATGAATTATGATGCTGAAAAAGATGCGAATCTATTTACCTTTTTTGTAAAGGACAAAGAAGGCGAGGTGCGCAAAGTGGTATTTAGAGGCAACAAACCACCAGACTTTGAGCGTAGTGAAAGCGTAACGCTAACGGGTAGCATGAAGGGTAGTGAATTTCATTGCACAAAAATCCTTACAAAGTGCCCGAGTAAGTACAGCGACAATCAAGAATTTACAGCACAATCATAATTATATATTTTAGATGTTTGACGACGGACTAGTAGGTGTAGGCAATTTTGGACACCTTTGTACAATAATCGCTTTTATAGCCTCGCTTGTTTCGTTGCTAGCTTATATCAAAAGTGCCAATACAGAATTTGCAAGTGAAAACACAACTGCAACGCGTACAAATTGGAAGCAATTAGGCAAGTGGGCATTTGTAACGCACGTGTTGGCTGTATTTTCAGTCTTCTGTATTTTATTCTATTTAATTTTTAATCATCGCTACGAGTTCAACTATGTGTGGAGTCATAGCAATAACGAATTGCCCTTTAAGTATTTATTGAGTTGTTTTTGGGAAGGTCAAGAAGGTAGCTTTTTGTTGTGGCTCATTTGGCATTCTGTGCTAGGCTTGGTGGTTCTGAAAACAAGCGGTCGTTGGCAAAGTCCAGTAATGGCTGTTGTTGCAGGTGTGCAGTTAATTCTCAGTGCAACTATCATTGGCATTTATATTGGCGATGCACATATTGGATCTTCACCATTTGCCTTGTTAAGGCATGAAATGGCAGGTGCTCCTATTTTTAGCCAACCCGATTATTTAAAGAGTATTACAAACGGTAAAGGCTTAAATCCTTTGTTGCAAAATTACTGGATGGTTATACATCCGCCTGTTTTGTTTTTGGGTTTTGCTAGTACGCTAATTCCTTTTGCTTATGCCATAGCTGGTATGTGGAAGCGTGAGTTTGTAGAGTGGATAAAGCCGACGCTTAGCTGGGGCTTATTTGGTGTAATGGTACTTGGCACTGGTATTATCATGGGTGGTGCATGGGCTTACGAAAGTTTAAGCTTTGGTGGTTACTGGGCATGGGATCCGGTAGAAAATGCAAGCCTTGTGCCATGGCTAACTTTGGTGGCAGGTGTACATACACTCAATATTTATAAGCATAGCAACTATAGCCTTAAAACAACGCTGATATTCTTTGCGCTTACATTCTTCTTAATTATATACAGTACCTACTTAACACGTACAGGTATACTAGGCGACACAAGTGTGCATGCCTTTACTGGCGAAGGTGCAAGTTTGAGTATACATCTTATTTTATTCTTGGCCTTAATTGCTGGTGTATCTATCTGGTTGTTTATTAAAAGTGCAAAGTCTATTGCTAGTCCGCAAGCAGAAGAAAAAACCTGGAGCAGAGAATTTTGGCTTTACATCGGTTCGCTTGTATTATTGATTAGTGCAGTGCAAATTACCATCACAACGAGCATTCCTGTTTGGAACAAAATATTTGGATTAAAGCTTGCGCCTCCGGGCGATGTAATGCATCACTACAATCGTATTCAAATATGGATTGCCATTTTGCTAGCAATTGGTACTGCTTTTGTAAGCTATCTCAAATATAAAAATACTGAACTTTCTAAAAGCCTACGTAAGCAACTTGTACCTGCAATTATTAGTATACTACTTAGTGCTGCAATTGCATGGTCGCAAAAGATTGATAGTGCCCAAGTTTTAGTGTTATTGTTTGCATCGGTATATGGCATTGTAGGCAATATTGCGTATGCTACCCAGCTGCAGTGGCGTAATGTTTTGAAGCTTGGCACCAGCATAGCGCATGCGGGTTTTGCGATGATGCTTTTAGGCATACTATTGAGTAGTTTTAATAAGCACGTTATTAGTTTTAATCGTTTAGGTATCGATCTTGGTTTGTCGGCAAATAATGAGCAAGAAAAGCAAACAGAGAACAATAGCAATATTCTACTATATAGAAATACGCCAAGTAAAATGGGAGAGTACACCTTAACCTACAGAGGCGATAGTGTAGCAGAACCAAATCACTATTACCGTATACAATATCAGCGAATTGATAGCGTAACCAATAAGGTTTTAGAAGATTTCAGTTTGTACCCTAATGCACAAATCAATCCGAAGATGGGCTTTGTAAGTTCGCCGGGTACTAAGCACTATTGGAACAAAGATATTTTTACTTATATCACAAAGACGACTGAAAAAAGCGGACTAGTAGACACAGTAAGTTATAGTGCCTCTAACGCAAAAGTTGGCGACACGATGTATTATGGTACGGGCTATATGGTATTTAGAGGTCTTAACAAGTCAGTTAACGCCGCCGACCTTGGCTTTGCGCCAACTGATTTAGCAGTAGCAGCAGAATTGGATTGCTATAGTTTATCTGGTAAGGTGGGCGTTGCTAAACCAGCCTTGGTGGTTGTAGGTGGCAAGAATATGGTGCCAGTTGAAGACACCGTTGTAGATGCTAATTTGTATGTGCGTATTGCTAATATCAACACCCAAAACAAAGAGACCATTGAAATGAAATTTGAGCATAAGCAACCAAGTGCTGCAAATGATTATGTAGTAATGAAGGCACTGGTATTTCCGCACATCAACGTACTAGGTATAGGTACAGTAATTATGGCTCTGGGTACTTTACTCGCTTTACTTAAGCGTGCGCAAGGGCCAAATAAATAGGTAAGCATCCTTTACAGCAGATTTTGGGGGGCTTATTTGCCCCAAATGGGGATGTTGATAAGCCAATGTGATAAAAAATTAGCCAATTAAGCGGCCGAATTGCGTTTTTTGTGATATTTTGCACTCAATATGAGGTCAATTTTGATAGCGGCATGCAGCACATTGTTCATGTTCGCCACTGTGTTTTTGGTAAGTTGTGAGGACGATCCTTGTAAAGGTATAGTATGTGCATACAGCGGCACTTGTGTAGAGGGCGGTTGTAAATGCCAAGTAGGTTACGAGGGTGTACACTGCGAAACGGTAATGCGCGACAAATTTGTTGGCATTTGGAATGTAAACGAAGACGGTACTTTAAGTTCTTTTGATCAGTACCCAAGTTATATTGAAGCACATTCTAGCCTTAAGGTAAACGAGGTATGGTTGCGCAATCTTCAAAACAAAATTAGTGAGCCAGTTGTAGCTACTGTACTTGGTGATAGTATCACTATTCCAAAGCAAGTTGTGCAAGGCAATACTGTTGAAGGTTTTGGTAGAATTGTAAGCACGAATGGCTTAGACCAACACTACTATCAGCATGCTACAATAGAGTTGTGGTATTATGTGATTGATGCACAAGGCTTGCGCAACGAGTATGGATTCCCTGAAGATGGTGACGATGGCGTCTTAAGCAAGTGGGCTAAATAAAAGTAATTAAAAAAAATATTTTAAGAAAGGCGATCTAATTTAGATCGCTTTTTTGTTGCTAAGCACTACCTTAGCGCATACATTAAAACTATTATGAGTACAGGATTGCTACAAGGTAAAAGAGGAATAATTTTTGGCGCCCTAAACGAAAGTTCTATCGCTTGGCAAATTGCTTTAAAAGCGTACGAGCATGGTGCTGTGTTTACATTAAGTAATGCACCATTGGCCATGCGTATGGGCGAAATAAACAACCTTGCTGCTGCCTGTGGCGATGCCCTTGTAATTCCTGCTGATGCAACCAATAGCGCCGAGCTAGAGGATGTATTGCAAAAAAGTATGGACAAGCTTGGCGGCAAAATAGATTTCGTCTTGCATAGCATTGGCATGAGCCCCAATGTGCGTAAAAAGATACACTATACCGAAAGCAACTACGACAATTATATCAAAGCAATGGATGTAAGCGCTATGAGCCTCCACAAGCTCTTGCAAGCCTGCATGAAGCTAGATGCTATTAGCGAGTGGGGTAGTGTAGTAGCACTTACTTATATTGCAGCACAACGCGTATTTCCAGACTACAATGATATGGCTGATGCAAAAGCCCTGTTGGAAAGCATTACGCGCAGTTTTGGCTACCACTATGGTACACGCAAAAAAGTACGTATCAACACGGTATCTCAAAGCCCTACACGTACCACAGCTGGCAGCGGTGTAAGTGGTTTTGACGCTTTCTTTAGTTATGCAGACAAGCTTAGTCCACTTGGTAATGCAAGTGCAGAAGACTGTGCCAACTACTGCATCACCTTATTTAGCGACCTTACGCGAATGGTTACCATGCAAAACCTCTTCCACGATGGTGGCTTTAGTTTTACTGGTGTAAGTGAGGCTATTGTGAAGGAGTTGATGGAGAAGGGTGAGTAGAGTAGAAAGAGAAAGAGAAAGAGAAAGAGAAAGAGAATCAGAATCAGAAGACAGGCTGTTCTAAGATTCGCTTTTTTGTTACATAGGGTCTTAGGCCTTGTGAAAGTCTTTTTTTAGTATGTGGCCAAAAACTGCTAAAGCATTTAATTTTATCGATAAAGGCCATATGTCCCGTGCTTAAGTTTGCAGCCATGAATAAACGTATTTACGCTGGTGTCACAATAGCGCACAATGATAAACAGACAGCGTAAAAAGACATAGCGAACTACAAACCCCTAGAAATCCTCCTCATCTTCGTCCGAGAAATCACTCGACAAAAGACTACTCAATATATCTGCAAAATCTTGCTTGGCATTGCCAATAGATTTTGTGATAACGCTATACTCGCTTAGGCCGTGCAACACAAATTCCATCCAAAGCAATTTTGAATGCGTGCTTCCTTTGCTTGAAATAAAAGCATCTACAACTTTATCTAAACCACTAACGCTACTAAGTAGTTCAGTGTAGGCCTTGTCAGATAGTGTGTTTTGAATTGAAAGCACACCATTGGCGCTGAACCAATTTATTACTTCGGCGTAAACATTGAGCTTCTGATTTTTCACCTTCTTTAATTTCTCAGGATCCGGAAAGTACTTGATGAATGTGCTCCTAATGGCTTTGCTTACTAACATCAATGCAACTGAGCCGCTGCCTTCTTGCTCACCCTCGTACACCAATTCAATTTTACCAGTGATGGCTTGCAGTACACCATATAAGTCGGCCATGCGCATATGACCTTGAGCTTCTTTATTAAGCAGTAACCTGCGCTCTGCACTTGCATATAAGTTTTCCATGGCGGCAATTGTTAATCGAGCACTTACGCCACTTTTTTTGTCAACAAACTCGCTTGCCCGTGCTTGCACTGCAATCTCTTCAATGAGTTCATGTAGTAAAGGTGGGCATTCAATGATGTCTTTTTGAGCAGGTAATACTTGTGCCTCTTGCTTCGTAATGGTCATACCAATTTCCCTGCTTTCGGGATAGTGCGTCAATATTTGACTTTCTATTCTATCCTTAAGTGGCGTAACAATACTACCACGATTGGTATAGTCTTCGGGGTTTGCAGTAAACACAAACTGAATATCTAATGGAATACGTAAAGTAAAACCGCGAATTTGTATATCACCTTCTTGCAAAATATTAAACAGCGATACTTGTATACGCGCTTGCAAATCTGGCAATTCGTTAATAACAAATATAGCACGATTACTGCGAGGAATTAAACCATAGTGTATGACCTCTTCGCTGCTAAGCGATAGCTTTAGGTTGGCAGCTTTGATTGGGTCGATATCGCCAATCAAATCAGCCATACTTGTATCTGGTGTAGCTAGTTTTTCAACAAAACGTTCGTCGCGATGCCAATAGGTGATTGGTGTAGCATCGCCAAGCTCCTCAATAAGTTTTTTGGCATAACTGCTTATTGGAGCCATAGGGTCATCATTAAGTGGACTGCCTTGCACTACGGGTACATATTCGTCCAAGAAACGTGTCATCATGCGCGCCACACGCGTCTTTGCCTGTCCGCGTAAACCTAGCAGTAGTATGTTGTGCTGACTAAGCATAGCACGCTCCATATCTGGTATAACTGTATCTTCATAACCATGTATGCCAGGAAAAGTTTCTGTGCCGTTTTGGAGTGCAGTAATTATGTTTTCGCGTATTTCTTGCTTTATTGTTTTCGTAGTATATCCACTTGCTTTTAATTCGCCTAGTGTCTTTGGTAAATTCAATTTCATTGCTATCGTAATTTTTTTCTTTTATTTTTTTCGTAGTCCTCAAAGATGAAGCTACCCAAGCCTTCCAGCGAAGAGTAAAATGCCTTGCCATTATTTGTTTGCGTGAATTCCTTCACAAATGCTTCCAAATAAGGGTCAGTGGCAATCATAAATGTTATAACTGGTATGCGCAACTTCTTCAGCTGTAACGCGAGCTCCAATGTCTTATTAAGAATTTTGGTGTCAATACCGTAACTGTTCTTGTAGTAACGCGCACCTACTTTCATGCAAGTAGGTTTGCCGTCGGTAATCATAAAAATTTGCTTATTAGCATTCTTGCGCTTACGCAATAGGTCCATTGCAAGTTGCAGCCCGGCAATGGTGTTGGTGTGGTAAGGGCCAACTTGCAAGTAGGGTAGGTCTTTAATTTGAATCTGCCAAGCATCGTTGCCAAAAACTATAATATCTAAAGTGTCTTTTGGATACTTTGTTTTGATGAGTTCTGCCAAGGCCATCGCGACTTTTTTTGCAGGCGTAATTCTATCCTCGCCATACAAGATCATACTGTGCGATATGTCTATCATTAGCACAGTACTTGTTTGCGATTTGTAGTCTTTTTCGAAAACTTCTAAATCGTTTTCGTTCAATTGGAAGTTGTCTATGCCATGGTTGATTTGGGCATTCCGAAGACTATTGGTAAGCGCAATGTTTTCCATGCCATCGCCAAATTCATAGTCACGAGTTTCTGGATTCTGCTCATCGCCCTTGCCAGTTTTGAATGTGCGATGGTCGCCTTGTTTGCCTTTACGTAGCTTGCCAAAAATTTCATCAAGGCTGCGTTTACGAATCGTCTGCTCTGTTTTACTAGTAATGCTTAAGTCACCATTAGTCGGATTTTCTTTTATGAATCCTTGCTTTTTTAAGTCTTCAATAAAGTCGCCAATACCGTACTCAGGTTCGCTTAACTTGAATTTTTTATCAAGCTCGGTCATCCAACTTAGTGCCTCACCTGCATCGCCCGCAGTATAGTTTAGCAATTCCATAAAGGCATCCATCATTTTCTGATAGGCACTGCCACCACTCTGTGGCGTGTACTTGCTAAAATGAAAACCGTGCATACGGCAAGTTACAGAGATTTGCAACACCCATAATGTGATGTTTAGTCGCGATACTTATTTAGTATACGCTATTGGCAGTATGTGTAACCTGCGCTAGAGGGCTTCATAAGTTGTGCTTCCTGATGTAATTGTTATGTGGCTTTCAGCCATGCTTTGTTTTTGTATGGACAAAGTCCAGATGACGCTTGCTTAAGGTTGGAAACCTTAAGCAGCTATGCAGCGATGCGCAGCTTCATAAGGTCTTTGACGTTATGAAAGTGTGATGTGGCTTTCAGCCACCGTATATTTTTTTATGGACTGCGTCCACAAGACACTTGCTTAAGGTTGGAAACCTTAAGCAGCTGTGCAGCGATGCTTCATAAGGTCTTTGACCTTATGAAAGTGTTATGTGGCTTTCAGCCACCCTATATATTTTTATGGACAGAGTCCACAAGATACTTGCTTAAGGTTGGAGACCTTAAGCAGCTTTGGTTAAAAACCTTAAGTAGCTATGCAGCTTTTAGCGCTGCAATTTGTAAGTTTTCCAAGAAAAAATTAATTTTACTATTTCGCATGTCGGGTGGGTATAAAATAAATGACCAAAGTGCAATTCATTTTGTAACATTTACTGTTGTAGATTGGGTAGATGTTTTCTCTAGAAAAATTTATAGAGATATTGTGATTGATAGCTTCAGATATTGTCAGATGAATAAAGGATTGCTTGTATTTGGTTATTGTATTATGAGTAATCATGTGCATGCCATTTTGCAGTCAAGTACAGGAGAACTTTCCAAAATAATTGGCGAATTAAAGCGCCACTGCGCTACCACAATTTTGAAAACAATTGCGACAACACCTGAGAGTAGAAAAGATTGGATGCTTAAGCGATTTGAGTTTGCCGCCATGAGTACAAACAATAATGAGGTTTATAAATTTTGGCGCAATGGTAATCACCCTGAAGAGGTTTATTCGCCAGATTTTTTTTGGATCAAACTCAATTATATCCATATGAATCCTGTTCGTGCTGGCATTGTAGAGAAAGCACATCAGTACATTTATTGCAGTGCTTCCAATTATATTTCTGGTTCAGGATTATTACAGATAGAATTGCAATCACCGCCGCTGACGTCGTCATCTGGCCGCAATAATTTTATTAGTTTGGATTTGTGGTAATGGGTGATGCAGCTTGGTATTTGACCCTGTGAGTACTTTATATGAATTTTTGCCTCGCTATTTTTTTGTATGGACAAAGTCCACATGACGCTTGCTTAAGGTTGGAAACCTTAAGCAGCTACAGACTTGCCTAAGGTTGGAAACCTTAAGCAGCTATTCAGCAATGCTTCATAAGGTGTGGTACTTTATGAAAGTGTTATGTGGCTTTCAGCCACGCTTTTGTTTTTGTATGGACAAAGTCCACATGACGCTTGCTTAAGGTTGGAAACCTTAAGCAGCTGTGCAGCAATGCTTCATCAGGCGTTGCACTTTACGAAAGTGTTATGTGGCTTTCAGCCACGCTATTGTTTTAATATGGCCAAAGTCCATATGACGCTTGCTTAAGGTTGGAAACCTTAAGCAGCTACGTTGGAAAACTTAAGCAGCTACGGCAGCAAAAGCATGTCAATGTTAAAAAGCTTACGCAGCTTTCTAAAACTGACTCTTCTCTAAAGCTTTCTTGAGCTTTCTGATACGCTTAGATGTTTCCGTTATTTCTTCTTTGCGGCTATCAATCATTTTTTTGACTTGCTCTTCTTCAGATTTGAGTAGTCCGGCAATAATGTCGTAACGCTGTTTCTCTATTTTTTTGCAGAGGTCTAGAAGTTTATTTTGGCCTGCATAGTTGTTGGCCTGTCGTGCAAGTACGGTATTGCAGTCGTTGTGCATCGATACTTGTTGATTGCCTAATTCTATTGATTCTTCTAGTAATTGCTTGCATCTGCGTTCTAAACTCTTATAACTACTTAGTATAGGATCTTTGCCGCCTATTTTTCTCTGATAGGTTTGTATATCTTTTAGGCTGCTAATAAAGGTTTGCGCCGTTTTTTGCATAGTGGTTTGAAGGCGTACGTACATGGCATCCAGCGTATCCATATTAGAAAGGTATTTTTTCTGCAATGAGTCTAATGAGTTTTGACGAATAGTTGTAACAGATGCTTCAAAACGTTGTACATCTTCGTCGTAGTGGTCTTGTCCTTTAGCTCTTGCTTTTGTGCAGTTTGCAAGATTTTGGAATGTACTATCCATGTCGTCAGATATTTGGCTAGCAATCACTTTTTGCTGCGTCTCCAAATTTCGAATACTCGTTTTCATGTTAGCAATATTGGTAGTTTGAGCTGACAGCTGTGTATTTCTAGCATTCACACTATCGCGCAGTTTGTTGGCCTCGTCGCTAGTACTTGGAATTGGGTTGCTCATTGTAGCTACATCTTGTAATTCTACCCTGGCAATATCTGCTTGCATGGCTTGCACTTGTTTGCGTGCTGCGTTCACTTTCGTGCCAACAATTTTAGCTGCTTTTGTATGTTGCTTTATGCTGGCAAGTAATGTTCTATTGGCTTGTTCAATACTTTGTTGATATTGTGTATAGTGTTTTTTCTTTTCTAAATTCTTCGTGCGTTGCGCCTGATAATTTTTAGCCTCATCTTTTTTTGCTTGAATCAACAACTCTTTGGCCTTGGTTAAACTTGCCTCAACGTCTTCTACATTAGCCTCAGCTTCTTCGTTGGAAGTTTTGCTAAGCAGTCTGCGAGAGGTTTCTATGCCCAGCATATAGTAGCGCTCACTTATTGCAAGGCTGTTTTTAGCATTAAACTCAAGTATGCGTGGCTCACTATCTCTTGCTCTAGCAAATGCATCTTTCTCCGCAAATCTATCGAGTGCAGGGTTGCGGCGCTGTGGATTAGAAGTTTGATTAAAAGCTTCTATGCTATCTTGTCCACGAACAAATACAGACAATGGCATTACCACATCTGTAAGTTGCCAAACAGGATCATCGGCAATAGTTGTAAGTCTGTATGTTTCAGGGTCTGGCATCAAATGGCTAGCATCATACTTTTTTTCAAACCTAAATTTCGGTTTGCCTTCAGCGGCGTTTTTGCTAATTTTTGCAAGTAGGCGTTGCATAAATGTTTTGTATGGTACGATGCTGCCGCTACCTAAGTAGCAATCCATAAAGTGCCATTCGCCACCAATGCTAACAGCATTCCAATAATACAAGGCACTATATAAAGTATCGCCAGTATCAAATTTCCAATCGCGCTTGTAGCCAGAAATGATGGCACTTTTCAAATTCATTTCTTTGCACAAGGCCTCTACGAGAATGCAATATTCAAATGGCGTAGCAACTCGCCTTTTAAGTATTGCGTTTGGACTAAAGCCATCTTTGCGTTTAATGGTCGTTTTTGTTTCGCCCTTCATGTTGGCAGTAACCCAGGTGAAAATGGCATTGACTTTGTCAAGATCTGATTTGGTGCCCTGCTCTAAAGCATAACCCAAGTCTGCAACATTTCTCGTAGCACTGCTAGGTACAGATAGTACTTGTGCATTGGCCGAAAATACAAGAAGTAAAGCAGAAGTATAAAGTGTAGTTAGAAACTTCATGCCGTAAAATTAGCGAAAGAATCTGTGAACCTTATACTTCTGCAAATGATAGATTATAAATATGCACACTGTCTATCAGTTGCACTGAGATGTTTATTTGAGGATATCGGGACTAGCTCACAATCTTAATATTGAAGGCGCCATTATTTGTTGCACCAAAAATACTAAGCCACAAGGGCAAATACATTTCTACGCCCTTAGCCTTTGTAATGTCGCCAAGATCAATAATGTTAGTTGTGGTCCATCCGAACGAAACCATGATAGCCCTTACAGTGTCTTTAGCATCATTATCATTTCCCGCTATAAAGGCATTGTGGTCGCCGCCACCAATCATTGTAGGGTTCACCATTACGCCTGCCCACATTGTGTTTAATGCTTTCACTATTTTGACATTTGGCAAAGATTTCTGTATTTCTTCTGCGAGAGAAGTTGTGTTGTGGTAGCCTTCAAGCAGGGTTGGTGGAAAGCCGTTGCTAAAATCTAGTGGATTTGATAAATCTAGAACCACCTTGCCGCTAAGATGATGTTCGCCTATTGCCTTGAATACACTGAGCGTAATTGCGCCAAGCAATGCATTGATAATCACTTCGCCAAAGGCAGCTGCGTCTTCAAATGTACTCAATTGAACTTTAGGATTTGTCGTATGCCAATCTGCAAATTTTTCTCTGCTGTTCGTGTCAGATGGAACTCTAGTGCCCATCATTACTTCGTGGCCTAATTCAATAAACTTTGTTGCAACTGTTTGTCCAACGCTACCTGTGCCTAAAATTGCTACTTTCATTTTTTACTTACTTTTTATTTTTTCGTTTGATTTTACAATGCAAAAGTATAGGCGGTATCAAACTCATATGATACATAAATCAAAGTAAGAAGTGGCCAAATCAAAGTGATTGGTTTGACTTGAAGTCGCTTGGTGTGCTGCCTGTATGTTTTTTGAAAAAGCGATAGAAGTAGTTAGGTTCATCATAACCAAGTTGATAGGCTATTTCTTTCATTGACAAGTCAGAATGTAGTATCAATGACTTGGCTTGCAATATCGTATGGTCGTGCAAAAGTTCGCTAGCCGTTTTGCCAACAACTTCTTTGCATAGAGCATTTAAGTAGTTGGGGTGCACGTGCAAAATTTCTGCGAACTCCGCTACACTTTTTAGTTTTCGTTTTGCATTGATGTTTTGTGCTATTGCCTCCTGAAAAGCCTTTACTGTGTTGATGCCTGATACTTGTGGATTTGGCTTTTGATTGTTTTGTATTCGCTTTTCATAGAAGCGATTCAAATGCATCATCATCAAGCGCAAGTATGACTTGATAAACTCATACTTATTGTGTAAGTCAGCCTTGGCCTCATATCTTATTTTGTCAAAAAGTTCTAGCAACTCGTTTGCCTCTTGGGGCAGTAAGGTTAGCGATACACTATTGTCAATATCAAAAAAAGGGGATGCCTTTATTTCGTCTTGAATAAGTTTGTTAGCTGCAAAAAATGATTTTGTAAAAACAACATACACACCTTCCCAGTCGGGCAGTACTTCCCAACTTTGCAACTGGCCGGGCGCAGTAAAAAAAACACTCAGGTCTCCTACACGGTAAGCATTTGTCCCAGCATAATGCACACTTCCTTGCCCTTTAATGGTCAGCGAAATCATAAAGCATGCATTGCGAAATGACGGCATTTGCATCTTAACCGTTTTTAGATTCTCTGAAATTAATCGTACGTCAAAATGCTCATGTAAAGGCTCTGCAACATTGATAGCTTTATAGAAAGCTTCAATGGTATCGAAGTATGGAATGGCCGTGTTGAGCATTTTGCAGTACTGGTGTAAAAATAGCTTTTATTATGGCACTAGTCACTACAGCTAGGCTAAAGCTTTTTTACGAGGAGTAGGCATATGTCTATTCCCCGGCAGTTGGTGCGTCTTGTTAAGCAGTAAAAACGATGTGTTGGAATGATGGACTTAGTTTATTTAGTTTTATCTTTACAATATGATTAGCTATCCTTTACGATTTATGCTGAAGCATTGCAGGGGCCTATTTGCTATTGTTCTTATAACTAGCATCAGCTGCACAAAAACTTCCGCTCAAATTATTTGTGTAAACTGTTTTCCTCAAAAAGCGGCAATTTCTCCATCGGCCCCGAATCTCTTAGTCAATGGAAGTTTAGACAGCAACATACTAGTGAATGGTGGTGGATTCGGAACCAATTTTATTTGTCCGTTATCGACGTCTTATAGTCACGATGTCTACGGTTGGCAATGCACAGGTGGTGGCACTTCAACATACGCCAATCAAGTTTTAGCAGGAGGGTTTATACCAGTAGTTCATGGAACGCACTGTGTATACTTAGGTAATTCTTTTTGTCAAGCTTGCAGTTTAACACCAGACGACACTTCATGCATAGTCAAAACTGGTTGTGATGTTACTGGTATTCCACCGGGGTATCCTCAAACTACGCCAGACTTAGGAGGTCCAGGTGGGGTGTCGCTTGAGCAAACTGTAAATGGTTTAACAATAGGTACTGTATACATTCTTGAATTCTGGACTGGTGGTGAGGAGTCTGGCAATGCGTTTCCTAATGATGGTGTATTTTCCTTAGATATAGGATTCGGCAGGAATTTTTACGTGTGTAAACCTACTGATAGTTCGGTACCAACACAAGTAGGCTTGCGTTACACGGTGGAATTTAGAGCAACTTCTACTTCGCACACTTTTAAGTTCACTAATTATGGGCATATTTGCTCAACGTGTACTGAATTGGTTTTGGATGATGTGAGGCTTTACAAACTCGCAGAGGTATCTTCAGTTTATGTGCCATGCTCAAATTTAGATACGATTAATACCGTGAAAATTGATACAAGCATTTGCGAAGGCAATGTAGTAATAATGAACAATAAACCATATAACACTACTGGTATCTACAAAGACTCTATCATCTATACCCCAACACGCAAAGATTTTTTTGAGCTCGATTTAACTGTTTTCGACTGCTATGATTCTACTATTGTTGACAGCACGATTTGCATTGGCGATACGATTGTTTTAAATGGCTACACGTTTTATATGACAGCATCTTATGCTGATACTACTGTAAACTCGCCTTTTGACAATGATATCTTAATAACTAATGTAACAGTAGAGCCTTGCTACTACGTAGACTCGCTATACATTTATGTGCCCAATGCTTTTTCGCCAAATGGTGATAATAACAACGAACTATTTAAAGCGCAGTTTGGTGACGTCGTTCCTAAATCTTACCGTATGCTTATTTACAATCGTTACGGCGAGAAAGTTTTTGAAAGCGATGACTTAACCGAAGGTTGGAATGGCAAGTACAAAGGCAAGGAATCTGAAAGTACAACTTACTTCTACTATATAGAGTTTTTAGTTAGTGGTAAGATTAAAAAGTATGTTTACAAGGGCGATTTAATATTGCTGCGCTAGTGCAAGTGCGAAACCTCAGTATCATGCAGTAGCTAGCTAAAACTTACTTAGTTTGTCAAAAAGCAAACTATTCTGCTGCCTCAAAGGTAAAATCTAAGTAACCTCTAAATTTGGTATTCGCATACACTGCGCCAGGAAAAGATGTGCCAAAACCATAATTATAGCAACAGTTCATAATATCAATATTGCAAACAGTTACTGCCCCAAGTAGAGATGTAAATGATGTCGTTTTTGATGTCAATATCTTGTATTGCACCATCGCCATTATCGTCTCTAATTTTGTAGAAGTCCATAATCAGCATAGTACCAGCGTCAATTCTCATCAAGTAGAATGGATTAATGGCCCATAAATTGCCGTGAGTATCTTCATTTGCAAGCGTAATAAAATTACTAAACGCATGATGTTTTGTACTTATTTGCCCACTTGTATTGTTGTATTTATACTCTTCTACTTTTCCATCAAGAGAAATCTTATAATAGAATTCGTGACCAAATGCCCATAAAGTATCGTTTTGCTTAAAGAATCGGACACGTTTCTGAATATGCAGACGGGTTTTATGAGCTGTATCCACGCGATCAAATTGACTTGTTTTCAAGTTAAAGGAACTTATGCCTGTCTGCCCAGCTATCCATACCTTGTCAGCAAATTCCGTGTTTAATGAACCTCTATCACTATTAAAGAGTGCGCTTTTGTCGTTGGCGGCATTAAAAAACTGCTTTATTCTATAACCATCTAGTCTATTAACACCATCAACCGTTGCAACCCATATCATACCATTAGCATCTTGTGCTATATCTGTTACGGCTCTTGTACTTAGCCCTTGTTTGGTAGAAATATTTTGAAAAGCAAAGCTAGTGAATGATTTTTTTGGGGATGGCGATTGTCCCACTGCCTGCAAGCAAAAAATTAGTAATATAGCTAGTAGGACGACCTTCATTAATTTGCTGTGCTGCAGTAACAATCAATAAAAATACGGCAATATTCATTACCCAATTGACATGACTAATTAAAGTGCCACATTGGATGTGTGAAATGCAATAATAGATCAACGTTTTCGGTTGCTATTTACAATTGAAGTAAGATGCAACATTAGGTAGGTCCAAACCTACACAGAGCTTGGACATGAAGGCTAAAACGCCTATTGGTATGATAACTTGTTGACTACACCAACCTTTATCGCTTTTCTCGACAATAAGTCCATAATTGGTATACGTGCATTTCCGCCAAACTTTGGAAATTGTTCCTCGCTATCTTCACTCTCACCGTTAGCGCCATTTTTAAGTGCAGTGCGGCGGTAATAGTATAATGCGTTGGTGCCATTTGAAGTATTTACAAGCATAGCGAAATCGCCTGTAGCAGTCGTTGGTATATAGCTAATGCTGTGCTCGCCACTTAAGTTATAAGCACGGTCTTGCAATAGCGCTGTGTAGTATTGTGGCATGTCGCTTCTAGTCCATACAATCGGATCTTTCTCAAAGAATTTAAGGCGTTTATCTAAGCCAGTTTCTTGGCCATTATAGATCATGAATGCGCCAGGCATTGCAACAGTAAACTCTATTAACGCACGATGTGCATCACCAAATTTTTCAGCATCTGTACCATTCCAACTGTTCTCGTCGTGGTTACTTGTAAAAAACATATGGTGCATGCCTTTGCTCGCTAGTATTTGGTAGCGATTCATTATTTGTAGTGCGCTGTCTTGATTGAGTTTGCCTTTAGCATAGTCTTCTAGCATATGCATATATTTCCATGCGTATTGCAAATCAAAAGCAGAAAAGTATTGATCGTTTTCGCTTTCACCTAGCCATAGTTGTTCGTGCTTAGCATCTATTGACTCACGCGCCTTTTCCCAGAAGTCTAAAGGTACCATCTCTGCCACGTCGCATCTAAAACCATCTACGCCAAAATTGCTAACCCACCATCTCATACTTTCAATCATAGCGGCACGCATTTCGTTGTTGGTATAGTTTAGTTCTACAACATCTGTCCAATCAAAAGGACTTGCAAGTTTACCAGTTTTCTTATCGCGCTCATAATACTCTGGATGATCTTTAACCCACTTATGATCCCATGCCGTATGGTTAGCCACCCAATCCAATATTACACGCATGCCACTCGCGTGTGCAGCATTTACTAAAGCCTTAAAATCATCGGTAGTGCCAAACTCAGGATTGACATCTGTATAGTTTTTGATGCTATAGTAGCTGCCCAGTTTTCCTTTGCGCGCTTCTACGCCAATTGGATAGATAGGCATCAACCAAATTGTGGTAACGCCCATTGCTTTAATGCGTGGTAATTGCGGAATAATAGCACTAAGCTTGCCTTCTTCGCTAAACTGGCGCACATTGATTTCGTAAAGCACCTCATGCTTAGGCACAAGTGGTGCTAGCTTCGTTTGCCCAAAACACTGGGTAGTTAGCGCCATAGCGCATACTGCCATACAAAAACTCTTGAAGTTCATGCCTCAAAGATGCAAAAAATATTGCATACAAATTATAATAGCAAGTTATAGTGCTAAACTATTTGGCTAGGCTTCGCGCGTTGCATCAAAAGCTTCTAGCTGGTTGGCAATCTGCGTCAAGAAGCTAGCGCCTAGGCTGCCGTCTACAATACGATGGTCGTAGCTAAGTGACAAATACATCATATGGCGTATCGCAATCACGTCGCCATGCTCAGTTTCCATTACCATTGGGCGCTTTTTGATGCTGCCAACAGCTAGAATAGCAACTTGTGGTTGGTTGATTATTGGCGTACCCATCAAGCTACCAAAGGTGCCTACATTTGTTAAAGTAAATGTACCGCCTTGTGTATCCTCTGGTTTTAACTTATTGCTGCGAGCTGCATTTGCCATGCCATTAACTTCCTTAGTTAAACCAAGTAGGTTCTTTGTATCAGCATTTTTGATAACAGGAACAATAAGGTTACCACTAGGCAATGCCGTAGCCATACCTATATTAATATCCTTCTTTACGATGATGCTATTGCCATCAACGCTACTGTTAATCATTGGGTGCTTCTTAATGGCATTTACAACAGCTTCTATAAAAATAGGTGTAAACGTAATTTTTTCGCCGTGCTTCTTTTCAAAGCTACTCTTAACCTTGTTACGCCAGTTGACGATATTGGTTACATCAGCTTCTGTGAAACTCGTAACGTGAGGGCTCGTAGCCTTACTGCGCACCATGTGGTCTGCAATAAGTTTACGCATACGATCCATTTCAATAATTTCTACATTGCCACTCGCCACTGCAGGAGTGCTAGTTGCAGCTGGGCCTGAAGTTTCAACAGGTACTGCTGGTGAAGGGCTTGCAGCTTGCGTTGCAACTGGTGCAGCAACTGGAGCAACACCTCTATTGGCTACATAGTTCAATAAATCTTTCTTCGTAACGCGACCTTCTGCGCCCGTGCCTGGTATAGCCTCTAGCTCTGTCATGCCAATACCTTCTTGCGCAGCAATATTTAATACTAGTGGGCTATAAAATTTAGCGCCACCTGCATTGCTTACTTTTGGAGCAACAGCAACAGGTGCAGCCTGTACAGGCGCAGGAGTTGCAGCAGGCGTTGGTGCCGGTGCGCTTGGTGCAGCAGTAGCAGCAGCAGGGCTTGGTGTAGATGCAGTAGCACCGTCAGTACTTATACGAGCAATTACTGTGCCTACTGGCACAACATCGTCTACCTTAAATAAAATTTCGGTAAGCACGCCAGCAGCAGTACTTGGTACTTCGCTGTCTACTTTGTCGGTAGCAATCTCTAAAACGGTTTCGTCCATATTTACATTGTCGCCAACATTCTTATTCCATTTAAGAATTGTTGCCTCCATGATACTTTCGCCCATTTTAGGCATTACCAAATCCACTACTGCCATAGTACTATTTTTAGATCGCAAAAATAAGGAATGGCTAGCAGCTAATCAATGGTAAAATTCATGTTGAGAATACTTTAAAGTGCCACAAAATGGGCATTTTAGCTTTGTGCGGCTTCTTGTATGAGGCGCCACAACAACAATAAAGCATAATTAGCTGCCAATTCTTTATTGCGCTCGCGGTAGTAGGGTAGTGTATGATGTACCGTTTTGTGGTTGGTGCCATCGCTGGCGCAAATCCATATTTGAGCTTCTTGTGTATAGGTACTTTCTAAATAGCCAGTTGTGCTAAGTGAAAAATTGCTGCTATAAACAGCTCTGGTTTGTTGTGCCATCAGCGTCGCAATATGCTCACTTACTGCACCATGTGTATTAATAGCATTGGCGTCAATCCCTAGCACTTTGCTTTTAGCTTCATTAGTATATACAACTGCGCTTCCATTAATTGCGGCACTAGCTCCACTTATATTTGTAAAAAGGTGCGAAAGGTAACCACCTGTGCAACTTTCTGCAAAAGCAAGTGTTTGTTGCCTTGCAAGTAGTTGTTGCAAAATAGCTTCCTGCAAGCTAATGTCTGTTGTGGCATAGCAAATATGCGCTACTTGCTTTTGCAATGCTGCAGTAAAGCTATTTAGTTCTTCTTCACTCCCATCTAAACTCGTAAGGCGCAGCTTTACTTGACCTAATGCTGGTAAATAAGCTAACTTGATATGTGCAGGTAAACTTGCTTCAAAATCGCGTAAGGCAATAGCAATAAAACTCTCGCCTTTGCCAGCTGTACAAATTGTACGATGAGATACACGCGGCAAGGTAAAATTCTTTGCAATGGCATCAAAGCCGCTAGTAGTCATAATGTCTTTCATTTCTAGCGGTACGCCAGGCAAGGAAAAAACAAGTTTATTGTCTCTGCGAAAAAGCATGCCGGGTGCAGTACCGTATTGATTCCATAGGACTTCGCAACAATCAGGCACGGATGCTTGTTTAATATTAACGTCGATAATGGGTCGTTTGCGTTTTTCAAAAAAAGCACGCACATGTGCTTCTACCGCTGCATTTTGAATCAAAGTGCCACCAAAAAAATCGCATAGCAGTGGCTTTGTAATATCATCGGCTGTTGGACCAAGGCCGCCAGTTATTATTACAATATCACTTATTTGTAAAGCATCCTGCAATGCATTCGTAATGTGTGCTGCCACATCGCCCACTGCTACACGTTGCCTTACCCAAACACCTAGCTTATTTAATTCTACGCCCAAACATGCACTATTGGTATCAACAGTTTGCCCAATAAGCAACTCGTCGCCAATGGTAATTATACTTGCATTGATTTGCATGTGTTTAAAAGAATTTTTTTAGGGCTTCTATCAAATAGGCAGGTCCGTTTTCGCGCTTATTGGTAGCCCTCGTTATCATCGCTAAGGTAACCAAGCCTTCATGCACCAATATTTCCTGTGGATTAAAAAATTTGTGATGGAAGGTTATCATACCAAAGCGTGGCATTTCACGAATTTCTGTATGCACCTCTACGATATCGTCGTAGAAAAGTGGCTGAATAAATTTACTTTCTATTTTTACAACAGGCATATAGGTGCCGTCGGCTTCTGCTTGCTTGTAAGAATAATCTAGTTCGCGCAGGCAGTCGGTACGTGCAATTTCGTAGTAGCGGGCATAGTTACTATGGTGCATATAGCCCATTTGATCTGTTTCATAGAAACGCACTTGCACTTTCGTTTTGCTGCGATACATGGTAAGCTTACTTCTTTTTGTTTTTCAGGTACTCCGTTAATGCTGCTTGATAGCGCTCTGCATTTTGCTGATGCTCTGCATAGGTTTCTGCGAATTTATGTTCTTGCTTCATGTTTTCATGAGCACAGAAAAACAAGTAGTTCGTACTAGCAGGATTAAGTACCGCCTCTATGCTGCTTTCACTTGGCGTACAAATCGGGCCTGGTGGCAAGCCTGCATTTAGGTATGTATTATACGGGCTCGCGTACTGTGTGTGTTTTGTAAGTACACGTTTAATGCTAAAGTCGCCAACCGCAAATTTGCAGGTAGGATCAGCATCAAGCTTAATGCCTTTGCGCAAGCGGTTGAGGTATACACTTGCCACGGTAGGTTTTTCTTTTACGTTGTTTGTTTCTTCTTCTACAATACTTGCCAAGGTAACGGCTTGCGCAGGTGTGAGGTTCTGCGCTTTGGCTTGTACTACACGCGCGCTTGTCCAATATTTTTTATAGTTTTCTGCTATTTTCTCAAAGACTTTTGCGGCAGGTGTATTCCAATAAAACTCGTAAGTATTTGGCATAAAGGCTGCAATGCTTGTGTTGCTGTCTAAGCCAAATTGTTTCAAGTAAACATTGTCGTTCATCAGCTTTAGCACCTCGTTGCTATCTGCCTCGAGTGTGCGGCCAATTTTACCTGCAAGGTCGCGTTCTAAACGATATTTATTGATTACAAGCTTTACTGGTTTTTGGTTGCCACTTCTTAGCATGCGTATCAATGTCCAGTTGCTCATGCCCGGCTGCACCTCGTAGCGACCTGGCTTTACCTTATTGGCGTAACCCATTTTAGAGGCTAAGCTTTCAAAGCTACTGAGATCTTTAAGAAAGTCGCCTTTTTGCAATAGTTGCTTTAACTGCTCAAAATTGCTACCTGTAGGGATATACAAGAATTGCTTTTCGGTTAACTTGACATTGCTTGTATAATAATTTCTGCCAAGTACTAAGCCGATAGCCAAAATAGCAACAATGGCAATGAGTATTTTCTTCAACATGAATTGATAAAACTAGTTTAAGCGATGTCCCAAGTTTCTTTGCCGCGAAGCAATTTATCTAAATCGCCACTGCCTTTTTTTGCAATCGCTTCTTGCAATTGTAACTGTACCGCCTCGTCGTAACATAAACGCGGTTGCGCATATAATACACCAAATGGTCGCGGTAAGTGACCGATATTACTTGGGTCATCAAACATACGGGTTAAGATCTGGGCTTTGTACATATCCGTTTCGTCGTGTATCCAAAGGTCTTGCTCTGTAATACCATCTTCGCCAATCGTTACACATTTTGGCTTATAGCCATCAAGTACGATGCCTTTGTTTTTTGCTGTGCCATACACCATTGGCTTGCCATGTTCCACAAAAAGTGCTTCTTCTGGCTTGCTTGCTTTTTCTGTAAAGATTTCAAAAGCACCATCATTAAAGATATTACAGTTCTGATAAATTTCTAAGAATGAAGTGCCCTGGTGGGCATTGGCGCGCTTCAGCATTTCTTGCAAGTGCTTTACATCGCGATCCATACTACGGGCTACAAAACTTGCATCTGCACCCATGGCTAAAGCAGCGGGATTAAAAGGGTGGTCTAAACTACCCATAGGGGTACTTTTTGTAACCTTCTTTTCTTCGCTCGTAGGAGAGTACTGTCCTTTAGTAAGTCCGTAAATCTGGTTATTAAAAACAAGCAGGTTTAAATTTACATTACGACGCAGCAAGTGTATGAAGTGATTGCCGCCAATGCTAAAGCTATCGCCATCGCCACTTACAACCCATACACTTAGGTCTGGTCGACTTACTTTAAGGCCAGTTGCAATAGCTGCCGCGCGACCATGTATGCTATGCATGCCATATGTATTTGTATAATACGGAAAGCGACTGCTGCAACCAATACCGCTAACAACTACAATATTCTCACGGGCAACGCCAATTGTTGGCAATACCGTTTGGACTTGCTTGAGAATACTATAATCGCCGCAGCCCGGGCACCAACGCACTTCTTGGTCGGTTGCAAAATCTTTGGCGGTAAGGGCCTGCGGCTCTGTAGGTAAGGCTGACATATTAATGGGTAAAAGTAAGAATTTTATGCGGCAAAAACTGCTGAGATTTGGCTGTGGCTTTTGCCTATCACGTACGGCAATAGCTCCAGCATTTACTAGGCTTACTAACGCGGTTTATAGCCACTCGCTTCTAAAAACTTGCTGCCATCCACATCCATCATGCATAATTGCTCAAGCGTAAGCTTTGGATTTTTATCCATGTATTTTTTTACAATCTGATAGCCAATCCAAGTGCCAACATTACCCGGACATTGCAATGGCATGCCAGGTGTACTCGGTCCGTCAGTGACGATTGGCATTACTTTTTGTGGGTCTGTTTCGTAAAGAAACTTACTAATCTCTCCAAACAAGCGGCCTTCGTATTTTTTACACCAGTCTTCTTGGTCTGCATTGTAATTGTAAAACGAGCGCTCTGCAATATTTGGTGCTACTTTGCTGCCAAAATAAATTTCACGTCCGCGATTAATCATTACGGTTAGCAAGTCTTTGTTCATTTCGTTATAGGTAAATTCATTGGTAAAAATGGTCCTTGCTAACATCGGTATAATTTGCTCGGGCTCACATTTATCGATCATATACTTTGGTATTTGTACGGCAGGATAGAATTCGTAGTCCTTACCTAAAAACATATCTAGGCCTATACCTATGATTGTATCATCGGTGATTGTACTATAACGATTGAGGCCGCTGCTAAAGTAATAAACTGTGTTGCACTTAAACTTCGGTACGTAGTATTTAACGTGCTTACATAAGCTAGTAATGTCTTTATCTATAGCATTAGTATTGGGAAACTTGGCATTTATGGTTTTTTGCAGCTGCACATAGTCCTTGTATGTTAAGAAGTGCCTAACGCCTGTAGCTAGCATTACAGAGGTATCTGAGGCAATCATGCCGCTGCCCAAGAGGTGCTCAGTCCAGCGATTAGTAAAATGCGGATGTTGTGCTTGCAACTTAAGCAAGCCAGTCATAACGTTGTTGGTATCAATGGCTTGCAGAGCTTTGTCGAAGCGATGGAACTTTAATTGCAAGGGTACTTTGCTGGTGTCTATATCGCTATTACTGCATGCAGAAAGAAGTAATGTTAGTGTAACAAAAATGCGCGTTAAGTATATTAACTTCATGTATGGTGTGCAAGGTCTGAAAAAAAACATTTGTACATCTAAGCATTTAAGGTCATTTTTGTTAAAATTAGAATTTATTATTTATGAAGAAAATTGTATTCGCACTAACAGGCATTGCTTTATTGGCGTGCACGAATGTAGAAGCACAAAACAAAACAGCCGAAAGTATCAGCAAAAAGTATCGTTTTGCGTTATTCGGCAATATTGGCACAAGTGGCTTAAAAGCTACTAGCGCTACTGTTACCAACGATTCCATTATCTATGATATCAAGAAAGATGGTGGTAGATTTAGCAGCGGTATTGGCGTGGCTGTAGAATTGCCACTTACTGAATCGGCTACTTTAGCTAGTGGCTTAGGTGTTGACTGGTACGGTGGTACCTTGGATGCAAAACGCAAAGCTACAAGTGTCAGCGAGCAGCACAATTATGCAAAAGATGCCAATATCGAGTACAAGTTGCAGTCAGTAAATATTCCTATTAGCTTGCGCCTTAAAGCATCTAACATCAACGACAAGATGTTTATTTTTGGCCGTGTTGGTGGTGATTTAGGATTTGTAATTGGTCGTAATGCAGATTATTCTATTACTGGTAGTCGTTCATTAGGCACAGATACTGTAATTGCTGGCACAGGCAAGTTGTCGGCCAAAACAGTTACACCTATTCAATTTGGCTGGCATTTTGGAGCGGGTGTAGAGTACAAGATTGCTAAGAATGCAGTTTTTGGCGAAATTCTTTATCGCAACAATTTACTTGATGCTACTTTGCCACAGTTTCGTGATGTAGCTTTATACAAGTTTAACGACGGCAACGTTCGTTCAAACAATATTAGCTTACGCATTGGCTACTTCTTTTAGTAGAAATTAAAATCAAATTAGTTAAAAGGTCTTGCCCCAAAAAGCAAGGCCTTTTTTATTTTACCAATGCCAATAAAGATGTGATATTTACACCATGAAGATTGCACTAGCGCAACAGAACTATTTGATTGGTGATTTTGATGGTAACCTTGCTAAAATGCTTGAGGCAATTGCGCAAGCAAAAAGTAATAATGCAAACTTAATCGTATTTACCGAACTAAGTGTATGTGGGTATCCGCCTCGCGACTTTTTGGAGTTCAAAGACTTTATTGATAAGTGCTACGCTGTGATAGATGCTATCAAGCCGCACACGGATGACATAGCTGTTTTGATTGGTGTGCCATTACGCAATCCTAAAGTAGAAGGTAAAGACTTACACAATAGTGCAGTAATGATACACAAGCAACAAGTAGTGGCAACGCAAGCCAAAACACTTCTGCCAACCTATGATGTATTTGATGAGTATCGCTACTTTGAACCTGCTACGTCGTGGCAATGCATGCAACTAGGCGATACAAAACTTGCTGTGACTGTTTGCGAAGATATTTGGAACTTAGGTGATAATCCGCTCTACGATATTTGTCCAATGGATGAGTTGGTAAAGCAGCAGCCGCATATTATGATTAATTTAAGCGCAAGTCCATTTGACTATACGCATGTAGAAGATAGACAAGCCATCTTAAAAAGAAATGTTGCAAAGTATAAATTGCCAATTGTGTATTGCAATACAGTGGGCAGTCAAACGGAAATAGTATTTGATGGTGGCAGCATGGCAATGGATGCAGAAGGCAACTTGGTTTGTGAATGTAGCTATTTTGAAGAAGACTTACAATATGTAACACTAACCAAAGACGGCATACTGAAAGGCGCAATGCATAAGCAAGCTAGTGAATTGGCCACCGAGGAACTTGCTCCTCCACAATACGATCCCAATTTACATACAGGCAAAATTGTTGATGCGATAGTAATGGCTATACGCGATTATTTCGCAAAGATGCGTTTTACTAAAGCCATTCTTGGTAGCAGTGGCGGCATAGATAGCGCTGTAACACTTGCCTTAGCAGTAAAAGCTTTGGGCGCCGAAAATGTGCGAGCCGTTTTAATGCCCAGCGAATATAGTACTGGCCATAGTGTAAGCGATGCAGAGCAGTTGAGTAAAAATTTGGGTAATCCATATGATATTGTAGCTATTGCACCGATTTACAATAGTTTCCTCGAGCAGCTTAAACCAATCTACAAAGATTTGCCATTTGGTTTGGCAGAAGAAAATATTCAAGCACGTACACGCGGTAATTTATTAATGGCTATTGCTAACAAATTTGGCTACATACTACTCAATACGAGCAATAAAAGCGAATTAGCTACAGGCTACGGCACACTATATGGCGATATGGCTGGTGGCTTAGCAGTGCTTGGCGACGTGTATAAAATGCAAGTGTATGCCATTGCTAATTATCTCAACAAAGATGCAGAGATTATTCCTAAGCATATCATCACTAAAGCACCAAGTGCAGAATTACGTCCAGGGCAAAAGGATAGCGACAGCTTGCCTGATTACGCTGTACTTGACCAAGTATTGTATCAATATATAGAGTTACGCAAAGGGCCACAAGAGCTTAAGGATGCAGGCTTTGATGCAGCTTTGGTAGATCGTATTTTGAAGTTGGTCAACACAAACGAATACAAGCGCAACCAATTTTGCCCTATTATTCGTGTAAGTCCAAAAGCTTTTGGGGTAGGACGTAGGTTGCCAATTGTTGGTAAATACCTAAGCTAGTACCTTATCTTGTTTGAAATTATTGCAAATTGCCTTCTAGGCGTTGCAACATTTTTACAGCTACCATAGCAGCCAATTGCGCTTCTTGCTCGTTGTGTTGCAACAAGTATTCTGGCTTGTAATATTTTGCAATAAAATGCGTATCAAATTTTCCTTGGGTGAAAGCAGGTTGTTGTATTGCCCAACGGCCAAAGCCTAATGTCGTTTCAATACCAACAATTTGAAATTCGTTGATCGCATTGACAAGTTTATCAATTGCTTCTTGACGCGTAGGTGCATATGCAATTAGCTTAGCAATCATCGGATCGTAGTAAATAGGTATATCCATGCCTTGCTCAAAGCCATCGTCTACACGAATGCCGTCGCCTTGCGGACGTTTGTAAACGCGCAATGTGCCAATATCGGGCAGGAAATCGTTCAATGGATCTTCGGCGCAAACACGCAATTCTACTGCATGACCATTTATCTTCAAATCGTCCTGCGTAAAACTTAGTTTGTCGCCTTGCGCTGCATAAATCTGTTGCTCGACAAGATCAATACCAGTAATCATTTCTGTAACACAATGCTCTACTTGTAAGCGCGTGTTCATTTCCAGAAAGTAAAAATTAAGGTCGTCGTCTACTAAAAATTCTACAGTGCCTGCGCCGCTATAATTGCAACTCTTTGCTACGTTTACGGCACTTTCGCCCATAGCTTTTCTTATTTCTGGCGTAAGGCAACTGCTAGGTGCTTCTTCCACCAGTTTTTGATGACGACGCTGTATGCTACACTCTCGTTCAAATAAGTAAACATAGTTACCATGCTTATCGCCTAAGACTTGTATTTCTATGTGCTTGGGACTTCCAACGTATTTTTCAATAAACACGCTATCGTCGCCAAAAGAGGCTAGGGCTTCGCTTTTTGCAAAGTTGATTTGTTCTTCTAGCTCTTCTTCTTTTTCTACAATACGCATACCCTTGCCACCGCCACCAGCGCTAGCTTTAATGAGTAGCGGAAATTTTGTGCTTTTAGCAATTTCTTTTGCCTCTGCTAAATCCTTTAGTGGTGTGTCGGTGCCTGGCACCATTGGCACATTAAATTGCTTGGCAGCTTGCTTGGCACCAATTTTACTGCCCATCGTTTCTATACTGCTTGGGCTAGGGCCAATAAAGATGATGCCAGCATCCTCGCAAGCCTGACTAAAACTTGCACGCTCGCTCAAAAAGCCATAGCCTGGATGAATCGCATCTGCACCGCATTGCTTGGCTACTTCAATAATTTTATCGGCAAGTAAATACGATTTTGCGCTAGGTGCTTCGCCAATGCAATAAGCCTCATCAGCAAATTTTACGAATGGCATAAATTGATCTACATCGCTATAAACAGCAACTGTGGCGATGCCCATTTTTTTTGCAGTACGCATCACACGCAATGCTATTTCGCCACGATTGGCAACTAGTATTTTTGTAATCTTACCCATTTGATATGCTACGCTTCGCTTGAAGCAGTTAAGGTTCTAAATAAATGTTCTAAACTTCTACCTTCTGTTTGCAATTGTTCTATATCCAAATCTAAGTTCAAGCAGGTTTGCATGATTTGCTTTTTACAAGCATCTGCATCATTACATGTAAAGCGCAAGGTATTGCCGTTAACAACATCAACTGAGGTAACGCCTTGCGTATTGGCGAACTTCTCTTTTGCAATCGCTTGCTTGCACACCAAAACAACTTGCTGTGATTTTTCGGCAGCACCGGTCTTAAGGTCAGCGATACTACTATCAGCTACGATATTGCCTTTATTGATAAGGACCACGCGCTGACACATGGCTTCAACTTCTTGCATGATGTGGCTACTAAGCAATACTGTTTTGCTTTTGCCTAATTCAATAATCAGTTGGCGGATATCCAATATCTGATTTGGATCCAAGCCGCTCGTTGGTTCATCTAGTATCAAAACTTGTGGGTCATGTACTAGCGCTTGGCACAAACCTACGCGTTGCTTGTAGCCTTTGCTCAGTGCACCAATACGTTTGTGTTGCTCCACATGCAAGCCCGTCTGATGAATTACTTCCTTGATACGCTTAGCAGGGCTGGCTATTTTATGAATACTTGCAACAAACTCTAAGTATTCTACCACATACATATCATGGTAAAGTGGATTACTTTCAGGCAGGTAGCCTATTTTTTTCTTAACCTCAAGATTTTCATCATTTACGAGTTGTCCACATACATGAATTTGACCACTTGTAGGTGCGTGGTAGCCCGTAATCATTTTCATGGTGGTGCTTTTGCCAGCACCATTGGGGCCTAAGAAGCCAACAACTTCGCCAGCGCCAATATTGAGGTTGATATTGTTAACCGCAACTTGGGTTTCGAACACTTTTGTGAGATTCTGGCAAACGATAGACACTATATTGAAATTAAGAGGTGCAAAAATACTGTTCTAATTTTGTATGAAAACACAATGTAAATCGTATTTTTACGTATTAATAGGTGAATATGCAGAAATTTTACAATCTTAAGCAATTGCTCAAGCGCAATAGATTTACAGCAATGCTTCTAGGAGGTATTTTGTGTGTTGGGTTATTCACAGACTTTAGCGGTGGTACTGCTGGTTATGCCGCCGGCGGTTGTGGTTGCCATGGGCCTAGTAGCAGTGCTACTAGTATAATCGTTTCTGGCTTACCAAGTGGTAGCACAGCATATGTGCCTGGAGCAACATATGCTGTAACAGTATCTGTGAGTAATGCCCTGAAAAATGCTGCAGGCATAGCTGCTGAAGTTGCCAATGGTACCTTTGCCAACCTTGGTCCCAATTTACAACTAGGCAATGGTCCAAGCGATCTCACACATAGCTTGCCTAAGAGTTTTATGGGCGGTACGTTTACAGATTTTACTTTTGATTGGATTGCACCAAGCACTGCAGGCTTACCAATCGACTTTCAGGTAAGTGCAAATGCAGTAGACCTTACGGGTGGCACTAACGACGATGAGTGGAATAGTGGCGTAGTGTTCTTGCCTTTAGAAGTAGACATGAAGAGTTTTACAGTGTCGCCAAGTGCTAATCAGGTATTGTTGGCATGGCAAACACAGGATGAATTTGACATGAAGCAATTTATAATCGAGCGTAGTGTTGATGGTACACAATTTGAAAATGTGGGCATGACAGTAGCTACCGGTGTAGCTGGTTTTAGCAAGGACTATGTTTTTGTAGACAAGCCAAAGTATACAGATAAGTATTACTATCGCCTGTGCATAGTAAGTAAAACCAATGGCCAAAAAAGATATAGTGCAATAAAGACAGTACAATTTGATAACGGTGCTCTATTTGACTTTGTGGCTTTTCCAAATCCGGCTAAAAGTGGCGAGCAGATGAGTATTAATCTATTTAACTGTAAGGGCGCAAACGCCATTGTAGAAGTGCTTGATAATAGGGGTAAGTTAGTTGTGAATAATAATTATCCAATTCAAAATGGCACTAACTATCTCACATTTAGATCTGAGCTAGGTCCTGGCATCTACACTATGCGAATTAACGACGGTAAGCGCAAGGTTGTGAAGAAATTTGTTGTGCGATAGCATTTGGTGACTGACGACTTTTTAATCAGTCGCCGAGAAAATTTTTATATATTAACAAAGGTTTGCTGGAGATGCCTCGTCTATGAAAGCGAACTAGTCAATATATCACTATGAAGCATCAACTATCAGTCTTTTGTATAAGCTGCCTCCTTTCGTTAATAGGCGCATGTAATATTAAACCTTGCGACAAGAGTTTGCGTATCGGAGAAATGGTGCAAATACCAATTCAATTTAATGGCTTCTCTACTGCAGAAATAGATAACATATTTGTGTATAGAATTGACAAATCAAATGCCAATGTTGTAGATACATTTCGAATGCCATCCATTTTATGGGCAAATAAAGCGCGTACCACCTCAGAAATTATTACCGATCGTGGTGGAAATTTTGGTTACTACGGTAGCTATTTTCACAATTGCGATTTGATTTTTGATTGGCAAACGGGCAGAGATACACTAGCAAATATTGAAATTCTGAAATCGCAAGAGGTTGTGAAAGATTGCCACAAAGATGATCCAAATGTAAGAATAGACAAGCTCGTCTTTATGCACAAAGGCAATACTATTACAAAGAATCAGAGCATTCAAATTACAAAGTAAAATAAATACAAACACCTTAAACTAAAAACAAGTACAGTATGAAAATGATGAAGAGATGTGGCTTAGCCATAGCGGTAGTTGCCTTGAGTTTGCAATTTACAAGTTGTGTAAAGACGCAGGTGACGAAAGAGATTACAATGGCGGTGCCACAGTTCATGAAGCTAGACGATTATTATGCTAGTTTGCGCATGCAGTCTCCAAGAGAAATTACTAATCCTGGCAAGTTTGTTTTGTATGGCAATTATATGCTATTGCAAGATAATTTCAAGGGTATACACATCATTGATGTGTCAGGCAGTGCATATAATAAAATTGGTTTTATACCTGCAGGCAATGCACATGACATGGCTATGAAAAATAATATGCTCTACTTGGATTGTAGTGATGAGTTAGTGACACTCAATCTAACCGACATTAACAATATTTCACTTGCTAACCGCCAACAAAATGTCTTTAGTTCAAACAACATGCCTACTACTGCCAACAATGAAATATTTATAGGATATAGGTATGTGGATACAATTGTAAATGAAGATATCTTACCTAACTATCAGTATTATAGCGGCTATTACGTTGACGTTAACACTGCAAATATGTCAGCCTCACTAGGTGGCGGTGGAGGTAATATCATTAGTACGGGCGGCAGTATGGCGCGTTTTTGTATTGTAAACAATTATTTATACTGCGTAGATCGCACACGTTTATTAACTTATAATATTAGCAACGTGGCACAACCTAGTTCAAGTGCTGTTGCCAATCTAACCTGGGGCATAGAAACGATTTATCCAATGGCAGATAAGTTGTTTATTGGATCACAAACTGGCATGTATATTTTTTCAATCGCTAACCCTCAAGCACCTGTTCAAGAAGGTATGTTCTCGCACGCACGTGTGTGCGATCCAGTAATTGCAGAAGGCAATTTGGCTTACGTTACTTTGCGTAGCGGTACAACTTGCCAAGGTTTTACCAATCAGCTTGATGTGGTTAATATTAGCGATGTAACAAAACCTACATTAATAAAGTCTTATGACCTTACAAACCCACATGGTTTAAGCAAAAAAGGCAATACACTTTATATATGCGATGGTGCATCAGGCCTACGTATTATGAATGTTACCACAGCAGATGCAGTAACGATAGAAAAAACCTTGGCACTTGAAGGGGTGGCATACGATTGTATAAGTAGTGGCGATAAGTTATTCGTAAGTACAAACAAAGGTCTTTTTGCTTTTGATAATAGCACCGCTTCAGCCCCAACTCAACTCTATCAAATCAAATAGGATGCGGATATTTTTCTTGAGTTGTCTAACGATGTTGTATTGTGCTACAATGCAGGCACAGTCAAATATTAAACTAGCAAGCGTACAACAAGTTGGCCTTAGCTACAACGGCACTTCTACGCTAATTGATGGCAGTGTAAGTGCAGGCGTGCGCGTAAAGCAAATGCATTATATGCTTGGTGCTAGTTTTATGGGGAGTCCAGTTTTGAATTGCGCTTATTATGCAGATGTGCGTCGCAATTTTACACAAAAGTCTAAGGCGTATTTAGGAACACAGCTTGGTGCTACACACATGCTACGTGCCGTTCAGTTGACTCAAATTAATAGCGCATTATGGACCGGCGATGGGGGAAATATATCGCGTAAGCCAGGCATACATGCTTCTGGCATGATAGGTTATGCTGCGCAATTTGGCAAAGAAACCTTTTACAATGTCAGTTTATACTATGGCGTGCATCAATTGCGTTACACGCAGACGTATGATTTGCCAGGCAAACCCGATCAAGTGGGAGCAATTAGCGTTATGCAAATTCGCTATGGTGTGCGAATGGGTTTAAGTTTTTAAGACCTTGTACCTTAGAACAAGGCAAATACATTAAGTGCAAAAAAAAGGCGAAGCATCTGCTCCGCCTTTTTCTATTATTAGATATAATATTAATAACGCTCTCTGCCACTAAAGAAGAAGTTGCCTTCAATAGCTGCATTGTCGTTGCTATCGCTACCATGTACAGCATTTTCGCCAACGCTCTTTGCATACATTTTACGGATAGTACCTTCTGCAGCTTGCTCAGGATTAGTTGCACCAATCAATGTACGGAAGTCTTCAACTGCATTATCTTTTTCTAAGATAGCAGCTACAATAGGGCCGCTGCTCATAAAATCGCAAAGCTCACCATAGAAAGGGCGCTCTTTGTGTATTTCATAAAAACGCTCAGCACCTTCTTTGCTTAGCTTTGTGTACTTCATAGCCTTAATGCGAAAACCTGCAGCACAAATCTTGTCTAAAATACCACCGATGTGGCCAGCCTTCACCGCATCAGGCTTAATCATTGTAAATGTTTGATTGCTCATATAAATCTTTTTACGTTTTTTCTTCTTTAACGCGCCGCAAAGTTAGCACTAGGTGCCTAGATTAATCATTTTGGCTAAACAACTTTTGTTGCCTTTTTGATAAAAGCCTTGCCGTGCTGCCTTTTTTCCACCACCTTTGCAGCCCTATGGCTATGGCCTAGCAAATTACACTACCAATGCAAGCAATACTGCAGCTCGCCGAGCACTTAAATAGCCCCAAGAAAATTGTAATTACCACGCATCAGTTTCCAGATGCAGATGCATTAGGAAGTAGCCTTGGTTTAATGCATTTTCTTGCTGGTAAAGGGCATGCTTGCACTGTAATAAGCAGCACACCTTTTCCAGAAAATCTTGCTTGGATGCAGGGTGCAAACGACATCGTTTTATACGACAAACACAAGTTAGACAAAACGCAAAGCATTCTTGATGCTAGCGATATGTTGTTTTGCCTTGATTTTAATATTATCTCACGCACCAAAGATTTGGCGGCGCAATTGCAAAATTATGCAGGTACTAAAGTGTTGATAGACCACCACGAAGAGCCAGATACTGCGTACTTTAATTATGGCATTAGCAGTACAGCTAAAAGTAGTACATGCGAAATGGTTTACGATTTTATCGTGGCCTTAGAAGGAGATCGTACCGCCATCACTGCTGCCATTGCAGAATGTTTGTATGCTGGCGTAATGACAGATACGGGTTCTTTTAGATTTGCTTCTACAACTGCTGATACGCATGCGATGATTGCTAATTTGATGCGTACAGGCATCACTAGCCATGTGATTCACGAGCGTATTTACGATACTTTTCCTGAGAAACGTTTGCGTTTGCAGGGCTTTTTATTGATGGAGCGTTTGGTAGTAATGCCAGAAATTGGCGCAGCTTATATGTGGCTCACTGAAGCAGATAGTGCTGCATATAATGTGCAACAAGGCGATACAGAGGGTTTTGTAAACTTAGCCCTTGGTATAAAGGGTATTGATTTTGCAGCCTTTGTAAGCAGCCGCGATGGCGATGTGCGTATGAGTTTTAGAAGCAAAGGCAACGTAGATGTAAATACCTTTGCACGCAAATACTTTAACGGTGGCGGGCATTTTAACGCAGCCGGTGGTCGTGGTGAGCAAAATGTAGAAAGCACGGTGGAAACACTTGTAGCTTCTCTAAAGGAGTGGAAAAAGTAGCAGTAGCTGCGCGAGAAAGCCTATTGCCCGTAAAATGAGTGTTATTCTAAGCTATAACAGTGCCAAATATGGCTGCTACTGCCGATAATGCCTTAATTTCGCCAGCCTTATTGGCAATAATACAAAGCAAATGAAGAGATTATTACTACTAACAAGTTTCGCACTGTGTGTAACTGCGCTACAAGCACAAGTTACAAAGCAGTTGCCAAGTGGCATTAAGTACAAGATTGTAAAGGCAGGTACGGGTAAAAAATCGCCTAAAATTGGTGATTATATCGTGTGCAAACTACGTGCTACGTGCAGTGGAGTAGAGCTAATGAGTACCAAGAAAATGAATAAAGGGCAAGACTTACCTGTAAATTTTACAGTAACTAAGCCTCAGTTTCGGGGTGATGTAGTAGAAGCCTTAATGTATTTGAAAGAAGGTGATAGCGCAGTTATTTATGTACCACAAGATAGTTTCTTTAGAGGTCAAACACTAAAACCAAAGAATCTAAAGCCTGGTGATCAGGTTATATATGTAATAAAGGTAATGGGAGTGCTGACTAAAGCAGAGTTTGATAAGCAGCAAGAACTGAATCGTAAGGCGCTTGCGCAGCAAAGAAAAATGCAAGCCGACATAGCTAAGCAACAAGCTGCACAAAAGAAAGCTGCTGCTGCTGCCAAAGCACAAGTTAAGAAAGACGATGCTGCAATTATTGCTTATTGTAATGCAAATGGTATTACCAACTATAAGAAAACAAATAGTGGTATGTATTATGTAATGACGAAGGAAGGCGATGGTACACGCGCAAATATGGGCGACGAAGTATTGGCAAACTACCATGGCACATTGCTTGATGGCAAAGCGTTTGATAGCAATATTGATTCTGCATTTGGCCATGTAACGCCACAAAGTTTTGCAGTAGGACAGCGTCGCATTCTTGCTGGCTTAGATGAAGCATTTGGTCAGATTCTTACCAAGGGTGCAAAGGCAACGTTGTTAATTCCTAGCGGCTTAGCTTTCGGTCCACAAAGCCAAGGTCCAAATATTCCTGCCAATAGCGTAGTTCGTTATGATGTAGAGTTGTTGGATATCAAAGCCAAAAAAGACCCTGCGCTAGTTGCTGCCGAAGAAGATCAAGCTATACAAGAGTATATCCGTAAAAACAATATTCAAGGTGCGCAAAAAACAGCGAGTGGCTTATGGTATGCAATTACAAAACCAGGTGTTGGGACGAATCCAGTAAAAGGCGACAACTTGACGGTTGACTATCGTGGTAAATTACTTGACGGAACTGCTTTTGATAGTAATCTAGATAGCGCATTTGGCCATGTTGGCGAGTTTGGCTTCTTACTAGGTATGGGTCAGGTAATACCAGGTTGGGAAGAAGGCATTGCTTTACTGAATAGAGGCGCGAGTGCTGTTTTGCTTATACCAAGCAGATTAGGTTATGGCGAGCAAGGTATGCCGGGTCGTATTCCACCAAATAGCCCACTTGTGTTTGAAGTAAGTCTTCCAAAATTTGAAACACCACCACCGCCTCCTCCAGGCATGAGAAATTAGTAAACAATTAAATAGAAATACATTGAAAGCAACAGTTATTAAAGGTTTTGCAGCTGCCTTAGCATTAGCTGCTACAATGCAAGCTTGTAAACCCAAGGATGCCAAGTTTGTAAAGTTCAACAACATTATCGAATACAAGCACATCAAATGCGGTAGCGGCGGCAGCTTATCTGATAGCGCGATTCTTATTTTGCGCAGCAGTAAAATAGTTGGTGATACTACTATTGATAAAGGCACCGACGAAGATGCAATGATGCAACCGCAATTGGTTGTTAAGCCAAAAGATTCGCAAGACATCAATAATATCTTAAGCAAGCTTCGTTTAGGCGATAGCCTTGTATTGCGCTACAATGCCGATAGCGTTTTTGGTCCAACACCGCCTCCATTCTACAAGAAAGGTGCGCAAGTATTACAAACCTTAAAAGTAATTAAGGTGTTTAAGAATCCTACAGAGTATCAAGCAGCACAAAAGAAGCTTGCTGAAGAAGCTGAAGCAAAGGAAAAAGCAACCATCGAGCCAGATAGTAAAGCAATTGAAGCATATGCTGCTAAGAATGGTTTAACGCTACAAAAAACAGCAAGCGGTGTTTACTATGCTATTACAAAGCCAGGAAGCGGTCCTAACGCAGAGCCTGGCAAAGAACTTACAATGAACTATACTGGTACCACACTAGACGGTGCTAAGTTTGATAGTAATACAGATCCTGCATTTAACCATGTTTCACCGTTTAAGTTTAATCTTGGTATGGGTATGGTAATTCCAGGTTGGGACGAAGGTATGACCATGTTCAACAAAGGTTCAAAAGGTATTTTGCTTATACCAAGTGCGTTAGCTTATGGCTCTCGTGGTAATGCAAAAATTAAGCCTAATACAATTTTGCGTTTTGATGTAGAAGTCGTTGATATTACTACGCCTAAAGCGCCAAAAGAAATGCCGATGCCAATGCCGCAACAAGCAGGCAAATAGCATTGTAAAAAAACTAATGTTAAAAGAGCAGTACTGTAAATGGTGCTGCTTTTTTTTGTGTGTGTTACGGTTTGGGTCTGCTACGGTGTGGCAAGTTGCTTGTACTAAACAGCTTAGGTCGTGTTTGTTGTTGTGATTTAGCAAGTATCACATAGTAATTGCACAAAATCCATTGAATACAATGCTAACATTCATCACGATTAAGCTTCGTGGCTTAAATTTTGATACTTTATAGCTAAGATAAAAATAATGCAATATGAAAAGATTTTTACATTTACTCTATGCTACTTTGCTTTGCTTGCTAGCAACACAAGTTAATGCACAAAGCATTAGCTATCCCTCGCCCGCCTCAGACTTAACAATTTGCCACAATAGCGGCTTACTTACTGTAAGCGTCACTGGTGCAGATCCCACCACAGAAACAGTGACAGTGGATCTTGCAGATGGCATTGAGTACATACCCGGCTCGTTTTCTATTAATGCCGGCAGTGGTACTGTCACGGAAAATATAAGTAATTTAAACGAACCTATATTTACTATCACATCTGCTACTAGTCCAATTACCTTTTCTTTAGAGCGTAAGGCTACTTGCGGTACATTTTCTTCAGCTCTAGGTGGCGGCACCTTTAAGGATGCCGTTACTGTTGGGACAGTAATAGAGGCAAATCCTCTAGTCAATTTTTACGAGGTTGTTTATCCAACGCTTACTATTACTGCACCTACGGCGTTAACCAATGTTGGTGTTGGTACAACGCATATACGTACTTTCACCTTTCAAAACAATGGACAAGGTTGCTTAGATACTGCATTCCTTACAATTGATTACGCAGGTATTGGCTTATCGCCTAATGGCCCTATTGTTGCAGATGGAGTAAGCTTTACTGCAGATCCCACTTTAAGCAATGCCACTACTAAAGTTTATAAAATTTATGGCACTCCCACAATGGTTGGCGGCCTATGCGATAGCGACCCTGCAATTAGTGTTAGTGAGCCAGTGTTGGTATCATCTTGTGACCAGGGTTCGGTGGGGTATGCCCTTGGTTGGGGTTGCAATGCTACGGCAATTTGTGCAACAACTAATACCACAGGCAACTTTACTGCTCTAACTACAAATCCTACCTTAAATATTGTGGTTACAAACACATTGGCTGGCGGTGCAGGTTGCGCTGGGGCTCCTTATGCGACCTTTACTGCAGTTGTCAAAAATAATGGCACTGGCCCAGCTTCCAATGTGAATTTTAGGATCGGAAACACTTACGTTAATTCATTTACACCAAATAGAGAGCAAATTATAGACACTGCTTCAATTCTTGTTAACGGCACTCACCCTGCTGTAGTTGTTGACGCGTCGATGTTAATTGTAAAAGAAAATGGCGTTACGCCAGATTGCGCCGTTGGGCAACCAGGTATGGCAAGCGCTTTGGCTGGCATAACGCTTGCTGTGGGCGATTCTATTGTTGTTACTTGGAACGTAAATATTTGCTCGGATGGAGGAATTTGTAATGAAGGGCACTACTTTAGCGAATTCATGGGAATTGCACCTACTTACGAAAATGAGTGTGGAGCTCAAATTGTTGGCAATTTTCAAGGATATCCATTTGGTCCAATTAACTATATACCTAGCGCAACGCCGCAAATGCCTGCGCAAGTAACTGCAGGTTCATGCTTTAAAGTTACAGTGGACGTTGCAGCCAGTCTAGGTCCAAACATTGGCGGCTTTATGGAAGCACAAATCACATTACCAATGGGAATGACCATCGCAAATTTAGCTTCTGATGTTACGGAAGACCTTAACAATGCCCCTCCTTTACCTGGTTATCCACAACAAGTAGGCCAAGTTGTTACAACTAGATTTGTGCCGGGCACAGCCAATGTGATTTCGTTTGTGATATGTACACCCGCGACTGGTGCTTGTGGCGTACAGAGTTTTCCTATTGAAATTAGCATGACCAATGACACCACTTGTGCAAGCGGCAATCGATTAGTTTCTAAAAAATGTTTTTCTGCTAGCACCTCTGTTATTTGTGCACAACCATGCCCAACTGGCGGTGTAAACCCTTACGAATATAGTTTTTATAGAACAAGCTATGGCCTGCCAGATAATAATCAAGATGGTTTTCCAGACCTTGGCGGCGCCATTGATTTGAACAAAATAGACTTAGACCGATATCAACCAGGCGACACATTACATACCGTTTATAAAAGTGAAATATTGGATCAAACTGCGCCATCTAGTATTACACTTTGGAACAATGTGTACGCGGAATGGTCTTTAAACAATGGCACTTGGGAAGGGATTACAGCTAATGTTACCATTAGAAGAGCAGGTATTGATTATGTTGCCACTGGTGTGGCACTTACGACACTTACAGCTGGCCGAACATTTAGATTAGATTGGAGTGCTGCAACTTTTTCACCTGCTTTGCCTAGTGCAGGTTATGTGGCGGGCGACAGTCTTACTATAGAAGCGGACTTGCGTTATGCACCACCCGCAATAACTTCTGGTCACTCAGTAGGTGCTGGTGATCCTAGCGTAACACATAGTGATGCTCCTATCGTATGCAATCTTTCTCACACTGTTTATGCAACGCAAACAGTGCCATCTGCTGCATATAGCGGAATAGATCAGTTTACTTGTTTTGTGCCAGAATATGCGGCTAATGTTATTGGTCAATGGAATTTTATGTTTGTGTATCCTCCAACAAGTGCAACAGGCTGCAATACTGCAGAAGGTACATTTATTAGCTACCAACGTCGTCTTCGCAACTACACTAGTACACAATTTTTCTTATACGAGTATAGACCACAAGCTAGGCAGGATTCCGTAATTGTGAACGTGCCAGCGGGTTGGGAGTATGTTGGCGCCAACACTGCCAATAACTACGAATTTTATACACCAAAACGAGGCGTGAATGCGCGCATAGATTACACAGTGCCTGTAACTGTAACAGGCAACGCATCTACAGGCCTAAAACTTGTTTATGATTTTGCTGCAGCTTATGCGAGCGGTGGTCTATTGTTAGGATCAGAAGATTTTTACGTAGTACAATCATATATACTTCGCCCAAGTTGTGCAACACCAGCTAACACCACTACTACGGCTCGCGAGTATGGTCACTTTGTATCCTACCCATCCAGTACTAATGGCGCAGCATATACAAGCGACTACTTTGGAGCTACCACTTACTCTGGCACAAATCGCCCGGATATTATTGTAAATAATAATTCTGGTGTAGTACAAGCAGCGTCTGCAACCAATAACTATTGGGATATTCAAATTACAGGTGCTAACGCTAATGTGGCAAAATATATTTGGCTTGCTACAGAAAAATTAGCAGGTAGCGGCATTTCTATTTTGAGTGTTGAATATCCTATTGGTACACCTTTGGCCATCAGTAGTAATTACGGTGTGGACAAAAATCTATACCAAATTGATAGTGTTGGTTTAGTAAATCCACAAAGCGATTTAGTTCGAATTTATTTCAATAAAAGTACATGTGCACAAGATAGTATCAAACTGCGTGTAGGATGGGATTGTTCAGCATTCCCAACAACCGCTGACAATGCTTGTTCAAGTAAAGATCAATTCCTTAAAGCAACATCTGCAACTAGCGAGATTCAATTGCTAAAAATTACAGAACCAGCGCCTGGCACAACTGTAGATATTTGCAGCCCTATTAATTACAAAGTACGTGTAAGAAGCACACAAAATGGCGACCTTGATAATCCCAACGTTTTAGTAACTGTTCCAGTAGGTACAACAGTTGTTGGCAATAGTTTTACCTACTACTATGCTGGCGATAATAACCCGGAGGTATTTGTAGTTGCACCCGTAGGAAGAAATTATACACTTAACTTAGAAGATCATAGTTTAATGCCGGCAAGTGGCTTAAAAGGAGTGGCAAACGCGGCAAATGTAGACGAACGCACAGCATTTATTGAATTTCAAGTACAGGTCAACGATTGTAAATTTGTAAGTGGAGGTGTTCCAAGATTTACGATATTTGGAGATAAGGTTTGTGGTGGTACTGCCATAGGTAATGGTTTAGTCATTAGAGGGCGACCAATTAAGGCAACACCACAAGGCACCAATGTAGATATAACACAAACATTAGGCATCGCGCCTGCCGTATTGGAATGTGGCACTCAGGGCGTAGTTACAGCTACTATTACCTCTGTAGATGGCAATACTTATGATGGCGATAGCGTCATCTATACTATGCCTGCTGGTTTACGCTACATTAGTGGTAGCTTAAGCGTTAGCGGAGCATTTGCTTCTACTAGCGAGACCGACACTAGCATTGTTGTAAGATTTACAAATACAACAAATAATACTGCAACCATTACCTATAACGTAGAGCCAACCAATAGTATAGGATGCAGCGTAGATCCACTGCCAATCTACTCACAGGTATTTAGATCACGTGGTTTCTCTTGCCCGCTTACATTCGGTACTTGCCAAATCGCCGAAATTACAAGCGACGATAGTGTAACAGTTACCATAAATAAACCACAACTTACAGTGCAATCATTTACAATGACGGAAAACGCGGGCATCATCAACTATGATATGACTATTGAAAACACTGGTACACAGGACGCAGCAGCTGGTGCAGGCATGATAAACATTTATTGTGCAAGTGTAAGCGGTACTTTATTGCATAGTTTTAACACAGATGCTGTAGCAGTTGGTAGCACAACTACTCAATCAGGTTCTTTTTCATATAGTTCAAGCAATTGTCCTGCAGGCAATTTATTGTTCGCCTTAGTTCAAGATACTTTAGCAAACGGTACTACTGCTTGCCTTTGTGAAAATGCAAGCGGTAAACTGAGTACTAATTCACCTTTAGCAATTGCCTTGATGTACTTTACGGGTAAAGCCTTAGCCGCTGGCACCAACGAATTGCAATGGCAAATGGCAGCTGAAGACAATGTGGCATATTACGAGGTATTGCAGCGTACTAGCACGCAAAATAATTTTGAAGTACTTACAAAGATTCCTTACAGTGCTTCAAATAAACATGTATACAAAATAAGCCACGCTACTGCAACTGGTAACGATTTTTATAAACTACGCATGGTTGATAATAACGGCAAAATTTTATACAGTAATGTCGTGAACATCATTAATGTAAAATCAACAGCTACACAATATCAGTTAATACCAAATCAAACCAACACTAGCACCACACTTCGCTTTGCTAGTCGCGATGGCGAAGGCGAAATTGTGGTGATAGTGCGCGATATTGTTGGCAGAATAGTAAAACATGAGCAATTTGCAATTACGCCTGGCGACAATGCCATTCAAATAGACTTACAGCATATGTTACCTGGGCAGTATTTAATTCAATACAACAACCTTGGCAGTAACGAAAGTGGTGTGCTTAAGTGCACTAAAGTTGACTAAGGAAAGCAAATGCGATATACTAAGATTTAATTTAAACCAAAAGGCTGTTACACAATTGTGGCAGCCTTTTTTTCTTACACTATGCAAGGTTGTACGTAACGAGGACGAGGTGCTACTTAAACCCAGCATACGCATTAGGAATTTACTGCAATAAAATTCCACTTCATAACTATTTCGGTACTCATTTTTATATCCTCGTTGTAAGAAAACTAATGATTGTCCGCTAAGTTGCACCTGAACGCAGATAGGCTTCGTTATGGGCCTGTAGTTTTGTGTCAAATTATTAATGGAATGAATTTGACATAATTTTTGAAGCGATTTGACACCGAGGAGAAGTATATAGATTTTTTGCGTTTGCATCGCGAAGCCAATGGTATTTCTTGCCGCAATTGCGGCAGCAGCAGTTAGCGTTGGACAAGCACTATTCGTTGTTGGACATGCAATGGATGCGCTTACAGGCTTGGACTTCGCAAAGGCACGGTGATGGAAAACTCTAAGTTGAAGTATAGACTTTGGCTCACCTGCATGTATTTGATGGTTGCTGCAAAAAAAGGTTACTCCGCGTTACAGATGCAAGGTTTGCTAGGACACAGTCGTTATGAACCTGTGTGGCTTGTGATGCACAAGATTAGAAAAAGCATGGCTAAGCGAGCTAGCACTTATAAACTTGACGGATATATTAAGTTTGACGATGCTTTCTTTGCTGGGCATCGTGCTAAGCCCGATGAATTTTTACAGGCAAGCCAGCAAAGGAGATTGATAGAAATGAAAAGGTATTGGTGGCATTAAGGGTCGGTACTAATAGCGCTAAGTACCAAAAGATATCGCGAACATAAACCTAAAAAGCTAAATATCTTATGTATCAATGAGAGTGTAAACTAAATTGTGTAAACTCATTTAGAGTTGGCAGCGCGTTTCAAAGATAATCAAAAATTGTTGCAGGATTGCTTTCCAGTTATGGATACCCCTGTCCATGCCTGCTCGATGTTTTGTATTGCCAAAAATACAGATTTTGTAGCCGAGCGTTCTGTCGGGAATTGTGTTTTGGTTTTGGTGTATTTTCTTATCCCACGATTCAGATTTTCGATTGTATTTGTGGTGTAAATTATCTTGCGTAGCTCAAGCGGGAAGGCAAAATAATTGCTTAGATTTTCCCAATTGTCCTCCCAAGATGTAGCTGCATATTTATACTTAATCCATTTGAGTTTAAACTTTTTCAATTCTTGAAGTGCTACCTCACTATTGATTGCAGTATAAATTTTGCGTAAATCTTTTGTGAACTCTTTGATGTCTTTCCATGAAACAAATTTGCAGCTATTTCTTATTTGATGTACAATACAGAGCTGAGTAATTGTTTTAGGAAAAACGCTATTTATCGCCTGCGTAAAACCCTTTAAGTTATCGGTACAGGCAATCAAAATATCTTCAACTCCTCTAGCTTTTAACTCTGTCAATACAGCCAACCAGAATGAAGCTGATTCATTGCTTCCAATCCAAAAACCAAGAACCTCTTTGCGGCCATCGTTAGTTAGGCCTATAACTATGTAAACAGCCTTGTTTACTAGTTTATTGTCTTCTCTTATCTTGAGAACTATAGCATCCATCCACACTGTTAAATAAACTGATTCTAATGGCCTCTGTTGCCACTCTTGTGCTTGAGCCATGATTCGCTCTGTAATGTTAGATACAGTCATTTCACTGATGCCTAAGCCATACATGTCGTGTACTTGGTTGCAGATGTCTGAAGCTGTCATTCCCCGACTATACATGCCGATAATTGAGTCCTCGATTTTACTACTAATTGTATTTCCTTTCGGTATTATTTGAGGATTGAATTCCCCTTTCCTATCGCGAGGAATATTAAGAACTACTTCTCCTACATTTTCAGTAATAACAGTTTTTGGGAAAGTGCCATTTCTACTATTGCCAGAATTGTTACCGGAAATATCATGCTTGGCATATCCCAGGTGTTCTTCCATTTCAGCATTAAGCATTTGCTCTATACCTTGCTTGAACAAGGTGTTAAAATAGCCTTGAAAATCATCCTTTGTTTTGAATTGCTTAAAAAAGCCCTCTGGCATCAAAGCCTCACTTTTTAGTTTTTTTTGCATTGTGTAATGTTTTAAAGTTATTAAAAAAAATTTGTAGCTCTAGGAGGCTGTTCCGCTACGCTCCACAGCCTCCTAGAGCTACCACCCCCCCAAGGGAGTTTACACAATCTAGTTTACACTACCGTATCAATTGCCTATATAGGTCATCAAAAAAATAGTTTTATGCCTAAACGTGATTGTAATTTAACTGCTAACGAATTGATTAGTAATTTTTTACAAAAAATGCCACTAACATTAAGCACATCTAAACTGTTGCTATATAACTATTGTAGATCAGTTTGGCACGCTTGTTGTTTTTAATGTGGCACAAAAATTTTAATATGCGGATATCTTTACTTTCTATTTTTTGTAGTTTTTTTCTTGCTACAACCAACTGTGCTAATGCACAAAGCATTTCATACCCTGTAGCAGCAGGCGACTTGTCAATTTGCAGAGATTCTACCCTTCTTACGGCAGAGATAACGGGAGCCAATAGCACAACCGAGACGGTTACCGTAGACTTAGCAATAGGAAACGAGTATATACCAGGTTCATTTGTTATCACAAGCGGCAGTGGTGCAGTTACGGAGAATATTACAAATCTCAACACACCAGTTTTTACAATTAGTGGTGCTTCAAGCCCATTTACATTTAGCCTACTACGTAAAGCCGCTTGCGGAGCCTATGCAACAGCCTTAAGTGGAGGTAGTTTTAAGGATAATATATCAGTAGGCGGCGTATTAGACAACGATCCACTTATAAACTTTTACCAAGTAAAGTATCCAACCCTTACAATAACCCAGCCATCAGCCATCATTAATGCGCCAATTGGCTCTACCCATACGCGTATATTTTCGTTTCAAAATAATGGACAAGGCTGTGTGGATACAGTTTTTCTTTCAATAGACTATGCTGGTGTAGGCTTGCAGCCCAATGGAGATATTATTGCAGATGGTGTAAATTTTGCGCCAGATCCTGCACTTAGTACAGCAACATTGTTGGTGTACAAGATTTTTGGAACACCTACATTTGCAAGTGGTTTATGCGATAGCGATCCTGCAATCAGCGTTAGTCAACCAGTAATAGCTACAAACTGTAACCAAGGTCAAATTAGTTATGCTGCAGCTTGGGGATGTAATGCAACAAGTATTTGCGCGGCAGCCACAACAACGGGCAATTATACTGCATTAGTAACTAATCCTGCACTTACAGGCACAATGACCTTCACAAAAAATGGTGCTTATTGTGCATCAAATAATTTTGGGACAATCACACTAAGCATTACAAACAATGGCAATGGACCTGCAAACAATGTGCAACTGCGTTTAGGAAGTTTTTACTATTTGAATGATGTTGTTAACTATCAGGGTTATTATATAGATACTGCTTCTTTTATGGTTAATGGTAGCCATTTGTCTGTTACAACACAAAATGTAGTTATAAGTGCACCTGGTTCTGTGCCTGCTTGTCAAGTAGGTTTGCCAAGCATCGCAACAGCAAATTTAGGTAGCTTGGATATACCAGTAGGAGGCACTATGACCATTAGTTATAGTATAGGCAAGTGCAGCGATGGGGGAGCTTGTGGCGAAGGGCATTACAACTACTGGCAAACAATTGACTTCAATTATCAAACCGAATGCGGTGCAGCTGGCACAAGCAGTTTTCACGTAAATCCAGATGTAAACAACTACATTGCATCGTTAACGCCGCAGCTACCAGCACAGGTAATTGCTGGGTCGTGCTTTAAGTTGAAAATAGATGCAACAGAAGTAACTAACAACACTGGTGCTAATTATATAGAATGTAAGGTTACATTGCCAGTCGGCATGACCATTAATAATCTTGCAACAGACTTTACTGAAATTAACATGGGTGTTAGCCCTCTGCCGGGTTATCCAGTTCAAGTTGGGCAGGATGTAATTATTCGGTATATACCTGCCTTATCTGGCCAAATTTTTGTGCTAAATATTTGTACACCTGTAACAGGTGCATGCGGTATTCAAAATTTTCCGATTCAGTTTACATCAGTATTAGACTCTACTTGCCCACTTGCAGACAGAATACTTGCATCAAAATGCGTTTCTGCCAGCAGCGAAGTAATTTGTGGCGAGCCTTGCCCAACCGGAGGTGTTAGTCCAACTTTTTTTGCATTCGGCAGAACTAGCTTTGGTTTGCCAGACAACAACTTAGACGGCCAGCCAGATGCGGTAGGCAGCTTAGACTTCAACAAGGTGGATTTAGATCGCTACCAACCAGGCGATACTTTGCATACCGTGTATAGAAGCATTATTTTGGACCAAACGTCTCCAGCATCTATTACTAGTTGGAATGGTGTATATGCCGATTGGAACTTCAATGCAGCAACATGGACAGGTGTTACCGCAAAGGTAACTATTATCAAAGGTGCAACTTCGTACATAGCTACCAACGTACCATTAACCGCAATAACAGCTGGTACCAACTTTAGAGCAGATTGGAGCACTGCAACATTTACACCGCCATTAACTAGCCCAATTACCTACCAACAAGGCGATAGTGTAATTGTAGAAGCAGATATAAAATATACACCACCTATGCAAGTCAATTCGCCAAGCGGCATAACACATGTTGGCGCAGGCGATCCAAACTATGGTGCTACTGATGCACCTATTGTATCTACCCTTACACACACTGTTTTTGCTTCGCAGGCCATACCTAGCGGCGCCTATACTGGTATAGCAGGGGCACAGTTTACATGCTTTGAGCCTAAGTATGCTGCCAATGTTATTGGACAATGGAACTTCTTATTGCTGGATGCTGCTTTTCCTGCAAATGGCACAAGCTGCAACGATATTACCGTTGGCTTTAGAAATTATGTGCGTCGTTTAGGTGGCTATGCTGCTAAGCAGTTTTTTCCAGGCGAGTATCGTCCGCAGGCAATACCAGATTCGGTAGTATTAAACATACCTGCAGGATGGGACTATGTAGGTACAGACCCCAATCAAAACTATACATACTATACAACCAAGTCAGGCGCGCTAAATTATTACTATCAAAATATTCCTATCAGTATTACAGGCACTGCTGCTACGGGCATAACACTAAAGTTTGATTACAAAAGTGCATTGGCTAGTGGCGGCATACCATTTCTACCATCTGAGGATGGCTATATGCTGAAT
>JBJORA010000121.1:0-22169 GCA_046049675.1 Bacteroidota bacterium | reverse complement strand
TGCCCAACCCTTCCTAGTGCTGTGAACTGATTTTCTGCTCCATATTTCTAGGTCGGTCCAGGCTTCGCATTGGCATGCTGTTGCGTGCTGCCAATAGCAAAGAGTGACATCGCTGATTTGTACCTAAACTAAGCTCCAGAGGAGCCGTAATGTTTATAGAAATAGGTATTAAGGTTGTATGTAGCTCCGTAGGTGCTGGCTGTTAGTTCAAGAAAAAGGCTGCAAGGAAAATAATCACCACATTTTAGAAAGTGGTGCAGCTTAGCGGACAGTCATTTGCTTTTTTGTTTACAAGATGGCATTTATCGTGATCACTTACACATGCAACAAATTTAACTCTACCAATAAATTCTCTCTAGCACTCGCCTCAAACTTATCAGCAAAGTGCGTTGTGTGATATATTTTTTCCTTGTTTAAGAAGTTCTGAAGTACTTGCTTTCTTCCAGCATTATATACGCTGCCTGCATAGATGATGTACTCTTGTCGTATTTGCTGTGCATAGTTTAAATATTTTAGTCGCTCTTGCCCCAGTATACTGATGTCTGCATCTGTAAAGTAGTTGGTATCTTGTAAAGTGCTAAGACCGTGATGTTTCGTTGCAAGGATATGAACAACGCATTCATCAATAACTTCTTGTGGCACATTTACGGTACTAAGTCTTTGCATTGCAATAAGCGCACTTTGTTCTTCGTTGTCGCTACGTGTTGCATCGTACACAAGGTCGTGATAAAATAAAGCGAATAAGACTGCATGCCAATTAGTTCTCACTTGCTTGAGCTCTAGCAAGTGAGAATACATATTTGCTAGATGCTCCAAGGTATGGTAGTGCCGTGCTGGGCTAGTGTAATGCTGATGTATTTCTTGCCACAAGTTTACCCGATGCTCTTTCTGAACATCATACGCAATTAGTGTTTGAAGAAAAATTTCTTGCAGCATTGTAATACAATTTCCATTTAGTTTCTTGCAAGCATTTGTAGCTAAGTAGCGCTAGTCAAATAGCTGGAGAACTTTTTAGGTCGAAGGTAAGCTTTTACAAAATGCAAATAATCAATTTCGTGGCATCAATTAGAATCGGACATGTGAAGTTAGAGATGCATTATTATTGTACACAAGTGGTGAATCTTTTGAAAATAAAAAAAAACGGCAGTCTCTAAACAGAATCTGCCGCTTGTATATAGCATTTTTGCCAGCTATAATTTATTTTGCTTCTGCGAGTTTTGCTTTTGCAAATGCGTTGTTTGGATCTAATGCAAGTGCTTTATTGCAGAACTCTAAAGCTTTAGATTTATTTTTTGTAGCAAGTGCATTTAAGATTAAGTAGTTATATGCCTTACCAACTTGGTCTTTGCTTTCAGCCTTAGCACCTTCAAGTTCAATGTACTTTGTGTAGGCCGCAATCGCTGTACCTGCAGCACCACTTTTGTCGGTAGCGGCTTGCGCTGTGCCTAGATAATAGTAACCTGTAGGCTCACTCGGAAACAATTCTGTCATGCGTGTTAAATGCTTAATAGCAGTTGCATTGTCGTTACTTGCATAGTTCGCAAATCCACCATAGAACCAGTCTACATTAGTTAAACTTGCTTCTGGCGAGCTAGCCAACATATCGTTGTACCATATTGCAGCATTAGCCCAATCTTGTTTGTCGCGGTATTCTTCTGCAATAGTGCGATATGTAGCGCTATTGTCAGCACCTTTATTCGCAGCAATGCTCTTACGCAAGTAATCTAGTCCTTCAGCCTCACGACCTGGTGTGTTACGCAAAATCTTACTCATACAACCAAGATCGTTTGCATCTATAGCTTCTGGCTTTACCATTGCTTTGTACTTCTCCATTGTGCTCAAGGCATTGGCAAAGTCGCCGCTTTCAGCATAACAAAACATCAAAGCTTTTGTAATGTAATCAACATTTTCGCCATCAGCTAATAATGCAGTAAAGCGAGGAATGGCACCCTTGAAATCGCGCATCTGATAGTATATATTTGCCAACTTCAACTTGTCGTAGCTACTTTGATCGCTATTAGCAATATACTTTTCTAAATTTTCTTTCGCAAGGTCAAATTTTCTTTGCTGATAAAACGTTTCGCTATAACGGTAGTACGGCAATGGATTAGTAGGATCGGCAGCAATTGCACGATTGTAGTTTACCTCTGCACTGTCGTAAACTTTAGCACTATACCAAAGGTCGCCTAGGCGCGCATATACATAGCTAGGTGTAGCCTTATTTTGAATAGCTTTTTCGTAGCTTGTAGCAGCACCACCACCGCCATCAGCAACATACATATAAGCATCACCAAGGGCCATATAGTTGTCGCCAGTAGGTTGTACAAGCACAACGCGCTTATACCATTCTACAGCTTTCGTGGCATCTGTACCACTAGCAATAATTGCATCAGCAGCATACTTTAATGGATTGATGTCTTTCTTCTTTGCCTTTGCAGCAATTGTGGCAAGTAAAGCATGTGCCTCCGTATTTTTTTGCTGTGCAAACAACACTCGAGCCTTACCACTTTGGTTCATCATATCATCTGGGTATTTACCAAAGATTGCCATTGCTTCATCTTTATGACCAAGGCCTAACTCGGCCAGACCTAGATAAAAGTTTGCCTCTGCTGTGCTTGGTGTGCCCACTAGTTTTTTTACCGTAGCGTAGCGGCCAAATTCAAACATCTTTTTCACCTGCGCCATATCTTGCGCTTGTGCTGTGAATACCGATGCAGCAAATGCTACAGCAGCTAACATTGTTGTTTTTAACGATTTCATTCTTGTGTTTTATTTTACTTTTTCTTCCGATTGTCTACGGTTCGCAAAAATACATTGTTCACTATAGGAAACAAGTTACTTTTTGCTATAACCAATTGACCCTCGTCACATATCCAATTAACAAAACCCGTGCCAAGACCTCCGTGAGTTTCTTTGCTAATAAAGTGCAAATTGCGAATATATGGATACTCGCCGTTGGCAATGTAGGCCAGTATTGGGGTTCTGTAGCGCTCCAGGCTATCGCCAAAAGGAATAATGCCTACTAATTGTACTTTTTTTAAGAAATCTATAGCAATTGAATCCTTTGGGTCACTCAGCCAACTCATGCCCACAACACCAATGGCATCAGTATTATTTGCAACAAATTTAACAACATCGGCAGGTCCATTTGCGCCTGAAATTTCTGCATTGCTTGCCTTGCCGTTTAAAATACTATCCGCAACATAACTATAAGTACTGCTGCCCTCTCTATCAAAAACCAATTGCTTACCAATAAGCTTACCGGCACAAAGATCTTCAAGTTGTCGTTGACTCATCTGATAAGGCACATTGCTTTTAGCTGTAATAAATGCAATAGCATCTCTTGCAAAAGCCTTGTGTGCTGTGATTGGAATTTGTTTTTGCTTGAGCATTTCTCGTTCAATGCTGTCTAAATCACGTGCCAAGAATATCATGCGCGTGCTGTCCTTAAACAAATCCTGCAAGCAAGCGGCCTCGCTTTTGAAGGCCATATCAATTTTTGCTTTTGGGAAATTGCCTTGAAAGATTTTACCAAGCTCACGCATGATTGGTGCAAAGCTCTCATCTACACTTACATGTATGGTGCCGCTAATATGCGTATCGGTTGGACTTTTTGCTTCTTCGCGACACCCATTAAAGAAGATGAGGCTTGCAAATGCAAACGATAGAAATACTAATATATGCTTCATAGGTCTCTGCGCTTTTTGTTTAATGGACTATAATACCAAGCTCGCCACAAACGAAACAAACCGTAAATGCCAACGAGTATACTCAATGCATTAATTAGTGGTTGCGTCAAACCTAAACCTTCTGGTTGTCTGCCATACAGCACAATAGAAACGCCTATGTACAATATAGCACGCACCAGATCAAATAAAAACTGCGAGTTTTTATAAACTCTTCTATGCAGGGGTTCTTGTTCTTCCGACGAGTAGGACATGCGCAAATTTAACTACTGTTGTGCGTAGTTTATTGCTCAATCTTTGTAAGAATTGTGTAAAATGGCTGATGCGACGCTTTGTAATTATTCTAACGCACGATTTTGCTGCACAATTTTTCACACAAAGTGTCTGTGCCGTGAAATAAAAAAAGTCTATTTCTGTCAAAAGATTGAAAGCAATGGCTAGCGATGCTACAATTGAATCTAAAAAGATAGAACTGATAAGTTGGCTGTCAACTACTGAAGACCTCAGTTTGATAGAACAAGTCTTAGCATTAAAGCATAGTGACCAGCAAAAGGACTGGTGGTCTACAGCAACGAATGATGAGAAGGTCTCAATTCAAAAGGGTCTTTTAGACGCAGACGCAGGTAGATTAAATACACACGAAAAGGCTAGAGATATTTATGGCAAATGGCTATGAAGTATTTTGGACAGATCATGCGCTTGCAGAATTAGAATCAACTTACGAGTACCTTATTCGAAACTTCAGTGAAAAGGAGCTACGACGATAATCTAGTGAGATTGACAATACAATTTTCCTCATCGCAAAAAATCCATTTGCCTTCCAAAGTTCTCAACAACAGGCAAATATTCGTAAAGTAGTCGTTATGAAGTATAACACTATTTACTACCGTATAAAAGATATGCGTATCGAAATTCTCTCCTTCTTTTCAAATAGACAAGATCCAGATAAAGTATCTCTTTAAAATTTAATTTCAAAAACGCTACTTTGCAACTCGCATATGATGCAATAGCCTTGAGTAGTTGCTACGATTACTAAATATCTTTCGGGTATTTAGTAATTACTTTTTAATCACTAAGTCATTAAGGGCACCAAAACTACCTCCTAAAACCCATCGCCATCAAGCAAGTTGCCAATACCACCTAAAATACTGCCGCCTTCTTTACCTCGATTCACAGCACCATAGCTTAAGATACGACTAGCTAAGCGGCTAATTGGCAAGGTCTGAAGCCACACAGTACCTGGCCCACGCAAGGTTGCATAAAACATTCCTTCTCCGCCAAATAATACATTTTTTACACCACCTATAAACTCTATATCGTAATTCACGTCGCGTGTATAGGCAACAATACATCCAGTATCAACTTTCAATACTTCGCCTGGCTGCAACTGACGTTGCGTCACATGGCCACCAGCGTGGACAAATGCCAAGCCATCACCTTCTAGTTTTTGCATAATAAAACCTTCGCCGCCAAACAAGCCCGTGCCAAGTTTGCGTTGAAATTCAATACCTACACTTACGCAGTGTGCAGCGCATAAAAAACTATCTTTTTGTGCAACTACTTTATTGCCTAATTGCGCTAAGTCTAGCGCAATAATTTTACCAGGATATGGAGACGCAAAGCTTACGCGTTTTTTGCCTGCGCCATTATTGGTATAAGCTGTCATAAATAAACTTTCGCCAGTAAGTACGCGTTTGCCTGCACTTAATAATTTGCCAAACAAACCGCTGCTCTGTTGTGTGCTACCGTCGCCAAAAATGGTTTGCATTTGAATACCATCTTCCATCATCATAAAGCTTCCTGCTTCTGCGATAGCGGTTTCTTGTGGATCTAATTCAACTTCCACATATTGCATTTCTTCTCCGAAGATTCTATAGTCTATTTCGTGTGCCATGTTCAAATGATTTGTACAAAAGTATCTAAAGCACAGCGATCAGTGTGCTTCATTGTTTGTAAGTGGTAAAATGGCTTTGTGAGTGGTTGAAACTCAATCAACTTAGCTCTGAATCTTGATCATTGCTTTGCGTATGAGCAACATCTTCTTCTTCTCTCAGCAAAAAATTGGTACTGCAATTATCACCGTCGCAACAAGGCATCGCATTGGTATTGCACACAGGGCATTGGTAATGGCCATGCACATGCACCAATTGCACTAAATGTCCGCAAAAATTACATTGCTGTTGCATATACTTATCTAATGTGATAACAAGTTTTGAATCGCTGTTACAACCTTATCTACATTTGGTAAAACAACTTGTTCTAATCCTACATTCATTGGAATGGCAGGCACATCGGCAGCACCAAGCACTTGCACGGGTGCATCTAGCTGATAGAAACAGTTTTTACTAATTCTATATGCCAAAGCTTCGGCAAAGCTATTGCGTACTTGTTCTTCCGTTAATACCAAGCATTTATTGTGTCGTCTTACTGCAGCAAAAACAAGCTCTTCATCCAAGGGATACAAGGTGCGTAAATCAATCACCTCCACTTGCTGATTAAACTGTTTAGCAGCATTGCGTGCCCAATGCACACCCATGCCGTAAGTAATGATGCACATACTTTCGCCGCCATCAATTGCCTGTTGCGAAGCAGTAACAACTTGCGCAGCTTTACCAAAGGGCAAGATATAATCTTCTGAAGGTTCAATAGTTTTTGCTTCTTCCGTACCAGGCACTTTGCTCCAATACAAGCCTTTGTGCTCAAGCATTACAACTGGATTCGGGTCGTAGTAGGCGGCCTTTAACAAACCTTTGAGGTCTGCTGCATTGCTAGGATAAGCAACTTTAATACCTTTTATATTAGCAAGTAAACTTTCAACGCTGCCGCTATGATAAGGTCCGCCTCCGCCGTAAGCACCTGTTGGCACTCGCAGTATCATGCTTACATTAAACTTGCCACAACTTAAGTAATGTGTTTTACTTATTTCTGTAATTAGCTGATTAATGCCTGGATATATATAATCTGCAAATTGTACCTCCACAATTGCTTTTACACCTACAGCACTTAAACCTGCTGTACTGCCAACAATATATGCCTCTTGAATAGCGGTATTAAATACGCGATCGTCGCCAAACTTTTCAGCTAGCGTTGCCGCTTCTCTAAAAACACCGCCTAATCTTCTGCCTACATCTTGGCCAAAGAAAATGCAGTCTTCATGCTTACGCATCAACTCTTCGATGGCAAACAAGGCTGCATCAACCATTACAATCTTATCGCGACCTTCTGGTGTTCGTGTGCCTTGCTCTTCTGTAACTGGCGTTGGTGCGTACACATTTTGCAATGCGGTTTCTAATGCAGGTTCGTTTGCTGCTACCGCTTTATCAAATTCGGCCTGCGCAAATGCAGCACGGTCAGCCTCAATTACTTTCAATTCGGCTTCACTACAACCTTCTCGCAACAATCTTTTACGCAGCTTCGTATGTGGATCATTACTGCCGTGTCGCGCTAAATCTTCTTCACTGCGGTACCATTCTTTGCGTACACCACTTGTATGGTGGCCAAGTAAGGGCACGCGTGCATGCACAAGTATTGGTGCACGTTGTGTGCGCACATAATGAAATGCATTTTCTATACAATCGTAGCTCGCTTCAAAGTCGCTGCCGTCTACCGTTAAGCGCTCTACGCCAGTAAAACCGAGAATATAATCGTATGCTGTATTTGTTCGTGCTTCGTTACTGCTAACGCTTATACCCCAATCGTTGTCTTGTACTAAAAATACAATTGGCAATTGGTGTAAAGCAGCAAAGCTAAACGCCTCACTAACTTCGCCTTCGGTTACGCTACTATCGCCCAGACTGCACACAACAAGTGCTTTGTCCGCAGAATATTTTAGGCCGCGCTTTTCTAGATATTGTATGCCTTGCGCAACACCTGTTGTTGGTATTGCTTGCATGCCAGTAGCACTACTCTGATGAATAATTTTTGGTAAATCTTCCCGTATACTATTGGGATGGTTGTAGTATGCCTTACCGCCCGTAAACGGATCATCGCCTTTTGCAAGCAACTGCAACATCATTTCGTATGGTTGCCAACCCATACCTAGCATTAGGCTTTCGTCGCGATAATAAGGGCTTACAAAATCGAATGCCTTTAATTGGTAGGCTGTAGCAAGCTGTATGGCCTCGTGGCCACGGCTAGTACTATGCACGTACTTGCATATAGATCTATTTTGTTCGTAGATCTGTGCCATGCTGTAAGCAGTGCACATATGGTTGTAGGCTTTGAGCAGCAATTCTTTGCGCATGAGCGATGCAAATATAGGAGTAAACGAGGCACCAACATGGCAGATATGGGTATAATAAAGATTAGCACATTATAGTATAATATGTGTATAAAATTGATCATAACATGTAGCAAATGCTATTACCTTGCCTTTGAAATAAAGAAATTACAAAAGGAGGACTATCGATTTTGACAGAGGCGATATTAAACTTAGAAAGCATCAATCCTATAGAATTTTTTGGCATTAATAATAATAAGCTTGATATACTGAAGCGAACTTTTCCGTTACTTAAAATTATCAGTCGTGGCACCCAAATTAAAATAGCGGGACAGCCAGATATGATAAAGACGGCGAAAGAAAAAATTGAGCTCGTTGTGCAATACATTGAACGCAATGGGAGCTTGAGCGAAAGCTATTTTGCACAATTACTTGGCGACGAAGAAATAGCTGCAACAGGCGAGAATGGTATGGAGCCAAAGTTAAATGATGCATTTAGCGATTTTCTTGTACTTGGACCAAATGGTAAAGTTGTACGTGCCCGCACAGTCAATCAACGCAAGCTTGTGAGCTCTGCTGATAACAACGATATTATTTTTGCCATCGGCCCAGCCGGTACTGGTAAAACGTATACAGCAGTTGCAATAGCAGTTCGTGCGCTTAAGAATAAAGCTGTTAAGAAAATAATTCTTACACGTCCAGCAGTTGAAGCAGGCGAAAGTCTAGGTTTTTTACCTGGTGACTTAAAAGAAAAAATCGACCCCTATCTCCGACCATTGTATGATGCTTTGGACGATATGATACCGGCAGATAAACTAAGCTATTACTTGCAAAACCGTGTGATTGAGATTGCTCCACTTGCATATATGCGTGGTCGTACTTTGGATAACTCATTTATTATTTTAGATGAAGCACAGAACTGTACGGACTTGCAGCTTAAAATGTTTTTGACGCGCATAGGCGCCAATGCAAAGGCGATTATTACGGGCGATCTAACGCAAATTGATTTACCGAAAAATCAAATGAGTGGACTTGCTAAAGCCTCGCGAATTCTGAAGCGCATTGATGGTATTGGCCACATTGAGCTTGATGAGGAGGACGTAGTACGCCACCGCTTGGTAAAGCAAATTATTAGAGCATACGAAACAGAACGTGTTAAAGAAGAAGCTCAGGAAGAAGATCGTAAGCAACGCAAAAAAGAAGAGCGAGATAAGGCCATACATGAGGGCAATAAAGAGTAGCAGTTGTTCTATTTTAATTACACTGCTATTTTTTGGCTTGCTTGGCTGCGACCGATGGCGTACACAACATAATGATGCCCCACTTGCCAGCAATAAAGAAGCATTGCTAAAGATTGATAGCGCATGCAACTTACTGCAGCCCGGAGATATTGTATTCAGACGCGGAAGCGATGCCATTAGTGACTTGTTTAGCAGATGCAATTTACAAGATAAAAGCTTTAGCCACTGTGGCCTTTACCTGCTTGACAGTGCAGGCAAAGGATGGATTTACCATAGCATAGGTGGCAATGAAAATCCTAATAAACGGATACAAAAAGACAGTGCCCACGTTTTCTTTTCTCCAAGGCATAATAATGCTATGGGCATTTATAGGTATCCTTTCTTGCCACAACAACTAGTGCGACTAGATAGCTTTATACTAGCAGCAGTAACTAAAGGATATACTTTTGACATGCAATTTGACTTAGCAACGAATGAGCAACTATACTGTACTGAATTGGTTTACAAGGCCATCAATACCGCTCTTAATGACACTATTTTTGCGACCACAACGATGAAAAACCAAACAATAGTTTGCCCAGACAATGTATTCTTAGCAAATGGTATGCGCTGTGTGAAAAAAGTAAAATTTTAAAATCCCTGACTTTCGTTTCATATTACTTATTTGTTATATCTTAGCGGCTATAAAAGATTATCTAAAAGAAAATGAAAAGATTATTACTTACAATGGCTTTTGCAGGTTGCAGCTTACTTGCATTAGCTCAAGGAACCGTTAACTTTGTTGTGCGAATTCCAAGCGCACCACCTGTTGTTTCTGTTGATGTAACAGGCGATTGGGTTAACCCAGCAGGTCTCGGAAATAACTGGGGCGATGCATTAATCTTAACGAATGTCGGTGGCAACACATGGGCTGGTACTGTTTCTAATGTACCTGCTGGCACGTATTCGTACAAATTCAGAACGTTTGCAACTGCAGGTGGCAATGCGGATTATGAAGGTGTACCAAGTGCATGCGCTAACAATGGCGGCAATCGTGAGTTTACCATTACCGCGGGCGGCACTGTAAATTGTGGACCTTATTGCCTTAACACATGCGACACTCAGTGCGCGGTGATTAATGCAGTAACAGTTAATTTCACTTTGGACGTATGGGGTGTTGATAGAACAATTCCTGCTGGATGCGTAGACCTAGATAGCATTAGCCTTGCTGGTAACATTGGTACCGATGCTGGTTATGCCAACTGGTCTCCTGGTTTAATTGGCATGAGCGAAGTATTACCTGGCAGTAAAGTTTATACTAAGACACTTAATGTGCTTAACAAAAACTATCAGTACAAGTTCTTACGCGCTACAAACTGGAACTACACAGATACAATGGCGAATCCAGATACAACATATCAGTTCAGCGAGCAAAAATCAAACTTTGTTGGCGATAGTAGCTGTTTAGATTTAAGCAGTGGCAATCGTTTTCTAGATCTTACTAGCCAACCAGCTGGTGCTATTGTAAATGTTAGCTATCGTTGGGAGAGCTGTAGCCCTGCTCGTCCAGCTTCTGTAGGTAAATATGTAGAAGAAATCATTAGCGCTGCACCAAATCCATTCACTGGTACTACAACAATTACGTTTAGCGATGCTAGTAACATTCAGCGCGTTAATGTAGTAAACAATATGGGTCAAACAATTCAAAGCCACAACAGCATTAATGGCAATAAGCTAGAGCTGCGCAACCTTGCAACTGGTAATTATGTTGTACAGATTGTTCGTAAAGCTGGTAAGACAACTTCATTGAAGTTGAGTGCTCAATAAATTATTATATCATTTAACAACAAAAAATGCAAAGGCGTTCTGTAAAGGACGCCTTTGTTGTTTGTATTAAGTTTACAACTTTGCAGATGCATTAAAGGGGGATTTCATTTTGCGGACACGATCAAAAACCTGATACTATGTGTAAAACCCGCTAAGGTGTTATTGTATAACATCGTTCAACAATTGCTTGACAATATTTCTATACGTTCTACCAATTGGCAGCTTTGTTTTATCTATGGTCACAAACTGCAAATTCTTGAGCGATTTAAGCGCAGCAATTGGCACAAGGTATGATTTGTGAATTCTAACGAATTTCCCTTTAGGCAGCGAATTCTCAAGCTCAGTAAGTGTGCCGATTGTAAGATAGCTTTGGCTACCAGTCCAAATTTTTACATAATTACTTAGGCTTTGAAAATAGCTGATACTGTTCACTTCAAACAGCTTGGTGATACCTCCTACCCTAAACTGCAACGGCGGCAAATCATCTTCCGGCTTGTTACTAAGTATCTTTTGCAACTTAGCAATGGCCTTTTCAAAACGTTCGTAGGGCACAGGCTTAAGCAAGTAGTCAACAACACCTAAATCAAATCCGTCTAAGGCAAAATCGCTGTAGGCAGTAATGAGAATAATATTAGGCAGTTGGTTTAACGACTTAATAAAATCTAAGCCAGTTATTTCTGGCATTTGTATATCCAAAAAAACCAAATCAACCGCATGTTTTTCTAGTAAATCTTGTGCCTCTACTGCATTGTAGGCATGCCCTAGAATTTCTATATCGCCGTAGCGTTGCGCATAATTTTTAATGATGCCGTGCGGCTGTTGTTCGTCGTCTACTATAATACATCTAATCATCTTACTTAGCACTTGAAAGCGTGATTGAAATACTCACCTTATAGGTGGTTGAGGTGTGCGAAACACTAAGTGTGTGTTTGTGTGGATAAACCAATTGCAAACGTTTTTGAATATTGGCTAAACCAGTTCCTGTGCTTTCTATTTTTGTCTTGTGCTGTGGCACTGAGTTTTCAATAACACAATCAATCGTATTGCCAGCACCACTTAGATCAATATTGATGAATGATTTATCAATACTTGCAGTTCCGTGCTTCACAGCGTTCTCCACAAATGCCATAAATACCATTGGCATAATTGTTAACGAGTTTTGTTGTTCTATCGTAACGCTACACTCAAAGTTAATATCACATCGCTTACCTATACGCTCCTTTTCTAGTGCTACGTAGTTTTTTACAAAATCAATTTCCTGTTGCAGCAAGACTTGCTCGTGTTTAGTACTTTCTAGTTGGTAACGCATAAGTTGCGCTAAACTCAAAATGTATTCTGGTGCGCGTGCAGGCTCATTTAAACTAATACCATAAGCATTATTAAGGCTATTGAATAAGAAGTGTGGATTTAATTGTGCTTTAAGGTTGGCACTTTCTAGTTGTTGCAGGAGCAACTTGTTATTGGCTTTGTACTTTTCTTGCTGTGCTTGTTGCACTACAAACTCCATTGCACTCATTATAAACAAGCTCAACAAGCATTGCTTGGCGCTACTTAGCAGGGTAATATATCTTGCTAATTCAGGTCTAAATTTAGCTACAAAATTAAGTTCAATTTGAAACTGCAAGTATGCGCAAATGGTTAGCCAAACTGCCGCAAGGATAATGAAATGAAAGATTTTTTTATGCGTAATCAACATTGGCAGAATAAAAAATCTATTGACCATGCCATGTACGTACAAAATAAAAAAACTTATGATATAAACAACCAATTCTTCGCGAGGAACATCAAGACTGTCACTTTGGTATGCAAAATATATTACAACCAAAAAGAATATTTCAAGTAAGATGCGTTGCTTCAGTGACATAGTGCGCTGCAAATGTACTATTTATTAAAGCTTTAACTTTTTATGCCAAATTGCCGTACATCCATTTTTTACGCGTTTCATCCATGAACATTAATTATTGTACTAGTAGGCAAGTACTTTTGTGCCAACAAATAAAACATAGTATGAGTTTAAGAAAAATTTCTTTAAGTTGTGTAGCTTTATTGGTTTGCTTAGTAATGGCGCAGTGTAAAAAGAAAACCACGACTACAGAAGTTGTAGACCCTAATGTTGCAAGTTTTCAGAACATGCAATTGCATATATTTAAGCATAGCTGTAATAGTAGTGGCTGCCATAATACTGCAGCGGCAAGCAATGTGCAGCATGGACTAGTGCTGGAAGGTGTAGATGTATATGAAAGGCTTGTCAATGTGGCTCCCAAAAATGCAGACGCAAAAAATGCCAACTTACGCCTAGTGGTGCCTAATAGTCCGGACAGTAGCTTTTTGTTTACTAAGTGCGCTTGGACAAGCTACAAGTTTGGCAATCAAATGCCGCTTGGTGCCAATGCGCTTAAAGCCAACGAGATAGAATTTATTAAACAGTGGATTAACGCTGGCGCACCTAAAACTGGCATTGTAGCTGATTACAAATTATTAGAAGCACATTAAAAATCAAACAATATACATAGCAATGAAGAAGATTACAATGATAGCCGCAGCTTGCCTTATGCTAGCAGCTTGCACGAAAACGATTAAGTACAATCCAAGCGATATTCCCAATGATTTTGTGGGCCTACCAACATTGCCGGCTGATAGTGGGTATCAAATTCACATACCAGCTTTTCCAATACCTGCCAATTTTGAACGAGAAGTATTTATTAGAAAGGACCTCAATAATCCAACTGAAATTTACGTTACAAAAATTAGAAGTCTTGGAAGACAAGGTACGCACCACTTTGTGCTAAGTACAATTTATGAAACGCCTGATTTCCCTTTACCGCCAGCAGATGTTATGATAGACCAAAACAATATGGATGGTAATTTGAATGTGGCCTCAGCAGTAAATAGAAATGTAATTGTGTATGAAGCACAAAGCTCTGACTACACCCTGGAGCTGCCAGCTGGTTATGCGCTGCGCCTAGATCCGCAGGTAAAGTGGTTGGCTAATCCGCATTACTTTAATAAAACCAACGAAGTCCGTTTTGGCGAGGTCTTTTGCAATATTTACACCACTGCAAAAGAGAACGTACAAAAAATTCTTGAAAATGACTTATTGGACAATAATGCCACTTTGGTGTTGCCACCAAACAAAGAAACAATCTTAATTGACACAGCTATTTTCAACCGCAAAACAGAAATTATATTGATGACGCCTCACTATCATAAAAGAGGAAAGAAATATGTTGTAGAAGTTGTAGGTGGTGCGCGCAATGGCGAGGTTGTTCTTGAAAGTTCTGATTACCAACATCCAGTGATTGCCAATTTTGCTAATAAACCGCTCGTATTAGAAAAAGGTGAAGGCCTTCGTACAATTGTTACTTATTTTAATGAAAGTAGTCGTGAGGTGAAATACGGTGTAACCAGCGAAGACGAGATGAACTTTCTATTCTTTTATTCACGTGCTCTTTAAACAAAAGCAGATTTATACAAATGAAAAATATATCTATAATTGCAGCAATAATTCTAATACAAACAAGCTACGTTTTTGCTCAAGAAAAAGACAAAGCCAAAAAGCCTTTTTTTGATAAACATAAGTATGCTGTTACTGCAAGTGTTGCGCATACTAAAGACATCAATTTCTTCAATGTAATAGGCACGCCAAATGTTTTTAGTAATCCTATAAAACCGTGGTATGCTATTGGCATTGAGAAAACCTACAAAGCAAATAGTAGAACTCGTCGCTACTATGGGCTTGAACTTAACTATCACGACTATAAGTATGTCGATAAAAGCATTGGCATTACACTTGTGGGAGGTTTTGAAAAGAAAATCTACAAGGGGTTTTCAGCTGGCTTAGGCATGGGTCTTGGCATTCAGCAAGCAAAACGCGCAGACATCGTCTATACGTATGAAAACAATGTATGGGAGCCGAGTGTATACCCTGGCAAGTGGCAATACAATAGGCAAAATGTGCGTTTAAGCGCAGAGCTTGGATACAAGCTGCCAAAATATGAAATGGCTGCATACATCGGAGCAAACATTATGTACGTTAGAAATCCTTATGGTGCGGACGTGCCCCTAGGCTTGTATCAAACGCCAATTAAAATAGGCGTGAGAAAGGGCCTCGCAACCTTGTTGTAGGTTTTATTATCTATTTTTTGTTTATATAGATTTTGCAACCAAGCAGTTCGAAAGGATGTTTAGTTGCAAAATCTGCTTTTTAGGCTATACTGAGCTAGTAGTGCCTACTGCTGGCACCTTAAGTCAATTGCCAAACAATAAATTTCTTGGAGCTTTCTCAATGTGGCATTTTTTATAGCTTAAGCCCTTGCGTTGTTGCCCAACTAACTAGTATTAAAGCGCATTGCATCGCACATAGGCTTTTGCAGCACTTTTAGCGCTACACTAACCCAAACCAGCCATTCACTCATTGGAGCATCCGCTACCCTGCTTAGATTTCTACCTTTGCTTTCAAAGCAAATTTACAAGGCATGAAAAATCTATTTACACTATTCATCTATCTCCTGTGCAGCTCGGCAGCCCTTGCGCAAACACAATTTATCAACGACGAAAGCTTTGAGCAAAGTGGTGCCGGAGCCAATGTGTGGGAGGATACCAATTATACACAACCAGGTTGGCCTCCAATAGAAAAATTTGAAACAGCGCACACAGGCGATTATTATGTAGGCCTATATAAGTATGCAAACGAAGGTGCTGATATTACTGTATCGCAGGTCTTTGTAAACCTTAGCAAGCGATACAACTGTCGACTTGAATTCTATATCAAATGCTTCAATGCCTCTGGCAGCTCAGCAGATTTGCTGGGCATCAGTTTCAGAAATGGCGCTTTAGATACAGCACTATTTGTCACAACTGGCCTGCTAACCGACTCTGCATCACTCGGCGGAGGATGGAAAAAGATATCAATCAATATTGATAGTATGGAGGCAGGCTACGGAGAAATACTCATCGCTACGCAAAGCCTTACTGCAAGCCCAGAAGTTAATTTCTATGCCATTGACGATCTAACACTTACAACAGGTTATCCTACTCCAATAGCAGAGCAGTGTGCCGATAATTGTGCCCCAACTATTTTTCCAACAGCTACTACGGGCCATATTACTGTTCAAAGCAGAAATACTGTGCTTGATGGCGCACAAGTTATGGTATGCGACGCTATGGGTCGACTTGTACTGCAGCAAAAGCTCTATGGACAACAGCAGCAACTAGACCTTAGCAATTTACAGGCGGGCATTTATCAGGTGATTGTTGCTAATGCGAGTAAGGCGATAATCGCGCAGGGTAAGGTGCAGAAGCTGTAAGGTGCTAGTAAAGTGAAGGATTTTGGGGGTGAGCGTACACTACCAACTCCCATTTATTGGAAGTTTATTTTAATTAACCATGAATAAATAGAAACACAAAAATACATATTGGTTGAACAGAATTGGAATTAATACACTTTTACTCATAGTAATAAAACGGCAAGCGTTTAAAATCCAAAAAGCAATAATCAATATAAAACAAAGTAGGTATGTATTACTATTTTTGAATCCTGGGGCATTTTCAGCAAACTCATTTAGTGCTATTGTCCAAACATATTTTTTATTGACATGAAATAATGGAGAACTATGTATTGCAAATTCTTGTCCCTCAGTAATCTGATTATAGGCTTCCTCTAACACCCTAAATGAACAATTATCCGTTGTTGTTATGCACTTAATTACAACCTTACCACCTCTTGTATTGCTTATGTAAGTTTCGTTATGTTTTTTAGTTTTTACAATAAGTTCCGATGATAGTATAAAATGATCTACAATTAGTAAAAGTGGAAATAAAATACCCAAAGCAATGAGTATTATGCGTAATCTTCCATTCATTTTTAAGCTATGACTACTTAGACAATAATTTACTTATAACGTTTATATGATTGACGCAGTTTCCATAACACTTTAGTCAATCATGTGTTTGGATGATCCACTGAGGTAGAATTGTTGGTGGCTTTGTTACCATAATCAAAAATAATAATTTATTGCGCAAAACCCTGCTTTGCGATGTAAATTATTGTGGCTTTTTAGCAGTTAACGATTTAGCATAAGCAAAGTAGCTAGAAATGGTTCTACGCCAACCAAACCTCCTACACAAAACCACTAATCGGACTCGCTGAATCCAACAACTCTGTTATAGCTAATAACGTAGCTCGTAGCGACAAAAGAGCTTTAGTAATACGAAAGACGTTTATTCGGCAAAGCCATGTCTCTCGTGCTGTACGGTTGTGTATTTTCTGATTAGTGTACGTTAAAGGGGATTTCTTACAGATGGCTAAATGTTAGCAGTTCGTACTTTTTTCGCTTCAATTTTCACTTATTAGTGCAATCTGTTTTTCTATCTTTATATTTTCAAGATTCGCTTTTTGTTCTATGTTGTCATAAAAAAAAGTCAAGCCAATTTGAGCAACTTTTTCAGTTACTTTATCAAGAAAATCTACTCCTTTTATTTTTAATTTAACTTCATCTTGTCCCAATTTCAGAACTAGGAAATTTTCTACTTTTATTGTTCCTGCTAAAATTTCGCCAACAAGCACAATTCCACGTCCAGAAATATTAAAAGAGTCTAAAATGTGAAACTTTGCTTTTGTCTTCAAACTTTTCTTTCCAATTAGTTCGTAAAATTCAAGACCGCCAATTTTGTTATTTTTTAAGACGTCAATAATAATCGTTCCTTTTTCTGGGTGTTCAACAACAATATTTTCTTCAAATTGCCATTCTGCACCAACTTGATTTGCATTAGCACTATCTACAAACTGAAAATAAGCATTTCCACGCCATTGTCCGCCCCTACATTCCGTCAACGCTTTTAGCACGTCCTTTCGTAAAGGTTCTTGCTGCCTTACTAGTTCAATTATTTCGTTTATGTTTATGTGCTCATTCATAGTATGGCTGCCAACGGTTAGATGCTTGAAGCAGTTTCCATGCAAATTTAGTCAATCATGTGTTTGGATGATCCACTGAGGCAGAATTACTACGGGCCCTGTTATCATAATCAAAAATAATATTTTATTGCGCAAAACCATGCTTTGCGATGCAAATTATTTTGGCATTTTTAGCGGTTAGTGGCAGCCTTTTTTAATTTATTCGTTTTACTATTGTCACCTTTGTTTCAAGTAAGTCACCTTCAATACAGAAATTTGATTTGTCTTTGATATCAAATTCCTTTGCATTTTCTATTTCATAAGCTCTACCATCTACAAGGTCTGGAATAAATAAAACTTTTTTTTCTTTAAAAAGCGCACTCCCACACTCAATAATTCTATGCTTGAAATTTTTATTAAAATCGTCAAATGAAATTTTCACACTAGTCCAAGTTAAAAGCAAATCTTTATTGCTATCAACATCATTGTATTTTTCATAGGTAGTAAATAGTTCTGAGTGCTTAATTAAACAGGCACTTCCAGTGTATATTGGAGACCAAAAAATAATATTTTCATTTATTTTCTTTCCGAATAAACTTACAAATCCAGAAGTGTCAATAACTATTAAACAGTTTTCGTTTATTTTAGGAATTCCTCCAGTAACCATGATGCCAATAAATGATTTTTCATAGCTGGATAATTTAGCGATACTCTTTACTCTCTTAGTTTCAACAATATTGCCAGTAGTTTTCAAAAAATCTTTTTCATAAACAATATTACTATCGGTATAGTCAATAATCTTGCAGAATTCTATTGTACTTGCGTTTTTCAACTCAGCATCAATATCAACAAACCTAGGTTTGGCATTCATTGAAAAGCCACAAATTAATAATATTAAAGAGAAAACAATTTTCATTTTGTGTAACGTCTGTTTGGATATTGCCACCAAGGGTTAGATGCTTGACACAGCAGCCATAACAATTGCGTTCATCATGTGTTGGACAATCCACCTCGGCGGACTAGCAGCCGGCACTGTTATCATAATCAAATGTAATAATTTATCGCGCAAAACCATGCTTTGCGATGCAAATTATTAATCTACTCATTTGCTTACAGCAAAGTAATACCTAATGCCAGCACCAGCCAATATACTAGTGCCCGTAAAAGAAGTTTGTACATTAACAGTCTGGGCATTCTGTACTTTAATATTGCTAATTATCGTGTTATCAGTGAAAAAAGTTTTGTGGCTATATCTCGCTTGTAATTTTGTAACGAGCCCGAGCCGTTTAGAGAGCCGCACGCAACAACCTAAATTCAACCACAAGCCAAGTTGTAAAGACTGATTAACAAGCGCGGGGGCCTTAATGTACCTAATTGGAAAATCACTGGTGTGCTGAGTGTAATTATAGCTAACTTCTACTATTGAGTCACCGCCGTAATTTGCTTTTATTGCAAGCGATGTATCTACAAAACGAGCATTAAACTGCAACTTTGATATGCACGGCCCCATGTTTAAGTACAGCTGCCATTTGCGCTTTTGAATCAAAGTAAACCCTACATTTGGCACAAGGATCTTTTGATGAATTCTGGCATAGTACCTTGACCACAGCATTCCTGTGCTAAACCCTAAATTGCCATCGCCATCTCCACCGTTCAAACGATACCCTAAATCAAACTCCTGAATACCAAAGTCGATGCCGTAAATCATGCGAGCGTTCTGTGGACGATATCCGCCACGAACATTGTAATTTGTTGTAGTTAAGCGATTTAATGGTATTACTACGCCAATAGGCATTTCAACATTTGTATTCACTGTTCTTGTAGCTGCGGCAGCTACTGCATGATTGACCTCTAGATTCAGTTGAGCATGTAAAACACACGTGTGCAGCAATAGTATGGCTGCGAATAATATGCTCCTGCTATAAATCCTCAATTGCAAATTGTTTAATGTTAAAAAGTATTTATAGGTACGTTTGTAGTGTTGACGACTGCAGGGCTTTTGTATTTTCTGATTAGTGTGCGATTAAAAGGCTTTCTTCTTTATAGCTAAATGTTAGCAGTAGGCTTTTTTGTTTTCTCATATTATGCAGCTTCAATATATTTTATAATTTCATTCCGTGGGTTCAATTTTTATTGTCCAAGAAATTGCTTTCACTCTTTCTTGAATCATTTTTAAAGTTTTCAAAATGTCTGCTTCTTTCGGTAATTCTCCATATACCAGGTTTTTGAAGTCTCCGTCATAAATTATTTTCAATACACTCCATACATTTTCCAAATCTTTAAAAATAAGTGCTTCATTAGGATGATGAATTAACCATTGATTATTGTTTCTAAAACTTGTAACATCATCATTGGCTACTTTCAATAGCATTTCATCAAATGCCGTTGATTGAAAGAAATTAAAGAACTCATTTTGCTTCAATAGCTGATGTAAATCGTAGGTGTGTCTAATTTTCTTTTTCAAATCATCTATTGGATTTTCACTATAAGAAAAACGAACCAAGCTCATTATTTTTTCGCAAATGGTTCTAACAGGTTCTAACGCCTGTAATTCAAATGGGATTAGTCCGTTCTCCTTAGAAATATCGGACTGCTTATTATCTAGCATCATTTGACCAACAAATGAAACGATGCTTTTAGTAGAGTATGGTTCGAAATATCCTAGCCAAGTTGATTCCAAAATGAGAACATCTCTTACTTGTCCGTAATCACCTCTAAATTCTTTGTTGTAGGAATGTGCCGTTTTTCGGTTCATTCCCATTTTATGGGTAATGCCTTCGATAGGTACTTCGGGCATTACAGTTTCTACAATTGTGCTTACTGTTTTTAATTTAGATTTTAATTTATTGTCTGTCTCACCCTCTCGTCTCAATACTACCAAATCAATATCTTCTGAAAAGCGTTCTATCATCTTGTAACACTTGGATAGTGCCGTTCCTCCTTTAAATACCGTGTCTTTGCCAATTTCATTATTGAAAATAGTAAACAACGCATAAGTAACCCAATAATCTTTTTCTACATAAATGGCAGGAATACTCATTTGGTCAGCCGTAAACTGAATTGCTTGTCTGAATAAGGTTTTATTTTCGTGCAACTTCATATAATATTCCATTTTTCTGTGGTGGATAACGCTTTCGATGCATCTGTTAATTTATACTTGGTTATTGGGTTCAATGATTTGAAAAGTGGCTCTGTTGTTTTGGCTTGTTGTAATTGCTCTAACAAAGCACCTAGTAAAGCCCTAGTAGCTGGAGGATATTTTAAAGCCAAGCGTACTAAAGTATTGATTTCCTTACCCGTAAACTTTTTGATGATTGCCAAAAATCGCTTACAAGTCGCTTCTATAGTGTTATCTGGTATTTTTTTTATGTAACGAATGGAATCCAGTAACTGCAACAATGGAATGTTATCTTTGGTTATCGTATTTTTTTGCTTTACAAAGGCAATCATATAGCGCTCTCTTTTAAAATTAGGGCGAACTTGATTTTTGCCAATTTGTATGGTATTACTTATCTGTGTGGTTAAGCCCAATTGGTTGTAAATGCTGAAACCCGTGAGATAGCCGATTATTTTACCGTTGTCTTCTAATAAGTCTTTTACTATTTGTGCTTTATTGGGCTGAAGATTACCAAATGGAGTATTTTCGGGCTTGTAGTATTTCCCTTTGGATACTTTGGCAATCTTGCCCGAAGCTACCATACGGTTTAGGGCTTTTATCACCGCTTCTTTTTGACTCACCTCTGTAGTAAAATCTGCATAGGTGAATATATAGCCTTTCGGGAGTCTATCTATGGAAAATGCTATGTAATCAGATATTTTCATTCTTTTTTTGTGTTACAAAGATAGGTTTTTTGTCCAGTTTATTATAAAAAAAACTGGACATTTTGAAATTAAATGAAGGTGGTTATCTTTGCATCATAGATGCAAAAATAACCACGGTGGTCTAGCATTATTTTTTATATTATACTCATACAATTTATCCTTAGTTTCACTTTCAGTTTATTACTTTCTCTAATCATTGAAGTATGTTTTGTCTTACGCTATCCACTACGCATGCCACCAACACAATCATATACGCACCTCCCCACTTTACCAAATACTTAACCTTTGTACGTCCCTAGCAATACAAAGCCCTAGATATACAAGCAATTAATACTTGGCACAATTCCTTAAAAGCCATGTACGGCTTAGCTCAGCTACTTGACGATCACCTAGCCTTGTAATAGCGCAAAACCCTTTACAATTCCACACAAAAAAGCCTCTCATGACACAAACTGTCTAGAGAGGCTTCTTAAGTCTTAAAAGTATTTCTATTTACTTGTTAG
>JBJORA010000120.1:0-35997 GCA_046049675.1 Bacteroidota bacterium | reverse complement strand
AGTTGGAAGAATGGTGTCGCTACTTTTCGCTACATCTTGGCAAAACGAAATTTTCGGAGCTAGAAATAGAAATATGGTAAAGAATATCAATTTCATACGGCAATTTACGGCAAACAATTGATGCTATTGCTTGCAAACTTTAATTGTAAGCAGTATCGCGTTGTATTAGTGCCTAGCATATTTATTTGCTTAGCTAATAATCAACCTTACAAAGGTTGATGCTAATGTTCGTTGGCAAGACCACACATGCATCTAAACTCAGACAAAGGCTGGCTACTTCACAATCAACTCCCCCGTCCTTCTGAAACTTTTATTTGGCGCACTCATCATCTTGCCAATCACTTTGTAGGAAGTTTCATAAATCCACATGCCAGCACGTCGTTGCTTTATTAAGCATTGAGCAACTTCCACTGGTATTGGCTTTGCTGTGTAACTATACTTGTCAGGATTGAGTACAAATTTCTCAACAAATACTTCGTGGCATGGCTTGTAGCTTTCATCTTGCCAAGCATCAAAAAGCGAAATTAAAAAAACATGACCCTTATATTCTAGAATCCCGTAGTCAGGCATTACTTCATAGCCTGCCGGTACAATTATAGTGGTGTCAGTATAGTGTAATTTGCGATCAGTAGATAAGAGTTGAAAGTAAGTACTATCCCCAGATTGCCTAAAAAAAATATAATTATTACTAAATGGACACAGTTTTTCGCTTTGTATTGTCTGAGACAAATCTATAATAAAACTATCAAGTACTTGCACAAGGCTACTATCCTTAATTGCTATTTTATAGGTCTGGTATGATAGGGTGTCCGTACTTGCACTACCTAGCCTACTGCGATATCCAATTGATCTAATCTGGCTGCAACTGCATAAAAAAAACGTATTCACCAAGCAAACAATAAGTGGCCAGTAAAAAGGAAAACTAGTCTTGAATTTACTAAGCTTACGAACAATTGTGGAAGAGTGATGATTTTCGGGACGCATTGATGGAATATGTTTGCAGTTACTATAGTTTATACCTTGAAATTGTGTTAAAATTTCGATGAGCTAGAAATGTAAAATGAAACCGTATCATATTTTTCAAAATTTAAGTAGTCAAATGCATCTGGATACTTTTGTGGATTTGTAAGAATGCTGTCCAAGCGCTGAATAAATGATAGAGCAGGCATTTGCTTGGCGCCAACTTGCTTTATTACTCCACGTCCAAACGAGTGATAGTGTCTTGCTAGCATATTTTGCTTATAGTTGATTAGCATTTTGTCTTTAACTTCAGTAATAGCGCCTGTAGAATCAACAAAATACCCTACTGCAAAAGAACCTAACTTCTCATAAAAATTCCAATACAACCTCACACGTTCATCGTCAACACATTCAGCGCTATCTAGTACCAGATATAAATTTGCGAAAGTTGGCGTAGATGAATCTAAACCAACATCATACCTTCCAAAATAAGGATCATATTTATACCTCATATAACTTGAAGCTTTTGTAAGTACAGATGAATAATGCTTTTGTAAAAATGAAATACATTGATTTTTCTGTTGATACCGCGACCCACAGGATTGGAAAACTGAGCTACAACAAACAAAAGAGATGAATACACGAATGCACCTAATTAAAAACCTGTGAGCGTTGGTATGCTTCGTATCTGTGTTGAACAAGGCTCTCAATTTTTAAGTTATACTGTAAAGTTAAGCAAGTTTGCTAGCACATGCTTAAGTGAGTTTGTTAAATATTGTGCTGCCATCAAAGCGTCATATTTTTTCGGCATAAAGAACAGAATAAATCTAAAGCACTACTTCTACTATTCGAATAGCGCAAATAAGTATGACTAAAAGACTAGATAGTTAGCCAGCAAACAAACTTCTATGTTTTACTGCTACCCTAGCTAAGGTTGCCCTATATACTTAAGGTAGCGCGCATGCGCAAAAGCTCTTAGATAAGTTCCTCCAAAATGAGGCCCTCTGTCTGCTGTAGAAATAATTTCTACAATTGAGTCATTTCGCTTGTTATTCATAACATAGATTGTATCCCGACAACTAACTGTACGCAATAGCAAATTGAATACTACACCATCTGGATTGCAGTTGTTTAATTGCACTCTTTCATAATATGCTAAAAGTGAATCAATATCTCGAGACGACTCAACAACAAGCACTGGGAAAGACAACGTATCAAGTTGATGGCAAAGTACAGCGCGTGGTCTTGTATATACATCTTCCCAAAACGCTTTACTATACCAATGTAAAAACGGTTGACTTACAAAAGCAAGTAGCATAAGCGCACCAAACACTTTAGTGCTAGTTTTTATTGTGTTATTTGACATTTTGCAATTGTAAAACTACTCAAAAATCCTCCTAATCCATCTAACAATTGCACCTGCATAAGAATAAAGCAAGGCAAGTACAACAGCAAAAAAGGCAAAGTAAAGGAGCCACCGCAGCTCTCCATAATATTCGGCAAGGTCGCAAAGCCATGCTATAAAAAACAAAAGTAGCGAGAACACTCTAGTGGTTTCTTACCTCCGAAACTACAAAGTAAAATTAATGCAGTGATACACGCTGATGTAATGTTAGTTTTGCTCATCGTAATTTGTTTCCTAATTCTAAAGGTAAGCCAATTTTTTTGTGCATTTTAATGAATTCCCACGACTACTAATTATCTTGACTAGCGTAAAGTGTATTTTCACGGAGCATGTACCATGTAGCATATTTGAAAACTACCGCCAATCAATTTTTAACAGGCCACTGTTGAAAATCCCGGTATCCGTTCGTTTGTACAACTGAAACACCATTGAATTTGCGGGTTTATATAAGGAATCATTGATTTGAATTTGCTGCATATGCCGCTTAAAGAGCGGCAAAAAATACCTCTCGCTATTTAACCAAACATAAAAGTCGCCATGTCCTAAATCTTTGAAATTTGTAACGTTTCCAGTTATCTCTTTTATCCGAAATTCTTTCATACTTGTGTCAAAGCTCTTCCACTGGTTAACAAAAAAAATAATGGTAGCGGCGATTAACAGCAGAATGAAAATTAATTGAATTTTTCGTAAAACTGCTATTTCTATAAACTTCTTCATGGAGTAGGTAAAAATTTAACTATTGGAAATGCTGGTTGCACATAGACTCATCCAAGACTGACATCCAATGGAGCTTGCACGAAAAACTTTTCAGTAACTATCAATATTACACCTAAGGCAAGATAACCAAGAAAAATTAGCCAAAACAACTTTTCAAGCTTGAATTTTGCCATAAGATGTGCGCGCACCTCGAGGCTACAATTAGAAAAATCACGCATGTCTAGTAGTAAAAAACTAACAGGAAAATTGTTTGCTGCCGATAAAATAAACTGCCAATTCATGCGACTGTCATTTGACAATAGCTTACAAATAATACCAAATTTTAATTGTACTTTGTAAGCAATGACAATGACTGTCGGAGTTACGAAATAAAGTAAGGCTTGTACAACAATATGTGCTACGTTAAAAAACATACCTCTGAATAGCAATTGATTAAAATTTTAAGATTTTTGAAAGATAGTTCATCATAAAAAAAGCATTGACTTCAATATCCCGAGTTATTCGGTCAACTTAGTAGCAGCAACAAAAATAGTATTGATTTTTGAAGTTTTCATAGAAAAGTGCTTTTTGCAAACTATGCAGGGCTTGCTAGATTGTAGGAGAATTAGAAGCTATTCGCTAAACCTCCTTAACCATCTAACAATTACACCTGCATACGAATAAAACAAAGCAAGTACAACAGCAAAAAAGGCAAAGTAAAGGAGCCACCGTAGCTCTCCATAATATTCAGCAAGGTCGCAAAGCCATGTTATAAAAAACAAAAGTAGCAAGACCTTTACAGCAAGTCTTGCCAAACTTGGCTGCATAGCATATACCCTGCGAATCTTTGAGAACCATGACATCAGATACAAGACTGTTTCCTGCAAATCTATTAACTATTTGCGTACCTCGCGCAATACGAATTCATTTGGCATGCTATGGCAAAATTTGATTCCAGAGGTTTGCATCGTAATTGTGCTATCGGTTTTGTTATAGAGCATTACAGTAGTTGTATCTCTTGGCGCAAATACAAAACTTAAGGTATCGCCCGAACAGCGCATTAGACGCTGGTCTACGCAATACGTATTGATAGTATCTTCTGTACCGTAAACAGAGGAGCCGCTATCTTCAACAACCTCATACATAAATTTTAGACAGTTATTTGAGTCAGCTAATTGGCACCAAAAATCCCATCTGTACTTTGTGTTTACGCGCCCATGGGCCTCATATTGCTTACCTATGACGGACTGAACTAAATGTCCACAAATATGAGAAGTTGTTTTGCTAGTAGTATCTGTGCAATTACTGAACAACAAAATGAACGCCAGGGCAATGAATAAGTGGCGAACTGAGATTTTCATGTGTTTTCAGAAATACTAACGAACATAAGGAATTTTGGCACTTTTTGCCAATAAACTTACATCAACAATTTACCAAAGCATCGTAACACAATACGCCTTTTTAGCATCCAAACGTGCTTGCCCAAGCCCATACTCTCTCCATTTATTAGCTACGGTTTGAACCTGTGCATTGTAGATAACGTAAAGATACTTTCCGTTGAGTTGATCGCTAGCGCGTTTTTGCTGTCGGCGGCTAAGCCTAAATGGACATACTGTGCGCCATATAATATCAATTTCTGCCCTTCCCTGTGCGTCTGTGAAAATCGTATCATCACCAACGACAAACATTGCGTTACAAATCGGTTTCAGACTTATTTTATCTTGCATCTTAAATATTACATGGTAAATACCCGCAACGCCTTTAGCAGCCGCTGATGATGCAGTAATTGCAATAAAGGCCGTTAGCATTGTAACGATGCAAAGCAACTGTCGTTTCATTCTAACCGTAACATAAAAGTACAACTAAGGCCAGCTCTTGTGACAAAACACTACTATAAAAAAATGCTAAACATGGCACCTCTAGCTGATGCTGCCGAATGCGCGCTACTGCACATTCTACAATTATCGCATGTTTACATCAACAAAATTTACTGGAAACACCTCGTAGACCGTGTCAACCAATAAATTCCCTCTATTTCTCTTATATGGCAGTTCTGTTCCATCAAGTTGAAAATACCGCTCATTTTCTTTACCACCATTACTCATCTGCCATTCACAAACTACAGCGATTGGCGCTGATTTTTCACCCTCAATTACAAAGTCATAGGTCACAAAATCTGCTAGACTATCCTCAATTTCTTGAGTCAAATTCACAGCATTGACAACTGTGCCACGCTTGCTAAATATTATTGCCTGCGATAGCACAACATTATTGCCTTGCGTAAAACCAGAATTAAGCAATTCATTGCTATCATTGAGTACCTTAGTAGTAATTTTTATGGAAGCACTGTCTCCGATTGTAGCCTCGACGTCATAGCTAAAGCTTTTTATTGTCGAAGCAGGCACAGCTACCTTGGCTGTTTTTGTGAATATTGAATGCGTTTTATTGCTACTGCAACTTACAAAAAATAGCAGCAGTAAAAGCTGATAATTTGAACACGAAAAATATTTACGAATCAAGCTATTCATAGTGAAAATCAACTAAATACAATTGCGGTGGCTTCAAGCCTTTAGGGTCATCAATAAATCTAAAATCTACAGCAATATCATCATGTTTATGCCATAAGCGAACCACTGTAATTCCTCTACCTGAAAACTTAGTCAATAGGTACACAAGTGAATACCTAGGAGATAGCGAATCTACATGCGGCGTTCTATCTATATATAGTAAGTTCTTTGAATTGAATGCTGTATAGTCAACAAAATGCAAGCTATCAACAATGCATAAGAATGGCTTTTTATTGATTATGGCAAGGCATTCAATCTCACTATCAAAGTAGACCTTGTGAGAAATGGTATCATAAATCGCTTTCTTTTCATTCCACCACTTATTTTGCGATTTTACACGGACGTAGGTTACATCTTCTACGCTAAGTGTATCCGTGTCTATGCACTGCCATCGTACATTGTTCAGAAAATGAAGACATTGTTTCATTAAATCTTGTGAAAACTGCTGTGCTTTTGCCCATGAACTGCAAAACATAATTGCTATAACAAAACAAACTCTTAAAGATGTGCGTAGCATTGATGAACCTAATTTGTTTAATTTGTAATATATAGTGTTTTTTCTTTAGTATAAAGTGTTCCCCAATAAAATCCTTCAAAATCTGCCATTATTTATTGATAATCTAAAGCTAGTTCGCAGAATTTACTCGCACTTTTCATCTCCAATGTCCTCATCAGTAATGTCTATGCTTTTGCCAGCTTCACCTCTTACTTGTTTATAGAATAATGTCGTATCGCCTGTTTGTGTTACCCACATATACTGCATGCTACCTTTTCTTTTAATGATTCTATCTCCGATGCTAAATTGAAGTATTATAGGATTTTGAATAAAACAGTCGCTTCCGTTTACAATAACATATCTGAGCTTTTTGCGGCCAGGATTTAATTCAATGTGATCAATTTTGCCATTAAATTCCAGGCACAGTGAATTGCGAACAATACTTTTAGTAAGGCTGTTGCATGTAATTGCATTGATTACAATTACAAGCATCAGAAAAAACACTATACGCTTCACTTTATCAAAATTTGCAGTTTTAACTTACGCCAGTGTGTGAACTTCAATTAATCAAAGGATTTCACACTAGCCAAGATGATATGATAAATTTAGTTGAAGAATAACACCTTACCAAACACAATCACAAATTTTAACATCAATTGTCTTGTTGACATAAACAGGTAAAGGTGCTTCTACTTAAGTCGCAACAGTGCGCAAAAGTAAATAGCAGCACATTAAGGTCCGATGAAACAACAACACCATGCTGTTGTAAGGAGGCGCAGTTAAATGACTTAACTCCGCTGGTGATGCCACGTTTCGTGCACTGCAATGTTACTACATTTGCTTTTGGCGGCAGTAGTAAGTTAATCGCAGGAGGCAAATCGACTTTTTCAAAATTTTGTATCAATCGTTTAATCGCACCAAGCTTGTTAGTGTCTTTAATATAAGTAGTAGTATAACTAGTATCCTGCGCTACTTGTAAATTGAAATTTACACTTTTCACTATTGCAAGGGAATCATCTATTGCAATAGTGCATTGCGCAAAGCGCAAATACTGTGTTGCAGTGATTGTAATTGCATCAAGCTTCTTAGTATTGCTATGATCCGAAAAATCGCATGAGGCAAATGCTGTTACTACAAAAAAGAGACAAATTTTCTGTTTACAAATTAGCATATTGAGTTGCATGCCCAATTTTTGTCTAATAACTGAATACTGTAGAATTTATTGCTTGGACCTAAAGTATTCACTAATATTTTGTGACTATTTCTTTGTCTTTAGCTAATTCAAAGTATATAAACAACATAATTCACAGGCAAGGTATAGCTATGATTACGCAGCTCCAATATCACCGGTGATCGTCATTGCTCCAACCCATCACCACCATTACCCTTTTCTTCGCCAATCTTTTGCCACTTTTTGGCAATAGCATAACTTTACATCATGCCACAAACTAAAGTCGTTCTGCGCTTACTAACAATGCTTGTAATTGCAGCTACTGCATATACGTCTTTGTCTTCTAATTCAGTAGGCATTTTGGGCGCAACTGGATGCAGCTGCCATGGCAGTTCAAACGGCGGTACTTTATTGGCACTTACAGGTTTGCCAAGCGCTGGCTATACTGCTGGCACTACTTACAACCTATCGTTTACGGTAACAAGCAGTGGTTTTGCAAAAGCTGGCTTTAGTTTGGAGTGCAGTGCGGGTAGTTGGTCTTCTAGCAATAGCGACGTTACGCTTAGTGCAGGGCCTAATCCAAATCAAATCACACATAATGGGCCAAAAACAATGAGTGGCACAAGCGCGACTTGGAATTTTTCGTGGACTGCTCCAGCGAGTGGCAGTGGCGCGGTAACTTTTACTTACGCTGGCAATGCTGTTAATGGCAATGGGCAAGCCACAATGGACAGCTGGAATAACGGCACATTAATTCTTGCAGATGCAAATGCAATAGCACCAACGATTACTAGCGGACCAAACGCAAGTAATATTACTTTTACAACAGCAGATATCAGTGCGCTAGTCAACCCCAATAATGCTTCGTGCAGCACAGAACTAGAGTATGGCACAAGCACAACTTACGGCAATACAATTACCATGACACCAAATAATATCACTGGCAATACAGCACAAACACAGTCGGCTTCTATGAGTAATCTAGCGCCAGGCACAACTTATCACTATCGTATTAAAGCGACTAGCGTCAATGGAACAACACTATCGAATGATGCCACTTTTACAACGCCGAACTTTCCAGCAGCAATAAATGATGCAGATATCGCAAATCATTTTACGGTGTTGCAACAAGGCAGTCAGTATGTAATTAAAGCAAGTGGCAAAACTATGCATGCTTGTAGTATTTTGACAAGTAGCGGACAAGTAATGCAACAGCATCTTGCCAACAAACAGCAAAGCATACAACTATCGGTACAAGATTTACCAATAGGCTTCTATTTGATGCATGTACAGTTTAGCGATGGCAGTACTGGTACGCGTAGTTTCACCAAACTATAGTGTCTTATAATTCTTCTTTGCGCAACAGCAAATTCTGTTGCCGAAGTATGTATTTAAGCTCGTAATATTTAATGCGTGCTTTAGCTAAACTATTTTCTGTTTTGCCGTTGAGGCATGCAATAATCTCGCTCATATATTGCTTTTCTTGCGCTTGTAAGCTTACAGCGATGCGCTCTATTGCATTTACATCATTGGCCGCAAGTGCATCATCTATGGCCTCGCCCATATCCATCGCCTCCATTAAAAAAGCTTGCGGCAGTTGCACAGATTCGCCATCCGTAATAATATTTTGCTGCAGTAGATAATAATGCAAATTGCTTGTGGGATTGCTTAGCGTCTTATAGGCTGCATTGATCATACCCGCCATAGACAAAGCCGTATCCTGCTCTTGCTGCGTTGCGCCAACAAATTTATCGGGATGAAATTCGCGCTGCAAGGCCGTCATTCGCTTGCGAAGTGCGTCTTTATCAATATTAAATGGATCATTAATTTGATATAACTCGTAGTAATTTACCGTCATTGCCCGTTTACCTTTGTTGCATAGCAAAAGCTTCGCAAAGTTATGAAGATAGGCATTATAAGAGAAACAAAAACACCTCAGGACAATCGTGTGCCTTTTAGTCCGCACCAGTGTGCAGATATGCTAGCAAAGTATAGTAATTTGCAAATCGCAGTACAGCCAAGTCCACATCGTAGTTTTACAGACAACGAATACAGTGCTGCTGGCATAACCCTACAAGAAGACCTAAGCGATTGTGATGTTCTGTTCGGCGTAAAAGAAGTAAAAATTGATTCATTAATTCCTAATAAAACGTATTGCTTTTTTAGTCATACCAAAAAGAAGCAAGCCTATAACAAACCACTCATGCAGGCGCTTATTAAAAAGAATATTCGCCTCATAGATTACGAGTGCCTTACGCACGACGATGGTCAGCGTGTAGTAGGCTTCGGCTATTTTGCTGGTGTTGTTGGCGCACATAACGGCTTACTCACTTATGGCAAAAAATGGAACTTGTTTAATTTACAAGCTGTACACAGCTATAAGAGTTACGACGAACTTGTAAAGAGTTATTACTCTCTGAGAATTCCGCCTGTTAAAATTGCTGTTACTGGCACAGGCCGCGTTGCAAGTGGTCTTTTAGAAATAATGAATGTGCTAGATATTAAGCAAGTAAGCACCGAGGATTATCGTGCGAAAAACTACGCCTACCCTGTTTATGTGCACCTTACTGGCAAAGATTTGTATCAACGCAAATTAGACAAGCAATATCACCGCGACGAGTTTCATGCACAACCACATTTGTACGAGTGCATTTACAATAAGCAATTCAGCCAGTACACAGATATTTTAATGAATGGCATTTATTGGGATGCTAGTATCGCTCGCTTATTTGAACTAGATGATGTTAAAGATGTAAACTTTAGAACAACTGTTGTAAGCGACGTCACTTGTGATGAAAATGGCAGCGTACCTATCAACCTCGGTGCAAGTACGATTGCAGACCCTGTATACGGATACGATAGAAGCACTGGAACAAAAGCAGCGCCATACCAAGCTAGTAGAAATATTATAGATGTGATGGCGGTAGACAATTTGCCTAACGAATTACCACGCGATGCTAGCGAGTATTTTGGCGAGTTTCTAGAAAAGTATATCATGGACGACCTTGTAGCAGAAGATCATACCAATGCCATGCTGCAACGCGCTACTATTTGCAATGCAGGCCGACTTGGCCGCCACTTTGAGTATCTGGCAGATTATGCCTACGAAGACTAGTAAGGTTTAATAGAATTCTATTACAAAATTCTGCTTGTCTTTGCCCTTACTCATACGCTGAAAGTCGTATTTGAAAGTAGCCACACTATCGTTGAATGATACAAGGCCAAAACCACTAGCTTTCTTAATTCTATCTTTAGAATGGATGCGCGTGATAAACTCGGCATCCTTAATCATTTTATTGACCATCACTTGCTCCTTCATGCTCAAGTCCTCCATTGTATTTTGCCCCTTGTCTGTGCATGTTAAAGTATTATTAGCTAAGGTAAATTTGCGTTCTTTACTTATAGGTAAGCTTGTTGGCATAGCACCTGGTTCACTTGTAGGAGCAGATTCAGTGCCATCTTGCGTTTCTCCAGCACTGCTAAGTGCATTAAGGTCTGCAATACTCGCAAATTTCATTTGTGCCCCCATGTACAATACACCACTTTTGCGTGAACCGCGCATAAATACCTCCATTTTGTCTAAAAGCTTTGCCATTTTCGGATCTGCTAGTTGTTCCTCAGTCATACGAGAGCGCAGATCAATTATACTATCAACTTCTTCTCCTGGAAAATCCTTCCAAAGTTTGTCTTCAATATTCACATCACCCTCTCCCATAGAACTAGCAAATCCTTTGAGCATCGGCAACATATCGCTTTTTAGCACATAATTACCGTCGCCGTTTTTACTAATGTAAATATCTTCTTCAATAGTGCCGCAACTTGCAAACATCATTAGTCCCGCTAAAAGACTTAAAGTCCACTTCATTATTTTCATAGCTACAAATGTATTATTAAGCATTAAAACTTTTAATAAAAAAATTTATATTTCTCCTCCTTTATCATAAGGATGTTCTACATCATCGGCATCTACATAGCCAAATTCGTCTAAATAAACCGATACGAGCATGCTAAACAAACTAATCAATATCGGGCCGAAGATAATGCCTAGAAAGCCAAATACTTCCATACCCATGATTACGCCAAAAATCGTTACCAAAGGATGTACATTGGCCATGCGCTTTTGTAGCCAAAATCGTGCGACATTATCTACACTGCCAACAACCACTAAGCCCCAGGCGATAACAGCAATGCCATGCCACATATCGCCTTTGCTCAGTAAAAATAAACCGAGAGGCACATACACTAGCATTGCACCTACTACAGGCACAAATGCTGCAAAAATAGTAACAATACCCATCAGCAAAGGCTCGCTCGCACCAAATAAAAAATAACCAATCATGGCCACGATACCCTGCAAAATTGCTACGAGTGGCACACCAATCGCATTACTATAAACAAGGTCGCGCGTTTTCTTTATTATCTTTGTTTTATTCTTATCTCTAAATGGCAAACGCTGCCTTAGCCATCGCTCAACATCTGTAGTTTGATACAACATAAAGTACAACAGCAAAAGCATCATACCCAAAATACCCAAGGTCTGCAATGTGCCACCTAATATCTTTTGGCTTTGCTGCATGAGCACGCCGTTAATTTTTTCTATGTAACTTTTTTGCAACAACTCCACACCCGTCTTCTGATGCACAAATTCTACGATGCTATTAAAATTTTCTTGCACCATAGATGGATTTTGTACAACAGGCGCCAACTTGTGATAGGCCAAATTACCAAGCCAAATGCAGGGAGCAATCACAAGTGTAAGCGTTGCAAGAATTAATGTAAGCGAAGCTACCCATTTGCGCCACTTATGCACTACCACTAGCCTTATCATAAGGTTGCGCAGCACCACATAGCATGCAATTGCGCCTAAAGCAGGTGCAAGCAAGAACATCAAGTGTTTTGCCATAAACAAGCCAAGCACAACAAGCAAGGCAAGAAAGAAAAACTGTCTTACAATATTTGGGTGTATTTGCTGCATAGGGTAAAGATAACAGCAAATCGTCAACCGCATTACACCAAGTGTATTGCTGGTAAAATATTATGATGGTTGGTTTTTATGTAAAACCTAACAGGGTCTTATTTGCGTTTTAATACAAAGCGATGCACCTTGTTATTGCCTTTATCGTCAACCAGTTCTAAGTTAACGCCATCAAAGAAAAGATAGTATCTATCTGTTGCATATTGCGGCGCACCATTGTTGTCGTAGTACAATATATAGGTCATGTTCACATCGCTATCAGTGCGACCACTTAATGAGGCATGTCTAAATTTATCGTATTTACTGATTGCTTCTGTAACTGTAAAATTTGCACCTGTAACACGTACTTCCAATGCATGCGTACAATCGGGATCACTGTTAATTGTGCTGTAGCCAACATACTCGCCTTGGATGTCTTGATACATTTCTGTTTTGCCGCATTGCATAAAAAACATAGCGAGCATTGGCAATAAAAATAATAGCTTTCTCATTTCTCAATTACTTTTTGGTTTCAATAAAGGTAGAGCCATTAGTGTGCCGCACTGTGTTAGCAAAAAACTACGCGTGGGTTAAAAAGCTGTTAGCTACAGTGTCAAAAACAAGAAAATATCTAGCCCTTAAGCCCTAGCGATATTGCACTATGCTAGGTAAAATGCCTTAATTTTACAGCAGGCTTATTATGAAAATAAGAATAAAAGACAATTCGGTGCGCTTTAGACTTAGCAAGCGAGAAGTGCAGACGCTATGTACCAATGGCAGCATTAGTGCACGCACAGAATTTAATGACGCTGTTTTTAGCTATTGCATTCAAGTGAGTGAAGTGCATCAACAATTAGCTGCAGTATTTAATGGACAAACAATTACTTTGTTTTTTCCAAAGCAAGATGCAGATACATGGTACACCAACGATATCATCACCCATAAAAATATAATGACATTGCAGAATGGTAATACCTTATCAATGCTATTAGAAAAAGATTTTGTCTGCCTAGATCATACCGACGAAGACCAAAGCGACAACTACCCTAACCCAAACAAAACCTGCTAGCGCAAATCTCAACCATGGCCGACCACAAGCAAATACCTGATGCTGAAAATCCAGAAGAGTTTACTGGTATAAAGCTTACAGAACCTAAGCAAACTGCTGCGGGTATACCTGCTGTTATTAGCAGTGCCAAACACGTCTTTGGAGAAATGCCAATAGCGCGTGGTATGAAGGCATTGTTAAGCCTAAATCAAAAAGGCGGTGTGGATTGTCCTGGTTGTGCATGGCCCGACCCCGATGATGAGCGCAGCGGCATTGCCGAGTATTGCGAAAATGGCGCAAAAGCCATTGCAGAAGAAGCCACGACAAAAAAATTAGACGCTGCATTTTTTGCCAAAAACAGCATTTACGATTTAAGCTTGCTTAATGATTATGAAATTGGTAAAAAAGGTCGTGTAGCACAACCAATGTATTTGCCAGCAGGCGCAACACATTACAAGCCAATTTCGTGGCAAGCAGCTTATGCAAAAATCGGCAAGGCGCTTAATGCCTTATCATCGCCGCACGAAGCCGTGTTTTATACAAGTGGTCGCACAAGCAATGAGGCTGCATTTTTGTATCAATTGTTTGTTCGCGAGTATGGCACCAATAATCTACCGGATTGCAGCAATATGTGCCACGAAAGTAGTGGCGTTGCACTTAGTGAAACTGTTGGTATTGGCAAAGGCAGCGTAAAGCTCGAAGACTTTTATAATACACAAGTCATTATCATTCTCGGTCAAAATCCGGGCACTAATCATCCCCGTATGTTGAGTGCCTTAAAAAAGGCGAAAGAAAATGGCGCTACAATTATTTCCGTAAACCCTATTGTAGAAACTGGCCTATTAAACTTTGCCAATCCGCAGGAAGTAAAAGGCGCATTAGGCATAAAGGCCAAACTTACAGATATCTATGTACAAGTGCGCATCAATGGTGATATGGCTTTGCTAAAAGCTATAATGTACTTATTGCTTGAAGCAGAAGATGCCGCGCCAGGCACTGTGATAGATAAAGATTTTATTACTAAACAAACCGCGGGTTACGAAAGCTTTGAAAAAAATATCAGGCAACAAAACTTTGCAGAACTTGTGCGCGTTAGTGGTGTTGAAGAAAAGCAAATTCGTGAAGTTGCCAATATCCTAGCTACAAAGCAAAAGATTATTGCATGTTGGGCTATGGGCTTAACACAGCACAAAAACGCTGTAACCACCATTCAGGATGTGGTAAATATACTGCTCATGAAAGGCAGCATTGGCAAACCTGGTGCTGGCACTTGCCCTGTTCGTGGTCATAGCAATGTACAAGGCGATCGTACGATGGGCATATATGAAAAGCCGCCACAAATATTTTTAGATAATATTCAACGGGTCTTTTCTTTTACACCTCCTCAAGAACACGGCTACGATGTGGTGGAATGTATAGAAGCGATGCACCAAGGCAAAGCAAAAGTGTTTATAGCCATGGGTGGCAACTTCTTAAGCGCAACACCTGACACCGAGTTTACAGCAGAGGCCTTGCGCAGAACCGACTTAACTGTGCACGTTAGCACTAAGCTCAACCGCAGCCATTTGATTCATGGTAAAGAAGCCATCATTCTTCCGTGCTTAGCTCGTACTGATATTGACAATACAGGCGGCGACAATCAGTTTGTAACGGTAGAAAATAGCATGGGCGTCGTGCATATGAGTAAAGGGTCCTTAAAACCGATTAGTACTGAATTACATAGCGAGCCTGCAATAGTATGCCATTTAGCAAAGGCTACACTTGGCGACCGCAGCCTTGTGAATTGGGATTTATACTTACAGCACTACGATCATATTCGCGATGCTATTGAAAAAACGATACCGGGCTTTGACGCTTACAATATCAGAGTACGCAACAAAGAAGGATTTTACCTGCCTAACGGTAGTCGTATTGGCGAATTTAAGACGCATAATGCTAAGGCAAATTTTACGACCAGCGCCGTAGAAGAAATTCAAGTACCACAAGGAGAATATTTGATGATGACTATTCGTAGTCACGATCAGTTTAATACAACGATTTATGGCTTAGACGACCGCTATCGTGGTATACTTAACGAACGTCGTGTAGTGCTAATGAATGAGCATGATATGCAAGAAGCTGGTTTTGCTAAGAAAGATGTGGTTGACCTAATTAATACTAGCGATGGCGTGAAGCGTGTAGCAAGTAAATTTTTGATAATACCCTACAATATCCCAAGGCAATGCATTGCTACCTATTTCCCAGAAACTAATGTGCTAGTGCCGATTAAAAGCACCGCCGATCGCAGTAATACGCCAACGAGCAAAAGTGTCATTGTGAGTATAGTGCCGCATACACACGCCTAGCGTAACATCGTGTACTGCACAAATTTATATGCCTTCAAAAAACCAATGAGCAAGATATTAGAATCATTGGCCAGCTGCACAGCTAGACTACTTGGCGCGCCGATGCTACAAACTATGCCTATGCCCGCACCTAGCGCCTTTTGAATCAATTCAAAACTTGCGCGACCACTTAATAGCAAGATATGATTGTTCAAAGGCAATTGCTTCTCCCTAAAGTAATGGCCTACCAACTTATCTAGTGCATTATGTCGGCCTACATCTTCAAAAACAGTAAGTAACTTACCTTGAACATCAAACAATGCAGAGGCATGTACAGCACCAGTTCTTGCAAACAATGTTTGGGTTTCATTAAGTTGCTTAGGCAAAGAAAAAAGTACTTTTTCATCAATGCGCTGGATCTTTTGCAAGTCAAGCGAATCAAAGGCTAGCTGCACAGCTTCTATACTAGCCTTGCCACAAATACCGCAGCTGCTTGTTGTATAAAAATTGCGTTGCGCTTGTTGTAATTGTGGCTTAGCATCTTCATTAAGCAGCACAGTAACACGGTTATTCGTGCCAAGTTGTACTTCGTGTACTTCGGAAAATTGTTTGATGATTTGCTCAGTGTATAAAAAGCCAAGTGCTAACTGCTCGTCATGACCGGGCGTACGCATTGTTACAGCAATGATGGTCGTTTCACGGCTGCTTGCAGCACTATACTCAATTGCAATTTCTAATGGCTCTTCTACAGCTAATTCGTCTTCTATGGCAGTATAGTTTTCGCTTTTGTACTTAAGCACATTCGTTTTTACTAAGCCTTTGCGCATACTTAGCAAGCGCTGCGCATCCTGCATTTGCAAAGTAGAATTACAACTTACAATATGCGAAGCATCCAGCGGCAAACATTCGTCTATACTTAACTGCCTAAAAATGCGCTGCAAAGAATTTTCGCCATTTGCGATGTGTTTTGCCGCGCTTTGTAAAAATTCGCATGTATAAATACCAAGCCAAGGCTCAAAAAAATCGCTATCTGCATGCCGCATAACGGTAGTGCGATTTGTAGTAATATGACTAGCGTGTAAATGCCTAAAATCTGGCAGTTCAAAAAAAGGATAGTCAACAGCAACTATAAACCAATCATCTTGCGGATATGTAGCATGTGCAGACATTAATCCTGCCAATGGACCACAGTCCATAAACTGAGCCTGATCCACGATTTGCGGTGCATCAATGGTGTCATTAGTTGCTTTAACACTTACAAATACTTGTTCGCAATACTTATAAAGCAAATTTTGTACGAATTGCCACTGCGGCACGCCATGATAGTTGACCATAGCCTTGGACATTCCCATGCGTGTGCTATCGCCACCTGCTAGTACAAGACCCTTAAGCGCCATACTGTAAAGATAAGAGTTCGTCTTTATCTATCACTGTGGCTTCTTGCAATTCATAATGTGCAATCACATCTTCCAACAAATAATCGCGAACTACAAGTAAAAGCTGTTGGCTATGCTCCCTATAATTTTTCAGTATTTGGCTTAATGCGGGTTCTAAACCTTTGCCATTTAATTCTAGCTTGCCAATTTCATCAACTACCAAAAACTTCGCATCTGATGACTGTGCACGCAGCAAAAGTTCTTGTGCTTTTGCAAAACCATCAGCACTAAATACATACTTGCCAATGCAAATATCAGTAGGATGTGTACTTACGGATTTTTGCAGCTGTACCTGCTGTTGCGTGCTGATATCCAAAACCATACGCAGACCATCTACATCTGGACAAAGAATCCCAGCAGCATCCACGCCTGTTGCCAGCCAATGTTGCAAGGCCGTTGTTTTACCGCTGTGTACAGGCGCACTTAAGATATAAATTTTAGGCTGCATCATCTATCATTGCTATTGTAAGCATACCAATTACAAATTCCTTAATGCGGCGATAGCCTTTGTACTGGGTATTTACATGGTGCTGTACAAGTTTTAATATCTGTCTGTAACGAGGCAAGGCACCAACAACTACGCCATATTGAGAATTACTATTAGCAGTTTGTAGCGCTCGCTTTTGTGCAAACCTAGAAAAAATTGGTACTACCAATAAATACCACAAAGCCACTATTAGTAAGGTACGTAACAAAAACAAAAATGCATTTGCAATTTGTCCTCCACTAGGCACTAGGTACGCAAGCAATAAACCAATTGCAACTAAGGCTAGCAGTTTTTTCCGTGATAGTAAAGGCTTGCTTTTACGCTGTTCTGCTTCATCGCTATTTACTGGCAGAGAAGCAAGCAATGCTCTGTACTGAACTTCCCGAGCAGCAATTTGCTTTGGTAGAGCATGCAACCAAAAAGCAAGAACAATTCCCCACGTTAGGTAAATACCAATATTTACAAACAACAAACTATAGTGATTTGCATTTTCGATTCCTAGCGCCTTGTTTACTGCTATACTTATCGCTTCAACACCTTTCCAAAATGTGGCGCCAAAGAATAGCGTCATCATCAGCAGTTTTTGTACAGCACTTTCTACAATAGCAATTGGTGCATACACAATATGCGATAAAAAGTTTGTGCGATTAATACTATAAATAATTGCACCTAGTATACCTTGAAAACCCAATGCAATATATGCAAAAGGAGAAGTAATAGGATTAGCCAATGCTTTAATAGCAGCAACGATTAGCGTTGCCGCAACAATGTCTCTAAACACATGATTCGTGTGCAAAGCCAAACACCTTACAATTAGTACAGAAAAACCGCCAAGCACAATGCCTGTAAAAGGTAAATTAAATGCATGCAAAACACCGCCAAATCCACTTTCTACAACCGCCCACAAAGCTGTAAAATTTGTGAAGGTCTTAGTATAGTTATTTTGTTTCAGCATAGCTTATTGTCCAACACACAGGTGTTTGATATCTTCTGCAGCACCACCATGTCCAAGACTAGCAGCGGCCTGCAAATCAGCACAAGCCTCCTGCTTTTTACCCATAGCAAAATTTGCAACGCCTCTATTGCGCAGCGAATTTGCATCCTTAGGAGAAATGGCTAGTTCTTTATTGTAGTATTGAATAGCAGTTGACATATCTTGCATTGCAAAATAAACATTACCTAGATTGGTGTAAACATTATTAAACTTCGGATCTATTGCAATTACTTTTTGATAGTCCGCAATCGCTGCATCAAACTGATTAAGCGTTTTATAGCTAATAGCTCTCTGAAAGTAGGCATTAGCATATTGAGGTTTCAAATTAACAAGCGCTGTGTAGTCTTGTATAGAACCGTTCAAATCGCCAAGGTCTCTGCGAACACCACCACGGTTAAACAATACTTGATCATCTTGTGGCTTTACACTATACGCCTTATCTAACTCAGCCAAGGCGCCTTTCTTGTCGCCAAATTCGCTCTTCGCAACGCTTGAATTAATCAAATAATTGGGCATCGTATTATTAATGCTTAAACAGGTATTGTAGGCAGCAATAATTTCTTTCTGCTGCTCTGCAACATCTGCTGGCACAGGATTCGGCACGCCATTAGGATAACGTTCTGCTAACATTCTGCTATAATCGTTCTTCAAAGAATTGCCTAAACCAAACCAACTGTAATCACTTTGCGGCTGCTTACTCGTGCCGTCTTTCCATAAGGTAGTGCCATCTTTCCAAACTTGTGTGCGCATATGTGTAGCAGCTGCACAGGCAATAGCAATAATACACATCAAGGGTAAAAACAGTTTACGCAAACCATGTAGCAGATGTTTAGAATCGCAGATTGCATTGTAACACCACATGCATAGTGCAAAGAACAAACCGATATAAGGCATATAAGTATAGCGTTCGCAAACCACAGCTGCACCAACGCTTACAAATTGCAGTACAATAAAAATACTGCCTAGGTAAAACCAAAATCCAAAACGTAACACTTTTGCAGTTAATCCTTTGGCCTTATAGAGCAAAAATGCTATACCCGCTACTGCTAGTGGCGCAAGGTAGTACATTGTACTTAGCCCTTCTCGTTCAAATGGAACCAATACGCACTGATTAATAGGTGCAAACATTTTGATGATGTAGTAAACAAAAGCATAGCAACTGATGAGTATCTTCTGTAAAATATTAAAGTTGTAAGCGCCAATATAATTTTGATCGCTTTGTGTCTTTAATGCCAATAAACCAAATACTAAGCTGATCGCAAAAAATACAAGATGCTTCAAGGAGCTTTTTAGTTCAAACTTCTCATCGTAGTAATAGTCAATTCCCATGAGCACAACTGGTAAGGTTACTGCCATACTTTTACTCAAGCAACTTAGCACAAATGCCACAGCAGTTAAAACAAAAAACAACATCTTGCCATTAGCTTTATAGCGCAAATAGCTAATCAGTGCCAGCAGATAAAAGAAGCTATACAAAACATCTTTACGCTCACTAAGCCAAGCCACACTTTCCACGTGCATCGGATGAATGCCGAAAAGTAAAGCAACAGCAGAAGCCACAGCAATATTGCCTTTGCCAAGCAATTTTATAAAAACGAAAACCAAATATGTATTTGCAATATGTAGCAGCCAATTAAGGATATGATACTTCTGCCAATCGTCGCCAAATAAACTAAATTCAATAGCATTGCTCAATTCTACGAGTGGATGATAGTTGCCTCCATATGAACTGCTCAATTTAAACATCTCAGCAATGCTCTCAGCCGATAAAGTGCGTATACTTTGATTGTTAATCAGATAGAGCTCATCATCCAAGGTTACCCAGCCATTTCCTAGACCAACAAAATGAGCTAGTGCCGTTACAATCAGTACAATGATTGGTGCAAACTTTAGCCATGCAGGTATCGTATTTTGCGTTGAAACTTCTACTGCTACTTTTTCTGCTTGCTTCACAGGCGCAACTTGTTTAGCAATTTGTTGCTGCTTATTCTTAGCCATGTATTAGCTTCAAAAATATGGTATTTTTATTATTGCACGCTATCCAGTACTTATCTTTGTTGGCAATAGAGTACAATGTCGCAATATCATCCAGACGTAACAAAGTATATTGACAAAAGCGCAGAGTTTGCACAACCTATTCTACAATATCTTCGTGAACGCGTGCATGAGTATGCGCCTATGATAGAAGAAAGTATTAAGTGGGGCAGCATTAGCTTTGGTTACAAAGGCATAGTGTGCGGCATGGCTGCATTTAAGCAACATTGTGTTTTTGGTTTTTGGAAAAATAAGGCCATGATGGCACAATTTCCAGAACTCACTGCAAATGGCGATGAAGCGATGTATCAATTTGGAAAACTGACAAGTATAAAGCAGTTGCCAAAGAAAGCCCAATTCAAAAAGATGATGCAGTACGCTATCATGCTTAACGAACAAAGCTTGGGTAAAACTACAAAAAAGCCTAGTGACAAGTCTCGCACAATAGAAGCCCCGGCCGATCTTACAAAAGCACTCAAGGCAAATAAAGCAGCATGGCAAACCTTTGAGGCATTTGCCTACAGTCACAAAAAAGAATACGTTGAATGGATAGAAGATGCAAAGCGCGCAGAAACCCGCGAGCGTCGCATAGCACAAGCAGTTACGATGATTGCAGATGGCTTAGACAGGCATCATAAGTATAAAAAGAAAAAATGAGGACAATATTTTTAGCTGCGGCACTCAGCTTATTGTGCAGCAGTATTTGCGCACAACGGAGTATAGATGCTTGCGCAGAAGCCTTGCAACAATTGCAGGAAAGTGAATTTATGAGCCATGGCATCGTAAGCTTTAGTCTACGCGATGCCAATACCGGCGCAATTGTATTTGATTCGCATGGCGAATTGTCTTTGCCAGCCGCAAGCACACAAAAAATTATTACTGCGCTCGCTGCTTACGAATACTTGGGAAAAGATTTTGAATATACCACAAGCTTCTACGCCAATAAAACAGACAGCAGTTTGGTGGTAATTGGTAGCTACGATCCTACGCTCGGCAGCTGGCGTTTTGCAAACACCGATCCAAATAAAATTTTAGAAAAGGTAATTGATGCCAGCGCTCAACAAAAGTTTAGGATTGGTAGTATTTGTACAAATAATCTGCCACTAGACTATACAGGTGTTAATAAAGCCTGGATTTGGGAAGATATTGGCAATTACTACGGTGCGGCTAGTGAGCCAGTCATGTGGCGAGAAAATCAATTTGATGTTGCGCTAAAGCCAGGAGCAAAAGTGGATGCTGCGACAACAATCGGCAGGTGTATGCCTGGCTTCCTTGATAAGCATGTGAGTTTTACTAATATGGTCGTCACTGCAAAAGGTAATAGCGATAAGACCTGCACATTTTTACAAAATTCAACAAGTTTAAAAACCAATTACTTAATGAATGGCGCCGTAGGTTTGGAAAATCCAAACTATAATATTGGTGTTAGTATTCCCGGTGCAACGTATTTAAATGCTGACATGCAAAATAGCCTCAATTTCAAAAAAAGCAAGTCAGTTGGCTACAAAGTTTCAGCTGCTGGCACTCCCGTTTACATACATAAAAGTCCAACTTTAGATAGTATTACGTATTGGTTCTTGCGTAAAAGTATTAACCTATATGGCGAGGCATTGATTCGAACAGTTGGCTATAAATACAATGGCATCTATAGTATAGAAAGCGGCAATGCTGCAATTGCTAAATTATGTGAAAAAGCGAAAGTAGACGCAAATAGTTTACATCTATTCGACGGCTGCGGATTAAGCCCTCAAAATCGTGTTAGTGCCAACGCCTTGAGCAGCTTATTGCACTATGCTCGCAAGCAATCCTATTTTAACGGCTTCTATGCTGGTCTACCAATCATCAATGATATCAACATGAAAAGCGGCAGCATCCATCGTGTACGTGCCTATGCAGGCTATATTACTGGCAGCGACGGCAATGCCTATAGTTTCGCAATTATTGCCAACAACTATAATTGCGATGATAAGCAAATGCAACAAGCGTTGTGGAAAGTTTTAGACAAGCTTAAGTAGAAGCCTGCAGTCAGTTGTTTGGCATGCTTCACGCGGCAAAATTTCACAGTAATTTTGGGAAAGTCGCTGTACATTTACGCAGCAACAACCAAAGAGACAGTAGCATTGTCGTCCATCACTAACTTTCAGAAAAAAATACAGCTTTACAGTCCATTAAGGCTTAATTTTTTTGTGGTACTTATTGCATTAGTTGTCCTACAAATTTTTCTTGGAAAACTACAGCAAAGTGCCTCTACCGATGGTATCGCTTATGCAAACGTGTTTAATTTAATGTGGCTTATTGCTTCTCGTGTATTTGCTGCCATTACTATCGTGATGCTAATTTCAGTGTTGCTAAGTTGGTTGTTGTTTAATAATAAGCAAAGTAATGTGCAACTGTCTTTCATTGAACATAGCACTGACAATTTGCATCGAACAGCCTTGCATGTGTTAGTACAAAAAATAACGATGCCACTTATGGGTGTTGTACAAGCCGCACTGCATTTTAACAATAAAGAGTATAGTCCAATCTTTAATTTAAGCAGTAGTAACAAGCTTGCATGGTGGCGAAGAGCCATCAATAGCGAAGTGCAATTCAATATGCCAATTAGCAAAACCTATCATGTAGAATTTGCCTTGTTTCTTTTTAGAGACGCTTTTGGTTTCTTTTGTTTACATAAAAAAGTGCCTGCGCAAAATACTTTATTGCACCTGCCACCTAGCAAAACAGAACATATTAATCTACAGCCCAATACAAGTAGCGAAGCAATACAGCGCGTGCCACAGCAACGTCGCATTGATGGTGACTTTCTTCGCTTTAAGAAATTTGACACTGGTGATGATACACGAAGAATCGTATGGCGAATTTTTGCGCGGAACAAAGACCTACAAGTGCGTACGCCAGAAATTTTCAATCCATTTGCTGATGAGTTGCGCTTCTACCCTAGTTTTTATACTACTATTAGCCTCAGCCTGCAAGATGAACTGCTTCAGGTATTACTTACTAAATACAAGAGTGCTATTTATGGCCTCATTAAGGGCTTTCAAGGCAATGACACTAAACTAGTACTACACAGCGACCAACAGCATAGCAAGCCTACACAAGCAGATGCGCACACAACAAGCACAATTGTTGATAGCGAATGGCATAGTAAGATGCCGCTGCAGTTTTTTGCAAGTACCCGTAAGAAATGCTTGATATGTATTCACTCGCTTAGCAATCCTGAGGATGCGCAGCAGTACTTGAGTACGTGCACCAAAGACACAGAAATTGTTTACGTAGATTTAGCATCAGTCATTAGAACTAGCCCAGTAAAGACCTTGATAGAGAAAATTTTTTTAATTCCAAGTGAAGACTATATCAAGCAACTAAGTAATACTTGGAGTGCCCACTCTTTGAGCAGAAAAATTCAAAACAACGAAAAAGAACTACTAAAAATATTAGAGCAAAGCAACAAGACAATTCATAAAATTTAATGCAGGCACTACGCACATATGGTATAAGTAAAACAATAGCACACTTGCTGTTTATTGTTGCGCCTACTATTGTGTTTATGTATTTTTTGTTCTTTCAACTTAATTTATACTATAGTATTCTTCGCGACCAGTATGTTCAACAAACACTATACTTCGCAGCTGGTATCGTAAGTGCCACCATTTTCTATGCTTACCGCTTTAGGTTTAGTACAACCTATGCCTTACTAATTTTATTACTCATTGCGATTGGCAAAGTATTAAGTGGTAGCGGCAGTGGCGAGTTTGATGCATTCTTTATTTCAGTTCAATTCAGAATATTTGCAATTGCGTTTGCTGTAGCGTGGCTTGTTGGCTGGGCACTTTTGCGTAAGCGTTTTGCAGCGGTACTTGTAGCCTCGCTGCTCTTTGTAGCTATGGCCTTTGTTGTAGCACGTTCCACTACTTTGCAATACAGCGATTTTGCGATGATACTCGCCTTAGTGGCTGTGTATGCAGCTTATATCATTTATACCTCACAAGCTTTGCATCATAGCAATGGCACTAAAGCAAAGCATTGGATACTGTTTACTAGTCGGGCTATTTTGTTTAGCTTGTTTTGCGCCACAATTAGTTTTAGTACGGTTTACTTATTGCAAGACCAATTACGCTCTGGCTTCGACAACAAAAAAACAAGTAGCCAAAACGACGAAGGTAATTTTACCAAAACAGATAATAATGGCAATTTAGATTTTAAGGAGACAATGGGCTTAAGTGGTGCACGCAAATCAGACACTGCTTTAGTTCTGGTAGCTCATATCGACTATAATTATCCGGGTACAGAACTGGCATGCCCACTCTATCTTACGGCTTATCACTATACTAAATACGACAGTTTTACACAAACCTTTGAGCGCGACACGGCCATGCTACGTAAAGATGAGTTTGAGCCTAATCCAAGCGCTCTTGGTATGCTTGAAATTATTAGCGATAGCACTAAAATCCTGACCAATGCAAGTTTTACTTCGCCAAGACAAACTGTAGAAACCAAAATATTTAATCGTAAATTTTCACCTGCCCTATTTGTAGCGCCAAGTACAAGTTACTTTATGCAAACTATACCTGTTGACGAACAGTTTCGTGAGGCATACCATACAGCATATCGAACTAAAAGCAAGGTAAGTCAGCTTAATAGCGCTTTACTCGTGTACAGTATTCAAAATCCTTTGATAGAACAATTTCAGCAAGAACGTTTCGCCTTATTGCGCAAAGCCAAAAGTTACAAAGGTCTAGATAGTAATTTTTACAAGTACTATACAAGTACGCCAAGTACTGGCGAGTACGCAGCTATTAAAAGACTAGCAGATAGTTTAAGCAAAGGCAAAACGACTACAATAGACAAAGTGCTGGCCGTTAAAGATTTCTTTTGGAGTAGAGATGCGCTCGGCAGACGCGTGTTCGATTATACTGAGAACCCCGGTGTACCTGGCGTACCTAGTGCAAGCAGGCTTAATCACTTTTTATTTAGCACGCATAAAGGCTACTGCGCCTATTATGCTGGCGCAACGGCAATGCTACTGCGTAATATGGGCATCCCTTGCCGTATTGCCGCAGGTATGCTTACCGAAAATCGTAGTAATGGTAAAAATGATGGTTGGTACTGGTACTATGCCAATCAAGCCCATGCTTGGGTGGAAGTATATTTTCCAGAATATGGCTGGCTAGATTTTGACACTACTGTAGATGCCGTAGAAAACCGGGAAGGCAATCAGGCAGATGGTACGCCACCAACAAGTCCTGAACAAGCATCGCTTGGGTTAAATGGCATAATTAGTGCTATAGATACAAGTAGCAAGCGCATTAGTATCAAACTAACTAGCCTAGTGGCAAAAGACAAAACCTTGACAAGTTCTCAAGAAGTACAAGTTAATACTGCTAAAGCTAAATTCTCGCATAATAGCAAGCAGATTGGCATGGCATATCTCGATAAAGGCGATACGGTGAGCGCTATCTACTACGACAAGCGCTTAGACAATTTACCATCTGCCAACGCACAGCTTGCCATTGCATCCATACCTCAAAGTACAAGTGCCGATCAAGTTTATGTGCGGAAATATAAAGCGACTCAAAAGCATACAGCTAAACCAATAGCAACAAAAAAGTCAATCTACAAAAGCTTGCCTTTTATCGTCAGCTATATCTTGGCCTTGCTATTTGTTTTGCTTTTGCTTCTACCAAAGTTGTTGATGTGGTACTATCGCCTGCGCTTGCAGCTATCAAGTGGCAACAAACAGCAAGCTTATTATGCCAAAAAAGCGGTGATGTTCTATTGCAGACAATACACTGTACCAAAAACCGAGATCACTGACGTGCAGTATGCCCGAACGATCGACGATAAATACGCCTCTGCACTAAGTCCGTTAACAGCCGCTTATCAGCAGTTGCAATACAGCAATACAGCACCTAAATTCGACTGGAAAGTGCAATGCAAGCAAATTATACAGCAGCTTAAAAAATCTTCGCGCAAAGACAGACATTGGTATAACCATATCAACTTTATAAAAACACTCTTAATTTTACGAAAGCCATAGTATTACAATGAACCAAGCAGTACAAACCATTAGCACACTTAAGCAAAACATTCAGCGCGTTATTCGTGGCAAAGAAGCACAAATAGACATTGTACTTACTGCCTTATTTGCTGGTGGCCATATCTTGCTAGAAGACAATCCCGGTACTGGTAAAACGGTCTTGGCGAAAACACTAGCTAATAGTATAGGTAGCGGCACAAGTACAAGTGCTTTTAAGCGTGTACAATTTACACCAGATCTATTGCCAATGGATTTGCTAGGGTCGCATATTTACGACGACAATAAAAAAGACTTTGTATTTAAGAAAGGACCCTTATTCTGCAATATTCTACTTGCCGATGAAATCAATCGTGCTTCTCCAAAAGTACAGAGCGCCTTGCTAGAGTGCATGGCAGAACAGCAAATTACAGCTGGCGATATTAGTTATCAATTAGAAAAACTATTTTTCACGGTGGCCACACAAAATCCAATCGAGTCTGAAGGCACCTATCCTTTGCCAGCTGCTCAACTAGACAGATTCTTTATCAAAACTAATCTTGGCTACGCAGATACTGCAACAGAAGAAGATATCTTAAGTAACTACAATAGCATTAAGCAAAGTTCCAACAATACTACTCCTGTGGTTAGCATAGACGATGTGATGCATGTACAAAGCACAGTACAAGAAGTATTTGTGCATCCGCAAATGATAAAAGCAGTTGTGCAGCTTTTGGAAGCTACGCGCAATAATGCTGGCATAAGTTTAGGTGCAAGTACACGTGCTGGCATAGCCTTGCTGCAATGCCTTCGCTCGTACGCCTTAATCAAAGGTCGCAACTATGTCACAGAAGACGATCTTGCCGCCTTGTACCACCCAGTGTTGCACCATAGGCTTGAGTTTAGAAATAGTGAGGCACAGCAGCTAGTATTAGCCAATATTGCAACGCCAATTATTAGCAAGCTAAGTAATATGCGACCACAATAAATGCGTCAAGGTTTTTTACATATTATTCTGCTAATTGTATTAGTGCTTCCAAGCACAGTATTTTGCTATGCGCAAGATAGCGAGGATGAATATGTAATGCCGCAACCGCGTTTACAAATAAGTGTACCAAAGAAAAGTGAAGTGCGTCAAGAAATAGATGCAAAACGATCACTTGAAGATATTGGCGGCAAAGATGCCTTGTATCGTGGCCGAGAGTTTATTAGACTAGATCCGAATTATTATGTAGGCTATTTGTTTGAAGCGATGGCTAAATACAATAGCGCAGCTGATGAATTAGGCTACCAAATGGCTGCACAGTCTTTTGCTACCGCGATGGATTTAATTGAGCGCGACTACGATAGAATCCTCAGATTTCGTACAAAAGATGTTTATACTTTTTTAGCAGTGCTACCCTATCAGAACGACTACGATATGATAGCAGGCCATTTGCAGGAATGCTATCAACTGATCAACAAGCCAGGCGATGCCATTGCTACAATACGCAGGTTTCAGCAACGTAAACTAGTCAATGAGCAACATTGCGAAAGCTATACACACCTTGCTTGGATTCACCACAGAAATCGTTTTTTTACACAGAAAGAAGCCCCACAGCTAGAGAATAGCATAGAGAAAAATGAGGCGCTAGCCATGCGTTACTTAGATAGCAGTATTTGGCAGGCAAAGCAGGATCAACCCTATCACGAAATGTTCTATGGCAATTCCATGGAGCGTGCCATGGCAAATGCTGCTTTTTATAAAGCAATTCTATACACCTATAGCAACAATATTGATAGTGGCAATAAGTACTACACCATCTTACAAAACAATGGCATCAGTAATAATAATTATGCAACATTCTTAAGCATTCAAGGCAAGTTTGGCGAAGCAGTTAAATTCTATCAAATTGCACAAGAAGAAGACTACGATTCGGAAAAGAAACTGCAGGAATACACTTACTACCAAGCTCTACTGAGTAACTATAATGCGCAACCTAAAAAAGGTATACAGCTTTGCCGAAGTACAATTGCTAAAAATGGCGTCACACCGGGCTATGGCTGGTATAATTTGGCATTAGCGCGCAACCTATTGTATGACGGGCAAATTGCAAAAGCACAAGCCTGCATTGCCAAGGCAGAAAATTTTAGAGAAGTTCATCTTGGCACAACACTTGGCAAACCACACTACGATTTTACGCTATCCTTATTAAAGTTGATAGCAAAAGAAAAAGAAATAGCAGCACTAAAGTTTAGAAATAAGCGATGGTGGTTGTCACCGAGTGCCATTGGCAAACTATTAGCGCTTACGATTGAAAAGTACACCGTGCAATACTTTCTTATTAACCAGTTTGCTAATAATCCAGAGAGAGACTTAGTCATTTATAAACTGTTTAGTACAGAAAGTACCATCAGCTTTGATGAGGTGTGGTACTTGATTAAAGATTTTAGCACTGACTTTTTTATTGCCAAATACAAAAAGGAACTTTCCACAAATAATAGACCGCTACTCAATAAATACTTCTCGCTTTACTTAGCTAAATTGTACCAAGCCAACGGCGATAATGCCAATGCAAAGGCAATACTAGATACGCTGCATGTACAAAGCTCCACGAATACTCAGAGCTACGACCAATTATATCTATATCGGCTTTGGCAGGCTAAAAGCCAACTGCTTAGCATTGGCAGCAAAGAAAGGCAACAACTTGAAATGCAAATGCTTCAGCTTTACCCTATGCTTGCCTGTTCGGAAAAAGTAAATATACCAACGAGCCTACGCTATAGCGGTCCAATGGGAAAAGTTGAAAAAGAAATCCTAAAGAAAATTCAAAGCTCTTCGATAAATTTTGTTGATGAAGACAAAGCCGCTGCAGAAGTATTTCTAAGTTTTGATACTAAAGAGAATCTCAAGATCTGTACACTTCAACACAAAAATAAACTTGACAATAAAGTTATAAGTGGCTATCACACCATTGGATACAATAACGCTGAGGAAGGAGCAAATAATATTATTGCAGCAATGTATAATAGCGGTACAGATAGCACCTCACGTGCTCAATAGTAATTGTATCTACTAACTATTGGCTAATTGATACAGTTCAGGCAAATTTCTGCCATAACCATCGTAGTCTAAACCATAACCTACTACAAAACGATTTGGAATTTCAAAACCTACGTACTTTAAGTCCATAGGCTGTTGATGTGCTTCAGGCTTGCTTAAAAATGTGGCAATAGCAATACTTGCAGGACCTTGATGTTGCAGCGTTGGCAAGAACTCGCTTAACGTCTTACCTGTATCAACAATATCTTCTACAATAATTACATGTCTGCCAAACAAATCGCGATCCATGCCAATCATACTTGTTACATGGCCAGTACTTGTGGTACCACTATAACTTGCTAGTTTTACAAAACTAATTTCGCTTGGGATTGTTACATTTTTGTACAGATCGCTAGCAAACATAAACGAACCATTGAGTATGCCAATCAACAAAGGATTTTTGCCTTCGTAATCCTTACTGATACTTGCGCCTAATTGTGCATTACGGTCTGCAATTTGCTGTGCAGTCATAAACGGCACAAATTGTTTGTCAAGTACTTGAATCATTGCGCCTATTTCTTTGCTGCAGGTTTAGTTTGCGTTGTCTTCGTTTTAGCTGCTGGCTTATCAGTTGCAGCAGATGTTGCAGCCTGTCTATTTACAACCTTTGGCGCATTTGCTGCGCCTGTGCTTGGCTTAGTAGTTGTTTTTGCAGCTTGCGTATTCTTGGCTGGCACCTGTTGCTTTGCTTTAGCATCTGTAGTTGTTTTACTTGGAGATGCTTTTGTATCAGTTGGCTTTGTTGCCGCAGTAGTTTTTGCTCCTGATGGTTTTGCTGCAGGTTTGCTATTCGCAGGCTGCGTTGCAGCAGGTTTAGTGCCTGGCTTTGGTGTAGTTGTAGCAGGCTTAGTTGCAGAGGTTGCTGGCTTGGCAACAGTGGTATTAGGTTTTGCCGTTACTGCAGTTGCGGCAGGCTTTGTTGTAGTACCAGTATTGGGCTTTGCCGCTATTGCAGGTTTTGGAGCTGTATTTGTAGCCGTTGTGCTAGGTTTTGGCGACGTACTTGGCTTTGGTGCGGCTGGCCTAGCTACTGTATCAACCAACTTTGGCTTAGGTGGTGGTGGAGCAGCATAAACTACTTCATCCATAACACGCTTCATACGATGTAGTTCGCTACTTACACCACTCTCGTTGTAAGTACTTGGGCTTTTAGGACGAGGCGCAGGAGGCTGTACTGGCTGCACAGGCGCAGCAACTACGATAGGTGCAGCAGCAACTTCTTGTGCATTCGCTTCGGCAAGCTTACGCGCACTTTCCTCTGCTTGCAAGCGCGCTTGCTCTTGTTGTTGTGCTAAAAGGCGTGCTTGCTCTATTTCTTCTCTTCGCTTAGAAGCAGCTTGCTCGTCGGCTTGTCTTTGAGCTTCAGCTTCTGTACTTGCAGTTGTACTCTGCGTTGACACATCTGCTACTTGTGTACCAAACTCTTCACGAGCTAATTCTGCTTTTGCTGCACGAATTCGCTCTGCATCACTTGCAGTAATCGTAGTTTCTTGTGATGGTGTATTTGTTTCTTGTGTAGGATCTTGTGCTGAATTACCGCCAAACAGTCTATTTGCCAACTTCACATCCGTGTCTTCTTGAGGAGCTGCTTCGACAGGTGCTGCTGCTACTACTGGTGCTGGCTCAACAGCCACGTCGCTAACATTCTCTTTTACCACTTCAGGCGCTGCATTTTTTACTGGTGCGTCAAAACCGCGAAGTTTAGGAGGGCGGCTTACCACGTCTTGTAAATAAACACGCTGACCAACTAATGGCGTATCATTGATCTTCAATAAATTAAGTGCTAATAATGCTCGCAATTGCATTGCTTCTTTTTGTGCAACTATAAGCATATCCTCTCCTTCTGCTATCAAATGACTACGGCGAGTAGGATGCTTTTTGTATTTGCGCTCTGTAAAAATAAACATATCGCATGGCAACTCTTCGTCTTCCAAATCGTTGAGTTCAAGTAGTTTTTGATAACGAATGCCACGGTCAATACTAGCCTGCAAAAGTCGTTCGCCTTTCTTGGCATAAAAACCACTTAAACCCATATAACTCTCTTCTACAAGCTTTATCTTTTCTGGTGCTTGCGCATCAATTGCAGCAACTCTAGCAGCCTTTATACTATCTTGTCTGGCTTTCTTTGCAGCACTTGCTGCATTTGCTTCTGCTGCGAGCTGCGCTTCTTTAGCTTTATCTTCCGCAATTTTTGCAGCAATTTTATTTGATGCAAGTTTTGTTGCTTCTGCCGTATACTGTTGCAAATTGTGCTTTTCTATAAGAGCAATCAACTTACTGCTATAGGCAGGATTAGTTGCGTAGCCAGCACGGCGTAAACCCACAGCCCAATCTTTGTAATTTTCTACCGGTATATCAAACAAAAAAGCGTAACGACGATTGTTTTTTAAGAAATTGCTATGGTCGATATAGCTATCACGATCTGTTGGGTACTTACGAAAACACTCTTGCATGGCATCGTCATCGTGCAGCATGGTTTCACCTGTCCAATCTTTTTTGCATTTAATACCAAAGTGATTGCGCGCCTCAATTGCTAGCGGACTACTACCGCTGCCTGTCTCGTAAACGCCTTGCGCTAAAGTAATAGCGGCAGGAACACCTGTACGTACTTGCTCCTCAATAGCGAGGTCTTTGTACTTTGCAATATATTTCGCCGCGGCACCATCAGCAGCCTCGGTTTGAGCGTATGCAGCACTTGATATTAGAATGGCGATTATCGACAGTAATTTTCTTACCATGTTGGCTTCAAAATTACCTCTCTAAACTGAGAAAAAGTTGTTAAACAGCCTGCATTGTTGATGATTCGGGAACTTATTAAGATTGCGTAATTCACAAAATAAAAAAACCCTCGATAAACAAGGGCTTTTCTACTATTGTAAATTCAAAACGATTATTGCTTGAAGGGATCACTATACATTGGATTATTTACCATATCCCAATCTGTTAGTGTATTCATAAATGCAATCAATGCTTGCTTATCCGTATTACTAAGGTTCATTTGCTTTACAGAACCATTGCCATTTCTAAATTTAGCATCCAATTTCGGATTTGGCTTAATGCCACCGCTATAATGGTCCAAAACCTGCTCTAAAGTAGTAAATCTACCATCGTGCATATAAGGCGCTGTAAGTGCTATATTACGTAGGCTAGGGATTCTAAAGGTACCCTTGCCCGGCACACCAGCATCTGTATCATACAAATCTAAACCGATGTTTGTAGCGCCGCGTTGGTTTTCACCACCGTTAAAGCCGCTACCACCGCCGTAAGCGCCGTTTGGTCTGTCATCAGCTGCAAAGTTTGGCGCTTGGTGACAAGATGCACAATGTGTAGAAAACAAATCGTGGCCTGTTTTCTCTAGTGCAGTAAATATGTTATAGTCTACAGGCAATGCATCAAAGTTGAAAGCTATCTCAGCATCGTTTGCATTGAAGCCTGGAGAAACTATACCGTTTGGATCAGTAGTAGTTGTAGACGCTGTAATAGCAACTGCTCTATCAAACTTGCTGTTATTAGTAACGATACTACCAACAAACATACTTAAAGCAGCACCAATTTTTTCTTTTGTAATTTCTTCACTACCAAATGCCTTTTGAAATAGAGGCTTGTAGTATGAAGTCTTGCTCAATTTTGTTACGAGGCGAGACATGTCTTCCATACCCATTTCAATATGGTTGGCAACTGGCTGCAATGCAAGATCGTTCAAATCGCTAGAACGGCTATCCCAAAACAAGTTATTGTTCAATAAGGTATTACAAAATGCCATTGAACTTCTAGTGGTTTTGCGACCTTCAAAGCCACTGCTAACAGCAAGACCATCGGCAAATGCCTTATCCTGATGATGGCAAGATCCGCAGCTAACAGTATTATTAAGGCTTAGTTTAGGATCATAAAACAGAACGCGGCCTAAAGTTGCACCTTCGTCTGTTACAACAACGTGCTCCGCCGAACCATTAAATGAAGACAAACCATTATTCATATCGAATACACCATTACCCATAAAATCTGGGCGAACCAAAGTGTGGCTTGTAACCTGCCCTAAACCAAAAGGCATCTTGCCTTCGCTATATTTAAATGTAGTGGTAGGCAAATTGGGCTTCAGTTCATCTTGCTGATTAATTGAAATGCTTTTTGTACAAGAGTACAAAGTAGCTGCTGAGGCAAGCGCTAAGGCTGCAATCTTCAATTTCATAATTCTATTATTTGTTAGCTAATATAAAGGTAAGACGAAAAAATGAATAAAAGTCATAGGCGAACGTTAAAAAAAATTGAAGTCGGGTAAGCGAAGCGTATACCACCAACCCCGCCAAGGCCTACGAGCAGTTGTGCCTCAGTGCTAAGGTAAAGTCTACTGCTGAGGTTATATTCTAGGCTATAATGCCTTGTAATGCCAGCAGAAATGGTAGCTCCGTTAGATGAACTTGCTACTTCTTTCGCCAAATTATTGCCCAAAAAACTGTCCCAGCCGCTCGTATAGCTTAACCTTTTGCCGATAATACGTCTTTGCTCATAGCCCACAGCCAAGTAAAAGAATGGGTCTCGTTCAAAAAAAGCTGCATCTAAGCCTATGCTTGTTCGGAGGGCATATTTGCCTTTGCCATACCATTTGGTGCGTATTGAGGTATAACCTACATCTACTGCGCCCAAGTTGAATGGTACGAGTTGGTGGATTAAGCCTGTAAAGTTTAGACCTACTTCTTTCGTACCAGTCCAGTAGTCTTTTTTGATTACAAAGTTTTTCCAGTCCGTATTCATCGTATCGGTTTTCTGAAATGTTTGAGCATATATGCCACTGTAACTAAAGCCCAAAATAGCAACTAAAAATAGAATTCTCATAAAGCAGCTACTACAAGTTAAAGTTTAAGTAAAGGTTGATAGGTGCTTGAAATTGACCACTTAATAGCGAGTAGTTCTTTACCTCAGGTACGGGAACATTGTCTTGTAGTCGTTCCTCTACCAAACCATAGCGCGCGTAAATCACGGTCTCTGTCATGAGGTGAATATGGTCGCTAATCTTATAACTTAGGCGAAGCGCCGGTCCGCCTCCTGTCCATAAAGTGTTCTTGCTCTTAAAGTATTGTCCACTAATTTTCGCTTCAGAGCGAATGTTTTGTGCTATAAAATCGAGCCCGTAATTGAGTTGTACTCTGTTTAATACCTGCTTGTGTAACTCTAGGCACAGTCTACCGCCAAAGCTATGGTCTATTAAATTGCGCTGTAGCATCGTTATACCGCCTGGCGAAGGTTGGGTTACTTGCACAAAATCGGTGCCTGTAACATAACTACCATTGGCACCTAAACGCGCTGTAAACTTTTTAGTGTGAAATGCATAGTGCACGGCATAAGGCGTATTAGTAGCGTTACTACTACGTAAGCTCAAAAAATTCCCAAGCATAGCACTAATATCTAAACCAACCTCGTGTTTGCCTGAATAAAAAGGTGAATATGTTTGAGCTTTACTTGTTTGTGAGAGCGCTGCACAGCATACAAGTATCAAAAAAAATCTACTTAGGTGTTGCATAAACTAAATTGTACATGGTGAAAATACGATAATAAATTGGGAATGATTTGGTGAAAAGTGACTAATTCATTAAACAACTGATAAGCAGACGTCAAATACGGCCACAAGCTATTTTACTTTTCTAAAAAAAATATAATTTCTTGTGTTACACCTTCTACTTGCCAGCTGCTTATGGACTTAAGTAATAGCTTTCTATGCCAAACATAATTGGTTTCGCATTGGAGATCGTCGTCGTTATACTCGCGCTGTTGCGTGATCAAGTTTAACTCATTCCTTTTGAACTTTACTGAAGTCGTTTGGGCGGATTTCGCATCATATTGCTTTTCTTCAACAATGTGATTGCTACTGTCGTATGTACACTCATACGAGCTTACAAGTGCACGGTCCAGATACTGTTTTAGACTAACTAAATTATTATGAGCATCATATTCACAAATAGAATTAGCACCAGATTTGGGCATTCCTTGTGATGTTGTAATCATCAGTTCGCTACGTATTAGGCGTCCATTACTGTCGTAGTTATTGAGGTGCTTCAATTTATATGTACTACCATTATCAGTGATGACTTGTTCTTCAAGATCGCCTTTTGAATTGTGCGAAAAAACTGTCCGCTGAAAATAAGAGCTATCAATGAGGTAGAACCTGAATTATGCATTAGAGATATTAGTATTTGTGTAAACGGTTGATTTTATTAGCTTTGCTTTACACTAGCTATATCACCAAAATGGTTGACCTAAATATTGAGTATAGTGACAAGAAGGTGACGCCATTTGGCGGAATGGTTTTGATGAAGAAGTTTATTGACAAGATTG
>JBJORA010000119.1:0-20370 GCA_046049675.1 Bacteroidota bacterium | reverse complement strand
TTGATTATGATAACAGTGCCCGCAGCTATAAACTTCGTCCAACACATGATTGACACAATTGGAATGGCAACTGCGTCAATCACTATTCGTTATAAGCCATTTTAAAAACAGCCTCATTACACAAAAAATGACAGAAGACAGAAACAAAGAAAACGCATTAATACCAATTGGCTCTACGGACTTAGTGAGAGTGGGTAATACTATTGCCATTACTACTAAAATATTAAATGAAATACAACAAAGATTTGACCCTTTGGCCTGGTGGAAAGCCGCAGATGATAATATGAAAATTGTATTTTATATAAATATAAAATATAGTGAAGGAATTAAAAGGGAGTTTGAAAATTTATTTCAAAGTGATTTTTTAGGTAATAAAAGAACATTTTTGAAAGAACAAATAGAAACTATAAAAAATTTAGACATTGGGACTATAAAAAATTTAGACATTGGAACTATAAAAAGTATATTAAATTTAAAACTACTTTATGCAGGAAGTTTTAAATTATCTAATATAATATACATAAAAAAATTAACTAATTTGACATACTTAAATTTGTCCGAAAATGAAATATCAGATATTAGTCCGCTTTCCTCATTAACTAAATTAACAAAATTATATTTGAGGCATAATAAAATATCAGATCTTAGCCCGCTTACAACATTAACTAATTTGGCAGATTTAAATTTGAGTTTTAATAAAATATCAGATATTAGTCCGCTTACAACATTAACTAATTTGACAGAATTATATTTGAGGTATAATGAAATATCAGATATTAGTCCGCTTACAATATTAACTAATTTGACAGGATTATATTTGAGGTATAATAAAATATCAGATATTAGTCCGCTTGCAACCTTAACTAATTTAAAATTGCTAGATTTAGGAAGTAATAATATATCAGATATTAGTCCGCTTACCACATTAACTAATTTGGCAGATTTAGATTTGAGTTTTAATAAAATATCAGATATTAGTCCGCTTGCAACTTTAACTAATTTGACATATTTATACTTACGAGGAATTGAAATATCAGATATTAGTCTGCTTGCAACCTTAACTAATTTAAAATTGCTAGATTTAGGAAGTAATAATATATCAGATGAACAGATTGAGTTTTTAAAAAACAAGTTGCCAAATTGTAAAATAAATTACTGATAATTATGCAAACAGAAGCCGTATTTGAAAATATAGCGGAAAGAATTCAGCAGGAAATAAGTAAAGCACAGAAATCTGTATTTATTGCAGTGGCTTGGTTTACCAACAAAAACCTTTTCAATGAATTAGTAAATAAAGCAAGAAACGGTTGCACCGTTTCTCTCATAATTTCTAACGACAATATAAACCTTAATTCATCAATTGATTTTGAGCAGTTGCTTACTGACAAATCAAAAGTTTATAAAATCGGTAATGGTGATACTGAATTAATGCATAATAAATTTTGTGTCATTGATTATAGCACAGTCATTACAGGTTCATACAACTGGAGCTATAAAGCAGAAAGCAATTTTGAGAACGTAATTATTACAAGTAATGACACAACTTTAGCCGAACAGTTCATTTCGGAATTCAATAATATTCGCAAACAATATTATCCAGATGCAGTAAATGAAGAAATTGTATTCCCATTAAATAAAATCATTAAACGGCTAGAAATTCTCAAAAACTATATACTACTTGAAGACATTGATGAATTAAACAAGGAAACTTCAAAACTAAAAGAATATGATTTCAATTCAGACTTATTAGACATAATTGATGAAGTAAAGAGAGAAGAATTTGCATCAGCAATAAACAAAATTCAAATTTTCATTTCAAAAAATCACCAACTTTCAATATGGACAGACCCCGAAATTGCAGCACTGAAACTTGAAATTAAGAATTTAGAAAACCAACTTAACGGGTTTGACAATGAAAAGATAGAACTTGAAAAACTACTTTCTGAATTTCAACACCGCCACACAATTGAATTAGGCGACATTATACTTGATATTTTGAAATTGCGAAAACTGAAATTCAAATCAGACAAAACAAAATATGAAGAAGCTGAAAATGACGAAAGGCAATATCGTGAACAGGTTGATGCCGAGAAGGAAAAGGGAATCTTTGAATTAACAGACGAGCAAAAATTAGAACTCAAAAAGAAATTTAGGAAAGCCACAGTTTTATGTCATCCCGACAAAGTAGCGGATGAATTTAAGGAAGTAGCCCAAAGAATTTTTATTGAGTTGAAACAAGCTTATGATGCAAATGACTTGAAAAAGGTTTCTGAGATACTTGATGAGCTTGAAAAAGGAAATTTCTTCAAAACAAAATCTGAGACTGTTCAAGAAAAAGACCAATTAAAAGCAGCAATTGCGAAATTAAAAAGACAGATTAAAATTCTTGAAACAGAAATCATCACAATAAAAGAAAGTGACACCTTTAAAACAATAATCAGCATTGAAGACTGGGACCAATATTTTCAAAAAACTAAAGAGAAATTGCAGAGAGAACTTGAAGAATTACAACTTGAAATATAAGCTTAATGGACAGTAAAAATATTATAAAAGTCAATAATTTGCCTTCAATAAAGAGATTAGAAGTATCTCTCAATTTAACTGAGAAAATATTGGCTATATCCGAAAAGGAGTGGTGGGATAATTTAGAAATGAATTGGAAAATTATCCTTCTATCGAATTACTGTTTTAACTACGACAAGCATATTAAATGGAATTTACGTGACTGCGATATTGAATGTCCAGCAATGGATAGAGAGCAATCAAATGAAGAATATGTTATAGGTTTTGCAAAATGGGTTTGGGGTTCAGATTTTCCTTTTAATGATTATATAGTCAATATTCCCCGCGATATTTTAAATTTTATTACAAACGACACAAGATTTTTGTGGTGTGCTAACATTAAGGTGGAAACCATAAATCCACTAAAGAAACTAGGTAAATTGAAAGACGTTCAAGGCATAGTTTGTCATATCAATGAAAAAGAAAAAGCGGAAATCACAGAAAATTATGACTTTTTTCAATGGTTTGACACAATCGAAAATCGAAATAAAGAAATTGGTATAAAGAAGAGCTGGGAAGAATATAATGAAATTAAAAACGGCTTATAACAGGCGTTTGGCTCAATGGCGGGTGACGTGGTTAATTAAACATTCTACCTCGCATCAACTTTTGTGGTGTATTGACAGTTTAGTGCTCCGAAATCCGCCACTGCGCCAAGCGCCAAAACGTTGTGCGTAACCATAAAGATACCCTAGGTAAATAATGAGCATAGTTGACTTTCAGCATTTAAATCAACAAATAAAAAAGAAACTTTTTGAAATTGCTTTTATTGTTGACTGTTTCAATAAGTCAGGAGACACTGACATAAGTCGTTATGCAGAAACTTATTTTAGAAACTTATTGAATATTATTTATTCTAAACAAAAATGGAAATTTGAAAAAGCAATTAAAATAAACCAAGACACTTATGATTTATATGATAATGAAAATAAGGTGTGTGTTCAAGTAACTTCAAACAATCGACAACGAAAAAAAGATGACACCATAAAGTCTTTTAAAACTAATTATTTGAGTAAAAAATTTGATACACTTATTATTATTTTTATTGCCAACTCTAAACCTAAAAAGCAAACTTCGATTGACTTTGAATATTTTGATTATGACATAATTGAGCTTGCAACTTTTATTGAATCGAAATGTACGCAAACAGAACTGCTAAAAATAAGAGATATATTATTAACAAATATTGACTTACAAAGAAACATTCCTTCTAAACAATCAACTAATAGAAGTGTAAGTATTAAAACAACAGAAAAGGAATTTTTACGATGTAAAAAACTTGAAAAGGAACTTAAAGAAGAATTGCTTTATAAAGATTATTGGAATGTTGTTGATAGAGAAGTTTTAGCAAAAGACCCGACACAAAAGTTTAAAGATTCAAGATTTATTCTTCGTTCTATCGAAGATGAATCATACCCAAATGTTGATGATAACTCACATTGGTGCAGAACTTTTATGTACGATTTTTATGAGAAAGGTATTTTAATTTGGTTAGATGCTTTATTTGGGACTAAAGTGATAATTAATGATAAAGAAGAATGGTATATTGAAGAATATAACGAAAGAGAAAATCGATTGCCTGATAATTCCAAGAAAGTTAAAATTAGAATTTTAGGACAACTACCTTTCAAAAACATAGTGTATTTACAAGACGGAGACACATATTATAATGACTATCATTTATTTTGCAAGTATATTGGTGTTGACAATAGTCCGTATGAAGAAATTGAATATAGGTATGAAAATACTATGGGTTATTATTGGGACAATTTAGATATTAAAAAAAGAATAAAATAATAAATGGCTACGCACAACATTTAGCAGAGTAGAAGAAAGCCCAGCCTTTTGAGCTTACCAATAACATAAAAAGCCAGCTCTGGTATGAGCTGGCTTTTTGCTATTCTGTGTTCAGCGAACGCCACGCACGTATATTGGTGCTTGCGCTTTGCAGATAAAGGCAAGAACTAGATTTCAACTACTACAACCGTTTTGTGTCGCAAGCAAGCATCATCCCACAATCTTGCAATCTACCCACCTCACATTTCAACATTTATCTTAACTTCGCGGCTCTGCGTGGGTGGCGAAACTGGTAGACGCGCTACTTTGAGGTGGTAGTGGCCGTAAGGCTGTGGGAGTTCGAATCTCCTCTCGCGCACATCATTAAAAACGAGCATTTTCACTAACTTATTTGTGATTGCTCGTTTTTTTAGTATTTCTTGCCAGTATTGGTTTGCTATAATAATTATCCTTGTACGCATATACACTTCGTACAGCTCACATACCTTTGTGCTTATGCAAATTACCTGTCCTAGTTGTTCGCACAAATTTGACTTGAACGACGACCTACTTAACGCAAATATCCAAGCCAAGGTAAAGGGCGAGCTTAAGTTACAATACGACAAAGCTTTAGCCGATCAAGTAGCAGCAGAAAAGCAACGCCTCAATAAAGAAGCTGAAAAATATAATCAACAACGCGAAGCTTTGTTGGCTGAAGACAAAGCCAAATTGCAATTGGAGATTGAAAACCTAAAAATGCAAGCATCTAATGAACAAAAGTTGATAGCCCAAAACTTAGAGAATCAATATGCAAGTAAGCTTCAATTCTACGAAGAGCAAGAAAAACTTAATAAAGCCAAGATTGCAGAATTGCAAGAAAAGGAAGTGAAAATTTTGCAATTGGAAGCTGCTGCACAAAACCAACAGCAGCAAGCTGAACTTAATCTACAAAAAGCACTTTTAGAAAAAGAGCAAGAACTTAAGAACGCTTTTCTAAAGTTAGCCGAGGAAGAAGCCCAAACAAAATTTGGCGCCAAAGTACAAGAGCTCGAACATAAACTAGAACAGCAAAAGAAACTTACCGAAGAAAGCCAACGCAAATTGCATCAAGGCAGCATGGAAACACAAGGCGAAGTGCAAGAAGAATTAATTAAAGAAAAATTGCAGCGCTTATTTCCTCTTGATACTTTTAGTGATGTAAAGAAAGGGCAGCGTGGTGGCGATATCATTCACACCGTGCGCAACAATCGTGGAGACGAGTGTGGTATTATACTTTACGAAAGTAAAAACACTACAACGTGGCAAAACGGCTGGATTAATAAATTACTAGATGATAGACGAGAGCTTAATGCAGACATGGGGCTCATTGTTACAAAAACTTTTCCTTCAAGTGTCAATAGAGTGGGGCAGCAGGATGGTATATGGATTTGTGGCATGATTGAACTTGAAGGCACTGCAGCAATGTTGCGCGACGGTATCCTCAAGGTTTATGAGGCGAAGCAAAGCCAAGAAAACAAGGGTGACAAAATGGTAATGCTCTACGATTATCTTAACAGCAACGACTTTAAGCAAAAGTGGGATGCTATTAGAGATGGCTTTATGCGTATGAAAGCAAGCATAGACAAGCAACGTAATTTCTATGCAAAAAGCCTTGCAGAACAAGAGCAAATTGCATCTGCAATTCTCGTAAACGCCAATAGCTTTTTAGGCGATATACAAGGCATAAGTGGCACTGGCCTTAGCGATGTATTGATGATAGAATAGCTTTGCTGATACGTGGCAAAGAAAGCTAGGTGTACCTTTAGAAGCACTACCTCGTAAGTATCACATCACCTGAGCGACTATATTCTTTTTTGTCGTACAGACAGAAGTAACGCAGTACATAGAAGTACGTATCCATATCAAGGTTATTGCCATTGCGTTTACCATCCCAAGCCTTTGTGGTTTTTGCGCCACTAAATACCTGATTGCCCCAACGGTCAAAGATGTCAAACTGAATAATAATAATATCTGCAGGGCCTGCTGGTTTATACATATCGTTCAAACCATTACCATCAGGCGTAAATGCATTTGGCATATACACTTCGCAGCAAGGAGGAGGTGATAACACAGCAGTATCTAAACTTGTACAGCCATTCGCATCTACAGTCAACACTTCGTAAGTGCCCGGGCTTACATTAGTTAAGACGGCTATAGTATCCTTTGCTTGTGGCCAATAGTGCAGGTATGGCGGCACACCACTACTTGCAATAGGTGTAATTTTTCCATCGTTACCTGATAATGAATTACAACTTACCGGAGTGATATCGAGTACTACATTTATATCTGTATTGCTACCTACAACCTGTACAAGCGCACTGCCGCTGCAGCCTTTACTATCTACAACTTGAATCGTGTAATTGCCAGCAGCGAGGTTGGTAAATAAACCAGTATTATTTGTTTGTATACCAGGAGAAATACTAAAAATATACCCGCCCGGATTGCCAAATGTCGCTATTGCTTGTATCACTGCATCTGCTTTATCAGGACAGACTGTGGCCGTTGTATTTGGCGCAGATACAACAAGATCTTGCGGCGTATTGAGCGTTACCGTGGTAGTAGCTCTGCAGCCTACGGCATCTATCGCTGCAATGGTATAAGTGCCTAAACCTAAATTTGTAAAATTACCTGTAGGATTGTCAGTAGTATTAAGGTTTAGTCGATAAACAATGGTACCATTACCACCTGTAGCTAGCGCGTTAATAAATCCGTCAGTTCCTTGCGAGCAACGTGGGTTTTCAAAAATTACACTTGTAAAGTCGATTGCTGCATTTTCAGTGATGGTTACAAAAGTAGCAGTAGTGCAATTGTTTGCATCTGTTACTGTAAGTACGTAGGCTGCTGCAGGTATATTATTAAAACTACCAGAAGCGTTTGCAAAAGCTCCGGGCTGCAAGCTATAGATTAAAGTGCCAGTACCCCCTGAAGCATTAGCATTAATAGAACCTGTACTGTCGCCATTACAGAATACGTGGGTAACACTAACATTGTTTAAGATAATAGGCGCTGGTGCTACTAAGCTAACAGTGGTATTAATTGTGCAGCCATTAGCGTCTTGCACCGAGATCGTATAATTGCCAGCAATTAAGTTGCCAAATGCGCCTGTATTATTTGTGATGCTGCCAGGTTGCAATGTATACTGTTTTGGCATGGTACCTCCACTGCTATAGATCTGAATATTGCTGTTGCTGCCGCCGCTGCAACTTGGGTTAATACTTTTAGCAGAATCTATGCTCAAAGCTGTAGGTTGAGTAATACCAAACGTACTCGTTGCACTGCATCCTTTATTATCTATAACTTGAACTGTATAACTGCTCGGTGCCAGCGAACTAAATATACCTGTGCTGTTAGATGTTCCGCTAGGCAATAGGGTGTATGTAAAAGTAGTATTGCCACCGCTAATCGTTGTGGTCACACTACCATTATTGGCATTAAAGCAACTAACGTTTTGAGTAGTGTTAGAAGCCGTAAGTATTGCTGGTTCGTTGATTTGTATAATTAATGCGGCAGTACAAGTATTAGCATCAGTTGCAAGTATTGTATATGTACCACCGCTAAGTCCTGTATAGCTAGCAGTGCTACTACTGTTACTGCCGTTTAAGGTAAATGTATAGCTAGGTGTACCACCGCTGAGTGTAGCGCTTACGCTACCATTACCCGCACCATTGCATGTTACCGGTACTATCGTTGGCAACGCATATACTAATTGTGGAGGCGAACTTACTACTGCTGTAGTAGTGATACTGCAGCCATTTGCATCACTAACGGTAATAACATAATTGGCATTTTGCAGGCTGTTAAATATACCTGTTGTATTGCTTTGAGCACCAGGGTTAAGCTGATAAGTATAAGAACCTGCACCGCCACTTGCACCACTAATAGTCAAAGAACCTGTATTGCTACCAAAGCAATTAGCAGCTGTTGTACTTGCACTTGCACCAGCCAAAATACTTGGACTAGTAATTACAATTATCGTACTTGTGCTACATGCATTGGCATCTTGAGCACTAATGGTATAAGTATTTGGGCCAACTAAGTTATTAAAGATACCAGTGGTATTTTGTGTGCCTGCTCCTTGTAAGGTATAGGTATAGGTACCTGCTCCGCCACTTGCTGCAATTGTACATGATCCTGTGGCGCCATTGTAGCAAAGCGCGCCATTAGTGGTAGCACTAGTAATGGCAACAATATTTGGTTGAGTAAGCGTAATGATGCTTTGACTTCCACATCCTTGAGAATTAACTGCATATACTGTGTAAGTGCCAGCGCTTAAATTACTGTAAATAACACTTGTACCAGTTTGCATATTATTACCATTTAGGTACACATCTATCACGCTTGTTATATCAGTACTGCTCGTCACAGTAATACTTCCATCGTTACCGCCAAAGCAATTGATATTTACACCTACAGCCGATGTTGTTACGGTTGACGTTGCCATGGCAGCATATGTGGTATCGGCACAACCAGTTAAAGTATCTGTGACATAATAGGCATCTATACCTACACAAATACCTCCCAAACTGTCGAGGCCAGCAGTACAGTATTTGCTAAGGCCGGCGCTATTGGCTAAAAGAACACTATAGTTTGGTGATGTAAATTCAAAAACTAGCACGCCGTCGCATCCAACACTGCAAGACGCATAGCTAGATAAACCGGTGCTAACAAAACTTGGACTTACTGTCTGTACAATTGTGCTAATGGTGGTATGACTGCAGCCATAATTATCTGCTGCAGTAATTGTATAAGTACCTGGGCTAAGATTGTCAAGCACATTTAATCCTCCAAAGCCGCTACCTACAGAATATTGCAAAGGATTGCCATTGCCAGTTACAGTTATCGCAAAACTTCCGCTTGTACTTGGCGAGCATTTTGCCGCAGTAGGGATTACACTTGTGATGATTGGATTTGTTGGTGCAAGTACACTATAAAATGCACTATAAGTACAGTTATTGTTGTCTTTAACCGTAACAGTGTAAAGTCCTGCACCTTGGTTAGGCCAACTAGCATTTGAAGTAAACGCGCCTGCATTAAGCGCATATGTATATACGCCTGTGCCTCCTTGTGCTTGTGCGGTAATAAGCGCATCATTGCCTGGGCTACAACTTACTGGGGTATTATTTATTGTGGCAAAAGATAAAGGTGTTGGTTGCGTAATAGTAACTACGGTGTTTAAGTTACAGTTATTAGCATCGCTTACTACTATCGTATAGTTTCCAGCGGTTAATCCAGTAAATGTGCTTGCGGTTATACCAGCACCGCCATTCAGGCTATATAGCTTTGTGCCGGTACCACCATTGGTAGTAAGAGATATCGAACCATTATTGCCGCTATTGCAGCTTACATGATTTGCAGTAATGGTATTCCAGCTTAAACTACTTGGCTGAGTAACGGCAATCGTTGTAGTAGCTGTACATCCATTGGCATCGCTTGCCTGTATAGTATAAGTTGCAGCAATTAAACTACCAAAACTGCCAGTTGTGCTAGTAGCACTTGTATTGAGTAACGTATACAGTAGTGAACCTGTGCCACCACTTGCACTTGTTGTGATGGTGCCATTTGCCACACTATTGCACAAGGTGCCAGTTGCACTTGTAGCGCCAAATGATAATCCACTTGGTTGTTGAATGCTTACGCTTGTGCTAACCGTACAGCTACTTGCATCTGTCGCTACAATGACGTAAGTATTTGCTGATGCACCGCTAAACGAGCCATTATTATTGTTCGTAATTGTTGGTGTAATACTCCATGTAATGGCACCAGTGCCGTTTGTTACACTTAGATTTATCGTTCCATTGTTGCCACCAAAACAAGTTACACTATTTGTACTTACACTGTTTACAATTGGTAGCGGTACACTACCAACATTAGCAGTTGCAGTGCGTGTGCATCCATTGCCATCAGTAAGCACTACTGTATAGACGCCTGTAACTAAATTACTAAAGTTACCGCTGCTGCCATTGTTGATAATACCGGATCCTGCATTTGCGCTATACGTTAAAGTGCCAGTACCGCCACTTCCGCTTGCCGTAAATGAACCACTATTATTAGGTAGGCAAATTGCATTTACAATATTGCTTACTGTGAGGCTAGTACCTGGTGGATCTTGCAAATTGTAAACTATACTAAGACTACAACCGTTAATGTCGCTTGCTACAACAGTATACAAGCCAGCGCTAAGGCCAGTAAAGTTTCCACTGCTAACACCTGTGTTGCCATTTAAACTATATAAAATATTGCCGCTGCCACCACTTACAGCGTAGCTAATCGATGCAGTGCTAGCACCATTACATAAATTACTATTACTGCTATTTGCCGTAACGGATATCGCAGGTGGGTTGATTATGGTTGCAGTTGTACTTGTGCTACACCCAAGCTGATCTACTGCTTGTATTGTGTAAGTGTTTGCAGATAAATTACTAAAGCTGCCAGTAGTATTCGTTTGGCCTCCTGGCGATAGCGTATAGTTCACAGTGCCATTGCCACCACTAACTAGAGAAGTAATGCTACCATTGTTGAGATTATTGCATGTGATGCTACTGAATGTAAAACTTGCCCAACTAATTGGTGACACAGCGCTAAGGATAGTTGTAGCAGTTGCTACACAGTAAGCTGTATTGGTCGCGGTAACTGTGTAGGTGATACCGCCAGTTAAATTACTAAAGCTACCAGTGGTATTATTGACATTGCCAGGTTGTAAATTATAGTTTATCGTTGTACCAAGCGGTGCGCTTGTACTAGCCGTAATTGTACCGTTTGCATTGGCGCAGTTAACAGCAGTATTGGCTAGACTTAAGTTTAAATTTGGTTTTACATTCACTACGACCACATCTGTACCGGTGCAACCTGCAATATTAACCGCCGTAATAGTGTATGTTGTTGTGCCAGGTGGGGTTGCCACCGGTGTAAGAATAGTGCTATTACTTAAACTGCCTGATGGTGTCCACGTAGTTGTGGCAATCGGGTAGGTTATATTACTTGCAACAGTAGCATTTAGCTGTGTGGAGCCATTTGCACAAATAGTTGTATCAGGTCCTGCATTGACGCTAGGGTAGCCACTTACATTTATCTTTACGATAGAATCTCTTGAAGGACACCCGGGATATTTTGCAGTGACGGTATATGTACTTGTAGATAATGGTGTTACGCTAACCGCACTTAGATTGATATTGCCTGGGTTCCATGTAAATGTAAGATATGGATTAGGAGGCGTTACAGTTGCAGCTAGTACTTTAGTCTGCCCAAGGCAAATGGTATCGTTGTCTGTTACTGAATAAGTTGGAAACTCATTTATCAAAACAGACATGGTGTCCGAAAAATTACTGCTGCAAGAAGTTGCTGCAATACCGATATAAACGGTTTCTGTACCTTCTGGAATTGCATCGTTAAAAGGCACTATCCAAAATTTACCAACGCTGTCGCCTGCGGGAATTGTAATTGTACTAGGTATTGTAGCGTAGTCAACACCATTTGTAGCTGTACCACTTAGCGTGATGTAAACTGTTTGTGCTTGACTTAAGCCAGAAAAGCGACGTACAACAATTGTGTCTGTGTTACAACCTTCAGTGCTATACGGCCAACCAATTGGTAAAGCTGTAGGTGATAGTACAGTGTCTATTGTTAGTGAATTAGAACTAAAGCTGCCAGCTTTAAGAAAAACACCACTATCGTAAGATCCGTCAATGATATCTGCAATTGCAAATTTCATATGATAGGTGCTGCAAGGTGTTACTACTGCCGTTGCAGTAAGTAATGTTGTCATACCATCGTATACAATGCTAGTACTTAAGCTATTATTGTAAAACAATGTTGTAAAAGGAGATCCTACGCCCATACCTGTACAAGGGGCACTACTAAATGCTTGGCTACCTGGAGTACCACTGTTAATACTATTAATTGCTACAGGTATAGTTGTGCCTGGTACAATCGCTAAGTTAGTGGCTGCAGAAAACTGTGGTGTTCCTTGAATGAAGAAAGCAAAAATGTCATTATAATTTGTACATACATAATCTGGATATTCATCAGAAGCAAATTTGTACTGAAACTTTAGCGTGTCGCCCTGAGGAACAAAATCAAATTCTAGCTTACATAAATCTTGGAATTCGCTTGTATTCACATTTGTAAGTGCATATAAGTCGGCATCCATGGCATTGCTAGGACGGTTTTCAGACGCTAGATCACTAGCTGCATTATTAGCGCCAGTAAAAGCACCTGTATTTCTTGCATAACCAGTTGTAAGTAGTACGCCACTATCCAAGCCAAGTGCAACATTAGTACTCGTAAATGTGCCACTACCAGATGAGTTGCAAGTAAGTGTCGCACCAGAGAAAGTTACACCAGTGCCGACCAATTTTTGTACCAAATTAGTTGCATTGACGCCAGTAGTAATATTTATCTGAGCATGTACTTGTTGTATGAAAAACATGCACACACACGTGACCATCACTATCTTCAGAGCCTTTAAACACTTCACCTTGTAAAGCTAAGATTTCTTTCTAGTATTTAGTACTGATCTTAACCGCATTTACATCCGTTTTTACAGCATTTGAGAGGCTTTTAGGCCTGTTTTACTTTCTCTATATCCAATAGTTTTTCTAATATGTTTTTACAAAAAAGGGGACAGCTTTGGCACTTTTTTTACACATGTCAATAATCAAATGGCTAATAGGCTGTAAAAGACAAACATATGCCTAACGCTGCACGCGCTTTACAATACCTTTGCAGCGCACTATGAAGTATGCCAAGGAGATAGAAAAGCGCAAAACCTTTGCCATTATTAGCCACCCCGATGCAGGTAAAACCACACTTACCGAGAAGTTTTTGCTTTTTGGTGGTGCTATTCAAACTGCGGGTGCGGTAAAAAGCAATAAGATAAAAAAGCATGCCACCAGCGACTTTATGGAAATAGAGCGCCAGCGTGGTATATCTGTAGCAACCAGTGTTATGAGCTTTGAGTATCGCGATAAGCTCATTAATCTATTGGATACTCCGGGCCACAAGGATTTTGCCGAGGATACCTATCGCACACTTACAGCTGTTGACAGTGTGGTGCTTGTAATCGACTGCGTAAAAGGGGTAGAAACCCAAACAGAACGCTTGATGGAAGTATGCCGCATGCGTGACACACCTGTAATTGTTTTTATCAATAAACTAGATCGCGACGGTAGAAATCCTTTTGATTTGTTAGAAGAGTTAGAGAATAAACTTAACATTCAAACTCAGCCTTTAACATGGCCAATTAATATGGGTCGCGATTTTAAAGGTGTTTATAATCTGCATGAAAAGAATATTCTAAAATTTCAAGCCAATCAAAAAGCAACTGACGACGATCTAGTGCCAATGCCCGATTTAGAAACAAGTTTACTCGATGAACTTGTAGGTGCAAAAGATGCCGCACAATTAAGAGAAGATGTAGATTTAATTAATACGGTTTACGATTCTTTTCCAGTGCAGCAATATTTAGATGGTGAACTTGCTCCCGTATTTTTTGGTAGTGCCGTAAACAATTTTGGCATTAAAGAAATGCTTGACATTTTTGTGCAAATTGCGCCTAGCCCAAAACCAAGGCCAACTGACAAGCGAGATGTATTGCCGAGCGAAGACAAACTTAGTGGATTTATCTTTAAGATACATGCGAATATTGATCCACGCCATCGCGATAGAATTGCTTTCTTTAGAATTTGCAGTGGTAAGTTTGAACGTAGCAAAAACTACCACCACGTTAGATTAGATAAAGATTTGCGTTTTAATAATCCCTACACATTTTTGGCGCGAGAAAAAAATGTTGTAGAAGATGCATATCCTGGCGATGTTGTGGGCTTGTTCGATACAGGCAATTTCAAAATTGGCGATACACTAACCGAAGGCGAAAATCTAACCTTTACTGGCATACCAAGTTTTAGTCCTGAATTGTTCAAAGAAGTTGTCAATACGGATCCGCTAAAGACAAAACAATTAGAAAAAGGTCTTCAACAGTTAACCGACGAAGGTGTAGCACAGCTATTTACGCAGCATGGTGGTAACAAAAAAATTATTGGCTGCGTAGGCGAACTACAGTTTGAAGTAATTCAGTATAGATTGCTAGGAGAGTACGGCGCTAGTTGCAACTTTAGGCCACTATCATTTTACAAGGCTTGTTGGCTAACTGGCGATGCAAAAGTGCTTGATGAATTTGCTCGTTTCAAGCAAGCCAATATCGCAACTGACAAAGATGGCAATATGGTTTATTTGGCACAAAGCGAGTGGTATCTCAATACGGAAATCAATAACAATAAAGAGATTACCTTCCATTTTACAAGCGAACACGAAGCTCAAAACGCTTAGGCATGGTTCGGCTTTTAAATAGTACTGATGAGCTAGAAGTTTTGCAAATGCGAAACCTGCGCAATGAGGTTTTGCGTTTACCGCTAGGTTTAAACTTATTTGACGAAGATTTAGCTGCTGAACAAGATCAAATTGTAGCTGTATATCTAAGCGAAGATCATGTGCAAGGTGTAGTTATGGCAAAATTACTTGGCGATGGCATTGCAAAGCTTAGGCAAATGGCTGTTGCTGCTGCTTATCAAAAGCAAGGCATAGGTAAGCAATTGGTGCAATTTTTAGAAAAGCATTTGTGTTCCATAGATATCAATCGCATTGAGCTACATGCGCGTGTGCCAGTGCGTAGTTTTTATGAAAGCCAAGCATATACCGCAAGTGGTAAAGAATTTTTAGAAGTTGGCATTCCTCATATTGCAATGTACAAAGTATTGCTACCAAAAGTTACTTAGCATTAATCGTTACAGTTTTTGTAACGCTTTTGCCATTTACTTTTCCGCTGATGCGTAACTCTGTTGTGCTAGCCACTGCTTGGTAAAGATCGCTGTTAGTGCTGCTTGACTCTCGCAGTTGCTTATCAATTTTTGCTTGTTCTGCTTTACTTAGCTTACTTGAAGAAAGTATTGGTTTTGCTAGCGGATACAACTTCTTTGCATCTATTTCGCGATACTTCATATCCACTTTACTGTGTGTAATAAAGGTGCAATCTTTGCCAGGTAATTCTTGCCATTCAGTGGTGTTGTCGCCAAGCGAATTTAGCGGAGTGCTTTTGCCATTAAGTACAATATGAAGCTTGCTTGTACTACGTTGTTCTATTTTACATTCTTGCAAATTGCTCGTTTGGCAAGTCATGTTTTCTTCCACTTGCCCTGTTTGAAAAATAAGTCGATTGCCACTGCGCACCACAGCACCACCTAAAGTAATAGTAAATCCATCACCTTCTATTTGCAAACCACTAATATTTTTTGTTGCACTTTTTTTATTAAGGTCAATGCTTTTTTGCGTACTATCTACATCGCTCATTACAGCATCAATTGAATTGGATTGCAATGTGCCATGTACTTCTGCCAAGTCGCGCACAACATTGCCAAGAAAGGCACTGTCTTGCTCAGTAACAATTAAGCTGTTATCGCCCATAGCAATATGCTTGCCTTTTTTTGTGCTGCCGCTATTGCAAGCACTTAAAGCGCACATCACCGATACTATAATTACAAGTTGCTTCATGTTAATCGCGAAGGCGGTCTAGACTCTTAATTAGTTTTTCATCTGCACTTACACCACGATGGGCCATCATACATAGCAAGCCTGCCAAAGGTGCAAGCGCTACGCCGAAGCTTAGGCTACTTTGGGCAGTATCTTTTACAATAAAGTATTCTATCACAGCAATACTCAATCCTATTAAGGCTGCGCATAAACAAAGCAGTTTTTGGATAGGTCTTTTCTTAAATAAAGCGATTGCAAAAATGCATAACAAAAGTCCAGCACTTGTGCATATGGCTAAATAAATTTTCGCATCTGCCTTTAGACCATGCTGCACAGCATTGCCAATAGCATCTTTAGTGGCATAGACGCCAAATGGCACAAATGCTATAAGTATAAAACAAATTGCCGCAAGCAAAAGAAAAAGTGTTTGCTTTCTTTGTATCATGCCTGCAAGATAGTGCGAAGTTTTTTATCTCAGCTAGATCAGCACGGAATTCTGTACCCTTATGATGGCAAGCAAATGGCAATATATCACAAGCTATATTTGTAATTGTGTGCTAACTTGCCCTTTCTTGCTGGGTATTGGCAAGTATTTGCAGTAATGGGAAAGAAAATTTTACGAAGCGACGCACTAGAGTATCACGCAAAAGGTCGTCCTGGAAAGATAGAAGTTAAACCGACGAAAGAAACACGCACACAAAGGGATCTTGCCTTGGCTTACAGTCCTGGTGTTGCAGAACCTTGTTTAGAAATAGCGCGCGACGAAGAGCTTGCATATAAATATACTGCTAAGGGAAATCTTGTAGCCGTAATTAGCAACGGTACAGCAGTACTTGGCCTTGGCGATATTGGCGCAGCCGCAGGTAAGCCTGTGATGGAAGGTAAAGGTTTGCTGTTTAAGATTTACGCAGATATTGATGTATTCGATATTGAAGTAAACACAAAAGATACTGAAGAGTTTATTCGTACAGTAAAAAATCTTGAACCAACTTTTGGCGGCATTAATTTAGAAGACATTAAAGCGCCAGAGTGTTTTGAAATTGAGCAACGCTTAAAAAAGGAATTAAATATTCCTGTAATGCACGATGATCAGCATGGCACAGCAATTATTAGTGGTGCAGCTTTGTTGAATGCCTGCGAATTGCAAGGCAAAAAAATGAAGGACATCAAGATTGTTGTAAGCGGAGCAGGCGCAAGTGCAATGGCTTGCTGTAAAATATATATTGCACTTGGTGCTACGCCTAAAAATATTTTGATGTTTGATAGCAAAGGGCCTATCACTACATCGCGCAAGGATTTAGATAAGTACAAAACAGAGTTTGCTGTTGCAAGCAATGTAAAAACTTTAGTAGGTGCACTAAAAGGTGCAGATGTTTTTATTGGATTAAGCAAAGGCAATATCTTAAATGGTAAGGACATCAAGTTGATGGCGAAGAAGCCTATTATTTTTGCTTTAGCTAATCCAACACCAGAAATTAGCTACGACGAAGCTATTGCTGCAAGACCAGATGTAATTATGGCAACTGGCCGTAGCGACTATCCTAATCAAGTTAATAATGTACTAGGCTTTCCATATATTTTCAGAGGTGCGCTGGATGTACGTGCGACGCAAATCAACGAAGCCATGAAGTTGGCAGCAGTTAAAGCGCTTGCTGAGTTAGCTAAGTTACCTGTACCAGAAAGTGTAAACGAAGCATACGGTGAAAAGAACTTATGCTTTGGGCCAACCTATATCATCCCTAAACCAATGGATCCACGTTTGCTAAGCGTGGTATCGCTTGCAGTAGCAAAAGCTGCAGTTAAAAGCAAAGTAGCCAAGTACGCCATTACAGATTGGGAAGCTTACGAAAAGCAATTGCGTGCTCGCTTGGGCGAGGATGATCAAGTGATGCGCACCATTACCGACAAAGCAAAGCGCAAAGCAAAACGTGTAGCATTTGCCGACGGCGAAAACTTTAAAGTCATTAAAGCTGCAAGCATTGCTCTAGATGAGGGCATTGCGCATCCAACTTTATTAGGTAACGAAAAAACGATACGTGCCATCGCAAAAGAACATCTTATTGATCTTGAAGGTATGACCATCATCGATCCAAAGAGTGATGTATGGCACGATAAGCGCGAAGAGTTTAGCGAAATATTTTACGAATTACGCAAGCGTAGAGGCTACAATAGATTTGAGGCAAGCAAAATTATGCGCGATCGCGACTACTTTAGTTGCATGATGCTTCGTACTGGTATGGTAGACGCTTTGATTGGTGGCTTGCGCAGACGTTACGCAGAAACGCTTAAACCTGCGATTGAAATTGTTGGCCTGCAAGAAGGACTGCATAAAATAGCCGGCATGTATATGATGTTGACTAAGCGTGGGCCAATCTTTTTTAGTGACGCAAGTGTCAATGAAAATCCTACAGCGGAGGAATTAGTAGAAATTACAATGCTTACTGTTAGAGAAGTTGCTCATCTTGGCATAAAACCCCGTGTTGCATTATTAAGCTACAGTAATTTTGGTAGTAGCAAGCTAGCCGAAGCACAAAAAATGAGCGATGCAGTAGCAATGCTCAAAGAAAGATATCCAGATGTAGTTGTAGATGGCGAAGTACAAGGCGCAATTGCTTTTGACCAAGATTTGCTAAAGGAAAATTATCCATTTAGCGAGCTTACAAAAGAGAGCCCCAATGTTTTGATATTTCCAAATTTGAGTGCAAGTAATATTGCGTATCATCTATTGATGGGCCTTGCAGATATAGAAGCTGTTGGGCCGATTTTGATGGGCTTGAATAAAAGCGTACACATCTTACAATTAGGTAGCAGTGTTAGCCAAATCGTAGATATGGTAAGTATTGCTGTGGTGGATGCGCAGATGAAAATCAAGATGAAGAAATTGCAATAATGGAAAAGCTTTGCTGCTATTAGCATCACGATGCGGCTAATAGTTTTAGCAATTACAATACATATTGCGCCTTATATTTGCAGCACACTTGAAGAAGCTGCTAGAACATATTGGCAAATACCTCATGATGCTTGGGCGTATGTTCAATCGTCCGGAAAATGCTCGTAAGTATTGGCAAGAATTTTTTCATCAATGCAACGAAATTGGCATCCGTAGTTTATGGATTGTAATCATCATTAGCATTTTTCTTGGCGCGGTAACAACGGTGCAAACTGCTTATCAGTTGGTAAGTCCGCTCGTTGCTAAATACGTTATTGCACAAATTATTCGAGATAGTGCTTTTCTTGAACTTGCACCTACCATTGTAAGCATTGTATTGGCAGGAGTAGTAGGAAGTAAAATTGCAAGTGAACTTGGCAATATGCGTGTAAGCGAGCAGATTGATGCGCTTGAAATAATGGGCATCAACAGTAGAACTTATTTGATTTTGCCTAAAATTGCGGCTGCGATGATTGTAATTCCTAGCCTAGTAGTCATTAGTATGTTTCTCACAGTATGGGGCGGTTATATGGCAGGTACTGTTAGTGGTATTATTAGCGAGCAACAATTTACACAAGGTTTGCTAAAGGATTTTTTAGCATTTAATGTAACTTTTGGATTAATTAAGAGCTTTACGTTTGCATTTATTATCAGCAGCATCAGTGCTTATTTTGGCTACCATGTAGAAGGCGGTAGTTTAGAAATTGGTCGTGCAAGTACAACAAGCGTTGTTGTAAGCTGTGTCCTTATTTTATTTGCTGACTATGGCTTGGCAGCTTTATTACTAGATACTTAAACCCATGATAGAAGCAAGAGGCGTTATAAAAAGTTTCGACGGCAAAGAAGTGCTGAAAGGTGTTGATTGTGTTTTGCAAGATGGCAATGTCAACCTTATTATCGGCACAAGTGGTAGCGGTAAAACGGTATTTATGAAATGCCTTATCGGTTTGTTTGGCATTGACCAAGGAGAAATTTTGTACGATGGCGAGAATTTTAGCAATATGACCGACGATGATCGCAAGGAGGTGCGCAAAAAAATTGGCATGCTATTTCAGGGAAGTGCCTTGTTCGATAGCTTAAATGTAGAAAACAACGTTCGTTTTCCTTTAGATATGTTTACCAAAATGAGTATTGCAGATAAGCGCAAAAGGGTAAACGAGGTATTGGAACGTGTAAACTTAGTTGATGCAAATAAGAAGTTTCCAAGCGAAATTAGTGGTGGTATGAAAAAGCGTGTTGCCTTAGCGCGCGCTATTGTGCTTAATCCAAAATACTTATTCTGCGATGAACCTAATAGTGGATTAGATCCGCAAACAAGCCTGGTGATTGACAAACTGATTGTAGACCTTACACGCGAGTACAATATGACCACTGTAATTAATACACACGATATGAATACGGTAATGGAAAGCGGCGACCACATTGTGTATTTGTACAAAGGCGAGAAAGAGTGGGAGGGCAGCAATAAGGATATTATTTACAGCACCAATCAACGTTTGAACGATTTTATTTTTGCCAGCGAATTCTTACGCGATGCGAAAGAA
>JBJORA010000118.1:0-74047 GCA_046049675.1 Bacteroidota bacterium | reverse complement strand
TGCCCAACCCTTCCTAGTGCTGTGAACTGATTTTCTGCTCCATATTTCTAGGTCGGTCCAGGCTTCGCATTGGCATGCTGTTGCGTGCTGCCAATAGCAAAGAGTGACATCGCTGATTTGTGCCTAAACTAAGCTCCAGAGGAGCCGTAATGTTTATAGAAATAGGTATAAAGGCTGCATGTAGCTCCGTAGGTGCTGGCTGTTAGTTCATGAAAAAGGCTGCGACGAAAATAATCACGATATTTTAGAAAGTGGTGCAGCTTAGCGGACAGGCATTTATTTTTTATTTAGAAATGCACTTACGCTCGCGCACCACTCTGTGCAATGCGTATTGAGATAAAAAGCATGGCCTGCGCCTTGCAGCCACAACAATTCTTTTGAGCCTGCAAGATTTGCATAGATGCCATTGATTTCGTCTGCAGTAACTTTTTCGTCGTTGGTGCCGCACATCAATAGCGTACTCGTTTTAATGCTTTTGGCATAGGCGGTAGGATTAAATTCAAAAGCATTAAATCCATTTTGGGCACCACCCCAAAACAGCATTAAGTCTGCCATAGGAAAGGTGGGTGCACCTTGCTTTACAAAACGATTGTAAACAGTTTGCTTTAGGCTGCCAAAAGGACATTCTAAAATAAACTTACTACACTTCAAACTACTGTCATGTTCGGCTTTAATAATGGCAACAGCGCCCATGCTAGTGCCACAGCAAATGATATTTTTTTCGCCGCGTGCTCGTAAATAAGCCACAGCAGCTCTTACTTCTTTAGACTCGTTATACCCAATTGTGCAAGTACGTGTCCCGCTACTTTTTGTGCCACTAAAGTCTATCAGCAAAGTATTGTATCCCATCACATGAAACTCAATAGCTTTTGCCAACATGCCAGCTTTGCTTCCTGCATAACCATGGCAAAGCACAACAGTACCCTTTGCATTTTTGATATTGCTTAACCAGCATTCGTTAGCGATATCGTTGGGTAAGCGAATTGTGGTATAAGCATAAGGGGGTACAACCGTATTTTCTGGCTGCGGCAAGCTTACACCAGTTACTGCAAGATGCAGTTTTTGCGAGGTGCTTAGATTGTCTTCGCTTTTTACGTTACGGACGCCGCCTTCTGTAAAGTGTGTAAACTTATATGCATGCAAATAGGCAATGCAGTTAAGTGCCAAAAACAGCACAAAACACAGTGCAAGTAGTCGTTTAAGCCATTTGAATCGCGGCTTTTTCGGCGTCATACATCAAATATGCATTGTATTTGTAGTAAAGTATAGATAAGCTGTGTTAAAGCCAAGCGCAACAAGCTTATTTTAACACTTTGGTAAGGACTGTAGCGTATTTGCAACTGAGAGAGTATTACCTTTACCTTGTGGCACAATTAGATTTATTTGCAAGCATAGAGCAAGAAATTGTAAAGCAGAATAAAACTGTTTTGCAAGCGCCTGAGCGAAGCGAAAAATTGTATCATTCAATCACCGAAGTGGCAAGTATGTTTGGTGTAAATGCTAGTTTGCTTCGTTTTTGGGAAAAAGAGTTTACGCAAATAAAGCTACGCAAAAACGGCAAAGGCGACCGCTTGTACAAGAAAGAAGATATTGAACTAATTGGCACGATTCAATATTTGACAAAAGAACGCAAGTTTACACTGGAAGGCACCCGCGAGTACCTAAAAGCACAAAAGAAAACAAGTGCCCATACTGAAAAAGACTTAGTAGATCAGCTTAAGGAGATGAAGGCTTTTTTACAAGAATTGAGATCTAAAATTTAGTACAACATGAAACAGATATTTCTTACAATTACCATAGTATTAAGCGCAATTACAATGCAAGCACAAACAACGCCGTTTCAAGTACAAAACGATCCAAAAGAAGCAGGTGAAAAGATGTTGGTAGGTAGTCTTACAAAGCAAGATATTATCAACAGTGGTGTATGCGCTTGGTATGGCAAGGGTATCGACAACTATGTGCCCGATAGTAATAGAATTAAAAGCCTCATGCGCGTGTTGCCTCGCTATCACTTTGTGGTTTTTGCTGGAACATGGTGCGAGGATACACAATACTTGCTTCCAAAATTTACGAAGGTGATGGACGCCTGTAAAGTGCCTAATACAGCAATAGAAATATACGGCGTAGATCGCAGCAAGCAAGCACTTAATGTAGAAAGCCAGTTATATAAAATTGTACGCGTGCCAACAATTATAATTATTGAAGGACCTCGTGAAGTTGGTAGGGTAGTAGAGAGTCTTACGCAGAGTAATATAGAAACTGAAATTCTTTACCTTATAGAAAAAGACTTAGAAGAGCAAAGCAACTAGTGCTTACCTTCGCACACCTAATAATTGCAGGTGCAAGAACAGATACAAATTCATATATACAAATCGTGGCGCGAATTGCCTGCTTCTTGGGATGCCAACTTGCCACTACAGCATAACCTTGCTATTGCAGATTTGCGCGTTGTAGAAGACTGCAATATGCCTGGCATGCAGCCATTGTATATACTAGCAATGCAAGGCGAGCAAGTTTTGGCAGTTGCCTATGTTCAACTACTTCGTTTTATTCCAGAATTTTTAAGCTCAGAATCGCTAGGTGCAGTAAAACGCTTAGCAGCATGTGCAATACTAGGTTGTTGGCCCATGAAGCTAATGGTATTTGGCCACTTGTTTAGACATGACGGCAACTATATCTACTTTACACCACAAGCAAAAGACCAACTAGGCATTTATCGACAACTTGTAGATAGCGTTACAGCGCTTAATAGGCACAACGCTGTTATGTTCAAAGATTTGCCAGAGAGTTTAGTAGACATCAATAAACACGTTGAGCATTTGGTAAGCTTTGATAACGATGTAAGTATGTGTATGCGTATACCTGAAGCATGGCAAAGCTTTGACGATTATAAGGCAGCGCTAAAACACAAGTACACACAACGCTGTAATAAAACACGCAAAGCATTTGCCGATGTAGAAATCAAAGAGCTACAAGCTGCAGATATTGTTGCAAATGCTGAAAGAATCTTTGAGTTGTACAAGCAAGTTACAAGTAAGCAGAACGTTACGCTTGGATTACTATCGCAAAACTATTTTGCAGCGTTTAAAGAAGCCTTAGGCGACAAACTACATGTGCAAGGCTTATACTATCAAGGTAAGATGGTAGCCTTTAGTAGTGCTATTGTACATAACGATGTGTATGATATGAACTACATTGGCTTTGACTATAGCTACAACCAAAGCTTGCAATTGTACTTTAACCTCCTATTCAATTGTATTCAAAATGCCATCACTAAAAGATGTAGTAGCTTAGTGCTAGGCAGAACAGCTTTGGAGGCGAAAGCTATTGTTGGCTGTGCGCCAGAAGCTAAGTATGGCTATTACAAAATAAACAATTCAATCCTCCGAAGAGTAGCTGACAGTATTAGTGCACAAAGCATAGATGCCCAGGGCGAACAATGGAAAGACAGACATCCATTTAAGAGCGAGTACTATGAAGGGCAGTCTTCTGTTGCCTCTTCCACAAGTACGTAGTCGGCATCGCGCTTACGAATACTAAGGTTATAGCCTGCTATCATAATACTTAAAGGGTCGCCAAGTGGTGCTACTATTTCCAACATTAAACCTTCTTCAGGCACAAATCCCATTTCTAGGAGTTGTACACGAATATCGCTCTCTAACACATCTGTAATGATGGCTTTGGTATTTGGCTTCAGTTGCGAAAGTGGCTTTGGCATCGTTGGCTGCAAAAGTACTATGGGTTTAGCTAAACTGGGCTGCTTAATTTTCTTTACGCGATGCAGTACGTAACTTCTTCTTGAGCATTATAATGTATAGCACTAGCCCAGATGCTAGTAAAAGTGGCCATATACCTAGCACGCCAAGAAAAATACTTTGCATCACATCGTAGCCACTTTGCAATTGCCTTGTTGCTGCTTTAGCAAAACTTGCTTGGTGTGCGTTGCTGCGCAGTATAGGTATTTCTTTGAGATAGGTTGTGCCCTCTACTTGTACTTCGCACCACAAAAATTTACTTTTATACAAAAGTTCATCTTTGCTTGTACGGTTTTCCGCAGCTGCTTCTATGCTGTATTCTTCCTTGGCAGCTGCAGTATTGCTAGATATTGCTTCATCAATAATTGTAGCACTGTTGAATTCTTGTGTACGGTCGTTGCCATTGAGTTTAAAACTTATAACTCTGCCCTGCAATTGCAAAAGTTGTGGCAATAGTTTTGTTGCATCTGCTTTTGGTACTTTGAAATTGAAGCTAGCTACATCATGTACTTCTGACACTTGCATATTTGTATCTCTGCTGTGCGGAATAGTTTTAATGCTTTCAGTAATCGTATGCATGTCTACATTGCTGCTATAGCCATTGAATTTTGCAACAAGTTCGTTGAGCCTTATGCAGTAATTCATCACACTATCGGCTTGTACTTGTAAGTGGCCTTCGTGCACAACAACTCTACCTTTTTCTGTTTTGAGTACGGTGTTAGGAATACTACTGCTATCGCAAGCAATACTTGTAGCTTCTGTTGATGCTGGACTTGGTTTTGGCTGTATAAAGCCGTAATTGCCATTGTTGTCTTTGCAACTGTAAACTGTTACGCATACGATAGCCATGAGCGCAAGGCTCTTCATTTTTTCGTTCATGATTCTAAAGATTTTTTTTGTTTAAAGTGAATTAGATACTACGCCATAGTAAAACAGACGTAGCACTTTGTCAATGGCCATTGTGTAAGTGCTATTAATAATACCAAGGCAAGCAAAAGGTAGCCTAACAAAACTGTTAAAAGAAAATAACAAAAGAGAAATAGTTTTTCTACTTGCGTCTTTCAGCAAAAAAGCTGCGCATCAATTGTGCACATTCGTTTTCTAAAACGCCAGTAAGAATGGTAGCTTTTTCGTGATAGGGCGACCTTTTTACAAAAGCGCCGCATCCATTTTTTTCGTCGGAAGCACCGTAAACAATTTGAGGCAATTTGCCCCAGCGTATAGCGCCTGCGCACATCAAACATGGCTCAAGGGTGACGTATAATGTAGCATCAGGTAAATACTTAGCGCCAAGATGGGCATAGGCACTAGTTAGTGCAAGTAACTCTGCGTGAGCTGTACTATCTTTTAGTAACTCTACTTGGTTGTGGGCACGTGCAATAATTTGATTATTGATAACTACAATGGCGCCAACCGGTATTTCACCAATGGTATAGGCACGTTGTGCTTCTTTTAATGCTTCGCGCATAAAGCCCTCATGTGTTGGGTCTTGCATTAACAAAGCCATACTTAAATTTGTAAAGAAAATTTTACGGAACAATTACAATAGGCACAGCTCTAAATTGGCCTTCTGTAACTAGGAACTCGCCACCATCTTGCATAAAGAATTGGCCACAAGCTGTTTTTGTGCTACCGCTTTCGTCAATATTAAGACCAAAGTTGCCGTATTTACTAATAAATACTTTGTTGTCCTTTAAAACAGTTGCTTTTGCCTTGCCATACCGTAGCATTTCCTCCATTTTGAGGTCTACATTTTGCATAGGCACATTAGCTTCAATCAAAAGCGTAATACCACGAATTTGATCTTTGGCATACAATCTAAAACTTCGGTTGTCTGAGGCTTGAGAGATGCCAAAAGTATCTGCTACCATTGAAACGTCATTAACGATATTAAACTGAACACCGCTAAAAGATGCTACACAGCCAGTGAAAGGATCGCGCTTTTTGCATGACCAAACTATTAGGCAAAAGGCAAAAAATGCTGCCGTCACCTTTAAAATGTTCGTATTGCTTACCCCCACCTTCATTAACGAATTACAAATCTATGTTAAAGACAATAACACACCAAACATTTTTTTACTTATGTACGTACAGCCTTTTTTTATGTAATTGCAAGCTATTTTATGCAAATTGCTGATATACAGCGCGTTGCAACATATTTTATGAGTAAGTGCAGCCCACTTGTATTTAGTTGACATGAAATACTCCCCACAAAACTTAATATTTCCCCTTTAAGGCATAGTAACTAATAAAAGCACTTGCAAGCATTAATATGCCACCTAGCAAAAATGGCGAGGCGGGAAAAGCAAACGCAGTGCCAGGAGCCGTGCTAAAGGCAAAAAGACTGGTCATGGCTAGTGGCCCAATGATGGTTGAAATGCTTTGGATACTAGTAATTCCGCCCTGCAGCTCGCCCTGCTCGTTGGCAGGCACTTTTTTGCTCATAATACTTTGTAGGCTAGGCCCGCTAATCCCACCTAAACAGTAAGGGATAAGAAATAAGAACATTTGCCAACTTTGCCCTGCCACTGCGAATAAAAACATACCCAGCGCATAAAGGCTAAAGCCAATAAAAACACTGTTTACTTCACCAAAGAGTTTATGCGCTTTTTTAATTAGCAATCCTTGCACTAGGCCTACTAAGGCACCAACAAGCGCCAAGGACCAGCCAACTGTACTTTCTTTCCAAGCAAAAACATGTTGCGTGTAAAAGTTCCAATTACTTTGAACGGCATGGCTACCTATGGCCAGGAAGAAAAATGCCAAGAGCAACCAACCAATTTGACGGTAGCCGCCAATTTTAGTTAAGGTTGTAAATGGATTTATCTTTTTTAGGTCAACATCGCGACGATTTTCTTTCGGCAAAGATTCTGGCAATACAAAATAGCCGTACAATAAATTTGCAAAGCATAAAATTGCCGATGCATAGAAAGGCCATTTTGTATTGAATTGCCCAAGCAAGCCGCCTAAAGCTGGGCCAAGAATAAATCCCATGCCAAATGCCGCGCCAATCATGCCAAAGTTTTTAGCGCGATTTTCATCTGTACTAATATCTGCTATGTAAGCAGCGGCAGTGGTAAAGCTAGCGCCAGTAACACCCGCAATGAGTCGGCCAACCACAAGCCAAGCATATGTAGGTGCCCAAGCGAGTAGAATATAGTCTATGCAAAAACCTGCTAAACTTAGCAGTAGCACAGGTCTGCGGCCGTATTTATCGCTAAGCGCGCCCATAATAGGGCTAAAGAAAAATTGTGCAACAGCAAAACTTGTAAGCAAGTATCCTCCCCATTTACTTGCCTCGGCGATACTTACACCTTTAAGGCTAGCAATTAGCTTGGGCATTACAGGTATAATAATACCGAAGCCTATTACATCTATCAATAGCGTTATAAAAATAAAAAGTATGCTGCTTTGTTTTGTCGTAGGCATTTAGGTAAAAGTAGTTTTGATTTATTTTATTCGAATATTGCCTATTCTTTCGCCTTAAAGCTTAATCTTAATTGCTCAATATGAGCTAGCACTTTGTCGCGGCCTGTTCTTTTTTCAGCACTTGTAATAAAATATTGTGGCAGTTCTTCCCAAAACTCGCTCAGGGCTTTGCCAACCGCATTTACATTTTTAGCTACATCAGTTTGCCTGCTTTTATCGGCTTTTGTAAAAATGATGTAGAAAGGAATTTGTTTTTCACCGAGACTATTAATAAAGTCGATGTCTATTTGCTGTGGTTCCAGGCGGCTATCTATTAATGCAAACACAGCACTTAAGTTTTTGCGTTGCTCTAGATATTCCCAAATCATTTTCTTCCAATTGCCACGTTGGCTGGCACTGACCTTTGCAAAGCCATAGCCTGGCAAATCCACCCAATACATATTGTCATTGATAAGAAAGTGATTAATCATTTGTGTTTTACCAGGTGTGCCACTAACTTTAGCTAACTCACGTTTGTTACATAGCATATTAATGAGGCTGCTTTTGCCTACATTACTTCTTCCAATAAATGCAACTTCGAACATGTCGGGCGCTGGACATAAGTCTACTCTAGGGCTGCTAATGATATAAATTGCTTTCTTAACTTCCATGTTGTGGCTGGCTACCTTTGCGATTCGCTTGGCAGATTACAAACATAACACAATTGTACCTTACGAAGGTAGCGATAGCAGCAAGAAGCAACAAGTTGAGCAAATGTTCGACGACATTGCGCCGCGTTACGACTTTCTAAACAGATTTATGAGCCTAGGCATTGACGTGCTTTGGCGTAAACGCGTTGTGTGCATCATGAAGCAAGTGCCGCAAGGGCAGATACTAGATGTAGCAACAGGTACGGCAGACCTTGCAATTATGTTGAGTAAAAATAAGCAGCATACAATTGTAGGCTTAGACCTTAGTAAGGAGATGTTAGCTAAGGGTCAGGAAAAAATAGAGCAACAACAACTTACACAAAGCATTACACTTGTAAAGGGCGATGCCGAGCACTTACCTTATAGCGACAATACTTTTATTGGTTGCACTGTTGCATTTGGTGTAAGAAATTTTCAGGATTTAGATGCAGGTCTAAAGGAGATTTACAGAGTATTGCAGCCAGGTGCAACATTTGTAATACTAGAGTTTTCAAAAGTTAAAAAATTTCCAATCAAGCAATTATTCGGATTTTACTTCCGTTATATTACTCCAATCTTTGGTAAGCTTTTGAGCAGTAAGGCAGCCTACAATTATTTACCACAAAGTGTAGCTGCATTTCCTGAAGGCGACGAAATGTTGCGTATATTGCACCAAGTTGGGTTTAAGCATACCACATGTACAAGTTTAAGTTTTGGCATAAGCAGCATTTACACAGCAGAAAAATAATATTTTCTCTAATAATGCTTTTAAATGCACTTTTTGCTAGCGCGCAAGAAGAGGGGTTTAATATGCTAGACCACGATAACCAGAAATACTATTTCGGCATCACCGCAGGTTTTAATAATAGTCAGTACAAAACGTACTACAGCGACTTCTTTATCAATAGCGACAGCGTAAAAAGTGCTACGCCACAATGGAATGCGGGGTTTCAGGTGGGCATTACTGCAAACTATCGTTTTACAAAGCATATTGGTGTACGACTAGTACCGCAGTTTGTGTTAATGCAACGCAGCCTAGATTATACCTTTAGCTTTAGAAACGATACAACCATTGTTATTGAGAGTATCATGTTGCATTTACCTTATCATTTCAAATTTAGCAGCGATCGTATTAATAATTTTAGATTTTATGTCGTAACAGGAGGCAAGCTAGATTATGACTTTAATAGTAATACACGTAGCCGACGTAACGACGAAGTATTAAAAATAAAGCCATTAGACTTTGGCTACGATATTGGCTTTGGCTTTGACTTCTATAACAGCAATTATATTTTTACGCCTGAAATACGTTTAAGCAATGGCTTTGGCAATGTACAGTTGCGCGATAATGAAATTTTGACCAGCAAAGTTTTTGATAGAATCAATACACGCATGGTGTTTTTAAGTATAACTATTGGCGGCTAAATGCTGTCTATATTATTTTAATAATTTCAATATTTAATTACTTGCATCGGATTGCTCTTTAAGTGTATATTCGCTTTATGGAGTATCGTTATATGGGCCGCACTGGCTTACAATTAAGTGTATTAAGTTTTGGTAGTTGGGTAACTTTTGCCAAGCAATTTCAAGATAAAACTGCGGAAGAGTTGATGAGTATTGCCTACGATAATGGCGTAAACTTTTTTGACAATGCAGAAATATACAGCCGCGGCGAGAGTGAGAAACTGATGGGCAAAGTGCTCAAGAAAAAGAAGTGGGACAGAACAAGCTATACAGTAAGTAGTAAAGTATTTTTTGGTTGGCGAGGCCCAGATAACAGACCAAATCAAACTGGCTTAAGTAGAAAGCATATTGTAGAAGCTTGCCACGAAGCTATGGGAAGATTGCAAACTGACTATCTTGACTTGTACTTGTGCCATAGGCCAGATAAGCAAGTGCCGATGGAAGAAATTGTTTGGACAATGACCAACTTAATACAGCAAGGTAAGATTTTATATTGGGGTACTAGCGAGTGGAGCGCTGCCGAAATCGCAGAAGCACATGCTGTAGCCCGTGGCAATAATTTATTGGCGCCAGCTGTTGAGCAACCACAGTATAATATGTTTGTTCGCGAAAAAATGGAGAATGAGTACCTAACAGTATTTAAAAACTTAGGCATGGGTACTACCATTTGGAGTCCATTGGCAAGCGGTGTGCTTACTGGCAAATACAATAAAAGTATTCCAAAGAATAGTCGCTTAAGTTTGAAAGATTTTGAATGGCTAAAGAATCGTGAGTTGCAAGGCAATAGACTTGCGGCTGTAGAAAAATTAATGAAGCTAGCTGCGGATTTGAATTGTACAGTGGGTCAACTTGCAATAGCCTGGACGATTGCCAATCCAAACACAACCACGGCTATACTTGGCGCAACAGATAAGAAGCAGCTCAATGAAAATCTAAAGGCACTTGATGTGTACAAGCAATTGACGCCTGCTGTTATGGCCAAGATTGAAAAGATTTTGAACAATAAGCCAGTGTTGCCACAGTTCTAGCACATTGAATTTGCCTACATTTGTAATATGACAAAGTGGTGGTTTGTAAAATTTTTGTGTGCTGTAGTGCTTTTAAGTGCGCAGTCGGCATTTGCACAAAATGATGAGGAAGAAGGTGGCGGCGGATGGCCAGGTGGCATCAATGTTAGTGGGGGGTATACTCATTTTATGTGGAAGCATGCTTCACTAGATAGATACATGGCTAGTCACAACGCTAGTTTGGGCACTGGAGGCACAAACTTTAGCACACTCAAATGGCGTCGCCCAGTTAGTGCTGGTGCAGAACTAGACTTTGGCATGGTATCGCTTGCATATTATCGTCACTTTAGCGAGGCTACCACAGAAGCAAGAAATTCGCTTGGTAGCACACATACGCTTTTAGTAAAAGCACCAACAAACGACATTAATATGTATCTGATGATACCGCATGCTGTTTTTAGAGTAGGATTGATGGTTGGGTATACGCAACAGAATTTACAAATCAACAGTACTTATTTACGTGGCGCTAACGACACTGTAGGTTTGACTCCTGTTCTTGGCAATAATTACAAAGTAACAGGTGATAGAGTGTTTACTTTCGGTGGCCGTTTCGACTTTAGACCAGTTAAGTATGTTAGCTTAAGCGTAGAATACAATAACGTGGGTTTGTTTCAAAAGCAAAGTCCTGATGTTATTTACGACAGACAACCATTTGTAACAGCTAGTGACGGCATAGTAGCTCCAGTCTATATGCCAGAAAATGTTACAGACTATTACAACAACGATGTACGTAGCCTTGGAAATGGCCAAGTGGTAAGCGGTTTGTACAACGGCGGTAGAATTAATATGCGTTTGAATTTCTACCCTTGGAGTTGGTAGAAAGAAATTAAAGCTTTACAATCAGCTTTACATTAAGCAATCTGCTTGTCAATTGATTTGGTGCTGCATACAAATTTGCAGTTGTTCGGTCTTGTACCCAAGTGTAACCGATTGTGTTTCTGATGTCTAATAAATTAAACACTTCGGCACTTAGCCAAATGCTTTCAAACTTATGCCATACACTGTAGTACGGTCGTACGTTGCGCTGATTGTCAACAAGCAATGCACTAAAGCCAATATCCACTCTACGGTAAGGCGGTAGGCGGCGCACATCGTTGTACTTCAATCCATCGGGATAGCCATAAGGAAGACCAGTACCGTACATGGCATTAAGATGCACTTTAATATTCTTGTTATTTCTAAAATAGTCTTGAAAAAATACACCAACAGTAAATCTGCTATCAGTTGGACGAGCAATATAGCCAGCATCAATTGTGTCTACACGTTGTGTTGTAACATTTCTTACTAAGGCATAATCACCTTTCAAGTCTTCTGCAGTTTTCATTAAGCCAACGCTTATCCAACTTTCGGCATCTTTTACAATATCGCCATACAAACGTGCTTCTGTACCCATCGCATATCCTCGACTATTATTACTACCGTAGTATCTGATGCGAATATTATCGTACTCGTAGGGCACGAGGTCCCATAAATATTTATAGTAGCTTTCTACGGTAAACTTAAATGGGCGTCCCCACGCTTCAAAGTTCATATCGCTACCTAATACAAGGTGAGCACTTTTTTGTGCACGTACTGCTGTGTTTACTTCGCCACGCAAATTGCGCAACTCGCGATAGAATGGTGGCTGTTGGTACAAACCCGCAGCGCCTCTAAGAATGGCATTTGTTTTCCAGCTACGCGGCTTCCAATTGGCTTGCACGCGTGGACTAACTAGCACTTCTTTATTTAGTATATTGTAGTTGATACGCGCGCCATAGTAAAGTGTAACACCAAGGCTATCCCATGCTAGATTATCTTGTACAAAAGCGTTAATGATATGATTACTAAGTGTGTTACTTGTATTGTAACGTTTACTCATCAAGATGGCTTGGTCGCTTGCAGGTTGCGAAAACCCAGCACTATCGCGACGTTCCCATTCGTTTAATTGGTCTTGAATATTAATTGGGTTGTAGTTGATACCCCACTGCACAAAGTGCTTTTCGTTGTCGTAACTACCGCGGTGGCCGATATTAGCGGTGTTGATTTGCAAATAGTTTCTTGCATAGCTATGTATGATACCAGTACCTAGTGCGGCTTTAATTTGTCCAAAATTTTCGTTGCCTAAATCGCTTTCTACCAAGCCAAGTAAGTATTCACCCTTTAAATCGTAGGTTTCAATTTCGTTGGTTTGAAAACCGCTTGCTAAAAATTTCAAAGTAAGTTTATCGTTGGGCGTATTTGTAAAACTAATACCACCAAAACGACTGTCAAACTGGTCTATTTCCTTACCAGCATAACGAATATCTAAAGCAAGCACATTGGTTACGGTACCAAAAGAACTTTGAAATTGCTCGGGAATAAACGTGAAGCGATTGCGGGCATAGTTGCCTAGTGCAGTTACACTCCACTTCGTATTGATATCGTACTGCAGCATTGCCTGTGCATCGGTAAAACTAGGATTGTAAACACCTGTTGTTTGTTGTGCTGCTAGTAAATAAGCATTGCTTTTTTGACGTATACCAAGTAAGTAAGATAATCGGCTATTGCGGCTCACACCTTCTGCATATGCGCTTGCTTGTAAAAGACTTGCTGTAAATCCTGCGCCAAATTCTTTTGGCTTTTTATATTGTACGTCAAGTACGCTACTCATTTTATCGCCGTACTTCGCCTGAAAGCCTCCTGTGCTAAAGTTTACATTTTGTACTAAGTCGCTATTGATGATACTAAGTCCTTCTTGCTGACCACTGCGTGCAAGAAATGGTCGATATACTTCAAAGTCGTTGATGTAAACTAAATTTTCGTCGAAGTTGCCACCACGCACATTGTATTGACTTGTTAGCTCGTTATTGTTGCCACTTAAAAAAACTTTGAGTAAGCCTTCTACGCCGCCAATTGTACTTGGCATGATTTGGGCTTGCTTCATATTAAAAGCAACCATGCCAGCATTGTTGCGGGTGTTCTTTTTAGAGACGCTGATTGCACCAAGTTCTTTTTTTGTGCGGTCGAGTTGCACAACAATATTTTTTACTTCGTCTTTGCCCAGTTTGTAAGTAAAGGTTTTTGTGTAGAAACCACTTTTTACAACTGTTATTTTTACAAACTGCCCACTAGGGATGCGTAGTTCAAAATTGCCTTCTGTGTTCGTGGTAGTTGCTAGCTCGTAGTCAAAAGCATTAACGACAACGTCGGCAATGGCCACTCTATTGACATCAACTACTTTACCTCGTATAGTTGCAATGCTTACATTTTGTGCAAAGGAATTGCCACAACACAAGAGCATTAATATCAAAAGCCTGAAGCGCATGCGTGTTAAGAACGGCAAGTTACGTTTTATATTTTGTTATGTACCGCGATTTGGGGCGTGATTAAGAATAGAAACCAAATCAGTACTTACACTGTTGCTTTTAACTGTGCAATTGTTTCTGTGGGATTTTGCGCTGCAAATACTGTATTGCCTGCCACCAATACATCTGCACCAGCAGCTATTAGCTCGGAAGCATTGGCTAGGGTTACACCGCCATCAATTTCTATAAGTGCTTTACTACCGCTTGCATTAATTAAAGCTTTTGTGTCGCGCACTTTTTGCATTGTGCTAGCAATAAACTTCTGCCCACCAAAGCCCGGGTTTACACTCATAATGCATACTAAGTCGATATCGGCAATAATGTATTGCAGGCAATCTATAGAAGTGTGCGGATTGAGCGCAACGCCTGCTTGCATGCCCAAGGCTTTTATTTGTTGAATATTGCGATGCAAATGTGTACATGCTTCTGCGTGCACAGTAAGTATATCTGCGCCTGCCTTCTTAAAATCTTCGGCGTAGCGCTCAGGTTTTTCAACCATCAAATGCACGTCAAAAGTTTTTGTTGTGTGCGGCTTTAGCGCAGCAATTACAGGCTGTCCGAAGCTAATATTAGGCACAAAAGCGCCATCCATTACATCTAAATGATACCAATCGGCTTGGCTATTTTCTACTAAATGTACAGCAGCGTGCAGATTACAAAAGTCTGCAGCAAGTAAAGATGGTGCTATGATGGCCATAAAAAATTAAGCGAGTTGCTTACGTGTAGCAGTTTTTGTAGCTAAGGCATAAATGCCAAAAAAGAATGCCGCAAAAATAAAGTGACCACTTACTTCATTAAGTAACCAATTTTGTTCTACTTGTGTGCGCACAAATGCTAAACCAGCAGCGTAGCAAGCAGCAAGACCACTTAAAGTTTTTGGATACATATTATAAGTCGTGTCGATAAACGTACTAAAATTACTAATCAAGAAAAATACTACAGCACCGCCAAGCGTAAATGCACCAACACGTGGAATTGTAATTGTACGTAATTGTGTGCCAAGAGCAACCACTGCAAAATATGCTAAGTAATTTACAACCTGACTCATACCATAAAAGCCTGTTTGCGTTGTAAAAATACCAAGGCAGATATCGCTAAGTAAAGCCGCAAATAGTGGAACGATATAAGCAAGTTGCTTATTGCCAAAACGGCTACCCACAAATAAACTCATTGCAACAAGCGGTGCAAAATTGCCAATATGGTTTGTATATGTAAGCATACGTACCAATACTGTAAATACAATTAGGGCTGCTGCAAGTGTGTATTGTTGACGGTTGTTCATTGTGTTGTATAAAAAAATCGTAAAGTAGTTAGCAAAGATGCAATAAAATTAGTGAATTAGCATGCTGATTTTGAGAGCAAAGCAAAAGAAAAATGATACAGTCATTATTGCGCCGGCACTGTGATGCCAATGATTGCACCAAAAGCTCCATCTCGCTGCACAAAACCTTGCAGTGGCGCGTAGCATCGCGAGACGTAGCCATCTAAATACAAGGCGTTTTTGCAGCCTTTTTCAAGGAAAAAACTTGCAAAGTCATATAGGTTAAGTTCGGAGGTGCTCATCGCTAAGAGCACCTTGCCATTTGGCAAAATGCCTACACCATTACGGATATACTTGCTTTGACCGCCTTTATTAAATTTAGGGTGAATAACGCTGTCTATTACCAGCATCGGGCCGCTTTGTGTGGCATAGCTTATACTGTCGCTGGGTTTGAACTGTTTGCTTGCTACAACAAAAGCCCTGCCTTGTTTGGTCAAATAGAAAACGCCATTTGGCTTGAGATAGAAATTGCCATAGCCAATATCTGTATTGAGAGGGCGCATTTGTTTGCCTTCAATAATGCATAGCCCTTGCGGACTTTGGTCTTGCAGATACATACCTGCATTCATCGCAAAGACTAATTTTTTGTTGCGTCTACTAGTGTAAGTTTCAAGATTGCCGAGGCTCCCAATGGGTTTGTTAGCATCGTCAAGCCAATAGATGGCTAGTTGCTCCTTGGCATTATCGAGCGTATGGGTTACAAATGCAGGTTTTGCTACGTTTGCTTTTTTTGGTGGCGGAGAAGTGGCATTGTTTGAGCATGATACATTTATTGCAAGCAAATAAATACAAGCTAGATATTGCAATAGCTTGTACAAATTTGCTGCCTGTGCCATAAAAAGTAAGAAGCGCTTTTGCTTACTTAATTTTAGCTAGTGCGGCCTTGAGGTGGTCAATCACCTTTACTTCCGTAGGGTCTAGCTTGTATATTTCGCTAAGGTAAACACTTACCCAATCGCCAAAGTGCACCATGTATAGCGCACGCTCCAAAAAGCTTTCGCCTTGGCTATGGATTTCTATGATACTCTTGCTGTATTTCTTGATAACCTCTTTATTGATATCAATACGAGCTTGTGAGCGAGCATTGTCGGTTTTATTGCGGAAGAAAATTGTGCAATAGTCACCTTTCTGACGCCAGCCTACCAATTCGTTGTGATTCATTTCTGGAATTACATGGTGGCAGGCAAGCATTTTGCCATTTTCATTAATTTGCTGACGGAATCGTACAAGCACACTTTCAAAGCCGTTGCAGCAGTACATCATAACCGTTTTACCAGCCATCTTTTTTGCGACAACTTTTGCTTGCTTTTGAATGCTTTTAGCTTCGCCTGTAATAGTGCCAACAGCGGCAAGTACGTCTGCTTGATAGTCGGCTTTAATAACTTTGTATTGCTTCATTGTTTCTAGCAAAGCTGAAAAACTGTAAGCAAATGCCGCACGTGGCGGAAAGCCAGTTGGCAATAAAATGACATTGCAATTTTTTTTCTTGGCATAAGCTTCTACTGCACCACCACTAGTAATGCAAGTGATGATAGCTTTCTTTTTTTCTGCTTGCTTAATACTAGAAATAGTCTCTTCTGTATTGCCGCTATAGCTGCAGGCAACGAAAAGTGTACGCGCATTAACCCAAGCTGGAATATCGTAGTCTTTGCCTACAAATACGGGTACACTTATTTTATTAGCATTGAAATAATCTTGCAGCATACTGCCGCCAATACCGCTACCACCAAGTCCGCTGATGAAGATAATGTCAAAGGGCGTGTTGGTGTTGCTGAATTTTATACCTTTGAGTCTGTCCAAGGCATCTAGCAATTGATCGTTGAAGTGTGCTACTAAATCTTTCATACTGAAGTGCCGCAAAGAAAACACTAATTGGCCACGCAAAAAAATATACAGAAGGGTAACTACGGCGAAGATTTAGCCGTAAAGTATTTGCGTAACCAAGGTTATGCTATTGTTGAACGTAATTGGCGTTTTGGGCATTTGGAATTAGATATTGTTGCAGAGAAAGATGGTGTAACTGCTTTTGTTGAGGTAAAGCTTCGTAATACCGATGAACATGGGCATCCAGAACAAGGTGTTACGCCAGCAAAAATGAGGGAGTTGCGAAAAGCGGCAGAAGCATATATCTATGCCAAAGACTTAGAGAATTATCGATTTGATATAATTGCAATTACTTTATGGCCTAATCAATCGCCAGAGATTGTGCATTTTGACGATGCATTTTTCTAAACTAGGAAGGAAAACGATGGAAATTAATATTGACAAGGAAATAAAGTACAAAACGAGCCGTAGTGGTGGCAAAGGTGGCCAAAATGTAAATAAAGTTGAAACAAAGGTGGAATTGCTATGGCATATTGGCAACAGTGCTGCATTTGAGCCAGCGCAAAAGGCATTGCTAATGGAAAGACTTGCTACGAAGTTGAATGAAGATGGTTTCTTATCTATTGTTTGTGCTGAGGATAGAACACAATTAGGCAACAAAGTAATTGCTCTACGAAAATTATATGCCTTACTTGAAGCGGCATTAAAGCCTGTGAAAAAAAGAAAGAAAACAGCTATTCCTAAAGCTGTCGTCGAGGCGAGATTGAAGGCCAAGCGCGTGCAAAGTGAACGCAAGAGCATGCGCAGAAATCTTGACGACTAGTGACTTATCCACATTTTGTTAAATATTATTTATCAATATGACAAAATAAAAATTTGATAATTACTTATTTATTAATTATATATGCATATGAAATATTATTAATGTATAATACATTAATTTACATTAGCGGACAATTATCATTAATATTAACATTTTTATGTACCTTGTGCTAGTCTCTAAATTCTACGTTTTGTAGTTTTCGAGACAGCGGACAAAATAAGTTGGGGGTATGCACAAAAACTACAAACTACTATGTAGCAGTTGTACGCAAATACGTATAATATTTGCTACAATAGCTCTACTGCTTTTTACTTGCCAAAATTCTTTTGCGCAGTTAACAGTAATTCCAAATCCACAAGCTCAGGCTACTGCTACGATGCTAGCTGACCGATTGGTTGGTCAAGGTGTAACATTTACAAATGCAACGCTAACTTGCCCCGATAGCGCTGCAGGTGTGTTTGTAAATTCTGCAACTTCTCTAACGAATATGGATAGCGGTGTAGTACTTACTACAGGCCGCAGCATCAACCTATATCAAGCTGCATCGGTATTTATGTCCCATAATCGTGCTAGTCTTGCCAACGATACCAACCTATTTGCCGCTGGTGGTAATGTAACACTGCGTGACCTGTGTAAGCTGGAGTTTGACTTTATTCCGCAGGGCGACACGGTTCAAATGCGATATAGATTTGCCTCGGAAGAGTATCCTGAATATGCGTGTACACAGTTTAATGATATTTTTGGGTTCTTCTTGAGTGGACCAGGCATTACAGGCGCTATCAACTTAGCTACAGTACCAAACACAACAGTTCCCGTTTCTATCAACTCAATCAACAGTGGTGCTGCAGGTGCTAGTGGTGGTGTACTTGCTACTTGTACCAACCTAGGACAAGGTGCGCCATTTCCTGCATACTACGTCAATAACTCTGCTAGTACCACCATCATTTACGATGCGATGACGACAGAGCTTATTGCAAAATCGGCTGTAACAGCATGTAGCACCTACCACATGAAGTTTGCCATTGCGGATTTAGGAGACCACGTATACGATAGTGGTGTGTTTTTAGAAGCAAACAGTTTTACAAGTGGTAATGCATTTTTTAGCCAAGTCATTTCACCACCAGGCATTTCCTATCCAACACCATATGCTATTGAAGGGTGTAATGCAGATACAATCATCGTAACACGTCCGATTGTAAAACCATTTGCTCAAACACTTACATTACAGGTTTCTGGCACCGCAACGAGTGGTGTAGATTTTAATACACTACCAACTACAATTACCATTCCAGCTAATCAGGCAACCACACGTTTTTGGTTGACACCAATTCAAGATTTTGTTAATGAAGGTCCAGAAACTGTAATACTAAAGCTTATGCAATCGTGTGGTACAAATACTGTAATTGATAGTATAACCATCACAATTCTAGAGAGGCCAGCTTTTACTAAAACCCCAACAGATACACTTTGTTTAGGCAGTTCAATGTTGCTAACAGCCACACCAACGCCAGCAAATCCTTTGCTTACTTTTTTGTGGAAGCCAATGCTTGTTGCAGGAAATAGTGTAACAGTATCGCCAACCACTGCAACAACATACACGGTTACAAGTAGCTACCCTGGATGTCCTAACGTAGATAGTACCGTTACTATACGGGTTAGCCCTACAATGACGATTACGTCGGCTGCATCTGGTGTCTCGTGTAGTGGCGGAAGCAATGGAGCAATTACTACATCTGTTGCAGGTGGCTATGCACCATATGCTTATCTGTGGAATATAGGTGTAACAAATCCGAATCCTACTGGCATGTCTGCTGGCAATTATACCTTAACAGTTACTGATATTGCTGGTTGTACGAACACAGCTGTGGTGACTGTCACGCAACCGATAGGTTTGCAGGCTCCTGGTATTCTTATTCTAAGTCCAATTTTATGTAATGGTGGTACTGCACCACTATCCTTATTTGGCCTTGGCGGCACATCAGGTTACGAGTTTGCGATTGGCACTACGCCGACATACAGCAACACAAGCAATTATAATCTGGCTGCAGGTACATATACCGTATGGGTGAGAGACGCAAATTTGTGCACGAATAGCACAGTTATTACACTTACTCAACCAACAGCATTAACACGGTCAGTAAGTGCAACAGCAATTGCTTGTAATGGTGGCAATAGCACAATTACAGTTACTGCAGGAGGCGGAACACCAAGTTATAATTACAATATCAATGGTGGCGCATTTGGTACTTCCAATACATTTACGCAACCAGCAGGTACTTATACGATTATTGTTCGTGATGCAAATTTGTGTACAACTAGTACAACAATTACAATTACTCAACCACCTGTATTAACACGCTCAGTTAGCGCAACTGCGATAGCCTGTAATGGAGGCAACAGCACCATCACAGTAACAGCAGGAGGTGGTACGCCAAGCTATAACTACAATATTAATGGCGGCGCTTTTGGCACATCTAATACCTTCACACAAACTGCTGGCACTTATACGCTTATTGTGCGCGATGCTAATTTGTGTACAATAAGTACAACAATTACAATCACGCAACCGACTGCTGTTACCATTAGCGCAACAAGCACTGCCATAGCATGTAATGGCGGCAATACCACAATTACAGTTACTGGCGGCGGCGGCGTTAGCCCGTATACTTATGCCATTGGCGCAACACCAACCTTTGGTGCAACAAATACATTTACGCAAACAGCAGGCACTTATACGGTATGGGTTCGAGATGCAAATAACTGTAGCATCTCTACCACCATTACACGCACGCAACCCACAGCTGTAACAATTTCTGCAAGTGCTACAGCAATTTCTTGCAATGGTCAAAACACCACAATTACTGTAACAGGTAGCGGCGGTACAGGTGCTTATCAATATGGTATTGGCGCAAGTCCAACATTTGCTGCGGGCAATACATTTACGCAAGCTGCAGGCACATATACTGTGTGGGTACGCGATGCAAACAACTGTAGTTTAAGTACAACAATTGCTATTACACAACCGACGGCAGTTACCCTTAGCGTAAGTTCAACCGCAATAGCATGTAATGGAGGCACCACTACTATCACAGCCACAAGCACTGGTGGCACAGGGGCAAAGCAATATGCAATTGGGGCCTCACCTACTTTTGGTGCAGGCAATACCTTTACACAAGGTGCTGGCACATACACAGTATGGGTAAGAGATGCCAACCTTTGTAGTACCTCAAGCGTAGTGACCATTACGCAGCCAACAGCAATTGGCATAACAGCTTCTGCAACAACAATTCTTTGTAATGCAGGTACAACAACAATTACAGTAACAGCGAGCGGTGCTACACCAGCTTACCAATATGCTATCGGTGCTGTACCAAGCTTTGGTGCAAGCAATAGCTTTACGCAAACCGCTGGCACTTACACCGTGTGGGCAAGAGATGCTAATAATTGTAGCATAAGTACAACAATCAGTATTGCGCAGCCAACAGCTGTTACCATTCAAACAGTATTGCAGCATCCACTTTGTAACGGTGGCAATGGTCAAATTACAGTAAACGGTGTTGGCGGTGGCGGCACTTATACTTATGCCATTGGCGCGGTGCCTAGCTTTGGCGCGACTAATATTTTTACACAAACTGCAGGCACTTATACTGTGTGGGTACGCGATGGCAACAATTGTAGCAGTAGTAGTAATGTAACACTTACCCAACCTACAGCGGTTACGATTTCAGCAACCAATACTGCGATTTCTTGTAATGGCGGCAATACTAATATTACTGTAACTGCAGGAGGTGGAACGCCAAGTTATACATATGCAATTGGTGCTGTGCCTACTTTTGGCGCTACTAATATTTTTACGCAAACTTCTGGTACATATACCTTGTGGGTTCGTGATGCTAATAACTGTAGTGTTAGCACAACGCGAACAATAACACAACCTAGCGCGGTAACGATTAGTGCATCTGCAACGAGTATAACATGTAATGGCGCTAATAGCACAATAACGGTTACAGGTGGAGGCGGTACAGGTGCGCTACAATACGGCATTGGCGCTACTCCTACTTTTGGCGCAACTAATACCTTTACGCAAACAGCTGGTACTTATACAGTTTGGGTTCGTGATGCAAATAATTGTAGCATTAGCACAACGATAGTAATCACTCAGCCAACGGCGGTTACGATTGCTGTGAGTAACACTTCCATTTTATGTAATGGTAGTACATCTACAATAACTGTTACTGGTAGTGGTGGTGTAAGTCCTTATACATATGGTATAGGCGCATCACCGAGTTTTGGAGCAAGTAACTCATTTACGCAAAGTGCAGGTACTTATACTGTATGGGTAAGAGATGCGAACTTCTGTAGCATTAGTTCTGTCATTTCAATTACTCAGCCAGCAGCGCTTACGATTGCTGGTTCTGCAAGTGCAATAAATTGTAATGGTAATAATAGTACGATTACTGTTACTGCTGGAGGAGGAACATCACCGTATCAATATGGTATTGGCGCTACGCCAACGTTTGCAGGCGCAAACACATTTACACAAGCAGCAGGTACATATACAGTATGGGTGCGCGATGCAAACTTGTGTAGTATAAGCACAACAATTACAGTAACACAACCAACTGCAGTTGTTATTTCTGCATCTGCTACACCTATACTTTGTAATGGCGGTAACAGTACGATTACAGTATCAGGTACGGGTGGCACAGGTGCATATCAATATGCTATTGGTGCTGTGCCTACCTTTGGCGCAACTGCTACTTTTGTTCGTACAGTTGGTACATATACTGTATGGGTAAGAGATGCAAACAATTGTAGTCAAAGTTCGGTGATAACCCTAACGCAACCTACCGTGGTTAATATTAGTGCAACTGCAACAACAATTACTTGTAATGGTGGTAACACAACAATTACTGTAACAGGCACAGGTGGTATTACACCGTATCAGTATGCTATAGGTGCAACGCCTACTTTTGGTGCAGCAAATACCTTTACGCAAACAGCAGGTACATATACCGTATGGGTAAACGATGCTAATGGGTGCAGTAAAAGCACAGTCATTAGTATCGCACAACCTTCAGCAGTTGGTATGGTTGTAACGCTTTCGCCGCCTTCTTGTTTTGGTAGTAATGGTTTGATAGATTTAAATGGTACTGGTGGTACTGGTGCATATCAATATGCGATTGGTGCTGTACCAAGTTTTTCTACAACAAATACATTTACACAAGCTGCAGGCACATATACTGTTTGGGTAAGAGATGCAAATAATTGTAGTGTAAGTAGTATTACAACATTAACACAGCCTCCAGCAGTTACAATAAGTGCTTCTGGCACAAGTATTATTTGTAGCGGCGGCAATAGTTCGATTACTGTTACAGGCGGTGGCGGTACGCCAGGCTATCAATATGGCATTGGCGCTGTGCCTACTTTTGGCGCAAGTAACACATTTACACAACCAAGTGGTACGTACACAGTATGGGTACGCGATGCCAATAACTGTAGCGTAAGTACAACAATTTCTATTACACAAACAGCGGCGGTTACTACTACTGCTACTGCTACTTCAATTCTGTGCAGTGGCGGAACATCCACAATTACTGTTACTGGTACAGGTGGTACGCCACCGTATACTTATGCTATCGGTGCAACGCCAACATTTGGTGCAAGTAATACATTTACTGGCACGGCTGCTACTTATACAGTTTGGAGCATGGATGCCAATGGCTGTAGCGCAAGTACCGTGGTTGTTGTAACGCAACCAAGCGGCCTAACAGTTAAAAACAATTTGACACCAATATTATGTTATGGTGGTACGAGTATACTTACAATTCTACCATCAGGTGGTGTTGCGCCGTATCAATTTGCAATTGGGCCTCCACCATTAAACTATACAACGCAAACAAATTATACACTTACTGCAGGCACATACACTATATATGTCAAGGATGCCAATAACTGCGTAAAAACTGGCTTAATTGTAATAGGGCAACCGAATCTAATTGTTGCTTCAGCTACTAATACACCAATTACTTGTAATGGTGGTACGAGCGTAATAACAGCATCAGCTACAGGTGGCTTAGCGCCTTATTTATATGATGTAGCTGCTACACCAACATTTACTTCTGCAACGACTTATACTGTTACTGGCGGCGGCGTTTATACTGTTTACGCACAGGACGCTAATAATTGTAGCGTAAGCACAACAATTACAATTACACAACCTCCTGCAATAACAGTTGCTGTAACCTCTACCACGCCACCAACTTGTGTGCCTGGTAATGATGGCACTATTGCGATTACCGCAAGTGGTGGTACTGGTGCACTTACCTATCAAAGGGGCAGTGGTGCTTCTCAAGCAAGTACGGTATTTACTTCTGTGCCAGCTGGTGTGCACGTGATGACCGCAACCGATGCCAATGGTTGTACAGGCACAACCCTTGCAACAGTTGTAAATGCATCAAGCCCTAATATTACAAGTCTAGTTATTGCACCATTTACATGTTGGAATGATACAACTGCTGGAATTAGTATTACAGCAACAAGTGCTGCTGGTGGTATTTCTTACACTTTAACAAGCCCAACGCAAACAAACACGACTGGTAACTTCAATAGTTTAGCACCAGCTACATATACCATTACGGTAAATGATGCTAGCAATTGCACAAACTCAACTGTAGTAGCACTTACAGCACCGACACAACCAACTGTTACAGCAGTGGCCACACCGATAGCGTGCAATGGAGGCTCAGCTGTGATTTATGCAACTGCTACAGGTGGCACAGGTGCGTTTACATACGCCTTAAATTCCGGTACGTTTACCATTTACGATTCTTTTGTAGTAGTAGCAGGTACTTATACAGTTAGAGCACAAGATGCTTTTAATTGCTCTGCAAGCACGGTTATCACTTTAACGCAACCGCCACTACTTACTTTATCGCAAACCGCAAGTGCTATCGCTTGTAATGGTCAACAGTCTAACGTAGTACTTAGTGCTACCGGTGGTACGCCACTGTATCAATACGCATTAAACGCTGGTGCATTTAGTACAACGAGTACATTCAACTTGTCGGTAGGTACATATACATTTACCGTTAAAGATGTTGAGAACTGTACAAGTTCTACAACACTGTCAATAACACAACCTCCTGTACTAAGTGTTACTGCTAGTGGCACAAGTATTACTTGCAATGGTGCTACAACCAATGTTGTAGCTACTGGCACTGGCGGCGCTGGTGCGCTGCAATACAGTTTGAATGGCTTACCATATTCAGCGATTAATTCTTGGACGGTTGCTGCAGGGTCCTATACTATTATTGTACGCGATGCAAATAACTGTACAAACTCTACAACACTAAGCATTACACAACCTACTGCCATAAATATTTCTACAACTGTGCCAGCTATACCTTGTTTTGGTGGTAGCACAACAATTACTGCATCAGCCACTGGTGGCTCACCTAGTTATACATACTCTATCGGTGGTGCACCTGGAACAGTAAATACTTTTGTAGTTAACGCCAATACATATACACTTGTCGTTACAGATGCAAGTGGCTGTACAATGAGTAGCGTTGTAGTGGTAACGCAGCCATTAACAGTAACCTCTACAATAACGAATACATCAATTAGTTGTTTTGGTGGATTAAGTACTATCACTGTAAATGGCGCAAACGGAACACCGCCATATCAATTTGGTAGCGGCGCATCACCGTTCTATACATCTACAAATACATTTGTAGAACCTGCTGGCACATATACCTTATGGGTAAAAGATGCCAACGGCTGTGCGGTGTCCAGTACAAGAACTATCACACAGCCTACATCTGTTTTGATTTCATCTAGTTACTTAGCTATCAGCTGTAACGGCGGTACAACTACAATTACTGTACTTGCTGCGGGAGGTACGCCTGGGTATCAATATGGCTTTGGTGCAACGCCTAGTTTTAGCAGCACTAATACTTTCCCAGTTACAGCAGGTACATACACAATTTGGGCACAGGATGCCAACTCATGTAGCAAGAGTGCCACGGTTACTATCGCACAACCAAGCGTTGTAACTCTAACAGTAAATACAAGTGCTATAACTTGTAATGGTAATACAAGCACAGTTGTGCTAAGCGGTGGCGGTGGTACTGGCTCGTATCAATATGCCATTGGTGCTACGCCAACTTTCGCCAATAATAATACATACAACCTAAGTTCTGGTACCTATACTTTGTGGGTGAGAGATGGAGGAAATTGTAGTACGAGTACTGTAATTTCTATTACACAACCACCATTGCTTACGCTAACAAGAAGTGCAACAGCTATACTTTGTAATGGTGGTAATAGTACAATTACTGCCACAGCTAGTGGAGGTGTTTCACCATATCAATACGCCATTGGTGCTGTGCCTACTTATGGCGCTGGTAATACATTTACACAAACAGCTGGTACATATACTGTATGGGCTCGCGATGCAAATCAGTGTACGCGTACAACAACAATTACAATTACTCAGCCGACAGTTGTTAGTGTTACAGCAAGTGCGCCTGCGTTAACTTGCAATGGCGGCAATGTGACTATTACGGCTACTGCAAGTGGTGGTGTGCCCGCATATACTTATGCAATAGGAGCCACGCCAATTTTTGCATCTGGCAATACGTTTAGTGCGTCAGCTGGCACCTATACATTGTGGACTAGCGATGCAAATAGTTGCTCAAGTAGCACAGTATATGCAATTACACAACCAAGTACAGTTGGTATAAGTGCATCAGCAACCGCTATATTATGTAATGGCAATTCTTCTACAATTACCGTAAACGGTTCTGGTGGTGTACCAAGTTATCAATATGCACTTGGTGCTGTGCCAAGCTTCTCGGCTAGCAATACCTTTACATCCTTAGCGGGCACTTATACTGTATGGGTGCGCGATGCTAATTTGTGTAGTATCAGCACAACGATATCAATCACTCAGCCAACAATCTTGGGTCTTACTGCAAGTGCTACAAGTATAGCTTGTAATGGTGGGCAATCTACAATTAGTGCAAGTGCTACGGGCGGCGTCACAGCATACCAATATAGTTTGAATGGTGGTGCGTTTAGCACAGCTAGCAGCTTTACTGTTTCAGCAGGCTCATACAATATAACTGTACAAGATGCAAATGGTTGTACGAGAAGTACAAGCCTTTCTATAGCGCAACCTAGTGCTCTATTAATTACATCAACTGCAAGTAGTATCGCATGTCACGGCGGTTTATCTGGTATTACATTAGGCGCTAGTGGTGGCACACCAAATTATCAATATGCTGTAGGTACAACGCCTTTCTATGCTAACAATAATAACTTCTCTGAACCTGCTGGCACATATACATTGTGGGTACGCGATGCCAATAATTGTACAGCAACAACTGTCATAACAATTACAGAGCCAACACAAGTAGCTATCGGTGCAACTGCTACTGCTGTAACATGTAATGGTGGTCTTTCTACAATTACGATTAGCGCAAGTGGTGGTGTGCCTTCGTATACATACGCTCAAGGCATTACGCCATCATTTACAAATAGTAATACGCTGTCTGTAGCTGCGGGCACATATACTGTTTGGACAAGAGACGCCAACTTATGTTCTGTAAGTACATCTATAACCATTACTCAGCCAACGATTGTACAAGCAAGTGCAAGCAGTACTAATATATTATGTAATGGCGGTGTTGCTACAATAAGTGTTGCAGGCACTGGTGGTGTTTCTCCATACAATTATGGCATTGGCGCTACGCCAAGCTTTAGTGCTACATCTACTTTCTCTCAAGGCGTTGGCACGTATACTGTTTGGGTACGCGATGCTAATAATTGCAGTGCAAGTACAACAATTGCGTTAACGCAACCAGCAACGGTACTTGCAAGCGCTGCTTCTACTTCCATATTATGTTCTGGTGGAAATAGTACGATTACTGTTTCAGGCACTGGTGGCGTATCTCCTTATAGTTATGCAATTGGCGCAGTGCCAAGTTATGGTGCAGGAAATACATTTACACAGGCAGCAGGTACTTACACAGTTTGGGTACGTGACGCTAATTTATGCGTTAGTAGTGCGACAATCACTATTACACAACCAACACAAGTAGTTGCTTCAGCTTCTGCACCAGCAATTTTGTGTAATGTTGGTACAAGTGTTATAGCTGCTTTAGGAAACGGTGGTACACCAGCATACCAATATGCGATAGGTGGAGTGCCAGTGTTTGGTGCTAGCAATACATTTACGCAAGGTGCAGGCACCTACACAATTTGGGTGCGCGATGCTAATAGCTGCAGCGCGAGTACAACAATAGTACTAACACAACCTACGCAAGTAGTTGCTTCTGCTAGCGCAACGGCTATTCTTTGCAATGGCAACAATACAACTATTACAGCTAGTGGTAACGGTGGTGTCACGCCATATCAATATGCACTTGGCGCAACACCTGTGTTTGGTTTATCAAGTACATTTACAACTGCCGCAGGCACATATACTGTTTGGGTAAGTGATGCTAATAATTGCTCTGCTAGTACAACAATTAATATTACACAACCTAGTACATTGCAAATGACTGCCACTAATGCAGCAATTTTATGTAATGGTGGTAATGCAACGATTACGCTTGCAGCAACTGGAGGTGTTCCAAGCTATAACTATAATATCAATGGTGGAGCTTATGCGGCAACTAATACTTTTGTGGTTACTACAGGTACATACACTTTAAGTGCTCGCGACAATAATTTGTGCAGTGTTACAACAGTATTGACAATTACACAGCCTGCTACATTAACTGCCACTACTTCTGTGCCTAGCATTGTGTGTAATGGTGGTTCTACTAATATTGTAGTAAGTGCAAGTGGTGGTGTTCCAACATATATCTACAGCTCAAATACAGCACCAGCTACAACAAGTAATAATGTACCTGCAACTGCAGGTAGTTATACAGTAATGGTACAAGATGCCAATGGCTGTACATTTACTTCTGCAGTGGTTGTAACTCAGCCAAATGCTGTTGCAATTTCTGTGAGTGCAACTAATATTTTGTGTTTTGGAGGAACAAGCACTATTACAAGTAGTGCAACAGGTGGCGTTGGTGGATATACATATTCGTTAAATGGTGGTGCGTACGCTGCTACTTCTACATTTGTTGTTACCAGTGGTATACATACTGTGATTGTGCAGGATGCAAACGGATGTACAAGTGGACTATTGGTAAATGCAGTACAGCCATCGCAAGTAACAGCAAGCTTGGTCGTTGCACCAGTGCCATGCGCAGGAGGTGTTGCAACAGTTACAGTAGTGCCAAATGGCGGTATATTGCCATATCAATATTCTGATGGTGGTGCATTTGGCACTTCAACAATTTATTTTGAACCTGCTGGCAATTACACTTTCACTGTGCAAGACGCTAATGCTTGTACTGGTACTGTAAGTGTTACAATTTCGCAGCCTAGTGCTTTAGGGATGTCCGTTAGTAATACGCCAATACTTTGTTATGGTGGCACTACCGTGATAACAGCTACTGCATCTGGCGGCAGCCCAGCTTACCAGTATAGTATAGATGGTGGTGTTGCTAATTTCTCCAATTCGTTTAGTACACTAGGAGGCACCTACACAATACAGGCATTGGATGCGCAAGGTTGTACAATTAGCTCGGTCGTTACAATTGCAGAGCCAGCAGAAATTACGCCGCAATATACAACTACAACCATTTTATGTAACGGACAAAGTAGTACTATTACTATTTTAGCTAGTGGCGGTGTTGGTCCTTATGAGTATGCATTTACTGGCTATGCCTTCAGTAGTAATAATGTGTTTACGGCAACGGCTGGTACATACACGGCAACAATACGAGATGCTAATTTATGTGTTAGTACCTTCCAGCTTTCGCTATTACAACCTTCAGTGTTAACTGCATCGGCTTCTCAAACGAATATCTTATGTAATTCAGGAATTGGCAATTTAATTGGAGCTGGTAATGGTGGTTCACCGCCTTACCAATATAGCATTGATAATGTTACGTTCCAGACAAATGATTCTTTTGCTGTAACAGCTGGCACATATACGCTTTATGTGAAAGACGTTAATGATTGCGTTGCAACGACATCCATAAGTGTAACTCAGCCAAGTAATATTATTGCACAGCTCAATCCAACGAGTATCAATTGTTATGGTGGCACGAGTAACTTTAGCATTTCTGCCATCGGTGGGGTGCCGCCATACGAATACAGTTTAAATGGCAGTGCTTGGCAAACAAGTAACCAGTTTCTAAATCAGTTGGCCGGTACGTATACTGTAATAGTGCGCGACGCTAATTTGTGTACAATGCAGCTAACAGCTACTGTTAATCAACCAAGTCCTGTACAAATTCTACCAAGCATTGTAGGTATAGCGTGCTACGGCGATGTAACTGATGTGCTTCTAAATGCTACAGGTGGAAGCGCTCCATATAGTTATGCTTTAGATTCTAGTTCTTTCTTTGGTGTTACAAGCTTTGACAATTTATCAGCAGGTGTTTATACCCTTCAGGTGCAAGACGATTATGGATGTCAGCACGATACAATACTAACCATAACGCAGCCAGCGCCTGTTACGGCAACGGCTACAAAATTTGGTGCTGTTTGTAATGGTAATGGTGGACAAATCGCAGCTGGTGCCAGTGGTGGAACTATGCCTTTCCAATATAGTTTGAACGGCGGTATCCTCGGCAGCCTTGATACATTTGTAGCAAGCGGCGTTGGTACTTATACAGTATTGGCAAGTGATGCAAACGGATGTACCGGCACCTCAACAGTAACACTAAATATTACAAATACACTAACGATTAAACCGTTCTATACGCCAGTCGCATGTAATGGTGGACTTGGCGGCATCGTTGCGATAGGCTTAGGTGGTACAGCACCTTACATGTATTCATTGAATGGTGCACCTTTCCAAAGTAGTAATACGTTCAATAATCTTCTTGCAGGTGCATATACCATTGTGGCAACAGATGCAAATGGCTGTATAGGTTCTACTGTTGCATTGCTAGGACAACCAAATCCAATTACGATTAATGCTACAGTAAACGATGCATTATGTAATGGTGGACTAGGTAGTATCTTCCCAACTGCTAATGGTGGTGTGGGTAGCTTTACTTATACAGTGAACGGTGCGCCTATTGGTGCAGGCTATTTTGTTGCAGGTACTTATACAATTGTAGCAACAGATGTTAATTTATGTACGCAAAGTACAGTAGTTACAATTTCTGAACCTACCGCCATTGTAACGAGTATCAATGCTGGTACTGCACCTTGTGCTACAGATAGTGCGTTGGTTACAACAAGTGTTAGCAACGGAACAGCGCCATATACAATAGCATTTGACGGTGCAATTACTGGCCTCAGCTATGCATGGCTGCCTGTAGGTACGCACACGATAACTACGTCTGATGCTAATGCATGTAGTGTAAATGATACAATCACCATTACTTTCCAAGACAATATCGCGCCAGGCATTCAGTGCCCACCAAATCTAAACTTCTCAGCTACTGCAAGTGCTTGCTACGTTAGTGGCATTGCACTTGGAAGTCCGAATGTTTGGGATAATTGTGGCGTTGCAAGCTTCTCTAATAACTGGGGTAGCGCAAACTTTGTTAGCGGCATCAATACGGTCACTTGGACAGTTGTTGATATCAATGGCAATAGTAACACTTGCTTGCAAGAGGTAATTGTATCATGTACTGATAGTATTACCATAACGCCACCATGCCCTTCTTGCATTGCAGGGCCTGTTTGCATTGCACAAACACCAGATACTAATGGCAACTTGCCAACAGTGTCTGTTTGCGGATCAAGTAATGCCAATTGGCAAATAATTGGGCCAGATACAAGTGGTTGCTTCATTTTCATTCCTTTGGTACCTGAATATAATGGCGGCAATATTTGCCTTACAAGTTGTTTAGGCTCTGTTTGCGATACTATCTATGTTACAATTACACCGCCAATTACGCCTGACACAGTAGTGCTTACACCAGCTTGTCCTACCTGCCCTGTAGTTGCATGCCAGATATTTAATGATGTGCCAAATAGCGGTAGTGCTCAGTTCTACAATTGTGGCGTCGTGCCTTTTTACACTGCAACGCCAGCTGATGTTAATGGCTGTGTAACCTATACAGGCAATGGTTTGGCTAGCAATCAGCAGTTAACTTGCCAAGTGGTATGCGACAATGGTATGTGCGATACGACTTACGTAATTGTAAATGCTCCAATTACGCCAGATACGATAATTGTTGGTCCTACAAATCCAGGTGCAGTAACAAACGTTTGTGTAGTTGCTGACGATATTACACTAACAGGTAGCTCAACTTATTACACATGTGGCTCACAAGGCAATGTTGTAGTTCAAAATACGGGCAATGGCTGCTATGATATCAGTGCAATATTGCCTGGTCAAGGCGGACAAACTTGTATCGTTGCTTGTGAAAATGGATTGTGTGATACGACAATTGTAATTGTGCTACCACCATTAAGTACCGATACGGTTATAATACAACCTACTTGCATTGGCTGTACATTTAGTGCTTGTGCTATTACCACAGATATGGTAATAGACGCAACTACAACTTATGCGATGTGTACAACACCAGTAGGCTATAGCAATACAACTATTGACGCTAATGGCTGTTGGATTGCAGCGGCAACAACAAATACTGCTAGCACTACGAATTGTATTGTAGCATGCACAAGTGGTGTATGTGATACTACAATTGTAATTGTACTTCCGCCAATTACACCTGATACGGTAACTGTTATTCCGCAATGCCCAACCTGTAACGTAATAGCTTGTGTAGTTGCTGATGATGTAATAGTAGATGCGAATACATCATTCCTCACATGCGGTGCAGTAGGTTATAATGTCTCTGCTCCAACAAGTGTAGGTTGTGTGGTATTTGAACCAATTACAACGCAAGTACCGAACACCGTTAGCTGCATCGTAGCATGTAACTATGGAATATGCGATACCACATACGTTATTATTGCTCCGCCAATCACACCTGATACGCTAGTTATTAAGCCAGCATGTGTTGGTTGCCCAATAGTAGCATGTCCAATATTTGACGATATAACGTACGATAGCACTGTTACATTTAGCAGCTGTGGCGCACCGGCAGGTTTTACCGTACCGGTAATGGATAGCCTTGGCTGTTTAAGCTTTAGCGCACTTAGCGACGCAAGTTCTGGTACGACTTGTATTATTTCTTGTAAAGATGGTATATGCGACACAACAGTTGTTGTAGTGTTGAAGCCAATTACGCCTGACTCAATTTTTGTAACCCCGGCATGCCCAACATGTAGTGTAACCGCTTGCGTTGTAGCAGACGATCTTAGTTCTTTAGTTGGCGCTTCTTATGCAAGTTGCATTAATCCAAATATTAATAGCACTGGACCAACGCCAAGTGGTTGCTACACGTTTAACTTAACACCTGGTACAACTACTGCGCAAACAACTTGCATCGTAGCTTGTGTTGGCGGTTTATGTGATACGACCATTGTGGTAATTGATAAACCAATAACGCCAGACACCTTAACTGTAACACCAAGTTGTTTGACTTGTCCTGTAAACATCTGTGCAATATTTAATGATGTACCACTACAAATTAATAGCACATTTACAACTTGTGGTATGAGTCCAGGTTATACTTCGACACCTATTGATCTAGTTGGCTGCATGCATGCAAACAGCAACGGCACACTTGAACTTCCAGGTAATACTTGCATCGTCCATTGCGCCGATGGTTTATGTGACACCACTTATGTTGTGATAGAACTAGCGAATTCATTGCCAATGCCAGATATCAATGTTGTATTAGTAAATCAACTTGTAGTAGGAGACGTGAGTACGAATGATTTGCAGTGGCCAAGTTCTTCATACGCGGTAGATACTTCGTATGCTAGCAATCCAACTACAGACGTGCCAACGATGAATCTTGATGGTACCTATTCATTTATTGCATCAACAACGGGTGTATACTATTATCTCGTAACACTATGTGATCAAAGCGGAGCTTGCAACAAAGCAGAGTTGAAGATTTCGGTAGTTGACACAACAATTGTTCAGGCACCTGTAATTAATACCGATATTGCAGTTACCTTGTTTAATACACCTGTTGTTATTAATACCTTGGCAAACGATACTAGTATGAATGCTGCTGATCCACTAAATCCAGCTTCTATTACCATTCAAACTCCGCCAGTATATGGGTTCGTAACAATAAATGCTAGTACAGGTGAAATTTCGTATTTGCCACAAAACGGCTTTGTTGGAACAGATACCATCGTGTATGAAGTTTGCACAAGTATTAGCCCAGTAAAGTGCGATAAGGCAATGCAGATAATTACTGTGCTCGGTCCAGACTTTGTAAATACGGTTATCGCAAGCGACGACTTTGTAACTGGCTCGGCCAATTCACCTGCCTTGGGCAATGTATTGCTTAATGATGCCGATCCAGAAGGAAATGTAATGACTGTGTCTCCGCAAAATGCTAGTTTGCCAGGCATTGGGCTGTTTGCGATTGACGATTTAGGTAATTATATCTTTACGCCAGATCCTGGCTTCTCGGGCTCATTTAATATTAGCTACGAAGTGTGCGATAATAACACAATTCCAGCTTGTGCCAATGCAACAGTATACTTCTATTATCAACCTGTTCCGGTTAGTAATTTACCAATAGACTATGTAAAATTGTTTGGAGAAGTAGAAAGCGATTATGACAAATTGAAGTGGGAAACTATTGGCGAGTACAAGAATAACTATTTCGTTTTAGAGCGCAGTGTAGATAGTGTTGTGTTTACCGACGACAGAGCAATTATTAATACACAAGCACCAAATGGTACGAGTTCACAATTGCTCAAATATGCTTACAATGAGCCTCAATACTTATTTGGTAATAGCTATTATAGATTGCGTATTGTTGCACAAGACAATAGTATAAGCTACAGTAATATCGTGAAGTTAAGCCGTTACAAAGCAGATAGCTACTTGTGGTTGCCAAACCCAGTTGTAACGGATGCGTTTGTAGATATCTATGTAAATCAGCCTAGTGGCATCGAAGTAAAACTTTTAGATGCGGCTGGCAAATTGGTTAATATTACACGAGCACAATGCGATCCTGGCCAGCATAAGATTATTGTGCCAATGCAACACATTGCTACAGGCGTTTACCACGTGCAGATATTTAGCAACGGTGTTATGCAACACAATCTTGTGGTATTGAAACAGCCGTAGCATAGCTTGTAAGTAGTTTTTGGTAGCTTTGCTCAATGGCAAACGCAGAGATAAGCATGCAGCAAATGCAGGCAGATGTGCATACATGGATAACCACAATTGGCAAACGCTACTTTAATGAATTAACCAACTTAGGCATTCTGATGGAAGAAGTAGGAGAGTTGAGCAGAGTAGTGGTACGCAAATATGGCGAACAAAGTAGTAAAGCTACAGATGCCGATAAGGATTTAGCAGATGAAATGGCAGATGTATTGTGGGTTTTGATAGCGCTAGCAAATCAAACTGGCGTTGATCTTACAGCTGCTTTTCAAACTAATATGGCCAAAAAGACCCTTCGCGATAGCGAAAGGCATCAAAACAATACCAAGTTGTAGTATATATTGGCTACTGAATTCGGCTAAAGCATAGCGAAGATGATATTAGCCGATATTATGTTCGTGCAGTTGTAAGTTTACTTATTTTCGTACCATGAAAAAGAGTTTGATGATAGCCATTGCGCTTACAGTAGCGGCAACAGCGAGCGCACAAGACAATCTTGTAACATCTTTGAAAAATAATGCAAGCGATAGTGCTAAGCTAAAGTTTAAGTTTACCGACGTGGTTAATCTAGCCAATAGCCCTGTAAAGAATCAAGGTAGTAGCGGCACTTGTTGGAGCTATAGCGGCAATAGCTTTTTAGAAAGCGAATTGGTACGCATGGGCAAACCAATGGTAGACATTAGTGAAATTTACACTGCACGTTGTGCCTATATCGAGCGAGCTAAGAACTATGTACGTATGCATGGCAATCTTGGCTGGGGCGATGGTGCAGAGCTACACGATGTAGTACAAGTGTATAAGAAATATGGCGCAATGCCTTATACAGAGTATAGTGGCTTAAACTATGGCACTAAGAATAATAAGTTCGGCGAAATGCAGGCTGGCTTAGAAGGTATGCTAAAGGGTATTGTGACTAATCCTAATGGTAAGCTTACTAAGAATTGGGAGAAAGCTTTTGTAGCTGCCATGGATGCCTACTTAGGCACACCACCTGCAACATTTACTTATGGCGGCAAAACGCATACGCCACAAAGCTTTGCAAAAGAGTACATTGGTATTAACCCTGATGACTATTTAGAGTTTACAAACTACACCTATGTGCCATACTACACTAATACGGTAATGATGGTGCCAGACAATTGGAGCTTAGCAAGTATTTATAATTTGCCGCTTACAGAATTGACATCTGTGGTAGATAATGCACTTCGTAAAGGCTATACTGTTGCGTGGGCTACTGACGTTAGCGAAAAATATTTTAGCTGGAAGAACGGTGTAGCAATTGTGCCAGAAAAAGAAATAGAAGATATGGATGCCGATGAAGTAAAGGCAATGTTTGACGGCCCAAAACCTGAGCGCGTAATTACTGAAGAAGCTCGTCAAGAGGCTTATGATAACTACACAACGACAGACGATCACGGTATGCATATTGTAGGTATTGCAAAAGATCAAAATGGCAAAGAGTATTACATTGTAAAGAACAGTTGGGGCGATAAAAACGACTACAAAGGATTCTTATATGTAAGCAAAGCATTTTTCCAATACAAGACGACTGCTATTTTATTGCACAAAGATGCAGTAGACAAAGGCATTTTAGCTAAGCTAAAGAAGTAGTATTACACTAGATAAAATTAGAAAGGCCATATTGTAGCAATGCAATATGGCTTTTTAGTTTGTAGTCCGTTTGGCGCATTTTGTTGTATGCTAACCGCAATTCCTTCCTAGAATAACTATAAAAATAGTTAAAACTATAAAAATAGTTGTTCAACTATAAATATAGTTATACTTTTATGATGCGAAAAGCAAAAAACAATGAAAGTACTAACAAAGGCAGAAGAACAGGTGATGCAGGGGCTATGGGAAATAGAGCAGGGCACGGTAGCTGATATACTAGAACAACTAGCGGAGCCCAAGCCACACTACAATACCGTAAGCACTGTGGTCAAGGTCTTGATAGAAAAAGACTTTGTTTCCTTTACCGCGATTGGCCGCAGCCATGTGTACAAACCAACTATTACTAAAGAAAAGTATGCAAAGCAAAGTGCTAGGCAATTGCTGAAGAATTATTTTGACGGCAAGGCTTCCGAGCTTGTCTCTTTTTTTGTAAAAGAAAAAAAACTTACCCAGAAAGACATTGATGCCATTATGCATGAAATCAAAAACAACAATAAATAGATTATGAACTCAACAATTTTCTTTGCGATGCCTGCCTTACTTGTGTATGTCGTGCAGTGTTCTATGTTGGCTGCTGTGGTACATATCTTGTATATGGTATTTCTACGCGCCAAGCCATTATATGCTTTTAGTAGATTTTTTCTCAATGTTGGTGTGCTCCTATCTGCATTAATTCCTCTAATGCACATACGTCAAACTTCGCCTAATGCTATAGTAAAGAGCATTGTAAGCTTTAAACAGATTACAATTCACGCACTGCAGCCTCAAGGCGGCGACACAATAGTAGGCATTGATTGGCTATGGGTTTTGTCCACTGTATGCTTATGCATTGCAATCGTCAATACTTGTATTTTACTTTTTCAAGGGTTTAAAATTTGGGTCAATATCAAAAATTCAAAGAAAGTTACAATAGATAAGCTTCACGTTCTTGTTGACGAAAGGCTAGAGCCAAGTTCTTTCTTTAACTACATCTTTCTAAAAACACAAGGACAGATAAGTTCTCCAATTTTTGAGCACGAAAAGGCACATGTACAACTCGGACATTCGCACGATAAACTTTTGCATAGTCTTCTTACGGCAATTTGTTGGTGGTGTTTACCATACTACTTTATTAGAAAAGAACTTTATCTCGTACACGAGTTTCAAGCTGATGAGCGTGCAGCTAAAATGCCCGGTAGTAATGCCTACGCACAACTACTGCTATCAACAGCAGTGGAGAACAATTTTATGCCATTAAAAAATCAATTCAGTTTTCATCCTTTAAAATTTAGAATCAAAATGTTACACAAAAAAATTTCCACCCGCAGCAGAATCTTAAGCTATCTTACTAGCACACTAGGCTTAAGTAGCTTGTTATTGACCGCGCTAGCATTTCAATCGTTCGTAGTGCCTTCTGTAACTAAATCGTTGTTAGCTAGCAAAATTGCTAACAAGCAAAGTATCTCAGAAACAGAGCAAAAATCGGTAGCACTATCGGATACCGTGTTATCGCAAGATGCCATGCAGATAGATGGCGATACCACCAAGCTTAAGCTAAAGAAAGGTGATACAACCATTCAATTTGGTGATAGTAGCTTTAAGGCAGTGCAAGATTTGGAGGACAAAAGGCTAAGGCAAAAGGCAATGCAGCAAATTAGTCAATTTAACGAGGGTAATCATATAGTGAGTTTTAGAAGCGGTCCAATTAGCGTTGTGGCCCCTCATTATACTGCTGCGATGGAACCATTAAGAGACACCATGTATTTGCAAGATCCAGCGAGTGTTGAAACTAAGATGCAAGTTGTTAGTACAGATTTTATGCAATTTTATAACGATAATGTCAGCGGGCTAGACAAGAATGCCACAAGAAGAGTAGAGGCGGGTGCTCAAGATACCATTATTGTTTTCAATGCTACAACAGGTACAACTATAGTGCAGCTGCCGCGTGAATCTACGAGTTTGAATAGCAGCGAACAAGAAGCCTATGCTACCTACCCTGGAGGTGAAGAGGCAATGCAAAAGCACATCGTTCGTAGTGTACGCTATCCTCGAGAGGCAATCAATGCCAAAAAAGAAGGGGTAGTGATTGTTGGTTTTAGCCTTGATGCAAATGGCAAGATTGTAAATGCACACCTTTATCAAAAAGTTCATCCAGCAATCGACAAAGAGGCGCTACGCGTTGTTAGCACACTAAAGCCTTTTGTAATTGACGGCAAACATAGCACGATTGCCCACAAGGTGTACTTTTTGCCGATTAGTTTTGTGCTGTAGAAGGTACATAACATCCTACCTAATCAAGGTAATGTCGCCTTTGCTCTCTACTTTCTCACAATTGGTTCTGCCAATAAGTATGTAGTAGTAGGATCCCACTTCGGTATTTTCCCAGCCATTGTGTGTGCCATCCCAACAATCTAAAGGATCTGTGCTGTAGTACACTTGTTGCCCAAAGCGATTGTAGATACGAATGCTAAATTCTATAAATGCACTACCATTTGGAATCTTAAAACAGTCGTTGACATTGTCGTAGTTTGGTGTAAAGGCGTTTGGCACATAAACAGAGCCTGCAGTTAAAACATTTACTTCCACTTCTACGGAGTCTACTACGGCACATGTATAATTGCTAGCGACCACGGTGAAAATTGTACTAACTGTTGGATCTGCTATAGGATTTTGTATAGTAGAATCATTCAGTAAGTTTCCAGGTTGCCACAAATACTTCTGCGCATTCGGCATATACAATTGTGATGTTTCGTTTGCACAAAATATTGCTCGAGAAGCAACAGCACCTGTGTCTGGATAGTTAAAGACTTCAATATTAAATGTGCTTGCCGTTGTACAGCCATTAGCATCTGCGCCAATTACTGTATAGGTCGTAGAAACGTTAGGTGACAGTATGCCGATGTTGCTACCGCCACTGCCGTTGTTGGGAAACCACGTATAATTTATTGCACCGCTTGCGGTAACTGTACTGGTATCTCCAACGCAAATAGATGGTGTACCAGCGAGACTAATAGGCGTCGCATTGCTTACAGTTATTTGCACAGTAGAAGTAGCAGTGCAGCCAGCTGCATTAGCACCTATAACAGTATACGTTGTTGTAGCATTTGGTGAAGCCGTTGTGCTAGCAGCCGTACTATTTGCAATGCTGCCGCTTGGCGACCACGTATAGCTTACTGCACCTGTTGCACTTATTGGTGTACTCTGATTAGCACAAATTACAGCAGTGCCACTTGTTGTAATCGTCGGACCTGCTACTGTACTCACAATTACTTGATCTATAATTGTGTCAAGTGGCACAAAAATGATATCGTCGATGGCAAAGTCGTTACCATTTGCCGTTAGTGTATTGTCGGTGATAGCAAGTAGTGCAGTAGTACTAGCACCACTATTCCACGTATATGTATATTGCTGCCACTGACAAGTACTCGTAGAAATGGTAGCTGTAGAACCAACATTTACACCATTGATGCTAAATGCAAGCGTAGCAAAGGGTGAACTAGACCAATTCATAGCCCAATAAGAAAACTTGTAAGTTGTATTAGGCTGCACCGAAGTTTGTTGTGCCCATACAATTGTATTGGCAGTTGTGCCACCGTTTACAACCAGCATGCGCGAAAAACCAGTAGTGTGGTCAGCACACTGATTAGTAAATGCATTCCAAGGAGCATTTGAAGTGCTTACTACATACTGTTGTGCAGCACTATTAGCACCTGAAGTATTTGGCATCAAAGTATAGGCGCTATAAAAGCCAACTGTATCAGCTTCAAAATTCCAGTTCTCAATCAAATTACAACCTTCTTCTATGCCAATAAGTTTAATAGTGTCTACTCCAAAACCTGTACTTGTATAAGTTGGGCTACTGCCATTATTGCTAAGGTTGCCAGTGCTTGTCCAAAAGAATGTATCTATCTCTGGCGAAATATTTGTAGTAAGAGGAATACTAGTACTCGTGCATAGAGTAGTATCATTATTTAGAATGTCTACCACAGGGCTGGCTTGTGAGCAAGTGCCACACAAGGCAACTACCTCTTCATAGTTGATAGCACGATTGTAAATACGTACATCATCAATCTCGCCATTCCACCAGTACTCATAGTTAAAGAAAGGATGTTTACCAATAAAGAGATTCATATTGTTTACACCAATGGCACTGCGTTGGTATGCATATACCAATTGACCATCTATAAAAACCTTTACTTGATTGCCATCAAATGTGGCGCATAAGCAATACCACTGATTTTGGTTCACAATATTGTTGCTGTTAGTAAATGCTGTAAGGTTGGCGTTGGTATTGCCAACATCTCCCCTTAGCACTGATTGCAAGGTGTCAGAGTTATTACATGAAATCGGCAAGGTGCCCGGGCTACAATTTAACGCATACCAACCTTGACTTAAATCGTCGCCCTTTGTGAGTATGCGTGAATTATAGCAATAGCCTTGGTAATAGTGTTTAAGTCTTATGGTAGCCACCATTGTTAGAGAATCCGTTAGATGTAAGGTGGTGTTATCCAAAATTTCCATGAAATCATCTATGCCATCAAAATAGTAGGCGCTGTTGGCAACGCCGTTTCTATCTGGGCAAAGCGAGGCGCCATAATTAGTTGCGTTGTTGCCGTTACCACTCGCATCATTGGTGTTTCCATTGAAGGGCAGATGCACAACCAAGCCTTGCGTTAGGTTTACTTGTGCTGAAACAGTAGACACGCAAAGCAGACACAGTAGGCTTAGAATTCGCAATTTCATACTCAATATTACGAAAATTTTGAGAAAATCGTTTGCTTCGCCTAATAATATGGACACCCAAGCGAAGCCATAATTCCCATTGGATAGGCACTTTTAAGCCCTACTCCTCCTCCAAAGCTTGGTCTATGCCACTATACTTTGCAAATACATAATAGCTAGCAATACGCGCGACGGGCATTGTAGCTAATACACCTACTACAACTGCCACAAGGCCCGCTAACATCAAAAGACTGATGCCGATGTACAAACCCAAGAACCAAAACCAACTTACTTTTATCGTAGCATAGCTTTCGCGCATAGCTTTAAGCGGTTTCATTTTATTGAAGTAGATATAGTAGGGTGCAAACATCATGGCAACGCCATAGAATAACAAAGCAATCAGCGTGGCTATGCGCACTAGTTGCAAGCTCAACGGTAGTGGCTCGTCTACATTAATAATGCCATTGTTCTCCATTACGACTTGTACAGTAACTGCTGGTAAAGTAATGAGAAACAAAGCTGCTACAGTTACAACGCTAAACAAGAATAGATCTATCAATTCAATTCTAAATGGCTTAAAGTAGGCAACAAAATCCTTTCTTGTAGTCTGATGCTTGTGATGCAAGTAAGCTGCGGTACCCATCTCTAGCGGCGGGTTTATGCATAGCATAATCAAAAAAATGGGTACTGCTTGCATATGCGCTGAACCCAATAGCCAAGTACATATAATTGGCAGCAATAAACTAATAACGGTAAACGCTATGTAAAACAAAGGCTGTTGCAAAAACTCTTTCCAAGCGTATTCAATAAGTTTTTTGAAACTTAGCTTGGTACTGTCTTTTGGGCTAAAATAGGTGAGTGCTGCGGCGAGATCCATGCTGTAGAAATGCAATGCAAAGGTACAGCCAAGTTCAATACATGAGCATACAATATTATGTTATCAAACGCAGTAGTTGTAAGCTACTTCGTACCTCTTAGTGATGCATAGTTAGTTAGGCCACACTCTAGCCAGTCTTGGTATTTCTTTGCCTCTGGTGTATAAGGCACAGGTGTTGTAAGAATTCTCTCACTAACTGGGTCAATCAGTGCATAGAACGGTTGTGATGCACTTTTGAAATGACGAAGAGAAAGGTCAAACCATTTATCGCCAACTGTATTTGCCATTCCTTTCAAAAATGGAGATGCAAATTTTTGATCATCTGGCAATGGTGTCTTTTCATCTACGTATAGCGATGCAATGATATACTTGTCCTTAAGTAGTTCGTAGATACCAGGCTTTACCCACACATTTTCTTCCATTTTACGACAGTTTACGCAAGCCCAACCTGTAAAGTCAATCATTACTGGCTTTCCTTGTTTCTTCGCCTCAGCAAGGGCGTCTTCCAATGACAAATAAGTCGTTAGTCCATTTACAGTATGGCTTTTAGCTGCCTCTCCATTTTTGTGCTTTTCTTCTTTATAGCTATAACTATAGAATTTCGGAGGCGGGAAACCACTTACAAGTGAAATGTCCTTGTTGAAAAAATCCCCACATAAGTATCCTGCAAAGATTAAACTCAACACGCCAAGTACCGTTGCAGTTGTAGTGCGTTTATACACTTCCGATTTCTTAATTCTAAAAATACCAAACAAATAAAGTGCAAGTAATACTAAAACTATTACCCACAAAGCAATAAACGTTTCTCTTTTTAGTAAACCCCATTGCTTTACAAGGTCGGCATTCGACAAGAATTTTAGTGCAAATGCAATCTCTACGAAGCCAAATACTACCTTGAGTGTTGTTAGCCAACCACCACTTTTTGGCAACGCTTTTAGAAGATTTGGAAAGATGGCAAATAATGCAAATGGAACACCCAAGCCAATGCCGAAACCGCTCATAGCAGGTGTAATCAACTTTGCATTTTGTACACTACCTAAAACAAGTCCTAGTATTGGTCCGGTGCAACTAAACGAAACGATAGCTAAAGTAAGCGCCATAAAGAAAATGCCAGGAAAATCTTTGGTGCTACTTTTTGAATCAACTTTACTTGCAAGACCGCTAGGCAAGCTAATATCGTAAAAACCAAATAGCGAGAAAGCAAACACAATGAATATTGCAAATAGGAAAATGTTCAACCATGGATTTGTACTTAGGTTACTCAAAGCATCGCCTCCGATATTGAAAAATAGAAACGGAACGCTCAATAAAAAGTAAACCAAGAAAATGCTAAAGCCATAGAAAATGCCATTGCGAACACCAGCTTTTTTACCTTCTTTATTTTTTAAGAAGAAACTGATAGTCATTGGTATCATAGGTAATGTACAAGGGAAAAATAGCGCTGCAAAACCACCTAAGATGCCATACAAAAATGCGAGCCAAGGACTGAGTGATTCTTGTTTTGCACCACCACAATCGCCAACAGGCTTGCCAAATTTACCATAATTGCCATTCTCATCTGGCATTCCTTGCATTTCTTCTGCTTGGCTATCACCGCCAGTAGAAGTCTTTGCAGTATCCTCTCCAGAATTAACTACGACACTAGCAGCAGTTGGCGATGTCGTATCGGGAGTCTTTGCTGCTGCTTTGTTTGTTGTATCAACTTTTCCTGTACTTCCTAGCAGAGAGCCATCGCAACCCTTTGTAAGATCAAATTTTACAGGCAGGTCTGCTGGTCTTTCGCAGAAGCTTTCATTGCAGACTTGAAAGCTAAATGTAAGTTCGCCTTTTTCAAGTTTCTTATACTTTACCTTCTGGCCAAATCGAGCCTTGCCTTCGTACCAACGAACTGTACCAACGCCGTCAATATCATGTACGCCAGGCTTGTCCTTTTCAGTAACCTTTCCTACGAGCGTTACATTTTTCATTGGCTTGAAAACCAAATTTGTAGGAACTTGCGATCCGTCTCCCCCTGGATCAAATGCAAAAATGTGAAACCCTTTTTGCATGTTAGCAGTCACGATTATTTCACCTTCACCTGGCTTTGAACTTGGCTCAAAGCAAACATCAAACTTTACTCGCTTTTCTGCCTGACCCCATGCTGTAAAGGTGGTCAACAGCACTAGGGCTAGTGCTGCAAATTTTTTTACGCTCATCATGTAATTGTATTATTTTTCTTTTACTTCACATCCAACACTACATCAGTAGGCGGCAAACACATTTTATCGTTGCAGCATTGATACGTAATGTAAAGACGACTGCCCTTTGCTAAGGGTTGTGTTAAAAGTATCTTATAAACAAGGTTGCCCTCAAAGTAGTTCATAGTACCCATGCCTTCTATGTCTTTGCTGATGACCTTCATATTGGCCATGCGGTCGTTTACCACAATGCTGTCTTTGCCACTTACTAATACGATACTCGTTGGTATGGCAAATCCATCACCACCAGGATTGCTTGTAAAGATGTGCCAACCTTTTGCAATGTTCGCTGATAACACCACAAACGTTGCATTGTCTGCTTCTACATTTGTAATGCCAGCTTGCCACTTTACAATATCCTTAGCGTCTTGTGCTTGGCTAAATTGTGCTAGCAAAAGTGCTGCTGCTATAAAAAATAACTTTTTCATCGTTGTATACCCCTTAGTTCATTATTAAAGATTTAAAGATAGCAACACCATCTGTATTGCCCAAAATAGAATTTGTAGCACGCTCTGGGTGAGGCATCATGCCAAATACATTTTTACCTGCATTGCAAATACCTGCTATGCCTTGCATACTGCCATTTGGATTAGCTTCGTTGCAAACTTCGCCCTCAGCAGTGCAGTATTCAAAAATTACTTGGTCGTTGTTGCGAAGCGCCTCCATGGTTGCCTCATCAGCCTGATAACGGCCTTCGCCGTGCGCAATTGGTATCTTAAGTGCAGTGTCGCTCAAATCTTTGGTGATTGGTGCTGTGCTACTTGCTTTTTTAAGGAAAACATTTTTGCATTCAAACTTTTGCGTGTCGTTCAACAAAAGTGCACCTGGCAATAAACCACTCTCACATAAAATTTGAAAGCCATTGCAAACGCCTAGAACCTTGCCGCCATTATTGGCATGTGCTTTTACAGCCTGCATGATAGGACTTTGGCTGGCCAATGCACCACAACGCAGGTAGTCGCCATAGCTAAAGCCGCCAGGCAGAACCACGCAGTCTTCTTTACTAAAATTAGGGAGTTCACTTTCTTTATGCCACAGCTTTACAACTTCTTGCTTCAGGTCGTTTGCAAGCGCATCTACCATGTCTTGGTCGCAGTTGCTTCCCGGAAATACTACTACACCGAATTTCACCGTGTAAAAATACAGCAGCAAGCCCGTTGTGTGGCGTTTATGCAATATAAAGAGACGTTAACAGCACAGAAATTTGCGGCCATTACTGGCGCTAAACATCAGGCAAAACCTAGCGGTCAAACTTTAACCGCATTCCTCGTATATCTTGCCGCACTTCTGTACCATTCCACATCATTTCGCCATTTACAAATGTAGCAGCAATGCTAGCACCAAACGTATGGCCTTCAAACGGACTCCATGCACATTTGTGCAATAAGTTTTGCTTAGTTACTGTATAAGCCTTTTCTGTATCCACCAAAACCACGTCTGCAAAATAGCCTTCGCGTATATAACCACGTTCTGCCACTTGAAAACAAATTGCCGGTGCATGACACATTTTCTCAACTAGTTTTTCTACACTAAGCTTACCCGCTTTTACGTAATCGAACATCAACTGTAAACTATGTTGCACAAGTGGTACTCCTGCAGGTGCTTGCAGATATGGCGCTTGCTTTTCTTCCCAAGTATGAGGCGCATGGTCGGTAGCGATAATGTCCAAACGATTATCGAGCAATCCTTGCCAAAGCGCTGCTTTATTGTCGCCTGATTTAATAGCTGGATTACATTTTATTTGATTGCCTAAAGCTGCATAGTCATCGGCCGTAAAATGTAAATGATGAACACAAACTTCGCTGGTAATGCGCTTTTCTGCAAGTGGCATCATATTGCCAAATAGTTGTAACTCTTTTGCAGTGGTGATATGCAGTACATGCAAACGTGCACCAGTTTGATTGGCTAGCTGCACTGCGCTATAGCTGCTTTCATAGCAAGCTTCTACATTGCGAATGATAGGATGCATATGCGCTTCCATGTTTTCGCCATAAGTATTAATAGCAAGTGCTTGATTAGCTTTTACAATTTCTTCGCGTTCGCAATGCGTTGCAATTAGTACTTCGCTATTACTAAAGATTCTGTTTAGCGTTAGATAATTATCAACAAGCATATTGCCTGTGCTGCTACCCATAAAAATTTTTAGGCCGCAAACATCTTGCTTTCGTGCATTTATTTTAAGAGCTTCATCGGCATTGTCGTTGCCCACACCCATAAAAAAACTATAGTTGGCAGGGCTTGTTGCCGCTGCGATTGCGTATTTATCTTCCAAAAGTTCAAACGTCAATGCGTTTGGCACTGTATTGGGCATTTCCATAAAGGTGGTTGTACCGCCAGCAACTGCGGCAGTGCTTTCTGTATTGATATTGGCCTTATGGGTTAAACCTGGCTCTCTAAAATGCACTTGATCGTCAATAACGCCTGGCATTAATATCTTACCGCCACCATCAATTTCTTGCACTGCATAAGGCACGTCAACACTTGATGCGATTTTTTCAATACGTTGATTTTTGATAAGCACATCTTGTACTACAGTTTTGCCCTCATTAACGACCTGTGCTTGCTTGATAATTGTAGATGCCATTATAGCAAAGGTCGCACAAAAAATTGCGCCTGCATAAATTTTAGGCAAGCAGTTTTAATATTATTTCTGCTTGACATTTCACAAGAAAGATGTGTTATTGGAACTTGCTAAAACTCGCAGTTGCCAGGTGTGCGCGGAAACGGCACTACATCGCGGATATTGCCCATGCCTGTCACAAATTGCACAAGCCTTTCAAAGCCTAAGCCAAAACCTGCATGCGGATTGGTACCAAAGCGACGCGTATCCAAGTACCAAAATAATTCCTTTTCTGGGATATGCATTTCTTGCATGCGCTGCGTTAGCTTATCTAAACGCTCCTCACGCTGACTACCGCCTACAATTTCACCAATGCCAGGTGCTAGAATATCCATCGCTGCTACCGTTTTGCCATCATCATTTTGACGCATATAAAATGCTTTGATGTCTTTTGGATAGTTGATTACAATAACTGGCTTCTTAAAGTGCTTTTCTACCAGGTAGCGCTCATGCTCGCTTTGCAAGTCTATGCCCCATTGTACGTCAAACTGGAATTGCTTTTTCTTATAAGGCTTGCTATCCAACAAGATGTCAATGGCATCAGTGTACGTTATACGCTCAAAATTATTATTGACCACAAAGTCTAATTTTTCCTTGAGGTTAAGCTCGCTGCGGTCGTTTTGTGGCTTTTGTTTTTCTTCTTCGAGCAGGCGCTGCGTTAAAGACTCAATATCGTCGGCATGTTGCTCCATGGCATAGCGAATAACATACTTAAGCATGTCTTCGGCTAAGTTCATATCGTCATTAATATCAGCAAATGCAATTTCTGGCTCTATCATCCAAAACTCAGCAAGGTGGCGCGTTGTATTGCTATTCTCTGCACGAAATGTTGGACCAAAAGTATACACATTGCTAAATGCCATTGCAGCTAGCTCTGCCTCCAATTGACCGCTTACAGTCAGATTACTGCTGCGCTCAAAAAAATCTTGCTTAAAGTCTATATTGCCATCGTCTGTGCGAGGAAGTTTATTGAGGTCTAAAGTGGTTACTCTAAACATTTCGCCTGCGCCTTCCGCATCACTTGCAGTAATTATTGGCGAATGCATGTAGATAAAATTTCTTTCTTGAAAAAACTTGTGTATGCCAAATGCTAGTGCATTGCGTAAGCGAAAAACAGCACCAAAAGTATTCGTGCGAAAACGTAAGTGTGCTATTTCGCGCAAATAGTCCAAGCTTGGTCGATTCTTTAATTGCAATGGATATGCTTCTGCATCGCAGTCGCCAACAATCTCTACCTTGTCTGCAATAAGCTCTACAGTTTGTCCCTTGCCAAGACTTTGCTTAACAGTGCCAGTTGCAATAATGGCTGCACCAGTGGTAATGCGCTTTAGAAGTGCCTCGTCCATGGTATTAAAATCTATCACAACCTGTAAATTGGCATTTGTGCTACCATCGTTTACAGCAATAAAAGTATTATTACGAAAGCTACGTATCCAACCTTTTGCGGTGTAGGTATAATCGTATTCGCTGCTATTGAGCACTTGCTTTATGTTTTTCATACTCATTTCCTTTTTGGGTCGGCAAAGGTAGGGCAATGAGGTCTATTTTTAGGCAAGAATAGCCGTTTAGCTCAGGTAAATAGGCATTAATTTTTCTAAATATTTAGTTCATCAATAATTGATATCTGCACATTATTGTTTACGCCTCAAATTTTCTACATTTGCCTTGCACATGCAACGTTTATCGCAGCAACAAAAACTATTACTAAAACTCAGCCCTCAGCAAATACAGCTGCTGAAGTTGATACAAGTGCCTACCGCGCAGCTAGAAGAGCGCATCAAGGAGGAAGTAGAGGAAAATCCTGCCTTGGAAGTTGGCGGCGAGGAAGCGGACGATTTCGATAAAGATATTTATGGCGAAGACGCTGCTGCTGCCGATGACGGTGCAGACGAGTATAGCGACGACAAAACAAGCAGTGACGAGTTTGAGAATATAGATATTAGTGAATATATCAAAGATGGCGACGACCATGACGCAGACTATAATTTTCGCGATGATGGTTATGGCGACGACGAAGAACCAAGCAATAGAAATATTGTACGTGTAGAAACTTCTTTTGTTGAGGAATTGTTCAATCAATTGAACATGCTAGACCTTAACCAACATCAGTACGCCATTGCAGAGCATATTATTGGCAGCATAGACGATGATGGCTATTTGCGCCGCGAGGTAAATGCTATTGTAGACGACCTTGGTTTTAGACAAAATATTATTACAAGCGAGGAAGAAGTAAAGCACCTCATCACGCTCATCCATCAGTTTGAGCCTGCAGGCATCGGTGCGCGTAACCTACAAGAATGTTTGTTGCTGCAGCTTGGCCGCAAAGAGCAAACACCAAATATTGCTTTAGCAACACGCGTTGTTCAAAAATACTTTGAAGAAATTTCTAAGAAGCACTATGCGCGTATTCAAAAAAGTTTGAATGTAGACGATGTACAGTTCAAAGAAATTATTGGCATCATTACTAGCCTAGACCCTAAACCAGGCGGCACTTTTGAAAGCAATAGCAATAACAATTATATTCTGCCAGACTACTTTATTTATAATAGTAATGGCAAGTTAGAACTAACACTCAATGCAAGGAATGCGCCAGAGTTGCGCTTAAGTTCTAACTATCGCGATATGTTGCGCGACTACGAAAAGAAAAAAGACCCAAAGCAAAAAGATGCCATATCCTTTATTAAGCAAAAGCTAGATGGCGCCAAGTGGTTTATCGATGCTATCAAGCAAAGGCAAAATACCTTGCTGCTTACTATGGATACGATTATGAAGTATCAAGAAGAATTTTTCTTGACTGGTGATGAGAGTAATTTGCGTCCAATGATACTTAAAGACATTGCACAACGCACTGGTCTAGATATAAGTACGATTAGCCGAGTAGTTAGCAGCAAGTATGTACAAACGGAGTATGGTACTTATAGCCTTAAATTTTTCTTTAGCGAAGGGCTTAGCACAGAAGGCGGCGAAGAAGTAAGCACGCGCGAGGTGAAGAATACACTTAAAGAAATTATAGAGGCGGAAGATAAGCGCAATCCTATTACCGATGAGGATTTAGCCGACGAGCTACAGAAAAAGGGCTACAATATTGCACGTCGCACCATCGCTAAATATCGCGAGCAATTAGATATTCCAGTGGCACGTTTGCGCAAAGAGCTATAAATATCGTATTGCGATTAAAAGCTTCAAGGATAAACTCAGTTTTTCTTATTAATTTTCCATTCTAAAAAAATACAGCACCACATATGCCAATACGAATGACGCCCGACGATCCTAGAAATCAGGAGCCAGAATACGACCCTCGGCAGGACGATTATCGTCGTAACGACAACGAGCAAAGTTCTGGTGGTGGCTTTGGTGGCGCGTTAGTGCTTTTGCCAGTGATTGGTTGGCTATTTAAGCGTCCAAAATTATTGCTATTGGTAGCTGCGCTTGCAGCTGCGTACTTTTTTATTGTAAAACCTATGCTCGATGGTGGCAGCCTAGCTGGCGAACCGCAGCGTACGACTGGCGCCAACTTTGATCCAAAAAAGTACGACAGTACAGAAGTTTTTGAAGCGCTTACTAATGCAAGTGTTGCTAATGCAGCATTGCCAGAGCGTGCTAGTTTAGAAAAATGGGCGCCGCGCCGTCTTAATCAAGGCGAGCAGGGTAGTTGTGTAGCGTGGAGTGCTGCTTATGCCGCTCGTACCATAATGGAAAGCAGTGCAGCTGGCGCAGATCCTAATAAGATAGCGTTTAGTCCTGCTTATTTATACAATCAAATTCACTTGCCTAATTGTCAAGGTAGCCTTTTGCCAGATGCTATGAAAACAATGTTGTATCGTGGCAGTGTGCCTTTGAGTTTGTTTCCGTACGATGCACGTACTTGCGAGAATCAACCAAATTCGCAAGCGCATGATTTGGCTAGTCAGTTTCGAATCCGTGGGTTTCAGCGCTTAACATTGAGCGATGCCGATCAAACAACGGACATCAATGCCATGAAGCAGTACTTAGCACAAGGTGGACCAGTTATTATTGGTATGATGGTGCCTCGCAGCTTTATGAACAATATGATGGGCGAAAAAATTTGGAAACCATTGCGTAGCGATGATCCAAATGGCAATACAATGGGCGGGCATGCTATGTGTGTCATTGGCTACGACGATCAATTGGCTGGCGGTGCATTTCAAATCATGAATAGTTGGGGGCCAGAGTGGGGCGAAAACGGTATTGGCTGGGTGCGCTATGCAGACTTTGTAAGATTTAATAAAGAAGCTTTTGGTTTGTATCCTTTGCAAAAATCTGGCGCAGCCTTGAATAGGCAATTTAAGTGTGCTATTGGTATGGCGGTAGACGGTAAGCAATTAATTCCCCTACAAAGCAAAAGCAATGGCGTATTTGAAACAACAACTAAAGTGGCAAAAGGTACTAAGTTTAAGATGTATGTAAAGAACGATATTGAGTGTTATACGTACATTTTTGGCGAAGAAACCAATGGTACGTCATATGTGTTGTTTCCTTATACAAGCAAGCACAGTCCGTTTTGTGGCATTACTGGCGTTCGCTTGTTTCCAAAAGATCATAGCCTACAAGTTGATAATGTTGGCACACGCGATCGTATGGCGATTGTGGTAACCAAACAGCCCATTGATTACAATGCACTCAATAAAAAAATCAATACTGCCGCTGGTAGTTTTGACGCTAAAGTAAGAGCTGCATTGGGCGGCATGGCCATTAGCAATGTGCAGTATCAAAGCGATGGACAAACGATGCAATTTACGACACAAGCACCTGCAGATAATAAGGCCGTGGCATGTGTTGTAGAGGTAACGAAGTAGTCTGCAACTTTTAGATTTTTTATACTAGCATCATTTATCTTGGAAACACTTACCTTTCTATTACTTATTCTAGTATTTATCTATGTTATATTTCTTGTATATCGCAAAGATATCAAAGACGGCAGGGCACAGCGCAAAGACTTTGTGAATTTACCTGCAATTTTAGTTGGTATTTTTTTGTGTAAAATGTGTGGCAATTTTTACTGGAACTACAATTATGAAACATACAAATATCTCACTGCCAATAATAAAGTACGCGAAGAAGTTGGTCTTGTTACGGTTGACAGTACAAAGCTTGTGATACCAGAAGTTTTCTCTTCGTCGCGATCTTATTTTGGTAGCAAATTAAAGCATCATACAATGACGCTGCTGCCACGTAAACAAGCTGCTGGATACTTTCAAGGTAAATATGTGATGCTAGATGACAAGGTTCTTTCTTTTGAAGAAGATACTTACATACACGACAGCACAATGCTTAGGCTTTCGTACAATTACAGCAATAGTAGCGCGCGTTACAAAATCGGCAAAGTACCACTTGGGCACAAGATGGTAGATAGTGCCTATCACACGGAAGAAATAACTAAGGCAAGGTTCATGGATAGCATTGCTACTTGGCAGAAGTACTAGCAAGAATTAAGGCTATTGCTACTTTATTGTAAAGATATCTTCGCAAACTGCTGACCGTACTTTACAGTATACAAGCCACGAGGTAAGTGCTGTACAGGAATTATAAAGCTTTCTCCTTCTGGTTTTGTTGTAATACTTTTATCAAAGTGTACTCGGCCAGCCATATCAATTAATTGCAAATTTGAGCTACTTATTCCTTCCGTTTGTACAAATACTAGTACCGACGTACTTGCCGGCGATGGATGCACATTAATTCTATTGCCACTCAACTCAGGATGCATAAGCATAATGCTTGCGCTATAATGCGTTTGCCCTATGTGGTCTATAAGACCGAGGCGGTAGTAGTTTACTGCGCTTAATAAGCTGGTATTTGTGGTGCGGTATTGCTTTATTGTTACTGCCTCGTTCTTAGCTTGGATATTTTGGATCGTAACGAAATTCGTATTGTCGCTGCTCAGTTGAAGCGCGTAATTGGCAATATTTTCTTCGCTGCCAACTTGCCACTGCAACTCGTCATATGTCGGCAATGCTTGGCCACTAAAGTTTTGTAACTCGCTCATTAAAGGGAAGCAAAAACTATTGTAAGCAAGCGTAACAGTGTCGATATAAATACCACAAGTATTACTCACTACAAGTTGGAACGAATAGGTGTTACCAACAAGTAAACCAGTGACTTCTGTATTCGTGTTATTAGGGCTTGTAATACCAGCAGCGAGGCCAATATTATTCCACTGTACATCAAACGTAGGTACTATGGCTGTGCTGCGCAAGGTGTCTTTGCCATTATTTTGGAGGCATCCGTTATAATTTGGTTGCGCTGCCTGAGCTAGGCCAGGCGCAGTGCCAGCATAAATTATTTGAACTGTATCTGGCAGTAAATTGCAATATTCTCCAGTATTGCCGTCCGTTACATTCCAACTAAAGTAATAAGTGCTTTGATCTAAGAAACCGCTAACAGCGCTTGTCCTATTGGCACTATCTTGTATCACAATTGGCGCACCTGCATTGCTGGAAATACTAGGCAAAAATTTCCAAAAGCCAGCGGTGCCTTGGCTGCTTGCAGGGTCGCTACCGGCCAGACTTGTCGTACTATTATTGCAAGGTAATTTTTGATCGGTACCCGCATTAGAAGGATGGCCAGCAGATAATACAGTAACGCGAAAAGTATCTGAGGCATTATTTGTACAAGCATTTGGGTTGGCTGTATTAGGATACACGCGCACATCGTATGTGCCCACACTAGTCGTGCCATTAACTGGCAACGAAATCTGGTTATCTGAGATAGTGATGTTTGCACCCGGCAAACCGATTCTCTCCGCTAAAAATTGTTGTGTGCCAAAAGTGCCCACTGGATAGGTTATGCTTAAACCTCCACTAACACTAGAAAGACATACAGTAGTATCACGCAGTATTGGCATATTATAGCTTTCTACTAATTCTAAAACAAAATTATGGGGTATGCTGCACTCCGTAGAAGTATCTTCAATAATGGTTTCAAACAGGTATTGACCTGCTGTAAGATTACCAACTAGCACTAGCGAATCCGTTCTGCTGCCATTGACGAGGCTTGCGCTTGCTGCAGAAGGTTGATTGACAAGTATTGTTGATAGTTGGTAATTGGTTGGAATAGTGCCGCTACTTACCAAAGGTATAGCATAGCTGCTTAAGGTACTAGCGCCTTGCATGCACGCACGTACGATTGAATTACTTGGACCGCTGTAAAAGCTAAAGGTCTGAACTTTTGGAATGGTAGTTTGAAAGTAAAGCGAAATCGTATCTTTAAATGTCGGGAAGCAACCATTGGTATTATAAATTACTTCAAATCTGTTCATCGTGTTTTGCGTCACTGTATCCCAATTATTAGTAACGTTGTAAGCGAGGCCACCTGCACCAACAGAACCCACATTGAGCGTGCCAGAACCTTCAAGTGTATTTATTACTATGCCGCCACCGCTTGTGTTGAGGTATTCGTAAAAGCCTGCTAATCCTCCAACTATACAAAGATTCTCATACGGCACTAGTGGTGTACTCTGAGGATTAAAGCACTCTGGCAACGTATCTATTTTTTTTGTACCAAGTTTAGTTAAGAATGGCTTTAAGTTACCCATGGTGTTTTGAAGGCTATCTACTATAGGATTAGCGCCATTTTTGATACATGTGCCATTGCTAATATTATACCTGACATATGGACCATCATTTGTAGTACAATTAGTGTTGTTGTAGATGCAACTAAAACGTACGGAGTCGACTGTTGGACCAAAAAAGTTTGTATTAAATGCTGTGTTGGCATTACTAGTCGTTAGTGTCATGTCTTGTGCAAACAAGTAAAGCACTTCTCCAGCACGTAAAGGACGACCTACAAAATTTATAGTGTCTGGCGCATTGGCGCACATGTCGCTAAAGAGCTTATCTGCCATAAGATAGAAATCGGCGACGTTAAGAATTGTAATCTGCACAGAATCGAAAGTGCGACCACCCGTTTGGCAATCTATACCAAGTCTAAAAGTATAAACGCCAGGAGGCAAATCTGCGTAGCGCGCTTTAATAAATGTTGTATTGGCGCTTGGGCTGTCAATTGTAAGACTGGCACCCACAGGCGCAGATACTAATTCCCATAATCTATTAGCTGGACTATCAATATTACCTGCGCTATTGCCTTGCAACGCAATATTGTACAATTCAACTACGGCGTTTATGCTGCTACTTGTATTGGTGTTAAGGCAATAGGATTGGTCTATACCTGCATTTACCGTACAATTTTGTGCGAACATGCTTGTACTTGCAAAGCACAGCAGAACAAAGTAGCATAGAATTTTATTTTTCATACGCGATTAAGTTTAATTAAGAATTTCACAGCATCCATACCCACATACAAACACAGGCGCGTTGTTGATGCAATTTACAAAAATTATGGGAGAAATAGTAAGTTTAATCTGCTTCGTTTTCAATTAAGCCCACTTTGGCTATGCAGTAATTTGCCGCCACAACTACTTCAACATCCCCGCGGCCCACTGTATACTATACTGCACCTTGCCGAGTTTGGTTTGTAGTTCAACTAGTTTTTCTAGTGCTTCAAGGGCTTTATTTTCGCGGCTATTAATTAGAAAGATACTGCTTTCGCCATTAAAAAATTTCTGCTCTTCTGCGTACACAAGTCGAGAATAGTTACTGTAAGCTAGACGCTGAATCTCTAATTGCTTTTGCAAGGATAGATATTCTACATAGTACGATTGCACTTTGTTTTGGATAAGATTGAGTTTTTGCGCACGCTGTAGCTTGTTTTGTAAAATATTGAGTTCTGCCACTTTATAGTTACCTCTAGCCTCACGCAAAAGCAGGGGCATACTTACTTTTAGGTTCCATTGGTTATTGTCTGTAAACAAGGGGCCTGTTACAAGTGTTCTGTGCAATGCCCAATCCTTGCCAAGTTGATTGTACTGAAAATCTACTTTTGGCAATAGTGCTTGTTTTGCCAAGCGTTTATCAATATTGAGCGCCTGCAGTTTATTATCGTACTGCTGCAGTAAAGGATGGCTGCCACTTGCTGCCACTAACCAGTCTTCTAAAGCTTTGTTATTCGTGTTTGCAGCTTCTTCTACTTGCCATTTAGGATTTGGCCTGCTGCTATCATCCAAATTAATAGGTATATTATTTTCTAGCCACAAGAAAGTGCTTAAATCTATGCGTGCTTGTTGTAATCCAAGCCATTCTTGTTGTTTTAATAATTCAAAACTATTAAGCTGTGCCAGAAGTTCCACCGTATCAATGGCAGGGCGTTCGCCATTAGCATATGCTTTTTTTACAAGTACAAAACGCTCGGCTGTTACCGCCACATTTTTACTTATGATATTGTAAAACTCGTATTGCTTTACCCAATGCCAATAGCAGTCAATGCTCTGCATCAGAATATCATTTACCATCGCACGCTGCTCAACCTCACTCATTTGATAGTACACCTGCGCTTTGTGCAAAATAGCCCTGCGTTTGTCGTAGAGTAAACCTTGTGCTAGTGGAATATTTACACCGATATAACTGCTATAGCCCTTTGTTTCTGTTGGATCTATATTACCACCACTAAGGTATTCTGTACCGACAACTACATTAGGGCCGTATAATGTTGGCACCGTAATTTGTGGATTGTGGTAATTGTAATACTGTGTGCCATCTAGTGTTTTACTAGCACTATAGTGATTCAATTGTGGGTCAAATGCGCCACGAGAAGCTAAGCGTTCTGCGTCGGCGATTTCAATGTTTACACCTGCTTGCTTTACAATAGGGTGGTACTGACGCACCTGCTGCAATACATCGGTAATCGTCCACACATTTTGCGACTCTTGCGCATGACTTGCAAATGCAAAACAAAGTGCTCCTATAAGTGCTATATACTTCATGCCTTACTTGTCTTTTGCGCTTTGTTTTTTTGTCTTGCTATCTTCTACATAAAAGTCTGGCGGGAAACCATTGATGTTTCGCCATAACTCGTAGCCAATAGGCACATCATTTAGCAATGCAATGCCTTGCGCGCCACTGCCAATTTTCAGTTCTTTTGGCCACGGTTTGTCAGTCGTATCTTCCGTTACAAGTACCCTAAATAGACCATTATCACTAATAGAATTTTCGTGGGCAACAATTATACCACCAAATGTACCAAAGCTATTATTGGGCCAACCACTAAACACAATAGCTGGAAATCCATCAAAAGTAAAGCGCACCTTTTGGCCGTTATTAACAAGCGGTAGATCTACAGGTCGTACAAACATTTCTACTGCATAATGTGCATCTTTTGGAACAATCACGGTAATGCGTTCGCCCTCTTTTACAATTTCGCCAATGCCAGCTTTATTGGCTTGCACAATTTGACCGTCTTGCGGCGCAAGGATAATATACATGTCGTTGCGTATCACATAATTGCTCACTTGGTTTTCTAGTTTGGCAACCTCAGCTTCAGAACTTGCAATTGCAGTTAAGGAACTAAACTTATCGCCTTCTGTTTTACTAATTTTTTCTGTGTACTCTTGCTCAACAGTGCTTTGCTCAATGCCGATATTAGCAATCTCTTGCTGAGTTTGTAAAATTTTATTATCCGCAGTTGTCTTCTTAGCAAGCGCATTCAAAAATGCTTGATTACGTTGCTGCAATGCTGTTTGCGATACCAAGCCTTCATCAAACATCTTCTGCTGACGTTTGAATTGGTCTTCGGCAAAGTGTAAATCGTTATCAGCAGCCTTTGAATCTGCGCGTTCTGCAGCAAGTTTACTTTGCAGTTGTTGCAATTTATTTTTCAGTTGTGCCTGCTTGAATTGCAATGCATTTCTGAGCGCATTGATTTGTGCGTCAGCTGTAGAAATTTTGTTTCTATAGAAATCTATACCACCTTTTTTTGCCGTCAACTGTTCGCGTGTACGTTGCACTAATTGTGGGTCAAGATAGTCTTCCTTAATTTCAGTAATTTCTAAAATGGTATCACCTTTCTTTACTTTATCGCCTTCCTTTACAAACCACTTGGCAATCTTGCCAGGTATTGGCGAATTAATATTTTGTGGGCGTTGCTCTTGGTAAAGCGTCGTTACACTTCCTTTGGCACGAATATTTTGTGTCCACGGCAAAAACATGGCACCTATTAGTGCTACAAGAACACCAATAGCCCATCGGCCAGCTTTACTATTGTAATTGCTGCGATACGCCTTTGCAAAACTCTGCACATTGGCTAGTTCGCTGTATGTAGATGTGTTAGTACTCATTACTTTACTTTTACAATGGTTCCGTTGCTTAATTCAAAATGTACGTCGCATGCACTCATAAATGCAGACTCTGTAGTTACAATCAATACCGTTGTATCTGGCGTTTGATGCAGTAAATAGTTAATCATTTTAGCTTTCACCTCATCACTAAAGGAAAGCCATGGTTCTTCTAGCAAAAGTAATTGGGGCTTATGAACCAGTGCACGCAAAACTAAAATGCTTTCAATAATTTTTGTGCTTAATCGTTTGCCAGTTGGATCTAGCAACTCATCTAAGCCCATTGGAATATTATTTAAGAAATCTTGAATTCCTAAATGTTTAGCCAACTCAATAACTTGATTGGCACTAATCGCCTCTTTGCCTAAAGTAATATTCTCAAAAACGGTACCCTTAAAGATATCTTGGTGTTGCAAGTAGGTGCCGGTATTTTGGCGCAATGTTTGTAGATTATAACTATGTAGTGGCTGATGGTTTACATGTAGCATACCACTATAGTCGCTGTAACTTCCACTAAGTAATTTTAGTAGGGTTGTTTTGCCTGAAGCGTCTTTACCTGTAAAGCAAATCTTCTGGCCTGGCTTAATATCTAGATTAACATTATTGAGCACAGTTGTTTTGTCTTCATAACCAAAACTTAAATTATGTAATCGCACTGCAATGCCATCTTGATGTAGCTCAAAAGACTGTGTGCCTTGTTTTTCTAATGGTGTTTCTTTAACGCTAGCTACTTTTTCTAAACCTGTTACAACATCGTATACGCTATCTAGGCTGCTTATTAGTTTTTCCACTGCACCAAGTATTGTTAGTATCACAATTTCTGCTGCAATAAAGGCTCCAACATTAAGCTTTTGTTCTAATAGTAACATAGTGCCCGCAATAAGCATAAAGCCCGTAATAAGAATTTTGAATACAACAAGAATTTTGTACTGCAGCAAAAGCACCTTGAAGTGATTTGTACGTGCATCAAGGTATCCTAAAACATCTTGATCTGTTTTACGTAAATTGAGGTGAGTGCCTTGGCTAAATTTAAAGCTCTTGATGATACGCGCCATTTCTTGCAACCAAGCAACGACACTGTACTTATACGAACTTTCCTTTAAGCTCGTTTGAATACCGCGTCTACTTGTAAACTGTAGTATAAGGTAAAGCATAAAAACGAGTATGATGCCAAAGCCAATAAAGATGGGATTGTAGAAGCTTAGAAGCCCTAGGCCAAATAAAATTTGAATTGAGGCAATTGGCACTTCGATAAGAATCTTGCTAAGACCTTTCTGTACATTGAGCGTATCAAAAAAGCGGTTTACAAATTCTGGCAAATAAATGCGATCGGTGCTTTTGAGATCCATGCGTGGAATGTTTTCGGCAAAAGCAAAAGCATTGCCAACAAATATTTTCTGTTGGATTTTCTCAATAATCTTCATGGTATTAATTTGAAAAATACCAACAAGCAGTACCGCAACGATTACCATAGCGATAAGTATGTAGATGGATGTACTAATTGTAGCACCCATAACAAAACTGATGATGCTTTGAATACCAAGTGGCACTACCAATTGCATTAGACCACCGAGCACAGCGTACGCATAGATATTAAAAATATCGTTCTTATGGTCGCGTAATAGCAACCACAAGCGTGAAATCGGCCTTGGAGTTTCTTGATTAGCCATTTTGGCAAATATATTCTACTTTTGCAAAAGATAGTATTACTATCATAATAGATAGTATTTATATTAATCATTTTCTTTCTATCTGCCAGCAAGCCTAGTTTTGCTCAATAAAATTCAACTTTGTAGCGGTTTCATGCACTACACCTTAAACATACAATTGGCTTCAACAAGCTATGTTCGCAACCCAGATGCTACAAATTTGGGCAAGCAAATCATAGCCGGCAGCATAGATTTGATGCATGAATTGGGCTTTGAGGAGTTTACATTTAGGAAATTGGCCACAAAATTAGGCACCACAGAGGCCGGCATTTACCGTTATTTTGAGAATAAGCACAAGCTATTACTCTATATCAGTGCTTGGTATTGGAGTTATTTGCACCTGGTTTGCAATAATATTTGTGGTAGTTTCAAGGATCCAAATGAGCAAATCAGGCGAATAGTGCACATTTTGGTATGTGGCGAGCCAAATCCAGGTTTTTCGGTCTCCTATGATTTACAGAAGCTCAATCAGATTATTCATGTAGAAAGCAGTAAGGTTTATCTTGTGCGCAACGTTAGCGAACTCAATAGCCAAGACTATTTTATTGCTTACAAAGATTTGTGCTCTTGCATAGCAGACGTCATACAATCGCTTAAGCCCGATTACACGTATCCACATTCTTTAGCCAGCACTATCATAGAAACTGCGCATCAGCAGTTGTACTTTGTACGCTATCTGCCGCGCCTTACAGACGGCAAGAACCAAAGCGCAGAAAAGTATGTGCAGGATTACTTGCAGTCTTTGATTGACGCGGCTTTACGCTAATAGAATTTTAACATTTGATGTGTGCATATAAACCTCAGGCACTCGACAACATTTCATTTACGTAACTGCGAAACAATCCCTAAGTTCTTCCTATTTGCCGCATATTATTCACGATGCATAATTTTAATGCTATCTTTGAGCTTCAATTCAAAAAGGAATTTATAGAGATGAAAAAGTTATTATTTAGCGTTTTAGCGATAGCGGCGATTGGTACTGTGCAAGCGCAGGTTACTTTCAGCACAACTAATAAAACAATTGACGCCTTAGTTGGCACACAATCTAAGCCGTATATCGTGGTAAAAAACACAGGTACTATGGCAACAAGCATAGACTGGAACCTGAATACTACAAATACAGTTTTGCCTGCCAATTATACTGGTGTAGGTATTTGTAGTTTACCTGGTAGCTGTTATGCGTGGGATAATACAGTAAGAACTTATCCAATTGCAGCTGGCGACAGTATGTTTATTGAGCCAATCGTAAGTGTTCCAATGTCAGCAGCTGTTGGCACGCCAGCAGTTGTGAAGGTAGATATCGTAAGTAATACTGGCAATCAAGAACTCACTTTTACAATCAACCCCGTTATTTGGCCAACTTCTATAAGCAATGTGGCAGCGAATAATATTAAGGTCGTTCCTAATCCAGCATTGAACAATGCTACGGTGGTTGGTACTTATACTAGCGTAGAGTTGTACAACGTAATGGGTCAGCGCGTGATTTCACCAATGACTAATACTGCAAACGCTACGATCTTAAATGTAGAGCAATTGCCTGCAGGCATTTACATTGTAAAAGCTTTCAGTAGCAATGGCGTTGTAGCTGGCACTAGTACTTTAAGCGTACAACACTAAAATAAATTATTTAGCTTTTGTAATGCCCCGTTACCTAATTGGTTGCGGGGCATTTTCTTTTACAAAATTGCACCAATCGCAAAACTGCTCACCGCAACCTTGGCTAAACTCATGTGCCTGTATGCCATCGTATGCTTCTCGCAATTGCTGCGTTACAAATGCTAAATCTTCATCTCTTATATAAACCTTTTGGCTATAAATCTCGCCAGTTCGTTTGCTTGGCTCTAGATAAATAAATTCTGCACTAGTAACATCCCAATTGACCTCTTTGCAATTATCTATAATCAATTTATAGAAAACACCCTGACGCCAATAGTCGCCGCCTTTCGTAAGGGTATCCTTACCCCTTACCGCTTGACCACCAGCTACAAAGTTCTTTTTTACTTTTTCAGCTTTGTCCGGATTGCCACTTTTATAATCAACAATATTACATGCATTGCCATCAAAATCTAGGCGGTCCAAGAAGCCAACAATTGGAATACCATCAACTTCAACAGTTGCTTGTGGTCGCCATTCTATCTCACTATTAAGCTGCCACTCGTTTATAAAGCGATCATAGTTTGTAGCCAACACTTCTTGACCATAAGTGCTAAGTGCTTCAGCCGATTTTGGTGTAAAGTTTCTTCTGCGTTGCCACATCAAACGATCAAAGATGTCCAATAAATGTTGTTTGCTTTGCCATGCGTTTTGTTGCTTGCTATCTATAAAATATTTTTCAATGGCATCGTGCAAAGCCGACCCAAAGCTCATACTTTCATTTATACCACTTGGTACAGACAATACCTTATCATAGTAATAGGCTATTTGACAATTAAGGTACTTGTTTAGTGATGTTGCACTTAGTACTAAACCCTTGCAGTGTGCTTGTACCAGCGCAGTTTCTATTTCTTGTAGCTCAACAGCCGTTTTTTCTTCTGTTCTATCAACCGGTTCATAGAAGGCGAGCAATTCAGTTGTTACCTCAAACGCTGGTTCAGGCTGTGTATTACTTAAGTCTTTGAATGCCTCTAGTAAATAACAGCTAGGTTCTAGTTCTTTGTCATTCTTACCTTTTCTATGATAAGTACAGGTGAGTGTTTTTTTAGCACGTGTAAATGCTACATAAAGCAATCTACGGTTTTCGTGATGGAAGTCGTCGTTACTGTCGCCGCCTTGCTTTTGTAATTCAATATCTTTTGTAAGATTTTCTGGCAAACCAAATGTTGCATTCATTGCTCGCTTAGTATCCCAATTTGCTGCAATATTTCCAGCAACAAACACATGCTCAAATTCTAAACCTTTGCTGCCATGTATCGTCAATAATTGTACGCCATTATCTTTTCCAAAAGCGCGTGAACGACTAATAGGCATGCCGTTGTCTTTTAATACAAGTAATTCTTCTACAAGTCGTGCAGTCGTCAAATCTGGTCGAGCTGCAGTTTCTGCTTCCACAAAATCGAACATGGTTGTTAGCTCATCTAGTAATTCAATCTTTGATTCGTGCGTAAGAATATACCGATGCACTTTGCAGCGATGTACTACTTCTTTGAACACTTGGTAAGCATTTAAGTTAGCTGCATCAGCAATTAATTGCTCCAGTATTGCATTGGCTGCAAGAATTTCTTCAGAAACATTTAGCTGCTCGTTTCTTCCTGCATTTTGCGCTGCAATCTCTTCACTAAGCGTGCCATCAGCTACCGCGTTTAAGAAACGTCTAAAGTCTCTCACGCTGCTGCGGCTACACATGTAGGAAGCAATGGCGATGTCGTTAGCTGGAATCTTGAAGAAAGGTAAATGTAAAATCCTGAAGAGCGTATTTACACCACTATAGCTTGTTGTACCTTCTTGATAAAGATAGTGTAGTATACTAAAAATGTATTTCACCACTGTCATTTCTAGCATATCGCCGTGCTTCTTTGTATAAGTAGGAATGCCAAGATGTTTTAGATATTGCGACATGCGTGACAGCTTGTCGTTTTTAGTCATCAGCACTGCGATCTCGTTTGTAGGGACGCCTTGTTGCACAAGTGCTTTTATACGTTCCGCCAAATAAATAAACTCTTGTCGTTCGTTAAGTAGCCCATAGCACTGCGGTACTAAGTTATCTGCTTTACTGTAGCTAGTGAGGCCAGTAAAGTTTGTTTTAATACGCGTTGTGTTTACTTTAATAAAGCTTTCTGCAAAATCAAGGATAGCTTGTGTACTCCTAAAATTATCTACCAGTTGTACATCTTGCAAACTATCGCTGTACTTGTGCTCTACCATGCGCATATTAGCACTGCTTGCCCCTTGGAATCTAAAAATACTCTGATCGTCGTCGCCTACTACAAAGAGATTTGGGGCATTTAAACCAGCAGCATCTGCTAGCAATTGTATCAAACGATTTTGAGTACCATTGGTATCTTGGTACTCGTCTACCATGATGTACATATATTTTTCAGCATAGTCGCTAAGTATATGAGGCTGTTGTTCAAAAAGATTAATAATCCAATGTATCATATCGCTAAAATCATATCTGCCTGCATCAAGCAATGCTTGTACATACATCGGAAAAGTATCAACAGCTTCACGCAGTAATGCAGCTCTTTCGATTGCTTTATCGTAAGTATCTTTTTTATCGCCAGCTTTTTTATCGCCGCTTGCACGCTTGTAATAGTGCTCTTCGTTGTCGACGATATCTTCTTGTATATGTTGATCTATGGCTTTGTGTATTTGATCTACATGCAAATTTTCTTGTTTGATGGTATCGTACATGCGGAGCAAGTCGCCAACGTATCTATATGGTTGCTTTGCATTAAAGAGCAAGCTTGTTTTAGGGAGCTTATCGAGAATGTCTTGTACGATTTTTAGATTTTCTAGCTCAGTAACGAGTTGAAGTTCTGATTTATTGAAGTAAGATGAGTGTTGCTGAATAACTGTATCGCAAAAACTATGATATGTATGTATAGCAATGCGTTGTGCTGTAGGTACACCAACTTTTGAGGATAGTCGCTGACGCATATTAACGCGTGCTGCATCGGTGTATGTAATGCATAAGATATTGCTAGCATCAATTTGTGCTTCGCTTTGTAGCATGTTGGCAATGCGCAGACTTAGTATTTCTGTTTTACCAGTGCCAGGGCCAGCAAGTACCCGCACAGGTCCATCTATGAGGTCGATAGCTTTTTGTTGATGAAGTGTAGGTGTGTGCTTACTCATGCGGCAAAGATATAAGCTAGCTACGCAGTGTATATGTGCAGACCATATTGTACAAATTCCTAGTAGAGAAATGCTTGTGCACAGCGCACTTTGCACGATTATTTTGTGGAAAACCGCGAAAACATTGACTATTTTGGGGATAAGCTGTGCAAAAGCCTTATCCACAAAGGATTTCAGCGAAAATATTTTTTACATTTTCAAAATTTCTCCTACTTTCGCTTCATTATTAAACCACAAAATTTTTAAGAACAATGAACAAAGCTGATTTGATCGAAGCAATGGCAAAAGCTGCCGACATTACTAAAGTACAAGCTACGGGTGCTCTAGAAGCATTTGTAGACAGCGTAACTGCTACACTTAAAAAAGGCGATAAGCTTACTTTGGTAGGTTTTGGTACTTTTAGTGTTAGCAAGCGTGCTGCACGTACTGGTCGTAATCCTCAAACTGGTGCTGACATTAAGATACCTGCTAAGAAGGTAGCTAAATTCAAAGCTGGTAAAGAATTGAACACAAAGCTTGGCAACAAGTAATTGTGTAACACAGTCAATTAAGAATCAATAAAAAAACCGCCTTTAATGGGCGGTTTTTTTTATCTTTGCCGTCCTAAAACAAAAATTTATGGGCAGAGGAGATAAAAAAACTAAGAAAGGTAAGCGTTTCGCAGGTAGCTTTGGTAAGCACCGTCCGCGTAAAGTAAAGAATGCATTTACAAAGAAGGCATAAGTAAAATCAGGCCTTACAGCAAAAAAAGGCTTATTGCAGCTCTATTTACCGCAAATATTGATTTGCGGTATTTTTTTGCCATAAAAAGTTTGTTGCCCCTATATTATACGTGTACCTTTAAGGCTCAAATAAATACATACTTCAAGAGAGATGAAAAAGATTTTACTTACGCTTACTGCATTGCTATCGTTTGCAGTATCGCAGGCTCAAACAGCCTTCAGCGAAAATTTCAACACCACAGCAGGTACCGCCATGCCTACAGGCTGGATGCAGTATAATGTGGATGGCCTTACTGTTAGCACAAGTCTATCAGCAACCTTACAAACAGCTTTTAATGCTAATGGTTGGATTACCCGTGGCACTACAGATCGTTATGCAACGTCTTGCTCGTGGTTTACAACTGTTGCTACGGCAAACGATTGGATGGTTACACCACAAATCAATATCCCAACAACAGGCTATTGGCTAGTTTTCTTAGCAGCTTCTCAAGATGCACAATATATGGATTCTTTAAAGATTTATACTTCAACAACTGGCAATGCTGTTGCTAACTTTACATCAGCGCCAATTTTCAATAAGCAAATTGAGAACGGTTGGGCTTATTATGCAGTAAACATGTCAGCTTATGCTGGTCAAAACGTTTACATCGCGTTTGTAAATCAAAGTACAGATAAGTTCTTACTTAATATCGACGAAGTAGAAGTAAAGGTATTACCTAACAAAGATGCTGGTATTGTTGCATTCGGTCCAACATCTGAGTCTCGTGCAGCATTTACACAAGTAAACGGCGCTGGTATTTCTTTTAACGGTACTATCTTCAACTATGGTGCTACACCAATTACTAGCCTTGATTTGAAGTGGAGCGACGGTGGTGCGCCAAACAACTATACTTTAAGTGGTATTAATGTTGCTCCTTATCAAATGCAAACTTTTACACACAATGTTCCTGCAACTTTCAGCAGCGTAGCAAATAAGAGCATTAAGTTTTGGACAGCGTTAGCAGGTGATGCTAACATGACTAACGATAGCGCTAAGACAGATATTGGTAGTTATCAAGACAAGCCTAGCTACAAAATTACTTTTGAAGAAGGTACTGGTACATGGTGTGGATGGTGCCCTCGTGGTGCGGTTTACATGGATAGCATGGAAAAAAACTACGGCAACTCTACTACGCTTATTGCAGTACATAATGGCGATCCAATGACGGTATCAGTTTACGATGCAGGCATGGGTACTTTGATTGGTGGCTATCCAAGTAGTATGGCTAATCGCGAAGACGAAATTGATCCAAGCCAAATGCCAGCTTACTATTTACAGCATAAGGACGATTTTGGTTATGGTGCAGTTGCTTTAACAGGTACTTTAAGTGGTAGTTCTTTAAGCTGCACTGGTTCATTTACACCAAGCGTAAATCTAAAAGGTAACTATCGCATGGCTTTTGTAATTACAGAGGACAATGTAACAGGTACTGGTACTACATGGAATCAGGCAAACTATTACAGCAATTCTCAAGATCTTATTTACAATGGTGTAAACTGGAGAAATCTTCCAAACCCAGTTCTAGCAGCAAACATGAAGTACGACCACGTTGCTACATATATTGCTGATGGCTTTACTGGTACACCAAACAGCTTACCTGCGCCAATGAGTGCTGGTACACCTTATACCAAGGCATTTACTTACACTTTACCAAATGCTTCTCGCGCTTGGGTTACACATGCTCACCTATTGATTGTAAATACAGACAATGGTGCTGTTGCAAACAGCAATAGCATGTCATTGGTAACTAATATTGCTTCAGAAATGAAAGAGGTAGATGGTATGACTTTCTATCCAAATCCTGCTTCTACAGTTGTAAACTTCAACATAACTGCTTTAGAAGGCACTGATGCTCAATTTGCAATTACAAACAGTATGGGTCAAACAGTTAAAGCTTCTAGCATTAAGCTTGCTCAAGGTACTAACGAGCAAACACTTGATATTAGCAACCTAGCTGCTGGCACATACAATGTAACATTAACTACTAAGAGCGGTCGCGTTACAGCACCTCTTTCTGTAGTACGTTAATCATCTCTAAGTATTATTTAATTTCAAAAGGCATCACGAAAGTGGTGCCTTTTTTACTTTATGGGAATACACTTTTTCTATATCTAGCCCTCGCACATGCAGATTTTACGTAAATGCCCAAAAAATTATTTTGTAATTAGTTTGCAATCGCAACCCTTAACTTTGCCGCATCAATGCAATTCGGAGCTGCACGCATAGCATTTGCCATACTAGCCTTTGTGCTTAGCGGGTACGCCACGGCATACGCGCAACTTACAGAGGTGCATCACAGCCGTAATTACCTTATGGCGCCTAAAGACAAGTTTAGCATTATTGGTAAAGTGGCTGGCCGCACTGCAGTTTGTCTTATTTACGAAGAGGATAGCGAGATTGTGCTTTACGACAGCAAAATGAATGAGGACACAATTATTGATTTACCTTACCTCAATGCAAAGCACTATAATTATAAGTTCATAAAAGCAGGTGACCGGCTAACATTGATATTCGAGCAAAAGAAGGGCGATGCGCTCGAAACCTATTACGTGCAATACGATAAGAGTTTTAAAATAGTAGGTACGCCGCTGTTATTAAATGCAAGAAAAGTCAATAAGGATAGTGAATTCACTGGCTATGCCGTAAGCGACCAAAAGAAGGTATTTGCCATCTATTACAACGTAGTTGATAAAGAAAAAGACGAAGTTGTATTTCACTATACGACATTTAAGATTACTGGAGAAAGGTTACATAGCAATACCATTAGCTATAATATTACCACAACAAAGCCTGATATTACGGTGCTAGTGCGAGACAATGCCGAAATTAATATGTTGATGAGTTTGTACGATGGCGAAGAAAAGGAAATTAGTGGATTGTTATACGGCTATGGTACTGCAAAGATTGAATCACTTACAGAGGTGCCATTAGGTGACAATACTTACCATCGTGCGCAATACAGCCTTAGCGAACAATTGCAGACGCTAACAGTATTGCTGCAAAGCAAAACTTTTTATAAAAAGAAGTCGAGTAATTTGTACAAAGTAGTTGTAGACCTTAATTCGCATCAACAATCCAGTCCGCGGAAAATCCCACTAAAAGAAGATGTAACTGAGACAAGTAGCTCTCACGAAGGATTTGACAATTATGTGCCGCAAAAAACCATGCCTATTCAAAATGGTGGCTTGCTCTACTTAACCGAGTTTTACGATTACGAAGAGAGTGGCAGTCAAAACTTTTTCCGACGCGACTTTGGTGTGGTAGATCAAACAAATACCATTACAGAATTTATACAAAAAAAATATACGCATGGCGACATCCTTTGCTTACTGCTTGATGCAAAAGATTCTATCGTGTGGCAAAATAGAATACATAAGTTGCAAGTAAGTACCAACGACGAAGGAGTACGCAGCAGTTTTTGCACCATGGTTAGCCGCGATAATATTAAGGTGTTGTTTATGGCAAATCCTATGGACGCCGATCTGCAATTGGTTACAATAACGCCTAATGGCGAATTGAAGTATAGCTTGCTTAACAATGTAGCGAATGTGGCAGGCACTTTGATTTGTCAAAAAAGTGTACAAGTTGGCGAGAACGAAATTATTATGCCATGCGTTAGCAACACACAATTAAGTTTTACAAGATTGGCTTTCCCTCCAGGATTTAAGTAATATGAAAGTACTGGGCAAGGTCCTCGATTTTGTGCTCTATAGCAATTTGTTTATATCAGTAGGTGCAGCGCTAGCCATGTATGGTACTGCTGCAAGTTTTGGCATACATTTAGACAAGTATTTCTACACTTTACTTGCTAGTGCAACTTGCGCGGCTTATTGTTTGCACTGGTACTTTACCGACAATATACCGCAAGACAGGCAAAGAGAGCAGTGGAGTCTAGCTAATCGGCAAGTCTTAATAATACTGTGTAGTATCGCTGCATTAGTTGCGCTTGTTGTTTTTGGCATTAACTTTCAATTGCATACACTATGGTGCTTTTTGCCATTGGTTGTGTTTACTTTTTTATACTCTGCTCCTAAGTTACCACAAGCAATTTTTATTAAGCTAAGGCCTTATGTGGTTGCTAAAACAATTTACCTTACGCTAGGCTGGTGGTACGCCACTTCACTGTTGCCATTTTTGCTAACTAAACAAAGTATCTCGCCAGCAACGAGTTATTTGTGGTATCGATTTTGGCTGATACTTGCTATTTGTTTTGTGTTCGACTTCCGAGACAAGCGGATAGATCTTCAGGCTGGCATAAAGTCCTTGCTGAAGTTCATTAGCCATCCTATAGCGATTATTGTGGTACAAATCCTTTTAGCCTTTGCTTGCGTAGCTTTAAGCAATAGCTACGATCGCATTGGGCTTCTTCCAATCATTGCACACGCATTGCCTGTTTTGGCTTTGGCTTTTACACTTAAGTATAGTTTTTCTACTAGCAACGATAGATGGTACTATGGCGTATTAGATGCTTTACTGTTTGTTTCTGGCATCTTCTTGCTGCTTTGCGCTGTCCTTGGACTTGCTTAAGACGAAAACATATTGCCACTAAACCTTTAGCCTAGCCGCTCTTGTAAAGCCATATTTGCAATAAATTTACTTTGCTTACTTTTGAAATCGCGTACACGATGAGCTTACACAGCAACACGAAATATTGGCTTTGTCAGTTTACTGGCTGGGGCACTTTTGTGGCTTTAAGCATCATTAATAGCAGAGCGCGTGAGGCAGATGACGCTAGCACAACGGTAATAGCTGACGTCCTCTTTGGCATCTTAGCATTGACGGTTACGCACTTGTCGCGAATTTATATTTACAAGCGCTTGTGGCATCGCTTGCCCACAGAGCAACTTGTGCCACGTGTATTAGTAAGCATTGCTGTACAAGCAATATTACTTGGTGCAGTATATAGTTTTGCGCTAGACGTTTTATACCACGAAAGCTTTTTGCTAGAAGCAGGCAATAGATTTAGCAGCGTATTTTTTGTATCGGTGTTAATGATTGGTGTGTGGCATTTAATTTACTACATCATCAAATTTATACAACGCAACCGAAACCTATTGATAGATCAATTGCAAATGGAAAACAATGTAAAGAGTTTGCAGATCAAGTCAATTAAAAACAACTTGCAGCCGCACTTTATCTTTAATGCACTTAATAGTATTCGTGCCCTGGTAGACGAAGACCCTAGTCGCGCAAGAAGCAGCATTACACAGCTGTCAAACATTTTGCGTAGCAGCATTATGGCAGATAAAGTAGAAACGGTGCCACTCAATAAAGAGTTAGAAATAGTGCGCGACTATTTGAGTTTAGAAGGTATTCGCTACGAAGAACGTTTGCAATGTGAATACAATATTGCAAGTGATACGCTTGAGCTACCTGTACCACCTTTAATGTTGCAAACACTATGTGAGAATGCAGTAAAGCACGGCATTAGCGCAACTAGTGGGGGAGGGCGTATTGTGCTAATAAGTAAGATTGAAAACGATAAGCATCTCTTATGCATTCGTAATACTGGACAATTTAACCCAGAACGAATTTTGCCAAGTCACCTTAGCAGTGGCTTTGGTTTAGACAGCACCAAGCAGCGCCTCACGTTTGTATTTGGCACCGAAGCTACCATGCAGATTAGCAACGTTAGTAGCAGCGAAGTTGAGCTTGTAATTTCAATTCCACTGCAACAACAAAAAAGTATACAACAGCAAAACACACATCAACCATTAACATCATGATCAAGGCACTCATCATCGACGACGAACGACTAGCACGCAGCGAATTTAAGCGCTTGCTTAACGAGCATCCAGAAATTATTGTAGAAGAAGCTGGCTCCTTTGCAGAAGCTTTGGCCTATATCGCCGAGCATCAGCCACAGTTGTTGTTTTTAGACATACAGCTGGATGGCAAAAAGACGGGTTTCGATTTGTTAAGCGAACTAGACTATGCACCCAAAGTAGTTTTCTGTACTGCTTACGACGAATTTGCAATAAAGGCATTTGAGCACAATGCACTCGACTATTTAATGAAACCTATTGATCCAAAACGCTTGGCTGAAGCGATTGCTAAAGTGAAGCAAAATATACAAACTGACCAAGAGGGTAAGCAACGTAAAATGTTGAGCGAAGAAGATCAGGTATTTGTAAAAGATGGCGATAGATGTTGGTTTGTAACTTTAAGCGATGTGCGCCTATTTGAAAGCGCTGGCAACTATGCTAAAGTGTACTTTGGCGAAAACAAACCACTCATTTTGAAGAGCTTGAATGCCTTAGAAGAGCGTCTCGATGATAAGACTTTCTTTAGGGCTAATCGCAAGCATATCATTAACTTGAAGTGGATTAAAAATATTGAACCTTACCTCAATGGCGGCTTACTCGTGTACTTGCGCGGTGGCGAAGAAATAGAAGTAAGCCGCAGACAAGCTGTGAAGTTTCGAGATATGATGAGCTTGTAGTTTTGCGCTACTTTACAGCTAGTAATTTTTCTATAGCTGCATTGAGGGTTTCTTCTTTCTTAGCAAAGCACAATCGAATAAGTTTATCGTCTTTGGCGTTTTGATAAAATGCACTTACAGGAATGGCTGCTATTTTATAATCGCATACTAAGCGTTCGCAAAATTGTGTATCGGCTTCTTTGCTAATAGCACTATAATCTATCGTTTGAAAAAAACTGCCTTGTGCTGGCGCATGAACAATAAATTTACTGCTTGCCAATCCATCTAAAAGTATATTTCTTTTTTGCTCAAAAAAAGTAGGCAGACCGCTGTACTCATTTTTGTCTGCTAAGAAATCTGCTAGTGCGTATTGCACAGGTGTATTGCACGCAAAGGCTAAGTATTGATGTATTTTTCTAAACTCAGTGCTAAGCGCTTCGTTGGCAACAACATAGCCCAACTTCCATCCAGTATTATGATATACTTTACCAAAACTAAATACAGCAAATGCATGTGCTGCTAAATGTGGCTGTGCCAGAATACTATGATGTGCTTTGCCATCTAGTACAATATGCTCGTATACTTCATCGCTAATCACATAAATATTTTTATCGTGCACAATATTGTAAAGTTGTTGCCAGTCCTCGGTAGTAAAACAATAGCCGCCTGGGTTATGTGGTGTATTAACGATAATGGCCTTTGTGCGGTTGGTGATGGCGTTTTGTATGCGTGTCCAATTTGGCGCAAAGCTTGGTGTATCTAAAGCTACTAATACTGGCACACCACCACATAATTCAATATTTGGCACATAGCTATCGTAAGCTGGCTCTAGTACTATCACTTCATCGCCGGGCTGCACAACAGTGCACAAAGCATTGTAAATGCCATAAGTGCCACCAGGTGTAATTGTTATTTGTTGTTGCCAACTACAAGTATAATTGTACAGATGTTGTAACTTTTCGCTTATGGCTTGGCGCAATTCTGGCACACCAGGCATTGGTGCATATTGGTTTTTGTCTGCAAGCATATGTTTGTGCACTAAATCGCAGAGCTTGTGGTTCATGCTATAGTCTGCAAAACCTTGCCCAAGATTAATCGCTTGATGCTCAAGTGCCAAAGCACTCATGGTACTAAAGATGGTATTGCCTACACGCGGCAGCTTGCTTGTAAAGCCTTGTAGCATGTGGCAAATATAGGAGGCATGCTCCATGATTATGGCAGCTTGTATAAAATTCTATACCGTACTTTTGCGCCCAACATGACTGGCGTAAAGCATATTATCTTCGACTTAGGCAATGTAATTCTCAACATAGACTACGACGCGCCGGTACAAGCGTTTAAGCAACTAGGCATTGCAAATTTTGAAAACATTTTTAGCAAGGCAAGTCAAAATACTTTAAGCGACGATTTTGAAACAGGCCATGTAAGTGAGGAAAAATTTATAGCAGAATTATTGCCCTTGTGTAATGCTGGCACTACCCATCAGCAAGTGATTGAAGCATGGAATAGTATACTTGTAAGTTTTCCATTGCGTCGTTTACAAATATTGAAGCAGCTGCAATTGCACTACAATATGTTTTTGCTTAGTAATACCAATATTTTGCACGAGCGTGCATACAACAAGATGTTGTTTGATCTATGTGGCGAACCAAGTTTGCATGGCTTTTTCGATAAAGTGTATTTGAGTCATCGTATTGGTTTACGTAAACCGAATCCTGCTGCGTGGGAGTTGATACTCACAGAAAATCAGCTTGATGCAAAGGATACACTTTTTTTAGACGATAGTCCGCAGCATATCGTGGCTGCAGAAAAGTTAGGTATTCGTAGTATACATATTACACCTGAGAATAGTATGGAGCAGGTGTTCCGGGCGAAGTAGTTTCTTTAATCGCAAAGGCGAATAGCGTGTGCGTGAATAGTGTTTGTGTTTGAGTGTGAGTTTGCGTGTGTTTAACCGCAAAACGCGCAAAGTAGTACGCAGAGGGCCTTTGGATCAAGAAAAAGAAAGAATGTTTAAAAATGGCTTACTATTACTATTATTATAATGGGGGTCCAGGGGGTGTTAATAATTCAAAAAGTGTGTATAATTGTGCTTGA
>JBJORA010000117.1:0-13078 GCA_046049675.1 Bacteroidota bacterium | reverse complement strand
AGGAGATAAAATTAATCTAGAACGCGCCGCACAATTTGGCTCGCGATTAGACGGACACCTTGTGCAAGGCCATGTAGACGGCATAACAAATTGTATTAGTGTAGAAGCTCAAGATGGTAGCTGGCTTTACACTTTTGCTTTACCAACTGAGCACGCAGCACTAATGATAGAAAAAGGAAGCATAACAATCAATGGTACTAGCCTAACTTGTTTTGATGTTCTGAAAGATAGATTTAGCGTGGCTATTATTCCTTACACTTACGAGCATACAACCATACAATATCTTAAAAGTGGCGATTTAGTCAATCTAGAGTTCGACCTTATTGGCAAATATCTGCAACGCTATTTGCAAGTACATACTAAGCAGTAGTACTTAAAATACTCGAATATGTATGCGCTTAAAGAATCAGCGCAACATTCCTATTCAGCAACTACAGCCATTACAGCTTTTGCAATATCTTCAGCATTTGGCTTGCTGAAATAATCGCCGTCTGTACCATAAGCCGGACGATGTGCCTGTGCAGCTAATGTGCGTGGTGTAGCGTCCAAATATTTATAGCCACCTTGTATTTCTAATACTTGTTGATACATGTAAGCTGTTGCACCGCCTGGTACATCTTCGTCCACAAATAATATTCTGCTGGTTTTCTTTAAGCTCTCAATTATTTTATGCTCTGTATCAAAAGGCAATAAAGTTTGCACGTCCACCAATTCTACACTTATGCCTTGTGGCGCTAGGTATTCTGTGATAGCCTCTTGTATTATACGCAAGGTACTGCCATAACTTACAATGGTAATATCGTCCCCAGCTTGTATAATTTCTGGCACACCCAATGGTACTGTAAAGCGATTTAAGTTAGAAGGCACACGCTCTTTTAGACGATAGCCATTTAAGCATTCTACAACAATAGCTGGTTCATCACTTTGTAAAAGCGTATTGTACATACCAGCTGCCTGCACCATGTTGCGCGGCACACAAAGGTGTATACCTCTAACACTATTGATGACCATGCCCATAGGTGACCCGCTATGCCACACACCTTCTAGGCGGTGACCACGTGTGCGCACAATCAAGGGGCAACTTTGACCACCTTTTGTTCGGTATTGCAAAGTGGCAACGTCATCACTTAAGGTTTGAATACCGTAAAGCAAATAATCTAAATACTGAATCTCTGCAATAGGACGTAAGCCTCGCAAAGCCATGCCTATCCCCTGGCCCATAATAGTGGCCTCGCGAATACCGGTATCAAAAACGCGCCAGCCGCCGTGTTTTGCTTGCAAGCCAGCAAAGCCTTGGTTTACATCGCCAATATGGCCAACGTCTTCACCAAATGCAAATACGCGCGGGTCGTCTGTTAGTTTAGCATCAAAGTATTTATTTAGTATTTCAAAACCATTTAATGTTTGATCATCTGCATCGTAATCTGCTGCAACAATCGGTACATTTTGCACTGCTAATGGACTTGTACTGTGTAAGCCGCTACTGTATTTTTCAAAGCCATCAATTAACAAGCCATCGTAAAAATTCTGCATGGCATTACGCTCTGGCCCTGTAGGACTCAAAGCCAATATTCTAAATGCAGTTTGTAAAACATCTTTGCGAATAGGTTCTTTAATAGCTGCTAGTTTCTGCGAAAGTTGAGCTATTGGTTGGCTATTGTCGCCAGCAACATACACCAATTGACTAGAAAGCGTTGTACAGCTCGCAACCTGATCTTTTATTGGCGCAATAAATTTATCCCAAGCACTTTTCTTTGCGTCATGCGCACTTTGTTTTGCCTCGTTCTCTAGTTCTACCAACTCTTCCTCTGTTGCAACTTGAGTACCAACAATAAATTCACGCATGGTTTTCATGCAATCCATTTCTTTTTCCCAGGCCAAACGCTCAGGGCTTTTATAACGCTCGTGACTACCACTGGTGCTGTGTCCTTGTGGTTGCGTTATTTCTTGAATATGGAAGATGGCAGGAATATGGGTTTCACGCACCTTTGCGATGCCTTCGCTGATAGTGGTTACTAACTCGTGGTAATTCCAGCCACGCGCAGTATAAATATCGTAGCCGCCAAGCTTTTCTTCATACCTAAAACCTTCTAAAACCTTGCTAATACTGCTTTTAGTTGTTTGGTATTTTTTAGGTACGCTAATCCCATAGCCATCGTCGTAAACAAAAATGGCGAGTGGCACTTGTAAAACGCCACCAGCATTAACAGTTTCCCAAAAGTGACCTTCACTTGTACTAGCATCGCCAATCGTTACAAACGCTACCTCGTTGCCATTATCACTTAAATGTGTAAATTGCTTAAGGTTGTCCTGCCTACGAAATAACTTACTTGCAAAGGCCATACCTAAGCCTCTCACCATTTGCCCAGCTGTAGGGCTAATATCACTGCTACTATTTTTAGATTTAGTAAGGTCTTTTAATGTGCCGTCTGCATTGAGCCAACGTGTGGCATAGTGGCCATTCATTTGTCGGCCTGCGCTGCTTGGCTCTGCTTGTACATCGGGATTGGCGTAGAGTTGAGCAAAAAACTCTTCCACATTGCTCATGCCGCTGGCAAACATAAAAGTTTGATCACGGTAATAGCCGCTCCGAAAATCACCCTCACGAAATACTTTGGCTATAGCAACTTGAACAAGTTCTTTACCATCGCCAAATATGCCAAACTTTGCCTTGCCTGTCAGTACCTCTTTTCGGCCAATAAGGCTAGCCTCACGACTTTGTACGACGAGGCGGTAATCGTTAAGTATATCTTGCTTAAAACTTTTTAAGTCTACTTTGTCTTTATTGATAGATTTAGCTACAACCTTTGTTGCCATATGGGCAAATATAAGCAGATTGCGGCGTACGTAAAAGCCCGTAAATAAGGCCTTAAAACTAGCCTTCTGGTACTGTTTAGATCACCAACTGCTTTTGTTAGCGATGCATTAATACGTAAACCAATAACAAGGACGTAACGATTAGAGATATTGCAGCATCTATATCTTAGCATTCTAAAACAAGTAGAGAAATAGTGATGAAGAAAATTGTAGCGATATTGATGATTTTATTTGCAGCGGCTAATACCTCGTTTGCACAAGATGCTGCGCAGTTTAGCTTTGATAGTACCTCGCATGATTTTGGCGACGTGCCACAAGGACCAGATATTACTTACAATTTTACATTTACCAATACGGGTAAAGCGCCACTCGTTATTCAAATGGCAAAAGGTAGTTGCGATTGCACTAAAGCAGAGTTTAGCACAACACCAGTTCAGCCAGGTGAAAAAGGTACGATTAAAGCAATTTTTGAAACTAAGGATAAAGAAGGAAAATTTAGTAAAACAATTTATATCTTTAGCAATGCAACAGATCGCAGAGAGCCTTTTGAAATTTACATTAATGGCAACGTTCTTGTAGATAAGTCAAAGCAAAAGCCTGCTGCAAAGCCATCCACAAAAACAACAGCCAACTCAAAAAAAAAGTAAAAACTAAAAAAACACAAAAATGATTATTAAGAAAATCATGTTTGCCATGGCCTTTAGTGCTATCGCGACATACAGCTATGGTCAAACAGCTGTAGACACAAAAAAAATGACCAAGAAAGAAATAAAGGAAATGTTCAAAAATGCAGCGAAAGACACCAGCAATTTTGGCAAGCACTTTATACTCGATAGACTAGAGCACGACTTTGGTACAATTGTACAAGGCGAAGTTGGTAAAACAACTTTCTATATTCAAAATGTCGGCAAAACAAAAGCCAAATTGAATAATGTGCAAGCAAGTTGTGGCTGCACGGTGCCAGATTATCGAAAAGATAGTTTTGCTACAGGCATAGTAGAGCCAATTAATGTACAATTTAATTCTAGTGGCAAAAGCGGTCCATTTGCAAAGAGCATCACAATTATGACCGACTATGGCACTAAAGTATTGACCATTAAAGGAAATATCTCTACACCAAACACTGGTGTTCCGGGTAATGTACCAGCACCAGGCACACCGCCACCACCACCACCACCAATGCCAAATGGCGCTGTACCTCCTCCACCGCCGCCGCCAGCACCACATACACCCCCGCCACCACCGCCAATGCCAAATGGCAATGTGCCACCACCACCACCACCAATACCTACAGGTGGAATGCCTCCCGCTGGCAAATAGGTACATATAGAATTTTACAAAATCCAAGCGCATGCAGTAGTATTATCTGTATGCGCTTTTTTTTGCATAGAGGCAAGATAGATAGAAAAAAAATGACGTGTAACTAGGTTGCTCAAAATGCAAAATTTGCAATAATTATTGCGTGCGAGCGAAGCAAAAATATCTGCACAAGTTCTACAGTACTTGCACCTGAACTTAAAGCAAATTGAGCATCAAGCCGAATCCACTAATTCAATGTTTAGCGACCCTTTTTTTGTTACTCAATTTTAAAGGCAAATCCACTTAACAAGGACTTAACCCTGCTGCCTATTGGTTTGGCTCTACATTTGTTTTGTAATTGAACGAAAAAAATAATTAAGGAAAGAGACATGAAGAAGGTTACTTTAATTCTGGCATTTGCATTGGTAGCAACTACCTCATTTGCACAAGTTGCTAAAGACAAAAAAGCTCCAAAGAAAGCTACTCCAGCTGCAAAGAGCAACGTAAGAGATGTGCCAGCAGCAGCACCAACGAAGACTGCTCCTGTAACAGCTGCGCCAACTCAACCTGCGCCACCACAAACAGCTACACCTGCAACAGACATCGATAAGTTTGCAAAGTTTGATAAGTTAGAGCACGACTTTGGTAAAGTACCAGAAGGTCCTCAAGCGACTACAGAATTCAAAGTAAAGAACATCAGCAACGAGCCACTTACTATTAGTAACGTACAAGCAAGTTGTGGTTGTACAGTTCCTAACTGGACTAAAGAAGCAATTCCTCCAGGCGAAACAGGTACAATTAAAGCGATTTACAATACGCAAGGTCGTCCAGGTAATATCTACAAAACACTTACTGTAACAACTAATGCAGGTACTAAAGTACTTACATTAAAGGGTAATGTAGAGAAGGCACCAGATACAAGCGTACCTGCTCCTGCTCAAGGCACAATGATCAAAAACTAATTGCTTAAATCTGCCCTATTTTAATTAGCACCACATGCACCTAAGAATTTCCCTAACACTTGTAATGTTGATAGCGAGTTGTTTTAGCTCGTTGGCACAAAGCAAGGCCAAGGCAAAGGTTGCAGGCGCTAAATTTAAGTTTGAAGAAACCACGCACGACTTTGGCAATCTAAAAGAAGGTGACCCTGCTAAATATGAATTTGTATTTACAAATACAGGCACTGAACCTTTAATTATTCAAGATTGTAAAGCAAGTTGTGGATGCACTACGCCTAGCTGGCCAAAAGAGCCAATTATGCCAGGAGCTGCAGGCAGAATAACAGTAGTATTTGATACTAAAAACAAAAACGGTACATTCTTGAAATCTATATGGATTACTAGTAATGCTGTAGGTGATAGACCAGTTCAGGAAATCTACATCAAAGGCAATGTAACCGCCAAGTAAGCACAGGCAAAAATTATATCAAAAGCTCAGCTCAAAAGGCTGGGCTTTTTTTGTGCATATGCCGCACTTAGAAACCTGTTTTATTTGCGCTGCAACAACTTGACTTATCTGGCAAAATTGTCCCCACTATTTTGCAAATAGAATTAGCATAAGCTGCTGATGCTGTGTTACATTTGTAGTCTATGCCACAAATTTCTGATAGAGGCAATGCCATGCCGCCATCGCCAATACGCAAACTAGTACCATTTGCAGATGCTGCAAAGAAAAAAGGCACAACTGTATATCATCTTAATATTGGACAACCCGATATCGAAACGCCTGCAGCTGTATTAGATGCAGTGCGCCATAGCACATTCAAAATATTGGACTATAGCCATAGCGCTGGATTTGAAAGCTACCGCAAAAAGCTTGTAGAATATTATGGTCGCTTTGGCATAAGCCTCACACCAAACGAAATTATTGTAACAACGGGTGGCAGCGAAGCGATTTTATTCGCGATTATGAGTTGCTTAGATAACGACGAAGAAGTAATTATTCCAGAACCATTTTATGCAAACTACAATGGCTATGTGATAGCAGCAGGTGCAAAAGTTGTACCTGTAGCAAGTTCTATTGAGAGCGGCTTTGCACTGCCACCAATTGAAGAGTTTGAAAAACATATTACTCCACGCACGCGCGCAATACTTGTATGCAATCCAAGCAATCCAACAGGATACTTATATAGCCCTGCTGAAATGGAAGTGCTCAAAGAAATTTGCATCAAGCACGACTTGTTTTTGTTTAGCGACGAAGCCTATCGCGAATTTTGCTACGGCGACAACAAGCCATTTAGTGCGCTAAACCTAACAGGTGTAGACGACAAAGTTGTAGTGATAGATACCATTAGTAAACGCTACAGTGCTTGTGGCGGTCGTATTGGCGCATTTGTTACAAAGAATGTACAATTATATAATACTGCTATGAAATTCGCACAAGCGCGTTTAAGTCCGCCAAGCTTTGCTCAAATTGCTGGAGAAGCTGCGGTAGATTTACCTGCCAATTACTTTGATGAAGTAAAAGGCGAATACAATTTGCGTAGAGATACACTAGTCAATAGACTCAATGCCATGGATGGTGTTTTTTGTCCAATGCCGGGCGGTGCATTTTATGCGATGGCAAAATTACCAATAGATGATAGCGATAAATTCTGTCAATGGCTTTTGGAAAGTTTTAGTCACAATGGTGCAACAGTAATGATGGCGCCTGCAACTGGCTTTTATGCCACTCCTGGCAAAGGCAAGCAAGAAGTCCGCCTTGCATACGTGTTGAATGTAGACGCTATTAATGCCGCCATGGATTGTCTAGAAGAGGCACTCAAAGTGTATCCTGGACGCATAAACTAAAGGCCTAAGTGATTTCGCCATTTTCCATACAAAAAATACAAGACCGCGTAGATGTTATCGAAGTGGTTGGACAATTTGTGCGCTTGAAAAAGCGTGGCGTTAACCATATTGGCAACTGCCCTTTTCACAACGAAAAAACACCAAGCTTTACTGTAAGTCAAACCAAAGGCATATACAAATGTTTTGGCTGTGGCAAAGCAGGCAATAGTATTACCTTTTTACAAGAACACGAAAAGCTTACTTATCCCGAGGCCTTGCGTTGGCTTGCCAAGTTCTACAATATAGAAATTGAAGAAACGCAAGATAGCCCTGAGCGTGTTGAACTACAAAAGGAAGAAGAAGGTCTTCGCATTATTAATACGTTTGCGCAGCAATACTTTAGTAATACACTGCACCAAACAGAAGAAGGTAAAAGCATTGGCCTCTCCTACTTTAGAGAACGTGGCTTTATAGAAAGTACTATCGAGAAATTTGGCCTTGGTTATGCTTTGTTAGACAGGCATGCTTTTCTAACAGAAGCAAAAGAAAAAGGATACAATGTAGACCTGCTCATAAAGTGCGGTCTTGTTGCAAGTAAGAACGGCAGCGAATACGATACCTATAGCGGCCGTGTGATTTTTCCAATACATAATGCAAGTGGCAAAGTAATTGGCTTTGGCGCACGCATTTTAGTAAAGAACGACAAAGCGCCCAAATACATCAACACGCCTGAAAATGCGATTTACAATAAAAGTAAAACGCTATACGGCTTATACCATGCGCGAACTGCCGCAACCAAACTCGACGAGTGCTATTTGGTAGAAGGCTATACCGATGTAATCAGTTTGGCACAAGCTGGCGTAGAAAATGTTGTGGCTAGTAGTGGCACTGCCCTAACTGATGAACAACTTAAACTCATTAAGCGCTTTACAAAAAACCTTACCATTATTTATGATGGCGATGCTGCAGGTATTAAAGCTGCATTGCGAGGACTAGACAAGGCTATTGAGCAAGGCTTGAATGTTCACTTGGTATTATTGCCAGATGGCGAAGACCCAGATAGTTATGTAAGACAACAAGGCGCGGATAAGTTCCGTCAGTATGTTGATAGCAATAAGAAAGATATTATACTCTTTAGGTTAGAGCTTTCTCTGAAAGATGCTGGCAAAAACACGGTTAAGAAAACTGAGCTAATCAACGAAATTGCTGATACGCTTAGTAAGATAGACAAGGCTGAGGAATTTACAAAGCAACAAGACTATATACAGCGCTGTGCAGAGCTATTGCAAATTGACGAGGCTGGTTTAATTAATCTTGTCAACAAAAAAATACGCGAGAAATACAATCAGCGTAATCAACTAAGTATACCAGAAGCGCAGCAACTTGAGCAGGCCGAAACAGGAGATAGCGATACTGAGCAACAAGTTGAAGTTAGCGAATTACTTAAAGAAGATTATAAGCAAGAAAAAGCCCTTGTGCAATGCTTGCTAGAATTTGGTAGTCAAGCCTACGACGATGCCAATACGGTGGCACAATATATACGGGAACAAATAAGTGGCGACGAGGACGAATTTAAGCACGAGAAATGGCGACACCTCTTTACCTACTATTACCAGCAGTTAGAAAGTAGTGGTCAATATCCACGTGAAGAAACTTTTACCTACGCTGAAGACCAATCAATTCGTGATACCGCCATTGAAGCTTTGCAATACCCTTATGATGTAAGCCACAACTGGGCGGATTTACACGGCATACATGTTGTGCGAAGAATAGATGTGTACAAGCAAGAAGTAGATGCAGCTGTTACGTTCTATATTTTACGTAAAATAAAAAATCTGCTCAATGAATTGTTGCTGCAATTACAAGCTAACCAAAACGACGAAGTAGAAGCTATTTTAACCATGCGTGCTTATCAAGCCTTAAAAGAACACGAGCAAAAGCTAGTGGAGGATAGAAGGATTGTATTGTACAGATAATTAACCTATGGCTTTATACATAGTGAATTCTATTTAGCAGCATCTCACCCTGCTAATCTACTACAGCCCTAACCTACTATCGTTACTCTTCCAAAATTCTATCAACTGCGCGCTATCGGCTTCGCCAAGCTGTGGGCTATCGTAATGGCCAGCACTGCGCTTTTGCCGAAAGGCTTCGTACAACGCCACAGCGCATGCTACACTTATATTGAGGCTCTTACTTAAACCACATTGTGGTATAATAAAATTGCCATCGCAATGAGCGAGTAATTCGTCACTAAGGCCAGTCGCTTCGTTGCCAAATGCAAGTGCTACTGGAGAGGTAAAATCTAACTCGTATAAGTTTTTGCTTTCTGTACCTAAGTGTGTTCCCAACAAGCGCTTATATTTTGCTTTTACCGCTGCTACACATGTGGCGGTGTCTTTAAACTTATGGCTTTGCACCCATTTGTTGGCGCCGCTACTGCTTCTAAAACCGCTCCATTTTTCGTGTATGGGAATACGATTGTTGAGTACAAAAATTTCCATGCATCCAATGCTATCAGCGGTGCGTAAAACAGCACTAATATTGTGCGGGTCTTCTACATTCTCCAGCAAGACGGTTACACTTGCCTGACGCAATTGCAAAATTTGCCTAAAGCGTTCTTCGCGTTCGGGCGTACTCATGGCTTACGCTTTTGCTTTATGCTGCTTGATGAGTGCTATAAAATCGTCGAACAAATAGCGACTATCGTGGGGGCCAGGCGTTGCCTCTGGATGGTATTGTACGCTAAACGCAGGCTTGTTTTTAAGGCGAATACCTTCAATGGTATCGTCATTAAGGTTGTAGTGTGTAATTTCTACAAGCTCGCTAGCGCGCACAGCATCTGGCTCTAAAGCAAAGCCATGGTTTTGCGTGCTTATTTCGCTTAAGCCCGTTTGTTGGTTATGCACTGGATGGTTGCCACCGCGATGCCCTGCATGCATTTTATATGTAGGAATACCGCAAGCCAAGCCTAAGAGCTGATTGCCTAAGCAAATACCAAATAGTGGCTTGTTTGTTTCTAGTATCTGTTTGATGGTTTCTACTGCGTAACCCATGGTTGCAGGATCGCCTGGGCCGTTGCTGATAAAGTAGGCATCAGGATTAAAGGCATTCACTTCTGCAAGCGGCGTTTTTGCACTAAACACTTTGCAATATGCGCCACGTTCGGTCATGCATTGTAAAATATTTCGCTTTACACCATAATCATATACTGCAATGCGTAATTCCGCATTTTCGTCGCCCCAAGTATAAGGTTCTTTTGTGGTAACTGTACTGCTTAACTCTAAGCCTTGCATATCAGGTGCAGCGGCTAATGCACTTTGCAATTCTGCTACCGATTTTTCTTCTGTGCTTACAATGCAATTCATTACACCTTTATCGCGCACATGTGCAACGATGGCACGTGTATCCACATCGTAGATGCAAGCAATATTATTATCCTTTAAGTATTGATCTAGAGTACTATCTGCTTGGCTACGGCTGTGCTTTTCGCTTACATTTTTAAGAATAAGTGCGCTAATCTTTACGCTATTGCTTTCTACATCAGCAGCCTTGGTGCCGTAGTTGCCAGTATAACAGTTATTAAGAATAAGTACTTGACCTGTATAGCTTGGATCGGTGATAATTTCCTGATAGCCCGTCATGCTTGTATTAAAAGCGATTTCTCCGGTGCTAGTGCCTGTAGCGCCCAATGCTTTGCCAGTAAAATAGGTGCCGTCAGCAAGTAAAAGTTGTGCAGTAGCCATGGTGTGCAAAGGTATTTTATTCTTGGCAGTATATTTACTCGCATAATAAAAGCTTTTACACATAGGACTAAAGTTATGCAAATCAGAATTTGGCTATGCTGGTCCTAATCGTTTTTTTAAAGTAAACATCAGATTTGCAGTAAAAGTTGATTAAATTAGCAAGTTCATATTTCGTTTTACTAGCAGAATTCATTGCCCTTAAGACCCAATTGCAAGCATAAGACTTGCATTAACTTTTATAGCTTGTTTACCATTAAAAAAGCAGTGCCGCACTTAATATCAGATTTGCAGCCCATTTCAAACACATTTTCAGTTAAAAAAATTTCTACAAATAAAAACTTACATTTATTCTAAATGAACATCTTTGCAAATACTACCGCTATTTTAATTACACTATGCTTTGCTACTCTTGCAAGCTGTCAAAATAGCGCAAAGCCCAGTGCACCAACAACTATCTTTAGGCTTACTAAAGATAGTACATCCATAGGTTTGTGGGGACATAAAGCACGATTAGCTGCTAGTGGACCTTCTGATATATTTAGAGGCTTCGGCTTTTATCTAATGCACATTTATAGCAAAAACGATAGCATTTACGTTAGTACATTTGATGGAACTTATTATGATACAACATTAACGTGGGAAGAATTTGGCAGATGGGAGGCGGAGCGCAATGAGAATTACGACCCTTCATTTGGCCCCGCTTTTGGCTATTTTGAGCCGACCAAATGGCAATTTTTTGATAGTGTAACATTGGTAGATTATACACCTGATAGCGAAATCTTTGACGACTATCTTGAAATCCAGAAGGACAACTCATTAACTCTAACAAGGAAGTACACTAAGAAATTCGACAAGGGTGACTTAGTCAAACCTGATGTCACATGGACAGTATTTACACCTAAGCACGATTCAATAAAAACAAATAGGTAAATATGGAAGCACCAGAACCAAAGGCTAAAGTCCAAAACCCTACAGCAGAAATCAAAGCCAAATATGCTGCTTTTATAAAAGACTTTTTAAAAGCTAAATATAAAATTAACTAGCATGCCAACAAACAATCTAATCTACCAATGGTTGACAATCCTAATATGCAGTAGCTTTACTTGCTGCGCGAATGAAGATACTACTAAAAGGAAGCGGGACCCACTAGGACTCTTGCCACCACTTGCTGCGAGCGTAAGTACAGAAATATTAAAGCCACTCCCAAAGCCAAGGTTTGACTTTACAGCTGATAGTTGCTATATTGGCACATACCTTAACTGGAAGAAAAGTCGCGATAATGAAGCTACTTTTTTGAAATTATACATCAAAGGCGGCAATCTATGCGCTGAATTAATATACTATAAATGGCCTGAGTACGCTGAGGGTGCAAAGCAGGACATAATAAAACACTTGTGCATTTACCGACATAACATTCATCCAAGTTTTTTAAGCGATAGCTCCGTGTTGATTGGTGACCTATTGTTTTCAAATGATACTTTGTGGACCTTAACTTCCAATATCTACATAACAAATGAGTATGGTAATCCAATACCAGATTCACCAATGCAGCGAGAAGATATTGCATGGCTAGTACATGACTGGCGCACTTTTAGGCAAGATAAAGCCGCTAGACTTGCTGCTTGCAAATACCTAGATACTACGACCATCTTTTTTGCCAATCACGACGGCACGCGCCAAACTCGTCCACATAGACTATACTGGAATGGCTCTGATTACATTTGGGAAGAGTATGGCGAATCGCTGATACTTCAGCACTACCCAGTTAAGATTGCATTGCACGGTAACAAATACAGTATTACCGCAAAAAGAGATCCCAAAACTGATCCTAATGTGGAGCATCCGCCTCTCATGAACAAAGCATTCTGGTACGACAGCCTAGTATATGAGCCTGGTACAGATACCCTATGGCGTTACATTGTTCGAGAAGGTAAGCAAGTACAATGGTTCGCAGCAAAAATTGTTAAGCACTGGGAGTACGATTATGGCCTCGTCGACGCATCTATTGTTAATGGAACACATAACAAATTCATTGAAGAATGGCGGATGCAAAAAGCAAACGGTTTGTTTGACAATGCTTTGTTTACCGACTATAGCCACGAGTAGTACTAAATACTTGAAATTTTGCAGATTTATTAGCGGATTTTGAATTAATAACAGCGTTGGCAAAGTTGAAATCGCTAAATACTTTAGTCGAGCAATCTGCTAAAATTCCCGTTACTAATTCTTTAATGACTGTCCGCTAAGCTACACCTATGCGAACCATGAACTTGCGATGGCAGCAATGATAAGTCTATCAAATAATCCTTCTTTGAAGTATCGCCTGTTGAACTTGTAGGTGAACTGACTCAAATAGTTCTGCATATACTTGTTGTTTACATGGTGGTGTATACCATCTATTTTCTTTTTAGCATTGCTTATTGCAATGTGAACCCAAGGAAATGCCTT
>JBJORA010000116.1:0-5083 GCA_046049675.1 Bacteroidota bacterium | reverse complement strand
TGCACATACTCATCATACTGCCATATAAAACGTGATTGCGCCAAAAAGGTGCCGTGGCATCGTTTACATCTTCAAAGCTATAGCCAAGTGCACGATGACGCAGCGTGATTAGTATAATCATCGGCACCAAGCTTAGCATTAGCAACTTGAGCAATAAGCCAAGCACACGTGGATTGTGATAGACTAAGGCCAGTGTAAAAAAGAAAAATGGCAAAATATACCACAGCTTAGCCAATGTAAATTTTACCGAGGTTACTATATTCGTACTTGTAATAGAACATACAACCGCCCATAAAAAAAACACACTTACTGCACTTACAAGTGTTGTTCGCCACAACACAGCTAGGGGCAGGCGCTGGCTATTATGTAAATACAAAAATGGCGTCGCTAAAGTACATGCCAACATCAGGGGCTCGTCTGGTACATCTATACTCATATAACCCCACTCCAAGAGATTTACACTAGGTGGTATTAGCAGAATCAATGTGTAGTAGATTAGCCTAATATCCGCTAATGCTATACAAGCAAAAGCAATGGCAAAAGGCACAAGCGACACTACAGGCTGCTTGATTACGAAGCCGCCAACTAAACACAGCAAACTTGTGACTGCTAGCAGCCAAAAATTGCGCAAAGTGTTTTTATGTAATGCCTCCAGTGCTTGCATAACATGCTTGCCTAGCTCTGCTTAAAATGATTGATTTGTTCTACAGCGTATGCAATGAGCAAACCAAGTACAAGACTTCCCGCAAATGCACTTAATACCATTATGGTTCTAAAAGGGCCGTCTTTTTGTCCGCTAGGCGTTGGGTATTGCACCACTTGTATATATGGTATGCTTTTATGCTCGGCAGTTTTGAATTCGTTTTGTATGCTTTCGTAACGCGCACGGTCTGCAACGTATTTATCTTTTAGTTCTTCTACGTTTTGTACAAGTTCTATCCCTTCTGCACTAGTACTACGCACTGTAATATTAGCTTTTCTGCTCGGGCTCAAAATGTCGTACACGCCATACTTTTTGCGAATACTAATCAATGAGTCTGTCAAGAAATTAATCACACTATCTTGTCTTTTCATTGACACGCCAAGGGCTTCTGCAATACCGCGATGGCTATTGATGTAGTACTCTCTGTATTTATCTTGTAAAGCAACTAAGGCATCGTTAGCAATCATGCTAGCTAGGTTGGCGTCTTCGTCGGTTACGTTTAATTCTACATTGCCATAAGACCCTTTGCTTACTTCGTAGTTCTTATTGAAGAGCTTAAAGGTTTTTTGCTTAGCACGCGGATCGTTGGCAGTATCATAGCCATAATGCTTGTACAAATTGTATTTATTGACAAGGTCGTTCATTAGTGGCGCACAGTTGCCAAAAGTAATCATGCGATCTTGCTCGTGCTCAAAACCAAATTGATCTAAGGCGTCTTGGTTTTCTATACGAAACAAATGGTCGCGGCTCGCAATCATCGCATTACTTGGATAGAAATTTGCATAGGAGCGATACCTGTTCTTGAGAATCAAGCCGTATACCGCTGTAGCAATACTTGCCACAATGGCAAAAGCCAAAATATGCTTGTAATATTTTTTTGCTACGTGTACAATGTCGTACAAACTAAAATTTAGGTCTTTTTGCATGTATTGTAAGTGGTCAAAGGTACAGTAAAATGCGTACTTGTAGGGTACTTGTGCTATTGCCGTACTAGCGCTTAATAACGCTAATTTTTACAAATTATTTTTAAGCTGATAATAACTACCCACCTGCACATTGCTTGTTAAAGCTTAGAAGCAAACATTTGCCTTAATCTGCTTGTGCCATTTGCGCTAAATACACCAAGTGCATACCACATTGCCAAGCCTAGCACGCAAGTAATTATAAAGCTTACCATAAAGGATACATTTGCACCCTGCATAAAGTAATTTGCTGCAAGCGCCGCTGCCATACAGAGTAAATAGCCAAGCATCTGCCTATGTAAGAATTTGTTGCCCAATACATTTGTGCAACTATATGCATACAAAATGCCAACAATGTTTAGGGTTACAAAAGCAATACGCGCCGTAGCAATATAACCATGCTTTGCGGCAAATATTAAGTTGCCAACTATACAGATTACTGAGCCAATAGCTGCGACACCAGCTAGTTTTTTCATGTCGCTATTTGCGGTTACTAGGGTGCTATAGATACTTACTAAGCAAAGTGCAGGAAAGCATAATACAATGTAGCGAAAAGCTTCTACAAGCATGGCATCGCTATTGCCGTACAAAGTTTGCAACACCAATGGCGCTTGCCACATCAATAAGGCGCTGGCACAACATGCAGCAGGCAAGAGTAAACTGCTGCTTAATTTTACAATGGGTTGCATACCCTGTTGTTCATGAAGCATTTTACTAAATAAGCCAAGTAATAATGTGGCAAACATAAAGCCTACCATGTTTAAGGCATCCAATACACGATAGCATTTTTGAAGTAATCCACTTTGCAAAGCCCCGTCGGTATGCAGCCGTTCTAGCAAAAACAAATCTACTTTGCTGTACACAAACATCAAAAAAATAGCAATGGCTACTGGAAATGATACACTCAATCTTTGGCGCAATGCACTTAAACTAATATTGGGCCAGCGCAAGGTATTGTGTTGATTGAGCAAGGCCACACTTAGCAAAATGGTAATGGCACTTGCTAAAATTTGTACTACAACAAAAGTATAAATACTCACATATTGCCGTAGAGATGGTGTAAGCAACATCGTGCCCAGTATGAGAATTACAATGACTTTATCAGCAATACTTAGCAAAGCATCTGTTCTAAACAATTGTAGTCCATTGACATTGCTGCGCATAAAAAGCAGCATACTCGTTACGAACTGCAGGCAGCCAAGCAATGCTAACATAGCAAGGTATTGCGCTGAATACCGCCAGATTAATCCAACGCCAAGCAGCACCAACATGTAAATGCCAAACAAAATAAACTTTGCGCCAACCATGTCGGCAAAATAGGTTTGCAGCTTTTGTGGCTTGCGCGCAATTTCTCTATTGCTAAAACTCGTTAAACCAACATCTAGTAGAGCGCTAAACAGCATGCTAAGGTTGAGCAAAGCCATGTAATTGCCAAATGCTTCGTCGCCTACTTGCAACTGCACTTTACGATCTACACCCAATACCCATAGTGGCTTTACCACAGCATTGGCTACAATCATAATGGCTATATTACTTACAAATGCTTTGCGCACTGCGGGTAAAAGTAAGCCCAAAATTCAAAAGCACGCAGCCACTGCTCTATTACAAGCGGCTTTACTTCTACTAAATGTAGTACTTTTGAGGCCTCAATGCTTGTAGCAATTTACAATAGAAATTTTTCGGTAGAAAATGTCCCAGCCATTCAAACCCTTTTTGATGAGCTGCGCAAAATAGACGCCGACGTTATTGTACATAGCGCTTTGGTTGAAAAATTTCGTACGGTCATAGAAATGCCCGCGCGCTACCAGGTGTTTGATGCACAGCAAAAATTGCCAGCAGAAACTGATGTTTTAATTAGTCTTGGTGGTGATGGTACCATACTAGATGCGGTAACGCATGTTGTGCATCACAATATTCCTATTCTTGGTATCAACTTAGGCCGTTTGGGCTTTTTGGCCAATGTATCTGCCAACGAAATTGCTGAAGCCGTTGCAAGTTTAGTCAACGAAGCCTATACAAAAGATGTGCGCACCTTGCTACAATTGCATTGTAAAAAAGAACTTTTTGATGAAGCACCTTTTGCTATCAACGATTTTACAATTCAACGAAAGGATAGTAGCCAGTTGATTAAAATCCACACCTATCTCAATGGCGAGTTTATGTGTACTTATTGGAGCGACGGCCTTATCGTTAGCACACCTACAGGCAGTACAGGCTATAGTTTGAGCTGCGGTGGGCCGGTGCTCATGCCGCAAGCCACGAGTTTTGTAGTAACGCCTGTTGCGCCACATAATTTGAATGTACGACCACTAGTAGTACCAGATAGTAGCATCATTAGTTTTGAGATTGAAGGCCGTGCCAAAGATTATTTATGTACCCTAGATGCGCGTGCAGCAGTAATAGATACAACCTTTTCTATTGCCATTAGCAAAAGCAATTATACTGTGAGTTTACTTCGCTTGGAAGGGCATAATTTTCCGAATACCATCCGCCAAAAACTGCTGTGGGGTGTAGATAGGAGAAATTAATCGCGCTTAAGAAAATACAACAAAACCCTAATTCTCATCAAGACTTAGCGCCTAGACTAGCCTTTCCGCAATTCTTTCATTACTTTTACGTTTTAGGAGTATAGATGCGCAAGCTGTTTTTGTTGTTTATAGTATGCATGGTGCAGGCAAATATTGCCCAGGCACAGTTTGTGTATTTGAAAAGCGAATATGGCTTTGGTATCGGTGGAGCACAGTATTTTGGCGACCTCAATCAAGGTCAGAAGTTCAATTACATACGCCAAAATGCAATCTTTTTCTACAAAAAGAATTTCAACCCCTATGTGGCGTTGAAAGCAACGGCCAACTATGCATTCTTAGGAGGCAATGATAAACTAAATTCAAGCGTCTACGAGCAACGTCGTAACCTTAGCTTTAATAGCCATATTGGCGAACTTAGCCTTAGCGGCGAGTTTAACTTTTTCAGATATGCGATTGGTGAGTCCGAAAATAGATTTACGCCTTACATCAATTTTGGTTTGGGCGCGATGTATTACAATCCTTACACGATTTACCGCGATCAAATTGTTTACCTAAAGCCATTGGGCACAGAAGGACAGTTGTACGATCAGTACAAAAGTCGCCGTTATAGCAACTATGCCATGGTATTGCCTGTAGGTATGGGCCTTAAGTATTGGATGACTGCCGGCCTTACTTTTAGTTTTGAAGTAAGTAATCGTTTTACAAGCACAGATTATTTGGATGATGTAAGTACAACCTACGTAGGTGCTAATTTGTTTCCAGAGAGCGAGCCGGGCAGCAGTACGCCAGACCCAGGCCGTATTCTGCAGGATCGTAGCGTGGAAATAGGTGCTCCAATTGGCATTGCTGGCAGGCAGCGCGGTACTAAGAGTACACGCGACCAATATTTG
>JBJORA010000115.1:0-8604 GCA_046049675.1 Bacteroidota bacterium | reverse complement strand
TGATGCATGCGACATTGAGCGGTTTTTAAGGGTTGACTAATTATCCCTTTACGAACTTCAATTGCATAAAACTTTTCAGCGTATCCATTACAAAGAAATACAGGACACTTGCCAACAAAGCTACATCAATAGTACGCTGCAGCGTAATAGTGCCATTTGTGATTCTTCAGCTATAAAGATAGCTAATCGTATATGCATTCCCAACAATATCAATATTGCTACTTACTGTAAAGCTTTGCGTGGTTGGGTTGGAATATAAACTAAGGGTTGCCACTACTGCTGCAGATATCCCACTGTTCGTAGAATGATCGGCATCGTTGTTGATGCTATTTGTTGCATAAAAAACAAATATTGCAGTTTCTCCGCTTGCTATACTATTGTCCATGCAGGTACATGCCTTAGTTATTGCAGGATAAGCTTTTGGCTATAGTCTCCAATCTTTACAAAGTAAAAGCCCTTGGCAAATTGCTGCAGGTCTATTTCACTACCATATGTACTTAGAAGTAGTTTACCTGTTGCATCAAGTAATTCTTTTCTTACTAAGGTACTTGTGCCAAGAAATTTAACACTGGTGGATGCTGGATTTGGAAAAAGTTGAAACTTGGAAGTTGATGCATTAATCTGATCAGTAAAGCCAAGGCTCACGGCTGTTGTGTCCAATATTACGGCGTTGTAGATTGTAGGCACTCCACTGTATAAGGAAGCTGTACTTTGTAAGGTAAATCCATTAAGTACTAAATTGCAGGCACTACCAAGTTGATCGGGGCTGTTAATTACTGGCATAGAATTTGACCCGTACAAACTCATGTAAATTTTGCCATCTTGTCCTCTAATTAATCCGCCAAGCTTATCAATACTTGTACTATTTAGTACAGCCGTACGTGACGCCAAAACAGCTGTACCCGTTGCGGCTGTCATGTCGTATTGAAAAACCTTAGCTGTACCAAGTGCATACTCAGTAACATACAATCTGCTACCATCACCTGAAAAGCACACGCCATAAGGTCCAATATTGCCAAAGCTAGAGTCGGTAAAAAGTACACTTGTAACAGAACCGCTTAGTTTATCGAAATTATATACTTGTACTTTCTTTAACCCAACATGTGCGGCAGCTACATAGTTGCCCGATGGCGAAAACACCATCTGCCCCATTGACGATATATTTTGGCTATCAGGACTTACAAGCATAACACCCACTTTACTTTTAACCGGCGCACTAATACCCTGTTTGCTAAACTTGTACGCGTAAAAAGTATCGTTATAGAAAGGGTGTGTAAGAATCCAATAAGCTTTATTTTCTTGCTGTGCATAGACAGCAATTTTCTCTGATGTATTTTGGTGCAGCACATTATTAAGGCTAACAATGCCACCTGTACCACCATTGAGATTAAGATCGAACACATTATACTCAAAGTCCTTAAAATCACCTAATGCTCCAACTTGTGCAGGCGTCGTAAAGATGTAGAGTTGATTTGGAGTATCGGGATTAGGTATAATTACAGAGCCATGTGTACTGCTATAGTGCCCATGCATATAATTTGTACCATTTATGCCTGGTATAAGATTGTGGTTTTTGTCCCATGCGCTTATACCATCCGTTGACAATATCAGTGCACCAGTGCTTGGATCGCTATAAGATGAACTGCCCTCTAGGCAACTAATATTGGGGCTAGCAATCGCAGCAGGCACTGCACCAGTAAACTTTATACCACAGAAATCGCCAAAGAACCAATGTGCATTATGTAATTGAGCGTGCGCGGTTGTACATGCAATCAAAAAAATAATTGTAAAAATATAGCGCATAGTCAAGTAACGGTTTTCCCAAAAGTACAGCTTGGAAAAAGGTTTTTACTATAAGCAGCAAGTATATTTCCACAAACGGTAAGATTTGCTATACACAATGCAAAGGCAATTGTCGCTTGTAGTATACTAACAGAAACACAGTGACATGAAAAAGGGAGCACAGCTATCCCTGTATTATTCACGAACAAATTTAAGCTGTGCATTGCCGTGCTGCGTATCTATTGCAAAGAAATACAAGCCACTAGTCAATGCAGATACATCAACGATTCGCTGTTGACTAATTCGGCCCTTAAGTACACTTCTGCCATATAAGTCGTAAATCGTATAGGCATTCCCTATAACATCAATATTGCTATTTACTGTAATGCTTTGCTTGGTTGGGTTAGGATATAAACTAAAGCTTGCTACTACTTCAGTAGAAATCCCAGTGTTTACCGATTGGTCAGCATCATTGTTGAGACTATCCGTAGAATAAAAAACAAAAATTGCAGTTTCGCCACTTGCTGTACTGTTGGCCCATGCAGGTACATTAGTAACAGGGATGGCATTGCCCTGAGCCACATTATTGACATCTGCTTTTTGACGACCAACAGCAATGATGCCTTTGTTCGTTTTATACAAACCAAATAGCTCGGTATTGTCGCCACCGCTTTGCGTAAGCGTATCCCACTGCCCAACAACGAGCGAAGAGTACTTAGGATAACTTAAAGTGTTGTTGTACATTCTTACAAAACTATTCCAGCAGCTTTTGCCTCCCCATGTTGGCTTCACCATTTTTTGATAAGCATTCTTCGTTGTAATAGTTCTTCTGCCAATACCTAATATACAAACATCGCCGTTGCTTGATACTTTAATATTGTTCTTTGTAATGTAAGTCGTATTCACATCTGGCCAGCCAGTATTAGGGTCAGGCCAACCATCTAAGTTAGGATCGCTGTGTGCGCTACCAAGGCCACCAGTACCCTCTGCAAGTTCTGCAACATAAGAAGAAGAAACCAAGTCGCCTGTAGCAAGTGTAAACTTACCAAGCCAAGACTCGTGGATATTGCCATTGGTGCCAGTAAAGCGATTTTGAAAACCTTTTGCAGCGCTGTTGCCAGCAATTGTATTGCCTTCCCATAAATTCTCTACATTGTTGCCATGTGCACGTGCTGCAACCACTAAGTTATTATTGGTATAGTCAATTGCCAATGCATCCACATACTGATCAGGCAAACTGCCTACTGTGTCTCCTGCAGGTGTAATTTCGTGATACAATCTGCTCCACCACATCAAGCTACCGCTGCTATCAAAAGCAATAACAGCAGGTTCAAAATCTGGTGAGTTAGCAGGATTAAAATAACTCTTAAAATTCATGCCTAGATAAACAGAATTATTGCGCTTGTTAACTACTACGCTACTCGCTCCCCATACAGGGCAGCAAGATTCTGGTGAGTAGCCAGTATAGCCTGGTGTAGTGGCTGTAGGATTTTGTGGATCGCAAGGTGAGTTAAACAAAAAGTCTGCTGGCCACTTGCCTTTTTTTGTACCACCGTTGCCGTCGCTTTGTACAAGGTTGTAATCAGTTGCATTCCAACTTCTTAATTCGCAGCGACCACCAATCTTAAATACAACACCGCTATAATTTACAGAATCAACTGTATTAAACTGATTCGCTGAAGCTGGTGTGCCTTTCCACTCCGTGCCATTTTTCAACCAGTGTGTACGCCAATTAGTAACTACTCTGCGCTTGCCTTGATTATTTAAGCAATACATCGCGCTCCAATCATAAGCGTGCGATTGACCGCTCACATAGTACACATCACCAGTGCTTGTAACATCCCAAGGATGTGTTGCTTTGGCATAATTCTTTGCCCATACGGCACTAAACCACGAAAGACTATTTGGAACCCCATTCACAAAATTATTATTAAGTTTAGCAATGATATACCCGCCATTGTTAGCATCAATATCTGAAGTATTGCAACTAATGTATAAGTCACCTGTAGTTGTATATGGCAAGTTGGTGCTTTTAATAAAACGTATATCTTCTACTGCACCTTGTGGAAAATGTACAAGCTGTAAAACAGTTTGCATATCAGCAGATAGTTGCATAAGAAAGCCGTACTTATTAGTGCCTTGTGCATTTGGGATTATGCCTGTAAAACTCAATTGTGTTTTTGGTACAGAAGAACCTACCCAATTCAAATCTTGCGCATAACCGCTCAATAAGAAAGTGCCGTCTGACAAAGCGGTCACATCGTAGAAACACTCCCTGCCCGTATTGCCAGCGTAGGCTACAATATTTTGTTGAGCAAATGAAAACTTAGCACAAAGCAATAGTGCAAACAATAGTAGTCTTGTCATACTGCGAATATAGTGCGATTACCCAAAGCAAGCAGTGAGAGTGCTACTAGAATTATTGATGTGCTAGAGATAAGGCTTATTTGCTAACAGATGCTAAGGCGGGTAGTGTCTAATAATCATATCGTCCAAACTGAAAGCGAAAACCTATACTAGCGCCAGCAATCCTTGTATAAGTTTCAGCAGAGCGCAGTGGTCCTTTTACTGGTGCAAATGTTTCGTATTTGCAGTCATACCGTTCTTGCAAACCTAGCTTGGTATAGTACACCTGAAATTGTTTGCTGTACGATGTAATTTCGCCAGGAGTTTCTACACCAGCTAAACCATGCTGAGCTTGTAAATTTAGCAATAAGAAAATATGATTAGAGGCTTGTATCTGCAAGCCTGCATTGAGCAAGGCTCTTATATCCTGCTTCTTGTATAACCATTTATTTAAATCACGAAGCTGCTTGGTGCCGCCGCCAGGTGTACGGAAGTGCATGCTACGATCGTATTCGTCTACATAGGTAAGTGTGCCTATTGAAGGATCTAAGCTAGCTACGCGACTTAGAAAATAGTCGTTATAGCCGTAGAGGCTGTTGTAACCGAAACCAAGGCCTAGTACGCATCGTACTTTTTTCTCGTATGTACCAAATAGTCGTGAAGCCTGAAGATTGAGGCCATTATAATATAAGTGTGTTAGCGCCTGCTGGCTTAATGGCACGATTGTATATTGCTGCTCGGCAGGGCTCAGACGCTCGAAGCTGTAGTTTTGAATTACACGGTGACGGTTACCGCCAATTTCTACCAAATACTTATCGTTAATATAGCCGCTAATGCCGGCGCTTAACTGTGGGTAAAAGCTTGGCGTGTACAACATGCCACGCTTATTGTTTACGTCAAACGAATTATGCAACTTGGTGTGGTTGTAAGTATAGTGGGCCTGCAAGCCAACTAGCATTTGCGCATTACAAAAAAGAATGCTAATAGTTAAGAGCGAAGCGACTAGGATTTTCTTCATCACATATTTTAATCTTGATATGCAAATTTATAAAGAGTAATTGTATTGCGCGCTGCGGAGCAATACAAAAGTTGTGGATACGTCTGTCTGGCAATAATCTCCTTGTGCTTATTTTTTTGGCGAGCAAATGGAAAGCAACCTCCCATGTCATTAAGATAAGTCGTTAAAACTACTCCTCGTTTATCAAAAAGAAAAACTTTCCAAAACACATCGGGGTCAACATAATTCTTGTGCGTTAAACTGTCCTCTTGAAGAGCATTTGGCTGTCTACTGGCAACTTGATTGAAGCTTCTTTTGCGTCGATATTGAAGCACACACATATAGCCACTATCACATGTTTGCAGCTTTGTTGACTCTAGTATAAACCTCTTATAATTGTTAGTGTCTGCAAATGCTGTGGCTAAGGCGAGATTATTTATAAAATTAGTATCGCCACCTAAAGTAAAACTATGCCTAACGTAAAAAGTCCCATGCTTAGATATCGCCGCACAATGGTAGGTAGTGCAAGAGGAACTTACAAGTCTTGTATGGCCAGAAGCCGCAAAAACGAAACAAAGTAACACGAATAGTAAAACTAGATAACATATTGCATTATTAGATTTCATGTATTCTGATGACTTAGCTTGATTTATCATTGTAGAATTACAACGTACGACTATACAAATTTATTACAGGTACATTCCCGAAAACTTCTTGAAAGGAATACTTGTCGAAAGCAGACGTCCCAGCATTCTTCAGACCTTTTCCATAGTTGCGATTGTATGGATCGTGGTAATATCTTGTAAGTGTTGAGTCACCTAGAGTGCCTCCATAATAGACAAAAACGAAGCACCTATGATAACCTCTTCTAAGATGATTTGTATTTGTGGGCCTTATATAATGTGAACTATTCCTAGCGCATGGCTCACCTTTTACAATGTAGCTTGCTGTATAAACACAAGCTTTAGTGCCTGAATGGTAGCTAATGTTAGTAAGTATCCCGAATTTAAACGTAGCAGTATCATTAAAAATAACGTTCGGGATAGCAATTGGCAAACTAGTAGAGTCGCTAAATACTTGCGCGCTTGCATTTGTAGTCACAACTTTAACGGGTATTGCAAATAGAATTGCCATCGCAAATGATAGCGACGTAAAGAACTTAGTCATTTTGCTATTATTGCAGAATTTGTTTCAATATCAAAAATACATCAAAGTGTCTAGATAATGTGTATTTTGACGCACTCAAAACTTAAGTCTAGCAGATGAATTTGCTGATACACTGTAATTGCGCCGCAAGATTCAAATTGAAACTACAGGTGGAATAAGACGAAAAATTCAAATTTTAAAAATCTCATTAAAAATAATATGCGCGGTTAGTACAAATTATAATTTGATAAAATAAGGGCAGCTTTATCCCTCAAATAGATCGTTTCTGGATCTCTTCCCAAGTAGAACAAAAGCGTCCTATGTGTCTTACTAAAGTGTACTATTGAAGCTGTTGAAGGCACATAAATAACTTTATAATAGTAGCAGATTCGTGGCATTGGTTCATGAGTAATTGTGTACGTGATGGTACTATCAACTGCAGATTTACCGTGACTACGGGTATTACGTTTTCCGCGGTTGCTCGTATCAAAATTGCTACGGCTGCGCGTTTTACAACGGCAAAAAAATTGTACTACAATGCTATCTCTGTTATACCAAACGCTTGTGTCCAAAGCCGTGTACTTAAGCTGGGCAGCTGCTAAATTTTGCTTTACAGCACCATTTATAAAAATATCATCAAGATTTACATTTTGATTAGCTGTAGTTTGAGATTTACAGCTTGGTGCAATTGAAAAACAAAATAAAGCTGAAAGAATAACGCTAGCTCGGCAATCAAAATTCAAACTCATAGAAAATATAGCGAAGCGTAAATAAACTATAACCATAAACACTGCAATTTGAAACAACACAAACAAAGGACACAATTAAATTTGCTATAATTTCTACAGCTAAGTTAAAGTAGTTGCGCAAAAAAGATTTCACTTAACAATAATGTGGCAAAACTTTTACAGTGCGATACGAGCAGTGGATAAGCTGCTAATAAGCAGTCTTCACAAAGATCTACTTTGTTGCTAGTATTTCATTTACAAAAGTTTCTAAAAGTTCTTGGTACTCATCAGGGCAGGCAAACTTATTCCGCTCCTTAAAAGCTGCATATTCTTTTATTAAGGAAGCCTGTTTATTTTTATACTCATCAGAATAAATTATTTGCCAAAACTTATCTGACGCAGGAGTGTCAGAGAGGCGATTTTTTACAGCCAACCATTCTAATACTTCCTTGTCAGTAGCCGGATAAAATGCACAGATTTTGAACGCTTTGAGCTTTGGTCTGCATAAGCAAAAAATATCAAAAGGTAGTCTTTGTCCCGCGCGTGTAAACAGTATGAGAGAATCGCTGCCGGAGACGACTGCGTAGGTCTGGCATATAAAAGCGGTATCGCTCGTAGCAGTATCATTCGTATATGGTTTAAGGTACTCGATAATGCCATATCTTTCGTGTCTAGAGAACTCATGGCCTTCATAAGAAATGTAGCCCGTAATTGTATCAAGTACAAGATATAGATTGTATTTACGATTGTGAGTGACAAATACCTTGTAACGTGTTGAACAGTCCGCTTGAGCATTGACGTTCGCTATTGCGCTAATAAGTAGTGAAGATAAAAGAAGCCACTTTTTCATTTAGTGAATTGCAAATCTTGGTGATAAACAAATTAAACACAGCACATAGTAAAATTGTAATCTTATCATTGGCTTTACAGTGTTAATGATAGACATGAACACTACTACCGCTGCCACACGTTTCGTGATGTAATCTCGACATACGAGGGATGAATTGCTGTATCGGTTTGAATGTCTACTGCATTCAAATCGTTGTTGTCTAATGCTACAACAATAAACAAAAGGCCAACTGCGGGCAAAATGCAAAAGACTTAAACTTTTTAGCTTTTCTAAAGCCATGAAGGAAGTATTTCAACAAAGGTAGATAAATCTGGATAATGCGCCACACGCGTGACTACGTTATTGATTGGCAGATTACATCAATGGAAGAAAGAGAAAGAGAAACGGAAAGAGAAAGAGGATGTGGAATCAGCATTGTTTGTGGATCTTAGGGGTGCATAGTGCCTGTTCTTGGGATATTTGCGGAGAAGTGTAAGAATGAGCGATAGTAATAGTAAGAGTAGGAGAAACAGAATGAGAATGAGTTCGCCGCGGCGGACAGAAAGAATTGGGACACAACAGGGCATAAAAAAAACCGCTTTATTAGGCGCGGCTCTGGCAACCTAGTGGTTACAAAAAGTTGGCGGCTACCGAATTTTATTCGACGAAAGGCGGACTCCGAGAGCCATAGCTCAAGTAAGATTGGCAATCAGAGGCGAGGCGTCTATGATGTACGGAAGCGTTTGGTTGAAAAAGAAAGAGAAGGAGAAACGGAA
>JBJORA010000114.1:0-12417 GCA_046049675.1 Bacteroidota bacterium | reverse complement strand
CAGGTATTAAAGGATTAAAGCATGGCAAGCCACTGCTACTGATGATATAGTCAATACCAAAGTCTAAACTATCGGCAAAATCCACAATAGCCGATGGTGCAAAAGAGGAAAGGCTTATCGTATGCAAATTACTGCAAGCAGAAAAAATACCAGACGGCAAGTTAGATTGGCTAAGCGTATAAGTACCTAGCGGTATGCCCGAAATTACATACTCTCCAGCAGCATTAGTAACGGCAGTAGCATTTAGCGGAGAAATCTGCACGTGCACATTTGAAATGCTAGCCTCTGAGCCTTGAGCAATGCAATCTGCATTTGCATCATACACAACTTTGCCACTAATTGTGCCGCAGTTCACATTTGTTGAAATTAAATCAAACTCTTTATACATGCATGCATTAGCCTCCGACAATAAAACGTGATAGGTGCCTTGGGTCAAATTTGAAAGCGAATCAGCTGTTGTGCCATCCTGCCACAAGTACGTCAAGTTAGGATTGCTTGGTGTTGACTGCACGATGATGCTGCCGTCTGTATCGTACGAGCAAGATGGCGGAGTGAGAATGAAATTTAGGCTTGTCGTAAAATTAGTATCCTTTGTAAAGATTGTTTTGTTGACGGCATCTATGCAAAAATTGGGATCAAGTGTAGCGACGGTATATGTTGTGTTAGCATTTATTGCGTGATAAATAGTGTCTCCTGTAGTTCCCAGTGGAGACCAATATAAGTAATTACTTGAATTACCTTTATCAGCATAAAGCTTGAAGATTTCACCTTGACAAACAGTATCAGCACTTGAATAAATCGACAAAGTGTCACTACGAAAATCCTCAACCGCTGTGTAAACACAACCATTACTATCTGTAAGTTCTAAGATATAGCTACCATGTGCATTGAGTACAGCTGTGGTATCATCAGTAGAAAAAGGGGTATTGCTACCATTGAAGTACCACTTAATAGTATGCGCAGCATTTGGCGGCCAAAAATTTGCGGCTAGCTGAAAAGACGGTACACTGTCGCAAGGGTTAAAGCCTGTGGAATTAATATCTACCCAATTAACTAGAGGTGTAACGGGGCCAAAGGTGACGCTTGCTGTGATGTAACAGCCACTAATATCTGTAACGACTACAGTATAAGTGCCGCTAAAGGCAAAAATCTGATTATTGCTATCAATAGTAACCCCATTTGGCGTCATAGGCGGAAGACTATAGGTATATGCAGTTCCTCCGCTTGCACTCATTTGATAGCCAGTGACTGCTGCAGTAAGGCCGCATAAGTTAGTATCTATAGGAGTGAAGCTAACTTGTATATTCGGTGGAGTGGGAAGTGTAACTGAATCCGTGGCCGTACAACCAAGCGCATCTATGACTGAATAAATATATGCTTGTCCAAAATTAGTAAGAATGTAATTGCCATTCCCATCCAGCATCGTTGGCGGCGAAAAACTACTTCCATATGGCGGCGTTCCTCCTATTGATGAAACCTGAGCCAGAGGCTGTTGCAAACCGCAAACACTGCCATATACAAAGATATCTGCTGTAAGCACAGGAGGTTGAGTAACCGCAACAAATTGATTGCTGTCCATAGCCCCCAAGCTGTCTTGGATATACACAATAAAAGTATCAGCCCATAAGGCGCTGAATACGTTCGAAGATTGCCAAGCCCCATTCTCTAACTTATACTGATATGGCGGTGTGCCACTATAGGGCGTTACTGTAATAGCACCATTGCTATCGCCAAAACAGGTAACATTAATTGCAGCATACGTTGCAGAAATCTGAGCGCTGCCTTTAGCTGCTAAACCAAGAAAAAAGCAAATAAAAATGTAGAAGTGTTTTTTCATAAAAGAGCATTTATGGTAATTTAAGAAAGAAATGTAGCGCAAATAGCTGTCATTGAATGCCGAGGTTTTTACATTGCTTATACAAATATAAACGATAAAGCCGGAATTTATAAACATTTCGTGGCTTTTGCCTTTGTAAAAGGCTCAGGTACTGCAGCATCAAGGCTTATTATAATGCCGTATACCATAGCCCTAAAACCAAAACAGCCCAAACCATTGCTGGTTTGAGCTGTCCTAAAATCTTTTAAGCTAAGCTTACTTAAACTTTATATTGAAAGTCTTTGTATTAATTGTTAGCGTGGCATCGTTATCACAAGTACCAGTACCATAGTTTAGCTTGCGAAGTGCTTTACCTTGTGGCTGGATTTCTATTTCGCCCTGAGTAATGCGATACACACAACTGTGGTCGATGATTAACGGCTGTGTGATTGCCATACTCCAACTATAACCAGTTGCACGTGTACCAGTAGCATTACCTGTTACACTATACTTATCGTCGCCCCACTGTGCAGTGCCTTCTCCAGCAATATACTCGCGAGTACGTGTAGAACTAAATGTAGCAGTACCAGCATTGTTCGCCTTATCTATACTATCGTTGCTTACAATTGAGTAAGTAGTATTGCCGTTTACATTCTTGCCATTATTTGTAATGGTTTTGCCACCACGAATTTGGTTGTCGTTTACAAAATACTGATCGTAAGATACTGTGCGTACTGTACCACTATCCTTGTAAGCGCCAGTGTAAGTAAGAATTACTTTACCACGACGATTTTTACCGTCTTTGCATAAGCAATTTGTAGTACCAAAATCAATAGTGATTACATTAGGTATGCTAATGCTATCTTTCGTAACTATTGCGCAATTAGCACGTGTTTTATATTGACCAAGCTGACCTAAGTAAGCTTGCTCGCTCATGCCAAGGATATCATCATTCTCGCGCTCAAATAATACTACGTCATCGCCTTCACTAGTATCGTTGTCGCGCTCGCGCTGGCAACTTGTGAATACTGTGCCTGCTAATGCAGCAAACACTAAGCTTGTCATTAAAATGCTTCTAAACTTCATTGTTCTATCTTATTTTGTTCTGCTTTCTTTGACCTTCGCAGGTAAACAAGGTTTAAAGGTACAAATAATTCGCTTATTGAACAGGAATTTTGCCCTTCGAAACCGCCACTACACCTCTAGGATTAAGCACTTTATAGTAAGTGAAGTCTTGATTGGCCTCCATGCCGTCGCCATAAATGATTTGCGTTGGCGTTCGTATCTCCACGGCTTTTTCTGTAAAGAACATCTGCTTCTTTTCGTTCCAAACAAGCTCGCTTGTACAAAGTTGCTCGCCTTTAGCGGCATTACTGATGACAACGCTATCACGTACAAGTACATCGTTGGTGTTTTCAAATAAGCGCCCGCTTTTAGAAGTTAGCACACTCGTTGGCACGCCGTCGCCAGCAAAAAATTCTACCTTGAGGCCACCACTCATATCTACATATGGTGGCGCAGCAGTTGTTGCATGCACAAATTTTCTTGCGCTTAATCGTGCGCGCAAAGATCCGTTATTGCTGTAGCGCAGTACAACACTATCGGCATTTTCTGTATTTAATACTTGAGCATCAATCTTACTTGATTTACGTTGCAACTTATTTGTGCAGCCAATTGCTAGTAACACAATGGCACTACAATAAAAAATATGTCGCGAGCGTAAAATCATTAGCAACTAGTCGTAGCGACGCTTAATAAACCAATCGCCAGCATTTAGACTTACGCCAAAGCTAAAGCGCGTATAGCTATCACGAAACAAACCATCATCTATTGTGCCGCGGCGGCCCACTTGTAAGGCGCAGTTAAACGTACCCACATTAGCACGATAACTTCTAAATGGCAAACCTAAGCCAGCAGTAAAGGCACTATTACGAATACTCTTACCACGCAGTTTGTAAATATCGTTGCCGGTATAAAAACCAAGACGGTATTCTACTTTACTCCAAAAGTTTTTATTGGATGCTGTTGGCGCAGGCACATAGGCCCAACCCACTTTCAAACGATAGCTATCGCCTGTACTATCTACTTGTTCGTAACTGCGGTAATTACTCCACCTGCTTTGTGTAGCATCAACTGAAATACGCCAATGCAAATCTTTACCAATGCTTGCACCTAGCGCAACAGAACCAGGCAAAACAACTTTGCCAATCTCGTTATAGCTACCAGAAATTGTATCCGTAGCTTCAGCTAAACCACTTGCTGCCAAGTAAGGTGTAGTATACAACTTATCACGCGTAGCACGCAAATTTCGTGTTGGTGTATACACTGCACCTGCACGCAAGGTTAAATCTTTATTCAACTTTGCCGCATAGTTAATACCTAAAGTATAATGCACACCTCTTACATATGTGTTGTTGATGTAACGCATGCTATATGCAACAGTATCTTCTAAGAAACTATTTTCACTAGAATAAGTATAACCGCCAAAAATGTAGCCGGCATTAATACCTACTGATAAATTTTTGTACGTGTAGCCGAATGCGCCATATACACGTTGTGTGCCACCACCACCAAAATGGCTTATGCCAATTTTGCCAGAATCTTCTGGGCTATAAATGCCAACAGTGTCTCCATAGTTTACACGCGAAAACGGTTGAAGACCAATTGCAACGCCAGCATTTGGTTTTAAAGGCATTGCAAATACAAAATTGCTAATATTAAAGGAGCCAACATTTATAGCGCGTTTTGCAGTAGCCATGCTGCTGCGTGCGCCTACTAGGCCAAATTGCAAGCCTGTTATTTTAAGCGAACTTAAAGTTGCAGGATTGTAGGTATTTATTTTTCTATCGCTAACTTGATTTACACTTGCACCTGCACTACCGCGATTTTCTAAATTATCGTCGTCGAGAAGATCGCCTATGCCAAAGCGAGAATAAGGCGAGTTGCTTTGTGCATGCGCATAAAAACTAATGCAGCTAAGCACCAGCACCGAAATGAAATTCCGCAATTGAGTATAAACCACTAAATAAAAAATTTTCGTCCGCAAATATCCTACAATTCATGCGGGGCGCAAATTGAGTGATGTTACCCCCGGTTAAAACCACGTTAAATCGTGGGTATTGGCGGCCATATGCTTCTATTATGCCATGCAATTCTGCCAACATACCGTTAAAGGCACCACTTTGCAAATTCTCTGTTGTGCCATTTGCTATCAATGGAGCATTAATATTAATCGCAACATCTGGCAATTTTTGCGTAAATTGATGCATTGCTTTGTGGCGCATTGCTAAACCAGGACTAATAGCACCGCCGATAAATGTATTGCCCTCAACAAAATTGTAGGTGATACAGGTGCCTAAACTAATTACCAACGTGTTTTCATTTGGAAACTGCTTAGATGCTGCACATGCTAAAGCAATTCGATCTGTTCCCAACGTATCTGGTGTGCTATACTTAAACGCTATTGGCAATTTTGTTACGTGGGATAAAGTGCAGTGCTCATCAAATTGCGCTAATTTATTTTCCAGCGCTTCATTCTTTTGCCTCACTGTGCAAATCATAACGCGTGTAGACAATGGCAAGTGCATAAGCATACTTAGCAATTCTTCATCCGTGCAATGCACAACATTTTGTAAAACATCTTGCTCATACAATGCATATTTAATGCGCGTGTTACCAATATCAATACATAAAGTCTGCATGCTATACCTTGGTAAAATTAAAATCGTCGATATCTAAGCTCAAACTTCTAAACTCGCCATTCAAGCGAATACGCTTTACCATTGTATCGCTATTTTGTGCATCAATGGCAAGTCTATCTAAATGCCTGCTAATATATTCAAGTCGTTGTGCCTCTTGGTTTAAACATTGCAAATCGTATTCTTGTTGCAAAGACAAACCAATATGATGTGCTATATCGTAGCTTAATAATTCTTCTCTTGGTTTTTTATAATCCTTTTTTACACCCAACCTTTCATGTAATGCAAAAAGTTTATCAATCACTAAGCTTTGCTTACGCTGAAAAACGCTTGGCTCATCATCTAAATAAAAAACGATTGCACCACTATACAGTTTTTCTGGCACACGTTCCACATACTCTAATATTCTAAACCGTCGCTTGGCGGTGCTTTTTATATCTAGCTTTCCGTCAGTGTAACGATTACTCAGCTCTACAACATCTAGCACTACGCCTATTTCTTGCAAATTGTTTCCAATCACAGTTGGTAAGCCAAATGGTTTTTCTTGCGTAATACACTCATTGATTAATTGCTGGTAGCGCAACTCGAAGATATGCAGGTTTAGTTGTTCGCCAGGGTAAACAACAATATTCAAAGGAAATATTGGTATAAAGTTAGTCATGCTGCACTAAGGCCTCGAGCAACGCGGCTCTGCACAGCAATAATAAGAAGAATATGTGAATTGCGATACCATATTGTGTTTCGTGCATAGGTTCAGCAAGAATAGGCACAAACATAAAAATAACCAAGGCTATGACGTAAAATGAACGGGTTGATCGTCTTAACAAGGGAGCAACTAACAAATATAGCAGGGCAAATAAACCCAATAAGCCAGTAGCTAGCCATGCCATCAGAAGTTGATTATGCGGCAATAACTTGTCGCCGTTGATTTGTGAATTTGCAAATAATCGTGCATAGCCGCTGTTCATCACCTGCTTTACATCGCCTGCACCTACGCCAAGTATAGGATTCTGGCGAATAGCATGTGCTGCTATAGTATAAGAAATAATGCGGCCTTCGTCGCTAATATTGGCTTGGGCACTGGTGTTTTGCAATTCCTCTATCGTGTACATAAAGTACAATACACGCTGCTTAAACGTTGGCACAAATTTGAATGCAATAATTGGCAATACCACTAGCATACCCGCACCTAGCAATGCCATTGCCATACGTTTATGCACGAAAAGCTGATGGCATAAAATAGAAAGCAATAAAACGTATAAGCAAACTAAACCTGCCTTGGAACTGAGAATATGGATAAAAACTACTAGATATGCCGCCGTCAGATAAAGTAAAGCTTTTGTGGGATTACTTGTTGTACGCAGTAAAAAATAGTAACACAGCAAAACTGCAGTTACACAAGCTAACGCAAAACGAATATGGTCGTTGCTAAATGGTGTACGCATGCTTGCACCGCGTCCATAGTCAGATGCAACAGCTTGTGCTTGCGGAAGAAAATGAAACAAGGTGTAAAAAGTGCCCAAAACAATCACAGCGATGCTTACTGCAAACACCGTTTTAAGTTCATGCAGCTTAAGTTGTCGTGTACACAAAATGCCGAGTGCCATGATTGGCATTGCTGAGTGCATATGCACACGAGCGCCCCACTCCGCCACATTATCGCTATAGAAGCCACTAATGAGATAGCTTAAAAACACAGCAAAACAGCCTATGACCAATGGCTGCCAAATTTTAGCTTTGCTAATACCGCTAGACTTCCACTCGAGTAAAGTATAGAGCAACATCGCCGCAGAAGCACAGCTCATAATTGCCTTACCAGCAATAAGGCCAATCACAAATGCAATAAGCAGAATACTTAGTACACCATGATTTGCTATTTTGTATTGAAGTATTTTCACGCTACTTTCGCAATGCTGGTTTGATGTGGCGCTAAATTACAACTTACCAGTATGCACAGTGCAGATTAACGACGATAACATAAAAAAATTGCGTAGTGGTGATGTAAAGACCATTTCTCGACTCATCACGATTGTAGAAAACAAGTTAGACGGTGCCGATACTTTGCTGCAGCAACTACAGTTTAATGAGAATACTGCTCTCATTGGCATTACAGGTGCACCTGGTGCGGGTAAAAGCACCATCGTCAATAGTTTAGTGAAGCATATTGTTGAGCAAGGTAAAAAAATCGCCGTTGTAAGTGTAGATCCAAGTAGTCCATTTAATTACGGTGCAATACTTGGCGATAGAATTCGGATGAGCGAGCACTTTCTCAATAAGAATGTATATATCCGCAGCGTAGCAACACGCGGAGCACTTGGCGGACTAAGCATGCGATTGTACGAAATTATAGATGTGATTCGTGCGAGCAACTTCGACTATATTATTATAGAAACTGTTGGCATTGGTCAAAGCGAAGTAGATATTGCAGGCGTTGCAGACACCAAAATTGTGGTGCTAGTGCCAGAAGGCGGAGACGAAGTGCAAGCCATGAAAGCTGGCGTGATGGAAATAGCTGACATCTTTGTAGTAAACAAAGCCGACAGACCCAATGCATCGGAATTTGCAGCTACACTAACAGATCTAAGCCATAATAGAAGTGCAGTAGATGGCTGGCAAATACCAGTGATAAAAACAGAAGCACACAAGCATGTTGGTATTGATGGGCTTTTAGAAAAAATTGAACAACATAAGCTTAGCCTACATGGTAATAGTCCACACAAATTGCACATGCAAACAGAAAAGGCTTATCAACTTATACAGCAGCAAAGAATGTCGGATATTGATAAACTAAAATTACGCGATCAATTGGCTGCTCAAAAAAATATTAATGTGTACGAATTTATCCAGCAGTATTTGTAATGGGCATCGCATACTTTTTGTAGGTATATCGTGCGTAAAGTTGAGCTAGTTCAAGGCCACTTGCGCCATCTAAAAAACCTAATTTCAAAAAATACAATTTAATAAAACTGAAAATACCATGCACAGCGGCATTGATTATATTCGGTTTGGCACCACGCTGCTTAGCCATCAATGCTGCATACTTATCTAGTTGAGCAACCGCTTGTTGTTTACTGCTATAGGCATCGTGCAATAAAAATCCGTTAAGCTCAACGTAGTTTGGTGTTTGTTCATATTGTAATGCTTCGTGCGCAAGGCTTTGATTCCATTGACTCGAGTTCCGGTTAAAAAGTCGAGCTTTTTTTTCTCGGCCAGCACCGTAATGTTGCACTTTGCCATTCCAAATTAATAAGCGTGTAATTACGCCAACTGAATGTTCGTTAAATTGAAATTTAGTAATGGCTTCGCATAGCGCGTTGTCTACAATTTCGTCGGCATCTATACTCAGAATCCAGTCATTTTTTGCCAGCGTATGCCCATAGTTTTTGGTAGCACCGTAGCCACGCCAATCGCAGGCAACAACCCTCGCGCCGGCTGCCTCAGCTAGCGCAGCCGTAGCATCTGTTGTATTGTTTACTAATACCAATACTTCTGCACAACAGGGCAATAAAGCGAGCACACATTGTGTAATCGTGCGCTCCTCGCTACTCGCTATAATAACGGCACTTATCTGCACAGGGCTAAGGTATGGCATGCTTGTGAGTAAAAAGGTTGCCATTATTGCATTTATTTAAGCCTTATTGGTACATTAATCAATAATTTACTTTGATAAATCGCAGTTCAGGTGTAATTTTACCACCCACTTATTAGTAACATTTGTTATATGAGTAAAGCAAAAATCATAGAAACGCCTGCGGATCACGATCCAACGGTATTAATCGCACAAAATCCATTTTTTGATGGTATAAGCCAAGAAGATGTAACTGTACTTAACGAGTACACAAATCAACTTGCACTAAACAAAAGCGAGGTATTATTTAAAGAAGGCGAAGCGCCAACTGGTTTGTACGTAATTACAAAAGGTAAAATCAAAATTTACCGTACTGGTAGCGAAGGCAAAGAGCAAATTGTTCGTTTAGCAAACAAGGGCGACCTAGTAGGCTATCGTGCATTAATTGGCGACGACGATTACCGCAATGGTGCTGCAACCTTAGAGGAAAGCACAGTTTGCTTCATTCCAAAAGATATCGTTCTACGCGTGATGGAGAAAAATATTAGCATGAGTAAGCAAATGATTAGCTTGCTTGCTAGTGACCTTCGTGCGGCTGAGCAAAAAATTAAGGAATTAGCACAAAAGCCAGTTCGTGAGCGTGTTGCTGATGCTTTATTGCAATTGAAAGACAAGTATGGCTACGAAAAAGATGGCCAAACTATCAATATCACAATGAGCCGCGAGGAGCTTGCTAACTTAGTTGGCACAGCTACAGAAACGCTTATTCGTATTCTTAGCGATTTCAAAAAAGATCGTATGATTGATCTAGACCATCGCAAGATTAAAGTATTGCAACTAGAGCAGCTAGAGCGTACTGCGCATCTTTACGACTAATAACTACAAATAAAAATTATTAGAAAAGGAAAGTAAATTGCTTTCCTTTTTTTTATGCCCCAAATGGTATGCATAACTTACAGCGATACAAGTACGTACAATCACTTCAGGCAACGCAACAAGATGCTTAAGCTGACAATGCGACTGTCCGAACAAATAGCACAAATGCTATTATTATCTTTTTAATTACTAATTTGCAGCCCATTGGCAAGCACACTTAATTGTCGCTTGCAAAAACAAATACGCATCGCAGTATCAACAAAAAAAACAATATGACATCAGGCAAATTTGTAATATCACTTGACTTTGAGCTTTTGTGGGGCGTGCGAGATAAAAAAACAAAGGAAAGCTACGGCCAAAATATATTGGGTGTCCACAAGGTTGTGCCCAGACTACTAGAAGTTTTTGAGCAGCATAACGTTTGTGCAACGTTTTCATCTGTAGGCTTCCTGTTTTTTGAGACCAAACAAGCGCTACTCAATAATATACCAGCTATACTGCCAGAATACAAAGACCCTAATCTGTCTCCTTACAATGGCCATTTTGAAGCAGTTGCAGAGGACTACAACAACGACTTATACCATTTTGCACCTAAACTTATTCAAGCGATAAAAAAACACCCACAACATGAAATAGGCACGCATACCTTTTCGCATTATTATTGCTTGGAACCTGGTCAAACAACCGAATCATTCAGACAAGATATTCTGCAAGCAATCGCAGTCGCAAAAAAAGAAGGCCTAACAATTACTTCGCTTGTGTTTCCTCGCAATCAGTTTAACAGCGAATACCTGCAAGTGTGCTTAGACTTAGGCATTTACTGTTACAGAGGTAATGAACACAATTGGATTTATGCTGCGAAAAATGGCGAAAGTGAGAGTTTGTTTAGAAGAGCAATAAGACTCGCAGACGCATATATCAACTTATCTGGGCACAATTGCTACAGCGACGACTACTTAAAAAGTAAAATGCCGATTGATATTCCTTCAAGTAGGTTCTTACGCCCTTACAGCAAAAAGTTAAGTATTGTGGAAAGCCTCAGACTAAAGCGCATTACATCAGGAATGACGCATGCAGCCAAAAATAAGCTTACGTATCATCTTTGGTGGCATCCACATAATTTTGGGTGTGATCAAAATGAGAATTTTGCTTTCTTGGAGAAGATTTTAGCACACTATACAAGTTTGAATAAACAGTATGGCTTCAGCAGCTATACCATGACGGCTCTAGCCAACGAGATTATCAATGGAAAATAAAAGAATAGTTCTGCTGGCAGGTAAAGGCCAATCTACCAATATTGTGTTTAATGCTATTGATAAGCAATTTGGCATTCACACTGCAATACTTGAAGAAAAAGAAAATACCAAGGTCTTCATTAAAAGACGCATAAAGCGCCTTGGCTTGGTTACTGTGGTAGGGCAAATCATATTTCAAGTACTCATTGCAAAGCCGTTAGGACTACTCTCCGGTAAACGACAAGCTCAAATTTTGCAAGAAAACAAACTTGACCCAACTGAAATACCTACTATAAAGGTCAAAAATGTACTATCAGTAAATGCTGAACAAACGATTTCCTTGCTGCGAGAAATTAATCCCGACCTCATTATCGTTAATGGCACCCGAATCATTTCAAAGAAAGTGTTACAAGCTGTAAACTGTAAGTTTATTAATACGCATGCAGGCATTACCCCTAAGTATAGAGGTGTACATGGTAGTTATTGGGCCCTAGTTAATAAGGATGCTGAGAATAGTGGGGTTACTGTTCATTTTGTTGACGAAGGTATAGATACTGGCACAATCATTAATCAATGCAACGTGCAACATGGCAAGCAAGATAATTTTTCCACCTATCCTACCTTGCAATTAGCTGCTGGCATCGAGATGCTCTTAAAAGCTGTGCAAGAAGTTTTTGCAGATACAATTCAAGTTCAAAAAGAACGAGCGCTTGACAGTAAGCTATGGTACCACCCTACTATTTGGCAATACTTATACTATAGAATTTTCAAAGGCGTAAAGTAGACCCTACAGATCCTTAGTCTCCTCGTCGTACCGCACAAACATCCTCAAATACAAACTTCTGCTGAGGCGCATCAACCAAGGCTGAATGCATACAATAGCAAATATACCTGAACCTAATGCCCAAAAGATACTATTATTCTTAAAGCTCAAGCCTATCAGCAGGCCATAAGCCACAAACCAAGCTGCTATAAATGCAACACTAAGTGCATAACTCACATAGCCAGTGCCAAAATAAAAACCTGTTTCCAATTCGTATTTCTGGCCACATACTTCACAATGCTCGGGCATACTTAGCATAGTACGCAAAGGAAAGGCACTATTAGTAGTGTACATATTACCCTTGCGACAGCGCGGACATTTAGCACGCAGCATCGCAACAAATTTGTTAGGTATTGTACTTTTAGCCATCTTGCTTGTAGGTACAAAGGTAGCGGTTGTTT
>JBJORA010000113.1:0-5041 GCA_046049675.1 Bacteroidota bacterium | reverse complement strand
ACGTAGCTTGCATCACTTGCATTATTACCTACAGCACGCAGTACTTCGTGCTTATTGATGTTAAACTCTTTATTGAGTGTCCAAGATACAGAAGCACTTAGTGCTGCAGCATTGCTTGCGTCCAAAACGATTTGTGGTACAAAGGTGCCGTCGGTAGTAGTGTCTGCGCCAAAGTGTAACCAAAATTCGCTAAAGCTGTTAACTGGTATCTCAACCATATGTCCATCCTTACAAGGTATTTTATACACTGTTGCAGAAGGGTAGTTGAGATAGCCGCCGATTGTATTATTGTTTAATAAACTATCTTCTATCGTTGGATCTATTGTAGAATATTTGAGTACGCTTAAGTCAAAGATTGAAGATGGTTTAACGCAAGTTGCACAAGTTGTATCGGCAATTACCTTATCATAATCTGCATCTAAAAAATATAGCCTCACATTAGCTGGTGTACTTAGAAGTTTTGATTCGGGTTGTATAACATAGTTTCTGTCTAAAAAGTACTTAGCATTTACCGTACGAATAGGGCCATTATTATAATAGCTATTTGCAATAACATTGCCCAAGGCATTGCCATTGGTGTTTAGACTTGCAAAAATTTGATTATTCGCGATGAACGGTATAAAGCTTGTACTATTTACATTTTGTAAATATTGCTGCACAGCATTGGTGCTTGTAACTAGTGGCGTTGCATTGTCGTAAACATGCACATCATCTATAGCTAGGCCATCAAATGCTACACCTGGATCGCTTTGCAAAACAAATCTAAACTGTATACTATTGCCTAAATTCTTTGGTAATGCTACCCCAAAGCTATGCCAGCCAGCCAACTTGCCTTTCCAAAGTTTGTACGTACTATCGTTGAAGTATTGGAGGTACTTATTATCTACTGCAATGCTATCGGGATTTATTTTTACCCAAGTCTTGCCATCGCCACTAACTTCGAGCCATGCAGCATCACATAGGGTAGTGCCGCAATCTTCTATATCATAACTCATATGCCAACTCAACCACGGTTTTGTAGTTGTTGTAATATTGATACACGGCGAAACCAAGTAGCTCAATTCATTGTCGTTGTACTTGCCTTGTAAATTTGTTTTCCACGCTTTTGTACCGCTTGCTGCGCCGTTTACGATGCCGTTGCTTGGTGTACCCCATTGCCAACTGCTATTAACACCATCGGTCATAAAGAAATTTGTAGCGCTGTCTTCAAATGTTTGTACATACGGTAAACTTGCAATTTCTGCAAATGCATTGATGTAGCTTACAATCGTATCATTAGAACGATAAGAGTCGCCAGCTTGATGAATAGCGATACGCATTTTGTATCTGCCAGAAACAGAAAAATTGTATGGCGTTTGAAAGCTGTACGTAATCGTACTATCTGCAGGCATGCTTGCTATCGTTTCTGTAACCCATGCGCCATCATTGACTTGATAGCTGGCTGTAACATTGCTTGCGATGGCCTGCGCATTATTGCTAAGCTGTGCCTTAATAATAGCTTGGCTGCCTAATTTGCAGGCATTGTATTGCGGTGCTACTAGTGTCTCGGTAGCAAGGTCGTTATAAACCTTAAATAAGCTTAGGTCATCAAAAGTATAGCCCGATAGTGTTTCATTGTCGCCAGTTTTGAATCTACCACTTTGCGTAAATTTAATTTGAGTACTACTTGTTAGTGGCTGCCCATTTTGTTTGAGCAATCTACTTAGTTTAAGTGCAATTACATGCTTATACTCTCCCATATTGGCGGCTTGATTTTCCAATAAGTCATATAATTTCAACCATGGCAAACTGTCAGCTCCACGTACATAAATAGCGTTGTCGTTGCCGCCGCTAGTATCTTGGCCATGATGTTTATAGTAAAGGCTTAATCTAATATCGCTTGAATTAATACTCTCATTGCTCAAGTTATAAGTTGCAACGGCACTATTCGTATTGCCTGTACCGATAAAGATACTAGCATCTAATGTAAGGGCCTTATTGCCTGCATGGGCAAAGTCTTTCATAATAAAAGTACGTGCCCTGCCTTTGTTAGTAGAATGAGTAATATCCCAACGATCATTGCCTTTGACACCAATGGTGTTAACCACATTAGTATCTATATTACTTTCAAAGCCATCATCTAGTGCATTTGCATTTAGTGCTAACAAAGCATTTGGCAATTGTCGCACTACAAATCGTATTGTGTCGTTTGCTGCCAATGGATCGGTCTTAGCAATATTGGTGATAGCAGCAGTGATATTATAGCTGCCTGGTGTAGCAAAATTTTGAGCACCTATGCCAAGCGTGTATGATGCAAGTGCATTAAGGTCATACAAGGTGCCGGTAGTTTGCCAAGGATTTGTTCCAACTTGATAGTCCACTTTGAAACTATCGCATTTAAAATTATCTGAATTGGTAAACACTACTTTGATACTATCAGTACCAGTAAAGCTAGAACTAGTAAATTCTCTTCCTACTGTTGCTGAAGCAATACTGCGTGCTTGTAAATCGAAGTTATAGGTATTAAGTGTACAGTTACCGCCGCTTGCAATGTAAGACCTTGCCGTACTTTGCTCGCTAAGTAAATGATATTTTCTTGCACGAATAGCAAAATAGTGTTTTTGTGTTGTTCCTAAGTTTTTGAAAATATAATTTGTAGTGCTTACAGTGCTATCCACAAGTTTCATAGCATTGCCAAATCTTTGATACACGTAATAGCCTGTTGCGCCAGGCACAGCCGACCAGGTAATTCTACAATAGCCAGGACATTGCTCATTGACTGCACCAATTGTTACGGTTGGAAGAGCCATAGCAGCACTCCGTTTGCTTTGCACTGTTTGGCCATTAGCATTGATTCGTACAATTAAACCATTGCTGTCACTAGATGCAGCATTCCAATAGTATTGATGGGTATTGCTATCAGCAAGGCTTATAATATTTACCCAACTGTTACCGCCATTGTTTGAGTATTGTATATTCACTGGGTAACCAATCGTATCATACACATCCCACATAATAGGCTCCTTGGTGCTGGTATTACTAGTCAAATGTTCGCCGCCGACAGGGTAACGCAAATGCAAACCTGCCTGGATGGTATCCATCACTAAAACAAACCGTTGCTTGCCACTCACAACTTTTTTAGCTTTTATAACGTATTGCCAAAGTCCTACTTCAGGGTAGTTTACTTGTATTTGCTCCATATTATTGATACTATCTCTTCCAGTTGTCGCAGCCTTAAATATCGTTGTAGTGTCCGTAGGGTCAAGTACAAATGGGTAGTATACTTTGCCACTTGGCGAGGTAAGCGTAATGTCTAAGTCGTTCACTAGGCTTGGATATACATTTGGCTCGCCAGGTATGTCATGATAGTACAACATACTTTTTACAATGATGTTGGTGTTAGAAATAAAGTAGCCAATTTGTAAACTATCGCCATTCGCTACACTGTCTACTCTGAAGTTCGAGGTTTCTAGCATACGCATACTTCTTTCAGCATTGATGCGACCAAAGCCGTAAGTATAATCAGGGCCACGTGTACCAAGATCTGTTGCTCCATTAAGCACAAGCGCCTTTGCAAGGTCACTAGTTATATCGCTATTGTAAACTTGCTTATATCGCTCATGCAAAAGACCTACAACGCCAGCAACAAACGGGCTGCTCATACTACTTCCCCAGCCGGGTGTATAGATATCATTTGGACCGCAGCTTTGTACTTGCACACCTAGGGCAACCACATCAGGGCGAATTCGCTTGTCGTAAAAGCTAGGTCCACGACTTGCTTCATTGTAGATGGTATCGTTGTTTTGAAGGTTGCCAACGATAATTATATTTTTTGCACTTTGGTACTGCCCGCAAATGGTATAGTAGCCCAAAGGTCTGTCTGGGCATTGCACTAAGCCATCGTTGCCAGCAGCAAATACATGCGATACAAAAGGATAATCTATACATTGCTTATCTAGGCTTTTACTTATACCATCATAAATGCCATGATTGTTGCAATCGTATAGGACAGTTGCATAGCTGTTGTTGGTTACCGTCATATGGTAATCTGTAAAGAACTTTGGCGTATAGCTTTGAACATTACTAAACAAACTACTAATAATTTGTGCTTGTGGCAAAACACCTTCATAACGCGGTTGTATCATGCCAGATCCTGCAGCTTGGCCTGTTGTAATGCTGCCGTGGTAATTTGTAGGAGCAGCATTAAAGTTCAGCAATCGTCCATCAAAGTCGGCGTGCGTTTGCACATCGGCATCGTCACCTACACCAATTGTTATACCCAAACCAGATAAATTTCTTCCACCGATTGCAGCACTTGCTTTACTGTAGCCGACATTCATTTGGGCAATGCCAACATTATTTAGTGGTACATCTTTTTCGGGCAAGGGTGTTATGTGTTCAACGTAGGACGTATTGGCGAGCTTGTTTAAATCTGTACTTAATAGCTGCACAACGCAAGTATTTTCTCCAATGGTTTGTGTATTGATTAGTTTTGCACCAGTACCAATAGCTTGAAGCTCCGTAACTAACTCACTTTTTGAGGCTGCATCAATTAGCGTAACAAGCACCTGTACCTCTTTAACGTCGCCTTGTTGCGACAAATAGTTTAAGCGCTTATCTATTTTTTGTGTACTATTTGCAGGGCGTATGCTGTGAATCTGATTAATTCTTTCTGTTGAACTAACTGAAGTCCATATATAGTAGCTAGTTCCCTGCTGGTAGGTAATTTTTTGAACGCCCAATTGCGACAATTGCCCTAACTCTTGAGCAGAAAGAATATGCGTAGCTTGTAATTCGTACATACTTACTGTGCTATTTTGCTGCGTGCCTGCAAGGTTTTGACCATAGCTTAGGCTAGCTGAATAGCCTAGTACAACAATTAACAGACTAAAATTTAATAAGCATCTTGAAAAATAATTTCTAGCAGCATGGCCCATACATATCATCTATAATAACACTAGGACGTAATTCCAGCCCTAATTGCTTAGCAAAATAAGAAATTATACGCTATTGACACACTAAATGCCAGCAAATTTTGTAATTGTCGAAGTATTGCACCCTT
>JBJORA010000112.1:0-34471 GCA_046049675.1 Bacteroidota bacterium | reverse complement strand
CAGTGTAAGTGCCTGCTGGACGACCTGTTGTGCTTGCGCTTGTGCCACCACCACCAGTCCATAAATATGTATATGTTGGTGTACCACCTGCAGCTGTAACTGTTGCAGTGCCTGTACTTTGTCCAAAACAGTTGATATGTGTTGGTGTGCCCATCGTGGCAGTTAATGCAGCTGCTGGCTGGGTAATTGTAACGCTTGCTGTAGTCGTACAACCTTTGCTATCTGTTACAGTAACAGTGTATGTACCTGCTGGACGACTACTTGTAGTTGCACTTGTGCCACCGCCTCCGCTCCATGAATAGGTATATGCTGGTGTACCACCTGCCGCTGTAACAGTTGCAGCTCCAGTACTTTGTCCAAAACAATTAATATGTGTTGGTGAACCCATCGTTGCAGTTAATGCAGCTGCTGGTTGTGTTATTGTAACACTTGATGTTGATGTACAACCTTTGCTATCGGTAATTGTAACGCTATAAGTACCTGCGGCTAAGTTACTTGCTGTTGCAGCAGTGCCACCGCCGCCCGTCCATGCGTATGAATAAGCTGATGTACCACCTGCCGCTGTAACCGTTGCTGCACCAGTTGTTTGTCCAAAGCAATTAATATGCGTTGGTGCTCCTATCGTAGCAGTTAAGGCTGCCGCTGGCTGTGTAATAGTAACACTTGATGTAGTTGTACAACCTTTGCTATCGGTAACCGTAACAGTATAAGTACCTGCAGGACGACCAGTTGTTGTAGCAGCAGTGCCACCACCGCCACTCCAAGAATATGTATATGCAGGTGTACCGCCTGCTGCTGTAACCATAGCTGAACCTGTACTTTGCCCAAAGCAATTGATATGCGTTGGTGTGCCCATTGTTGCAGTCAAGGCTGCAGCTGGCTGCGTAATGGTAACGCTTGAGGTTGATGTGCAACCTTTGCTATCTGTAACAGTAACCGTATATGTACCAGCAGGACGACCAGTTGTTGTAGCAGCAGTGCCACCACCGCCACTCCATGCATAAGTATAAGCCGTTGTTCCACCTGCTGCTGTGACAGTAGCTGCACCTGTGCTTTGACCAAAGCAGTTAATATGTGTTGGTGTACCCATTGTTGCACTTAAGGCTGCTGCTGGCTGAGTAATTGTCACACTTGACGTAGAAGTACATCCTTTACTATCTGTAACAGTAACGGTGTATGTACCAGCAGGACGACCACTAGTTGTAGCACTAGTACCGCCACCACCACTCCATGAATATGTGTATGCGCTAGTACCACCTGCGGCTGTAACCGTAGCAGCACCTGTACTTTGACCAAAGCAGTTGATATGCGTTGGTGTACCAATTGTTGCAGTTAATGCTGCTGCTGGTTGTGTAATCGTAACACTCGATGTCGCTGTGCAACCTTTGCTATCTGTCACTGTAACAGTGTAAGTACCTGCAGGACGGCCAGTTGTTGTTGCAGCTGTGCCACCGCCGCCGCTCCAAGAATAAGTATAGGCAGTTGTACCACCTGCAGCTGTAACTGTTGCACTACCTGTACTTTGTCCAAAGCAATTAATATGCGTTGGTGTGCCAATTGTTGCAGTTAAGGCTGCTGCTGGCTGCGTAATTGTTACACTTGATGTAGAAGTACAACCTCTGCTATCTGTAATTGTTACTGTATAGGTGCCAGCAGGACGCCCACTGGTAGTAGCAGCTGTGCCGCCGCCGCCACTCCACGCATAGGTATAAGCTGGTGTGCCGCCTGCAGCTGTAACTGTTGCCGAACCCGTACTTTGACCAAAGCAATTAATATGAGTAGGTGTACCCATTGTTGCCGTTAAGGCAGCAGTTGGTTGGGTAATCGTTGTAGAAGAAGTTGTTGTACAACCATTAGCATCTGTTACAGTAACTGTAAAAGAGCCTGGTGCAAGAGGAGTTGTTGTAGCTGCAGTACCGCCGCTTGGACTCCAAATATAACCATATGGCGAAGTACCACCAGCAGCACTCGCAGTAGCTATGCCATTGGCAGCACCAAAGCATGTAACGTGTGTAGTTGTAATACTAGCGCTTAAACCTGGACTTGGCTGCGTGATATTTACTGAAATCGTTGAAGTACACCCTTTACTATCCGAAACCGTTAAATTATAAGTGCCAGGTCCAACACCGCTAATATTTGCAGTTGTTTGCCCACCCGGTGTCCACGTATATGTGTACGCTGGAGTACCTCCAGTTGTTGTCGTAGTAATTGAGCCATTTGCAGCACCAAAACATGATACATTCATAACACTGCTAGCACTTAAAGCAAGTGCACTGGCAGGACCTGTGATGGTAACACTACTTGTGCTCGTACATCCCTTCGCATCGGTGACTGTAACTGTATATGTGCCTGGCGGCCTGCTGCTTGTCGTAGCTGCTGTACCACCGCCACCAGTCCATGCATAAGTATATGCTGTTGTACCACCTGCCGCTGTAACAGTAGCAGAACCATTATTTAGCCCAAAACAAGTTACATGTGTTGGTGCGCCCATTGTAGCGGTTAAAGCAGATGTTGGTTGCGTTATAGTAACTGACGTCGTGCTAGTACAACCATTAGCATCACTAACACTTAGTGTGTAAGTATTTGCTGGCAAGTTGCTAAATACACCACCTGCTTGCGTTCCTGCAACTGGTGCGATTGAATACGTATAAGGCCCAGTGCCAGTTGACATTGCAGCTATGATGCTACCATTAGTTTGTCCAAAGCACTGTACATGCGTGCGTGCCGGATTGGCAAAAGTAGCTTGTACGTAATTAGTTATAGGCACAATGCTAGATACAATACAACCAGAACCGTCAGTAACACTAACTGTGTAGGAGCTAGCTGTTAAACCAGTAAATACACCTGTACCGTTACTAAGTCCTCCAGGATTAAGACTATAGTTAAAGGTTGGAACACCACCAGTAGTTGTAACACTATTGATTGAGCCATTACCTGTGCACAAGCCATTAGTTTTAGTTACGCCAGTTAATACAAATGGTGTGCAAGTACCAGGAATTGTAATTGCTTTTCGAGTGATGCAGTTTACACCACCATTGCTACAACAGCTCATGTATACCGTTTGACCACCCGGACAAGTTGCACCAGCAGGATCATATGTAAAAGGGCTACCGCTACCAAGCTGTGTACCACCAACGGAGTCTGTCCACCATGTAGTGTTTGCTGCTGTACCGCAAGCGCTGCTCAATTGAACTGTAAAGTTTTCTACACCGCCAACGCATGAACGCACTATTGGTCCTGCAGTTGGTGCAGGTGGATTAATTACGGTGCATGGGCTAATATTGATTGTAAATGGCAAGGTATTGGTACCTGGATTATACTGCGACCAGCAACCAGTTGCACCGTCGCTTGTTCCAAATACTGTAAAAGTTTCAGTTGTTGTAGTAAGCGTACTGTTACAAAACGTTAGGTTAAAGGTTATAGAAAATGGCGAGTTACAATCAAGTGCAACGCTACCATAGTTATCGCATGGTATACCGTTTAACGCAGTACTGCTTGGACAACATGATTGTGCAAAGGTTGCGTTGTAATAGAAACCCGGCCCTGCTGCAATCCCACCTGGACATTGGCCAGTACATCCTGCATTGTAGGTAATAAAACCTGCTGGGATTGAAATACCTGTTACAGAGAATCCATTATTAGCTGGAAAAAATAAACCATGTAGCCACTCAGCATCAGGTACCTGATCCCAACGAATACCATCAATTGTAACTTCAAGCGTTGTTGTACCGCATGGATCATTACATACGAGGGTGCCGCCTGATACAGTCGTTCCAGTGCTAAGAGAGCCAATATGTGTAACCGTGGTATTTGCTGAACCTCCTTGAGGGCAAGCCGCAAACCTACCTGTACGTGTTGTACCAGTAACAGTTAGCGGTGTATTCTGTGCGTACACAGATGCCGTGCCTCCTAAACAAATTAAGAGTAGAGCAAGGAAATGGTGTAGAGATGACTTCATTCTGCTTTACTTATTTTGTTTATGTAATTCGCTTAGATAGGACTTAAGAAATTCAATCGGATAGTTTGGTTGATCTGCCTTAGCGTTGATCATATATTGACAAAACCAAATTCTATCTTCTAGCGGGATGTAGGATGTAAAGACTGGCAATAAACTCCAAGTTGTTTTTAGAGCAACAGCTGGCTTAACATTGTGACTTTTATAAAACTCATCAAGTGAAAGTTTGGTAGCATTGTCCAACTTATTCACATTTTCTATCGGGCACTGATTGCAAAGTGCAGCAACGCGCTGTCTGTCTGCATCAATTTGTTCCTCTTGTTTTATGCGATCTTGAGCAAAGCAACGATTGCTCCAAAAAGTAGATACAACTGTAAACAACACGATAGCCAAAAACCCCCTTCTAGCTGCACGGTATGATGTACCGCACACAAGAGTGCTACTTATCTTTTTGATCATAAAATAATGTTTTACCCGCAACAGCATTGAAACCCCAATCTGTCCCGACCAAATTACGAGAAAAGATGCAGTTTTGTTAAAATTTGTGCGATATTTTTTCAAAAAATAATGAAACTTTTGAGGCACAAAACACACTTCACGCACGATTTACAGCAAAGTTACTCACATTACTGATATTTATCATGAATGATGCTGGTCATCATTGCCACGATTAGCGAATCGCGCAACTATCACAAAAATGATGCCAAGGTATTGACATCTAATAAGATACAAGCTTTAGGTTGCTCATTAAGAGCCCATTACACCCTTCAATAAATCCATGATGCCACCACCACTTTGCTGCTGCTGAGCTTGCTGCTGTTGCTTAGCACCGCCAGTAAGCATTTGTAGTATATCAGCCATGCCGCCACCTTCTTGTGGCTGTGCAGCCTGCTGTTGTTGGCCGCCGCCACCGCCTAGCATACGCATAATATCATCCATGCCAAAACCATCGTCATTATGTGCTGCATCTGGCTGCGGCTGTACTTTTTTACCCCCAGTAATACTATTCAAAATATTATTAAAATCTATACCGCCACTTTGGCCAGGTACTTGCACTGCGCCAGCTTGATTGCCGTTGCCACCAACTAATGCCGATACAATATTATTGATATCAAAGCTGTTATCGTTAGGATCACTTGTACGACCAACTAGCTTACTTAATACATTGGGAATCAAAGAACTAGCTATACCACTTGCTATACCATTATTCATACCAAACTTGCCCATTAATCCTTGCACAAGATTGTTCATAATGCCACCAACCAAAGGGTTACTACCATTTACCGCGCTCTTGCCGCCAAACAAATTTAGTATTTGTGCAACACCACCATTTGCCAAAGCGCCTTGCAAACCGCTAAAAATGCTATCAGTCGCTAAACCAACTGCGTGATTATTTGCTTCATTTGGAATAGCGGGATTATTGATTATTTCTTGTTGTGCTTCGCCTTGAATAAGCTTAAATAATTGCTCTAACATTTTCTAATTTTTTAAGAATGTGAATTGCGAATGTAATTGCCTTTTTCTAATCTATGATGCAATCTTTTGCACGCCATGCCTAGAATATTGTTAATGCAGAAAACATACCATATTTATTCCAAGGGAAATGGCAACTGTGCCTTTACGACCCCCACTATATACCATTCACCTACTGCCAGCAACCACTTACCGACCGGTAAATCAAACTTTTAGAATCGCGCAGCACATTTGCATCAGAACTTTAGATAAAAATTCAAAAATGAGCAATCAATCAAGAGCAAACACGTCAAGCCTAATCATTGGCGGTATATTAATCGTACTTGGTTTTAGTGCATTACTGCACGCCTTAAACATCCACCTTAATTTGCCACGTTGGTTTTTTAAGTGGGAGTATATTCCAATTATTGCTGGTCTTGCTGGTGGCTATAGCAAGCGTTTTGGACCACCATTTGGTTGGGCAATTCCAATACTTGTAGGCCTAGTCTTTTTGTTAGATGATGTTTTTGTAGGCATCAATGCCGGCCGATTGATCGTACCAATTATCCTTTTAGGTGTTGGCGCTATGGTTATCCTTAATGCGCTTGGCGCAAAAAGCACCGTTAGCAAAGGTTATCCTAATACACCAATAGATAATGGCACAGTTACTGATAGTGCTTCTACTGACGCAGCTTTTGCAAGTGGAGAAGAAACAATTGGTACTAACAGCACTTTTACAAGCGATACTAGCGCACAAGAGGATATAGCACAGTTTCTAAACGTGCGCACTTTTATGGGAGCGGTAGAACAAACCATATCTAGTCAAAATGTAACCGGTGGCGACTTTAGCGTGATAATGGGCGGCGCAGAACTCAACTTGATTAATGCTAACATTCAAGGGCCAATCACAATCAATTGCATGTTAGTAATGGGCGGCTTGACTTTGATTGTACCAAGCGATTGGCGCATCGTGAATGAAGTAACACCAATCATGGGTGGTGTAGAAGATCGTAGATACAATACTGGCAATTATTCTAGCGGCAAAGTGGTTCACCTAAAAGGCACCGCCATTATGGGAGGCATAGAAGTCAAGTCTTTTAGATAGGGCTGGCGTATATTTGCGCCGCAATGAGCACCGACAACGCAGCAGAAGAGAAGAGTCTAAATTTTATTGAAGAAATTGTAGTAGCCGATTTACAAAGTGGTAAGCACAACGGCAGATTACTTACACGATTTCCTCCAGAGCCAAATGGCTATTTACATATAGGACATAGCAAAAGTATTTGCCTCAACTTTGGCTTAGCACAGAAGTATGGTGGCAAAACTAATCTGCGCTTTGACGATACTAACCCAAGCACCGAGGAAACAGAGTATGTAGAAAGTATTAAAGAAGATATCAAATGGCTTGGCTTTAATTGGGATGCAGAATTTTATGCAAGCGACTACTTTGAGCAACTGTACGAATTTGCAAAAGTGCTTATCAATAAAGGCCTTGCCTATGTGGATCATAGCACGGCCGAACAAATGAGCGTGCAAAAAGGCGACTTAACCGTGCCAGGCACAAATAGCCCTTATCGTGATAGAAGTGTAGAAGAAAACTTGCAATTGTTTGAAGCTATGCGTAGTGGTAGTTTGCCAGATGGCACATGTGTTTTACGCGCAAAGATTGACATGACACATCCTAATATGATTATGCGCGACCCCGTTTTGTATCGCATCAAACACGAGCATCATCACCGCACAGGCGATGCTTGGTGCATATACCCGATGTACGATTTTGCCCATGGCCAAAGCGATAGTATAGAAAAAATTACGCATAGTATTTGTACGCTAGAGTTTGTTCCTCATCGTGCATTATACGATTGGTGTATAGAGAACTTAGAAATTTTTCCGAGTAAGCAGTACGAATTTGCTCGTGGCAATGTGAGTTATACCATTACTAGTAAGCGTAAACTTTTGCAACTTGTAAAAGAAGGTCACGTTACAGGATGGGACGATCCGCGTATGCCAACGATTAGCGGTTATCGTAGACGCGGTTATACTCCCGAAAGCTTACGCGAATTTTGGGATCGCGCTGGTATTGCAAAGCGTGATAATGTAGTAGAACATGAGCTACTTGATTTCTGTTTGAGAGAGCATCTCAACAAAATTGCTTTACGTCGCATGGCCGTGCTAAAGCCACTTAAGATTGTCATCAATAACTATGATGGCAACGGCGAAAATTTGCCTGCAGAAAATAATCCTGAAGATGCAAATGCAGGTCATAGAGATTTGCCATTTAGTAAAGAAATATTTATAGAGGCAGACGATTTTATGCTTGAACCGCCTAAAGGTTATTTTAGATTAGCGCCAAGCATTAAAGTACGATTAAAGCATGCTTACATCATTGAATATGTAAGCCACGACACCGATGCAGCGGGCAATATTACAACTGTGTATTGCAATTATTTTCCAGAAAGTAAAAGTGGCAACGACACAAGCGGCATAAAAGTAAAAGGTACTTTGCATTGGGTAGATGCACAAAAAAATGTAAGAGCCGAGGTTCGTTTGTACGACAAATTATTTACGGTAGAAAACCCCGCAGCTGAAGAAGATTTTCTAAGCACAATAAATCCAAATAGCATGGAAATATGCAGCACTGCTGTGATGGAAGAAGCACTTTTACATGCAGCCCCAAGCGATCGTTTTCAGTTTTTTAGACTTGGGTATTTTTGCTTAGATAAAGCGAGTACAGCTGATAATTTTATCTTCAACAAAACGGTTGGGCTAAAGGATAGTTGGGCTAAGGAGCAAAAGAAATAGTTGCTACTTATTTGGTGCGCAATACTTGCAAAAACTTCGACAAGTCCATACGCCAATTATACATTTTTGCGTACTCGGTGTTGAGCATATTAATACTTGTAGCATTGTGTAAGGCGCTGTCTGCTATTGCAAAAACTGCAGGTTTAATCCGTGGCAACTGTTGTGCATTGCTACTATAGCCAATCCAAGTGTGCTTTCCTATCAACACAGTAAAAAGCGATGAAAAAACTTGTTTGTTTTTTATTAGCATATAGCTCAAGGGTGCACTTAGTAAAAGCACTAAAGCTATTGTAATATCAAAACTTCGTTTACTACGAATACCTGCAGCTTGTGCTATCGCAAAGTGTTCGTCGCTTGCATAATAGTCGCCAGCAGTATTTTTGCTATTGCTACCGATTATGCTTGGAATATTCTGTACAAACATTTTGTAGCGATAGGCTGTAGCGTGTTCTTTCATAAAGCTAATCATGCTTTGATAGCTGATGTCTGGCAAGGCAAAAATTATTTCTTGTGCACGATGCACTTCGGCTAATTGCTTTAGTTGTTGTAGATTTCCAAGATCACTTTGAGAGGCCTGCGCACTTGCGTTGATATTACCAAGCCAATCGTTGTGTATGCCAATACGTTTTAAAATTGTGGAAATACCCTCTTCGCTTTGCGCACCATTGCTTACACTTAGCATACGCACTCTGCTCGCATCATGACCCGCTACTTTAGCCACGTTTAACCATTGTAATAAATATCGAAGAAGCCATATTAGTGCCATGCTAAGTAACGCCCCTACTACAGTTACACCTCTACTAAAGCGCACATGTTCTGGCAATAAACCATATACGGCCACTGTAACAAGTGCACCAATTGCCATACCACGTATAATATTAGATTTACGCAGTGGTGTGTCGTATCCACCATTTACAAAAATGCTCAACAACCATATGACAATATAGCTAGAGAAAAATATGGCTAAAACTTCTGTTGTATAATCTGTATCGGGCTTAATGTATTGCAGCCAGTAATTTTTAGTTTGCCATAGTGCCAATAGCATCAGCAAAGCATCGCAAATAGGCAAGAGTAACTTTCCTATGCCTCGGCTTATAAAATCTACACTAGCACGCGCTGCAATGGCGCACTTAATGAGTTGTACGTAACTATTTTTGCCAGAACTACTTAGATGCTTTTGTGCAAATACGATCATTGCATTGTAAAACATGCGCACGTATTTCATGCTATCTTTTTTAGTGCTTTCGCCCTTAAAGTGTATAGCACTTACATCAGCCAAATAATAATTCTGTTTGCCAGCCTTTTGCACTTTGTAACTAAGATCTATGTCTTCGCCGTACATAAAATAGTCTTCATCAAAACCGCCGAGTTCCTTTGCCAATTGTGTGGGCATCATCATAAAGCAGCCTACTAGTACATCTACAATGCTGCTTTGCGTGGGTGGAATCTGGCCCATGTAATATTTGCTATACTTCTGCGATGTCGGAAATAGCTTGCTTAAGCCTACGATTCTGTAGAATGCCGTAGCAAAATCCGGGAAGCCCCTTTTACTTTCTGGTAAATAGCTGCCTGTACCATCTACTAAGTGCACACCAAGTGCGCCTATGTTAGAATCCTCCTCAAGCTTTTGTAGACATTTGTTAAGACAGTCTTCCGGAACAAGGGTATCTGGGTTGAGAAACAGCGTGTATTTGCCGCTTGCTTTAGCCAAAGCCATGTTGTTGGCCTTAGCAAAGCCTAGGTTTTCTGGGCTACAAATAAGCTTGACATGATCGGGTAGGTTTTGCTGCAAATAGGCGCTACTGCCGTCTGTGCTGGCATTGTCTACCACAAAAACCTCGCATGCCAAGCCTTCCGCTGCATGCAATACGCTGTGCACACAATGCTGCACAAAGTACTTTACATTGTAGTTTACTATTATGACCGACAGCTGCAAGTACCGCAATAGTACGAAGGGTTAGCGGCATTTACAAGCATCAAAACACCTATAAAGCCTAGCTACTCGGATAGGAATTGTAAAATTTTGACAGAAATGTGACAAATGAGCAAACAACGGTCATCATTTTAACGTCTTTTACACAAAGTTTGTTATTTTTATGCACGCATATATGAAGAACTGTTTAACAATGGCGCGGTTTTGCTTACTGGCAGTACTAATGCTAGCAATTGGCTCATGCAATAAAACTGACCTTAGTAAGTACAATAAGGATAGTTTAACCCTTAAAGTTGTCAATAACTTAGCTGGAGACCCTGTATTATCTTGGGATCAAGTAGCTACTTCAGACTTTGTGAAGTACGAAATATACTTTTCTGGCAAGCCAGACATTGATATTACAAACAATACTGCTGGATTGTTAGCAACCATTGCCGACAAAGACATTAATACTTTTGAAATACCTAGCTTCTTGCCAACGATAGATTCGGCAAACGCCAATGCAACCGGTAAAATCTATTTTAAGGTTGCAGCTGTACTAGCCAACAGAAAATTGGCTTCAAACGCTTTAGAGCAGCAGCGCGCCAGTATTTTCAGCTCACAATCAGCAACACTAGCAGTAGCCTTGCCCGAGCTAAACACCGTTTTCTTTAATGAAAATAATTTTGGCACCCAATCTGTCAACGTAGATCTTAATACTGGCAGTACTAGCACCATAACATGGCCTTTTGTAATTAATCCATTTTTTGGAGGAGCCGTAATTAAAAATACAATTCGCGGAGGTACAAATGCCGCAGGTGAAGTTGAAGCTACTGAGATTCCCAATCAAGGAGCTGGAGGTTTGAGCGATAACATAGTTCGTATTTATAGCGCTAACGATTTTAGTTTAATAAAAACCTTCAGTGCAAATTTATTAAGCACACTATATGGAGGAAAAATGCAAGCGGGCAAAATATTCATCATCGGTCAAAATCTTAGTGGTAATCCTGAGTTGCAGGTATACGATAGGAATAGTAGTGCATTAGTAAGCCAATTCCCGCTACCTAACTGGGGATCCCAATACGCACTAGCCGTTTCTAACGATGCATCGCGTGTTTATGTGGTAGATATTATTCAAAGCACTTGCTATTCTCTTAGCTATAATACGACTACTAATGTTTTTACACAAACAGCGAGCAACGCATCTTTAGCGCTGACTTCACTTGCAAGTATTACCGCTACACCTGATGGTGAATACATGATGGAAGGATCTACAGGCAAAGTATTTAATAAGCAACTACAAGAAGTTGCAAGCGTCGCTAATATTTCACAAAGCACTGGGCTTGCGCCTATTATTTCAAGTGTAGGCAATGGCTCAAACTTCATTCATTGTCCAGGCAATAACAATGTGTCTTTATACGCTACGAATACGGCTCAGAAAATAAAGTCAACGACTATCGCCAAGGGGATTAATGCAGCAACTGCGTTTTTCCAATCTGTAGATGTGTTTGAAGCTGCAAACGGCAACAAATACGGCGCCATGCAAGTGTTTAATCAAACTACAGGCGGCAGCATTACACTCTTAAATGTACTTAATCTCTAAAATACTAAAGTTGTTAAGCATGAATTTCAAAAACCATATCGTTATATTAATGCTGCTTCTTAGCAGTAGCGCAATTGCACAAAATTTTAGCAATGCTATTTCAGTAAATCTTACTACACCACTTATACAAGCGATCAACAAAAACAAACCGGATAGTACAAGTTTGCGTTTAGCGACGAACATTGCTTACAACCGCATGTTAGGCAAAACTTGGATGATGCGTGTTGGATTTGGTGGCACTAATAATCATCAAACACTTGCAAGCGACATCTATACTGACAGAAGTGTAGAGTACAACTATCGCCTTACTGGTCTGATAAGTTTCTTTAAGCTAACACCAGTAGGTAACAATTGGAAGTTTGGTATAGGTCCGAGCATTAGCGGTTTATACAATCGCACAGATTTATTGACAGACAGCGGCTTTGATATCTTAAATGAGTACGAGTATAGCCAAGGTGGTGGTGCTGGTTTGGGTGTATTTTTTCAGTACAACCTTAACAAGCGTATGAGTTTGTTTACCGAATACCATATGCTGTACAATATGTACAATACTGCAAGTGGTAAAGAATTTAGCGCATACCCTGATCAGAGCTACGCTAAGAATAAAAAATTTAACCAAGGTGTGCAGTTGCAATACCCACTAGCCATCTACATTAACTACGCCTTTTAACTAAAGCAACATATTATTAAACCAAGAAACCAATTTTAAAAACCACAACAAGTTATGAAGAAAATTCAATCGCTTAGCCTCATTGCACTTGGTGCTGTAATGTTGGCTCAATGCGGAAAACTACAAAGTACAGGTAATGCAATGAGCACCCCGCAATTACCAAGTACTGCACCAAATTATAGTGTGGAGATGCCTCCGACGGTGATAGATAATACACCTGCTGGCAACGAAATCACTAACGATGGCGCCCAGTTGGGTCGCGTTCTATTTTACGATAAGGCGCTTAGCATTAACAACAGCACTTCTTGTGGTAGCTGCCATTCTCAAGCCGCAGGCTTTGCAGATCCGGTAGCGAAAAGTGTTGGTTTCGAAGGTGGACATACTAGCCGCAATACTATGTCTCTTGTAAATGCTAGCAACGAATTAAGCTATTTCTGGGATGGCCGTACAGAAAGTTTAGAGCAAATGGTTCTACAACCTGTACGTCATGAAGTAGAAATGGGTATCGAAAAAATGGATTTGCTTCCAGCTAAGCTATCAACCATTAGCTATTACAAACCATTGTTTGCAAAAGCATTTGGTAGCGAAGAAATTACTAAAGAAAGAATTGGTCTAGCAATGGCACAGTTTCTTCGTAGTATGAGTAGCTACCGTGCGCCTGCAGATGATGCTAATCTAGCTAATTCATGGGGTGCTGACGTCAACAATGTTTTACAGCCGAACGAGCGTCGCGGTGCTAGCCTGTTTTTCAACAAAGCAGGTTGTGCTAACTGCCACGCTGGTACAAACTTCCGCGGCCATGGCGACCATAAAGTTGCTAATATTGGTTTAGAAGTAAATGCTGTAGACAAAGGTATTATGGATGTAACTGGCAACCCTACGGATGCTGGTAAATTCCGTGTACCAAGCTTACGCAATGTGACGCTGACTGCACCTTATATGCACGATGGTCGTTTTGCAACTTTACGCGATGTGGTTAACCATTACAACAGTAATGTACAACGCACATCAAATCTCGCTTCAGAGCTTACCAATGGATGGTCAGATGGTGGCGAACCTCGTCAACTTAATCTTACTTCTGGTGAGATAGATGATATCGTTGCTTTCTTAGGTAGTTTAACAGACAGAAATCTTGTAAACGATCCTAAGTTTGCTGATCCATTTGTAGTGGCTAAATAGCAAAAAATCTTGGTTTAATTTTGGGAAAGCCGTTCTGAAAAGAGCGGCTTTTTTCATTCCTACAAGGTAGAAGTGCACATAGTCAAGTATAAACTATATTTGCCCTATGCACACCGACATTCTCGTTATTGGTAGCGGCATTGCTGGCCTTACTTATGCCTTAAAGACAGCACAAGCTCGTCCCGACCTTAGCATAACAGTACTTACAAAAACAGTAGACGACGAAACCAATACCAAGTACGCACAAGGTGGTATAGCAGCTGTATGGAATAATGAAAAAGATAGCTACGACAAGCATATAGAAGACACCATGATTGCCGGCGATTATCTATGCAATCGCAGCATCGTAGAAATTGTAGTAAAAGAAGGCCCCGAACGATTACGCGAGCTAATTGAATGGGGCGCCAATTTTGATAGAGATAAACTTGGCGAATACAAACTTGGTAAAGAAGGTGGCCATAGCGAAAATAGGATTCTACATCACAAAGATGTGACTGGCAAAGAAATGGAACGTGCACTTATCACGGCTGTGCACCAACAAAAAAACATCAATGTACTTGACCATTGCTTTGCGATTGATATTATTACACAGCATCATCAAGGCATACTTGTTACAAAAAGCACAAACGATATTACCTGCTATGGTGTATACGTACTCAATTTTGATACCAATAAAATAGAACGCATCCTCAGTAAGGTAACACTTATGGCAACAGGTGGGGCTGGTCAAGCCTATCGCACTACTACTAATCCGCGTATTGCTACGGGCGATGGCATTGCCATGGTTTATCGTGCTAAGGGTAGAATCGAGAATATGGAATTTATTCAATTTCATCCGACTGCACTTTACGAAGCCAGTAAACGCAGTGGTCAAGCTTTCTTGATAACGGAAGCTGTACGCGGCGATGGCGGCATTTTGCGTAATAGTAAGGGTGAAGATTTTATGCCGCGTTATGATGAACGCAAAAGTCTTGCCCCACGCGATATCGTAGCACGTGCCATCGATAACGAAATGAAAGTACTCGGTGACGAACACGTTTATCTCGATTGTACACATATGGATGCACAAAAATTTGCGGAGCATTTTCCGAATATTTTGGAAAAATGCATGAGCATTAATATTAATCCTGCAAAGCAATTTATACCTGTTGCACCTGCAGCACACTATTGTTGTGGCGGCATTAAAACAGACGAATGGGGTCGCACTAGCATTATCAATTTATATGCAGCCGGCGAGGCTGCTAGTACTGGCTTACATGGCGCTAATCGTTTAGCAAGTAATAGCTTATTAGAAGCCATGGTATTTGGGCACCGTTGTTTTGAAGATACTATCAAGTGTATCGATAGCATTGCACACAACGATAATTTCCCTGAATGGGATGCACACGGCACGCAAGACCCAAAAGAAATGATTCTCATAACGCAAAGTCTCAAGGAACTACAGAGCGCAATGAGCGATTATGTGGGTATTGTACGCACTAATACCAGGCTTGCACGCGCTATGCGTCGTATAGATATTTTACACGCCGAAACAGAAGAGCTTTACAAAAGCACAACACTAAGTCCACAGCTATGTGAGCTGCGTAATTTGATTACAATTGGTTACCTTATCGTAAAATGCAGTCAGTTTAGAAAAGAAAGTCGTGGTTTAAATTTTAATAGCGACTATCCGGAGAAGAGTGCGGTGTTGCAGAATGTGGTGCTGTAGGAAATTTATTGTTATGTTTAAATTATCCACCTATTAGTACAGTATGTCATGCGCCTATGCCTAATACCACCGTAATCACTGTAACGGTATTGACGCGCACGACGATCTTGGCTAACGTGAAAAAGTTTGCCATCAAAGGTTAGACGAACGACATAAGCCTCAAATGGAACGCTATGCGGCCCAAGGTAAACCCAGTTAACTTTATGTATTTACTCTTTAATAAATATTTTACGCCCAACCATGCCATTGGCATCTTCTGATATTAATAAATAAGTACCGCTATGCAATGCAGATACATCAATGCTTGCATTAGTGCACAGCTCTCCTTGCTGGGCTACTGCGCCTAATGTATTTACTATTTTAAAGCGATATCGTTTGGCTTGCCCAGCTTGTGCAAAATGTAAAACGCTTTGTACTGGATTTGGCCAAATTTGCAGTGCAGGCTCCTGTATATTTTGTATGCTAGTGTTAACAACAGGTGCGATAGCAGTATCAATTAGTGCAACAAAACTATACCCTTTAATACTAGGTGGAAATAAGCTATCTATACCCATATTACAACCACCTACGCTACCTGTTGCACCGAGTACATAAAGATTATTATTTACGTTTGCAATTTGGCTAATCATATCTAAATTAAAACCACCACAGGCACCATTCCAAACTGTATTGCCATTGCTATCTAAGCACCAGGCAAAGCCATCGTAGCCGCCACGAGGTTCTAGCGTATCGTTATTGATTACCAAATCTGCATTACTGTATACGCCAGCAAATACTATGTTGTTACTGTCATCTACTGCCATACTTCTGATATCTTCACCGCCGTAACTCTTACTCACCTTTGCCCACTTAAAATTGCCAAGGGTATCGTAGCAGGTTACAAAAAAATCAACATCACCTAAACCAGTAAATGTTGTATTACTGCCATCGAATACAAATTGGTTTGGGGTATTGCAAAAGCTATAGCCTGCCAAATATACCTTGTTATCCTGTACAACTAAGCACTGAGTCCTTAGCGAGTTCATTCCCGCAGTATTGTACATTTTTCTATACCAATTTGAAGCAGTTGAGCCATCTTTTGCCAAACGTAACAAAGAAGGGAAGTAGGAATAGGCACTCAAAGGAAAGTTTATTATGAGGCCTCCGATTTTTTGATTTGTACGACTAGTAGTTCCAACTAGGCAATAGTAATAGTCATCTGTAATACAAACGTCTGCGATTCTCGGGACAACAGTATCATCATAGACAATACTAAATTGTAACATCAAATTCGTATCCAAACCAATAAGTGCAGTTGCTGTATTGTTGCTGTGCAAAGTATCTACTCCAATTTTAGCAATGTAATTAGCGTTTCCTCCAACACCTTGCACAACCACATTATAGGAGGCCGCCAGAACTAATGTACTGCCGTCAAATTCCAAGTCCTCAATAGATTCTCCGCTTGTGCCGCCAAATTGTATCTTATTTAGCATTGTTCCTTCTGTGCTAAGACAAACAATTAATCCATCTGTTTGACCGTGGCTTTGAAAAGAATCTGAACCACAATAAACTTTCGAGTAGAAATTGGGACAGGTGAGGAAAAGCCTGTTGTGCAAAAGAATAATTTTATTCGGCCCTGCAATGAGGGAGTCTCCTTCTACCACTTTGCTGGCCCACAATACATTACCTACAGAATCAACACAAACGACTGCCATACAATTGCCAACACTAGGGTTCCAAGCTTGCTTTGCAGTTAGCACTATATTACCTGCGCGCAAAGTATCTAAGAAATAACACAGTATATACTTGGTATTATTCTTGTCAACGGCAAACGTACGAGGATTATATAAAGACGTTTCCGACGCCACCAAACTACCCTGCTCAAATGCAGTAATAACCGACTGAGCATTTGCCCTTCCACAAAAAGTTGCAATCAAGCCAAGCGCTATGAAGAATTGCCGTAACATAAATTATCGTCAATGCACTACAAATATACTCGCTCTTGGGTGGCAATATTGTCAAACTCGTGTAATAGTCAAATTTTTTGTAACATTCTTGTTGTATAGATCGTCTACATGTCAGTACCTAAAATGAAAACAGTTTATGAAAAAGATTATTAAACATCTAGTAGTATTAATACTATTAAGCAACATCGTAAAAGCGCAAACTGGCTGCGATGCCTCTTTTACTACCTCGGTAGATACAGCCAATACGCCATGCGTGTATGATTTTGTGCCAAATAGTTCTATTGGCATCATTTCTTTTGGAGATGGATCCTGGGCTTGGTTAAACGCTAACGGCAGCACACACACCTATAGTGCTTCAGGCACTTACACTGTTACACATACCGTTCAAGATAGCATAAGTGGATGTACAGATACTAGTACACAAATTATTAATGTTACTGGCTGCGTGTTGCCATGCACTACATCAATATACGTAATGCCGTATCAATTCAACAACTGCAGCCGCGAGATTGTAGTCTCTGGCAATTATAATAGTGATAGGATTGGCACGATCTATTTTGGCGATGGCGATTCGCTGGTCATTGCCGGTGCAACCACCGTAAACCATCTATATCTTAACGGCAACTATACGGTATGGCATGTCATGCGAGATACTATAAGTGGTTGCGTTGATTCGAGCTCTGCTACACTCACTGCCTCACAATGCTATCCTACCATCTTGAATGCTTTTCCTGATTCTACAGGCTGTACATGGTATTTTGTAGCGCAGTATGCGTACAGTCCAACAGCTGGAGGTGTCTATTACTTTGGAGACGGCGATAGTAGCATCGCAAACTTGTTTAATTATCCAATGCATCAATATCCCAATGCTGGTATTTATAATGCTTACTTTGTTTTTTCAGATAGCAGTGGCGTTATTGATACAGCATATCATACAGTTATAGCAACAGGTTGCGGAAGTGTTACTGGTTGTAACGCATATATTGCCGCATGGCAAGATTCTTTGCTTACTTGTAATTGGTATTTTGCAAATACTGGTGGAAACAGTTCAAATGGTTACGGTATGTACTACTTTGGTGATGGCAGCAGCGCGGCGGCAACAAATGGCATCACAACACATCAATATAGTAGCAGCGGAACCTATACTGCGATGTTCGTTTACACCGATACCACAACAAATTGCAGTGATACGGCATGGCAAACAATTGCAGTAAGTGGCTTTTGTGGCAATTCCTCTTGCACAGCATCATTTACGTACACCAGTAACGGAGGAACATATAGCTTCTTTGGAGTTGGCGTAGATAACATTAATACGTTTGGCTACTTCAGTTTTGGAGACGGTATCAGCTATGCCGCAAATGTTGGAGCAACCAATCATAACTACTATGTGAACGGCCCCTATAATGTATGTTTTTATTTCATAGATTCACTCAATGCATGTATAGATAGTACTTGTCAAACCATCGTAGTAAATGCCATTGCGCTATGTAATGCTGGTCTTATTGCTACGCAGGATAGTATTAGTCCCTGCATTTTCTACTTTACAGGGCTAATAAACAATGCAACAGCCAACAGTGGAATAATATACTTTGGAGATGGCACTAGTAGCAATTCAATTAGTCCTTCTATGAGCCATCAATATAACATTAGTGGCAACTATACAGCCATGTTTGTATACACCGATACACTAAACAACTGCATAGATACCGTTTGGCAAACATTCTTTGCAGGTACTTGCAGTACATCACTTTGCAATGTGCAGTTTACTGATAGCACCGATTCGCTAAACCCTTGCACTTACTACTTCTACACTAGTAATATTAATAACACGAGCACCTTCGGATACTATGATTTTGGTGATGGTACTAGTAGTGCAGGAAGCAACGGTGTTACTTCGCATACTTATAACAATAATGGTATTTACCAAGTCTCTTTGTACTATGTTGACTCAATAAATGGCTGTATTGACTCTGCCTTTCACTACATACTGGTAATGGGCTGCAGCAGCAGCTGTGGTGCAAGTCTAGCAAGTTTCACAGATACCATCCCTTGCCAATGGGTCTTTATGCCAAGTGTAAACGGCAATACGGCCACTAGCGGTACAGTTTACTTTGGCGACGGTAGTTCTGCCTCAGCCAATGGCAATTTCCTTCTACATCAATATGCCTTAGATGGTACGTACTTAGCATGTTTTATTTACATTGACAGCAACAATGGCTGTGTGGACACATTCTGTCATACCATTGTGGTTACAGGATGCGGCGCCGCCTGCAATGCAGCCTTTACATTCACTAATGATAGTCTTACACCGTGCATCTTCGACTTCAATGCGCTAGGGGTAAATAATATTTCAACGGCTGGCTATTTCAGCTTTGGTGATGGCACCAGCGCAGCTGCTAATATTGGTAATACTAGCCACACTTATGCTGGCAGTGGTATCTATAATGTTTGCTTAGTATTTGTTGATTCTGCCAATAACTGTATAGACACCACATGTCAACAAATTATTGTAACAAATTGTATTGCGGCAAAATTAGAAAGTTGGCGTATTTTGGATAATGTCCAAGTTATGCCAAACCCTGTAAATAGTGCATTAATAGTTAGCACAAACAGTGATGCTGTCACTGCAATACAAGTCCTTGATGTAACTGGCAAGCTTATGTATGCATCACCGACTTACAAAACAAAGCACTACATTGATGTTGAGCGCTTCGCTACCGGCACTTATTATGTAAAAATAAGTGATGGCCGTAATTGCGTAACTAAGTTAATCGTCAAGCATTAGTAACCTTGTTATTTGATTTTAAAAATGGCGCCATAACCGGTGCCATTTTTTGTTTCCACAAGCAGCTTGCCTAATGTTTTAAGCCATTAGTTTTCAACTACGCAAACATAACTGCATGAGTATAATTTACGCTCGATACCATACCTTTACACAATCCAACCCACACCCCCAAAATCACGTCTATAACTGTATATTATGAATACACTAAAATTAAGCATCATAAGCCTTTTAATAGCTTTATGTACAAGCAATGCCAATGCGCAAACACCTGCTGGCCTTGACCTTAGTTTTAACACAACAGGCACTTATGTGGGTGATGCAAGTCGGGAAATTTCGGCTATTCTGCCGCTTGCAGATGGCTCTGTAATTGTTGCGCAAAATGTTAACGCAAATAGCGGTCATAGTTTTTTGCGTAAGCACAAAGCAGATGGAAGTATCGATTTAAGTTTTGGCGTAAATGGCAAATTTGATGTACAAGTTGCAAGTACGCGTACAAGAGTAAATACGATTAAGCTGCATAACAATAACCTTTTTGTTGCAGGTGAAACTTTTGACGGCTCTAGTACTTACTGCTTTCTTTCAAAAATTAAAGAAGATGGTAGTGGTTATAATACAAGTTTTAGCATAGGCGGTACAAAAACAACTTACTTCTTAAGCCAATTAGAAGATTTGGCCATTGATAATAATGGCGACATGTATCTGCTTGGCGCAAAAGATAATGAGCGTGCAACAATTATGAAGGTGCTTGCCAATGGCAATACAGATGTTGCATTTGGCACAAGTGGTCGTGCACAACATCAGTCTGCAAATAGTACAACCTTTTATTGGATGTATAGCCTGGCATTTGATAAACAAAATAATCTTGTAGCAACTGGCAAATACTATACTTATACTGGTACACCTTTTAGTAAAGTGTGTATCATGAAGGTAAAAGAAAGCGGCATGCTCGATTCTAGTTTTGATGCTGATGGCATGGCCTACTACAATAGCGCCAATTCGCAACAAAATGAAGGCCGCAAAATTATGATTGACAACAACAACAATTACCTCATTGCATCTGCGGCACCACAAGCCATTGGTAATAATACAGACTTCGCTTTACTTAAAACGAATGAGCTTGGCGTAGCAGACAATGCTTTTGGCACGAGTGGTTGGATGCAATACGACTTAAACAATAACGGCGCAGGCGAATATGTAAACAGTGGCGCAAGGCTTGACGATGGCAGAATTTTATTAAGCGGTGTATCGGGCATAGGCGATACAATTCGTTTTGGCTTGCTAATGCTTAATGCCGATGGCACACGCAACACTGCATTTGCTGCAAATGGTGTTTATCAAAATATTTTTGACACACGCAATAATAACGCAGGTGGTGTTTGTGCGGTGGATGCTAATGGCAAAATTTATATGGGTGGCTATACACGCACTTGTGCCAATGGTGTATGTGGTCCATTAAGCGCAGCACTAGCAAAATATACAGGCGCAGATTTTGCTACTAGTATCAGCATCGCATCAGCGAAAGATGACTTTGCAGTTTTTCCTAATCCGTGTCGCAGCGGAAGTACAGTGTATATTGATGGAGACCTAGAGGCAAGCGAAGTATTGCTAACTGATATAATTGGCAAAAGCCGCATATTACATATCGTGAATAATACTATATTAATTCCGCATGAATGTTGCGGTTTGTACACATTATCGTACAAAAGCAATGACGCTACGATAAGCAAAAAATTGCTTGTTGAGTAGGGCAAGATTTTACTGATGCCCTGCGATCATTTTGCATGAATTAGCAAGTTATAGATAGTAATGGCTCAATTTGCGATTTTTGTCAAAGGGCTGCTGTTTTGTTTACACTAATTTTACAGACAAATATTTATAGATTTTGTAACACAGTAGTAACGCAGTGCGTCTACCACTTGAACAAAAATTAAACGAGATGAGAAAGTTACTGTTAACACTGATTTTAGGCTGCATAGGTATTGTAGCCCATGCACAAACATTTTGCAATGTTGGCATTTCTGCTATACCCGATTCAACGAATCCATGCGAATACACATTCTTTACAACCAATAATAATAGCCTTAGCACATCGGGCTACTTGACATTTGGCGATGGCAGTATGGGTACACCATCTATAAGTGGTGCTACCCATCAATACGTTATGAGTGGTTGGTACACCGTATGTTACTACTATTACGATAGTATCAACAACTGTTCTGACACAGCCTGTACTTCTGTATTTGTTAGCAGTGCTTGTGGTGGAAGTGGTAGTTGCAATGCAAATATGACTTACACGACCAATGGCTGCAATGCCTATTTTATAAACACAAGTAGTATCAACTACACAAGCGCTGTTTGGTATTTTGGCGATGGCAATAGTGTTTCTAATACAAATAGTACTGTTGTGCATACCTATGCTGGCAATGGCTTGTATTATCCGTTTGTAGTTGTAACCTGGAGTGTGAATGGTGCAACATGTACTGACACAAGTTCACTTGGGCAAGTATATATATCTGGTTGCAGCGGCAGCTCGGCTTGCAATGCGATGCTTTCTGCTATGCAAGACAGCACAAATCCATGTCAGTTCAATTTTGTTACTTTCAATAATAACAGTCTTAGTGGTTTAGGTACTATTGCATTTGGTGATGGTACTTTTGGCGCGGCTTCTGCATCGGGCACCTCACACCAATTTGCAACACCAGGCTGGTATACTGCTTGTTACTATTTATATGACAGCATTAATAACTGCAGCGACACCTCATGTTATACCTTTTACGTTAGCACAGGTTGTGGCAGCGGCGGCGGCTGTAATGCCAGCTTTACCTTTGGCGTTAATGGTTGTACTGGAATTTTTCTAAACAATAGCCTTAGTGGATATATAAGTGCTGTATGGTATTTTGGTGATGGCAACAGTGTATCAAATACAAATCAAACTGTACTGCATACTTATGCAAATGCTGGCACATACTATCCTTTTGTAATTGTAACATGGAACAGCGGTGGCACTACATGTGTAGATACAAGTAGCCTTGGCCAAATAACCGTCACAGGTTGCGGTGGCAGTGGCTGTAATGCAAACATTAGTGTAATGCCAGATAGTTTAAATCCTTGTGAGTACGAATTTTTCGCCATCAACAATAACGCTTTGACAGGTTCTGGCTATATTACTTTTGGCGACGGCGGTAGTGCATTTGCTTCAGTGAATGGCGTAACTCATCAATACGCAAATGCTGGCACCTACAATGTTTGCTTTTATTACGACGACAGTTTAACTGGTTGCTTGGATACTGCATGTGTAACTATAATAGTAAGTTCAGGCTGCGGTGGTAGCGGTGGATGCAATGCTAGCATGACTTACACGACAAGTGGTTGTAACGCATACTTTGTAAACACAAGTAATATAAACTATACAAGTGCAGTATGGTACTTTGGCGATGGCAATAGCGTTTCTAATACAAGTAGCACTGTAACAAATACCTATGCTGGCAATGGCTTGTATTATCCGTTTGTTGTGGTTACTTGGAGTATCAATGGTGCAACATGCACTGACACAAGTAGCTTGGGCCAAGTGTCTATTACAGGCTGCGGTGGCACAGGATGCAATGCAAGTTTTGTATACTGGCAAGATTCTTCTTCTCCATGTACATACTATTTCTTTGGTAGCGGATTAAATTCCTTTACCACTGCAGGCGTGTTTAGCTTCGGCAATAATACAAGCGCAGCGGCTAGTCCAAATGGCAATAGCGTTACGTATACAAGCAACGGCATTTATCTTGTTTGCTATGTATTGATTGATAGTGTAAATAATTGTGTAGACACTGCATGTCAATATGTTACTGTAACCGGTTGCTCTGGTGGCGGTAACAGTTGTGTTGCTTTTGTAGTAGCAGCGCTTGATAGTCTCAATCCGTGCAATGTCAATATTGCATACGTTGGCACCTCTAATTTCTTTAGCACCGGTACTTTATGGTACGGCGATGGCAGTTCCGCAGCTGTAAATACAAGCGGTGGCACAAATGTGCATCAATACACCACCAATGGCACATACACAATCACATTTGTACTGGTAGATACCGTAACTGGTTGTGTAGATAGCGCTACTCAAGTTATCACTATCACTGGTTGCCAAACTAACAGTATTGCTAAGGATCAAAACTTTGCGGACACCTATTTGTTGTATCCTAATCCAGCAAACACAATTGTACAATTAGCAGCAAAATCTGGCAACAGTATTTCGTACACGCTAATAGATGTGACCGGCAAACAGATAAGTGCGCAGCGTAAAGCCCAGCCACAGCATACAATTAATGTTGAACAGCTTGCACCTGGCACTTACTATGTAATTGTGCAGCAAGGTACAAATAGAAGCACGATGGTGTTTACCAAACAGTAGTCGTAAATAAATTAAGAAAATTAAAGCCGAGCGCGATTTAGTGCTCGGCTTTTTTATATTTGAGCCAAAAGCGGTTATGGATAGGCGCGTGCATAAATGCTATTTTATTCGCGAGATGCACTGGCGTTAATGCTAGCCTCTGCTGCAATAGCAATTTGTACAATGTCACTTGCAGTTACCTCCAATTAGTTAAATTTATGCAGAGTAGTCAAAGAACTATCTATTATCCATGAGATACCATAATTTTATGCCGTGAAAGCGTCCTTATATCGCATAGCATGTATTGCAACACTTTGCATGATAGCATTTATAACCAACTGTTTAGCACAGAAGGGTGTAAATCCAACAGCCAGCAATAGAGCAACACTAATTGCACCTCATGATTTTGTGATGATGTATGGCCCAACAGATAAAACAACTTTTAGTGTTTTGTACAGCGATGGCAAGAGAAAAGAAAGTGATAAGCACATAGCGTATGAATTACGCAACAAGGCCAATCTGCTACTTGCTAAAGGTTATGGTCCGCCAATGGATGCAAAGCTAGCTGACACTGTAGCCTATAGCGAGTGCACACTTGTTTTAACAGACACCTTGGAGAACAAAACACTTATTTGCAGAGAAATAGTAATCCAACGAAACAACAGCAACGTACTTACATTATTACCAGAAAAAGGCAGACTTGCGGTACAACATATACTTTATGACAGCGATAATAAAAACAGCAAGCGCGCAGAGTTCAAATACAAAGCAGCTTATCAACGATACGACCAAAAGGATCTATCGCCCCTCGATAAAGAGGCTTATGTTGTACCTGGTGATTATAAAATAGTTGTTTATTGCACACCCCTAAGTATACATTCAACTAATGTGGGTGCATATAGCACTACAGTAGTTGAAATTCCATTGCCTGGCTTGGCGGAATTCTCTCTAGACAGTACGTGTAGTGAGGTAGAAATCCATACTATTACCTATGCTGGAGTATCGGCAACGGCATGCGCGACAGTGAACATTTCAAAACCAAGCATAGAATTGCAGCCAGGCATGTATCTAGCTAAATGGACTAACAAAAATTCTAAGCGAGAGCAAACCTGTGAGTTTCAAATGAGGTCTAGACGTTATACTAGTATTGTATTGACACAGGCTGCAAAGGGTGCAAGGTTTAGTGCTGACACAGAGCGTATTTACAACATGCAGCAGTAACGCAGGTAAGTGCTATGAGTCACGCGACAATCGTCAAAATTTTGCACTGCACATTTGTCGCAAGCAGCTCTTAGTGCCTCAGTGGTTCCACAAAAAAAACACTGTACAAAGCTCCGCAAAATGCATTGTCCTCTATTCATTTGAACTAACAGGCCGCACCTACGGAGCTTGTTGTAAACCTTTACCAATTATTTCTACAAACAGTTTGCCCCTCTGGGGCATCGTAAAAATCAAAACAACGTTACACATATATAGCGCTTACTACAAACCAAGCATTGCAAGTATATTTTGTTAGCGCACCAGTATTCACCAATCTGTTGCACCTTGACAGATTGCCATTTAGAGAGTTTCTCATTCTTAATACTTAGCGCCTTAGTGCTTCACAAAAAAAAGACCCTCCAAACTGGAAGGCCTTTCTTAAAATTAAATTTGTTTAGTATTACTCCTTAACAAACTTACGAATCGCAGCATTAGACGTTAATGTCTTTAGCGAGTAAGTGTAGAAAGTATCAGCACCTGGGTTCATTTGGAAGCTTACATTAGCTGTCACCATCGTACCGAAATCTGTTTCTTGATCAGGAATAATAATAGTGCTGTCGTCTACATGCACAAAATAAAAGCCTGCCATGCTACCAGGCGCAAGTGCTGGATCAACACCAAAGATATTATTGCTGTAGTACAAGCCTGTTTTTACTTTGCTTACTTCTGCAATACCCATTTGGCCTGCAGTACGACGATAATTACCACTGATGTCAAATGCTGCTGGTACATTAGTTACTGCCACAAATGCATTGATGCTTGACTCGTACCCATCGCTATTCTTAGCAGACATCGCCACTGGATATAAGCCTGGTGTTGTATTGTCAAGGCCCGACGAACTTTGCAGTACTGTACAAACTTCATTCGTAGTACTATCATATGCTGTAGCACTAATCGTTGGCAATGCGCCACCTACAGGTATGCTATAATACTGATCGCCAGTAAGTGTAATTGTAGGAAAATGTGGTGCAATTGTTTTCACTGTAACATTATCCGTTGTTCTTTTCTTTTCGCAAGCTGCAAAACCAATACTAACGATTGCAGCGATTGCTATAATTATTTTCTTCATTTCTGATGTTATTTAATAATAATTTAGATAATAGTAATTATAGATCCCACCACATTTTATCAGTGATAAGCTTTTGGCCTGGGAAATTGCTGTTAGCTGTTTCTTCGCTAGCTGCATATGGTATACGCATTGGCATTGCTGTGCCTGGCAAAGTAGAAGCTGTGCTAGGTGCAAGGTTTAGTACATCCATGCGACGCTGCTCTATCCAGCTTTCCATATTTTGTGTACCGCAAAATGCAACCCACTTCTGAAAACCAATTTGGCTAAGCTGATCAGGCAAGGTAGCAGCCCATGCATACGGAGCAGCACCAAACAAGTCTAAGCCTGTAGTATCTAAATTGCACTCAGCCATGCTACCTACTACAGCAGCTTCGTAGCTTTCTTGCGCATTACCAGTCATCCAATTACGCGCTTGCGCTTCTGCAAGAAGGAAGTAAACCTCGTATGCACTAATCAAGTATACTGGCTTAGTAGAATTAATGATGCTTTCGCTCACTTCGCTTACAGGTGCATTTGTAGGATAGCCAATACCAGCTGCAGCTGCACCTTGTGGTGTGCCCACAATCAAACCTGCTGTGTTCAAATCGTAGAAATATGAAGCACGTGGATCGCCAAGCGCATTCAATGTATCGCCAATTGTTTTACTAGCAACATTGTTATTAGTACCCAAACCTTGTATGCTTGCATAAAGTGGATTCTTACTACCAATTTTGTCAAAGAAACCAACAACAGCATTTTCGTTTGTATGTGCACTTGCTACATCGCCTGGTAAGAAGAAATCAGCCGTTGCCATTGCGCCAATTTTTGCAATAGCTGAAGCATCTTTTTCTGCAATACGCATCAACGCCTTTAGCTTAAGTGAATTAGCAAACTTGGCCCACAGTGCCATGTCACCGCCAAAAATTACATCTGCACTACCGATTGTAGAAGTTTGACCATTACCAAGCAAAACAATTGCATCGTCTATCAACTTAATTACTTGCTCATAAACCTGCTCTTGACTATCGTAACGTGGATTCAATATGTTGTCATCACCCTTCATTGCTTCGCTCATTGGCACATCGCCATGTACGTCGCTTACAAGTTGATACGTATATGCTTTCAATAATTTTGCAACAGCACCAAAGTTGCTATCTTTTGTGCTAACAGCTTGTTGATCGATAAATTCTAGATCACGCAAAGCGCCTGCATAAAGCTGACCCCACTCTCTATCAAGATCGTTGGCATCAAAAGAGTAACGCTCAAAATCGTAGTACTGCGTAGCACTAGGGCGCTGTGTCCAATATTGACTTAGAAAACCACCAACCTCTTGGTAAGTATTACCTAAAACATAAGCAATGGTATACTCTGCACTTGGCAAAGCCAATTCCATTTTTGCTTTATCTTCAGGTAAAGTGTTAGGGTTTTCGTTGACATTCAAAAACTTCTTGCAACCTGTAGCGCCAACCATAGCTGCTAGTGCAAGTGTAAGTATTATTCTATTCTTATTTCTCATTATTTATTTGCTTTAATTGTTTGTGTTAACCTGTATATAAGATTAGAAATTGATTTTAAGATTAACGCCATAGTTACGCAATGATGGAGCTGTACCAAACTCTATACCTTGAACGTTACCAGTACCGAAGCCATTAATTTCTGGATCGATAGTGATGTTCTTACGGAAACCAAACTCGTCCGTTGCTTTTGGCAACCACAACGCAAGGTTATTACCATAGATACCAATGCTAGCACCGCCCAATCTTGTTTTAGATAAGTACTTTGTAGGTATTGTATAGCTTAAAGAAGCTTCACGCAATTTTGTAAATGTTGCAGGTAAGATGTTCATCTCATTATTGCTTTGTTCAGTCCAGAAGTTTTCTGCATTAACTTTCGTTGTATTTGGCACATAAGTACCGTCTGGATTTTTAACGACTGAATTAGGTACAACAAAATCTTCGCGATCGTTGTAACCAGTTGTAGCGCTTGTACCAACGAACTCCATAATATTCTTCAAACGACTGTAGAAATATCCACCTTGCTTGTGGTTGAACAATAGGTGTAACTTAAAGCCTTTGTAGCTAAAATCACTGCCCCAGCTAGCCATCCAATCTGGGTTGTAAGAACCATATAGTTTTGGTGTAGTTGCAAGAATAGGCATACCATTTGCATCAACTACGATATTGCCATTTGGATCGCGCTCTGGACCACGTGTGTAGAAAGTACCATATGGTAAACCTTTAGCTGCTACCACACTCATACCAGCAAAACCACCAAGGCTCAATTGGTCTAATTTACCTTCTTCATCTAATTGCAATACTGTGTTGTTGTTCTTTGTATAAGTACCAAATAAATCCCAACGGAACTTACTCTTAGTAGCAATTGGTGTTGCATTTACAGCAAGCTCAATACCACGGTTGCGTACCTTACCAGCATTTAAGTTAGTAGCAGTATAACCTGTACTTGCGCCTAAGTCTACAGGAATAATTAGATCCCTACTATTACGTACATAGTAAGAAACATCAAAATTCAAACGGTTGTTGAATAAACCAATCTCAGCACCAACTTCATTTTCTGCGATAATCTCAGGACGAAGATTTGGGTTAGCTTTTACATTAGCTAAACTTACAGCAGGCACACCGTTTACAGGGAATAATAACTCAGAGTTATTACGGCCATCTGTAACATAAGCTTGGTTAAATGCATTTTGTAATAAGTATGCAGAAGGATCGTTACCTGTACGTGCAGTACCTAAACGTAATTTAGCGTAAGAAAGGTATTTGTTGTCCCAACCTGCTTCACGCTTCTTTAGTAAATCTGTAAGTACAAACGATACGTTGGCACCAGGATAGAAGTAAGAATTAGAACCTGCCGGTAATGAACTACTCCAGTCGTTACGTGCAGTAAGGTTTAGGTATAAATAATCTTGGAAACCAAAAGCAAGGTCTGTATATACACCCATCCAACGACGCGTTTCGCTAAAGTTAGAACCATTGTAGCTATCTGCTGTATTGTTGAAGTTCAACCAATTGTTACTTACTAAGCCACCACGTGTTTCAGTAAATGAATTATTACGTGTACGGTTACGAACGTTAAAACCAACTAGTGCTTTAAGGTCTAAAGCCTTAGTGATATCTTGCTGTGTGCTAGCCATGATATCATTATTGATTTCATTGTAGATATTGTTGCCAATTGAGTAGCTACCTGGCTCTGTAATTTCTACACCAAAATCTGCACGATCAACAACAAATTTAGGCGCATATTGTACAGTATTGTCAATATAGAAATCGTTTGTTGTACGGTTTAATAAAGTCAACCACTTGAAAGGCTTCCACGTAAGGTCTAGATTACCAGCCAAACGATTTACCTTATTGTTGTTCTTATAGTTCTGAAGAATAAAGTATGGATTAATTGTGTATGCACCATAGTATCCTTCTAGTGTATTAAATGGATCAGTAAGATCGCGAAGTTCACGCAATGGAATATCGCGTGGTGTTTGGTAGATTTGATCGTAGAATGAATTGTTAGCTTGACCTTGATTAAACAAGCTAGCATTTACATTCGTGTAGTTCAAACCAACTTGCGCTTCAAGATTATTAGCTAGCTTATGGCCAGCATTAACACGAATACCGTTACGATTATAACCGCTGTTGTCTACGATACCCTTGCTTTGTAAATTATTGAAAGAGATATAGTAATTGCTATTTTCTGTGCTACCACCAATACCTAGGTTATTTTCCCAAACAGAACCATTATTGAAGAAGTCGCGTACGTTGTCAGGCAAAGCTTTGAATGGCTTAATCTTTTGCTTGCCGTCTACAACATTACCCCAAGGGCGTAGGTTGCCGTCAAATTTTGGACCCCAGCTCCAGTTTTCTTCTAAGTGTGTAGAACCACCGTAACCTTGACCCCACTCATTTTGAAATTCTGGGAACATTAAAATGTTGCTTGCAGCTACGTTTGTGCTAAAGCTAATATTAGCACCTTTCTTTTGACCTGCACCACCTTTACCTTTTTTAGTTGTGATGATGATAGCACCGTTTGCACCGCGGCTACCAAATAGCGCACTTGCTGCAGGACCTTTCAAAACTGTCATGCTTTCGATATCGTCAGGATTGATATCGTTTGCACGGTTACCTGCGTCTAGCTGATTATTGAGGTTATCGCCACCGTTCTGTGAGTTGCCATTATCAATTGGCACACCATCAATTACGATAAGCGCTTGGTTATCGCCAGTGATGCTACTACCACCACGTATTACGACGCGCGTACCGCTACCTGGGCTACCAGATGTGTTTGTAATGTTTACACCAGCTACCTTACCAGCCATGCCAGAAAGCATGCTACGGTCCTGACCTTGTGTAAGGTTAGCACCGCTGATGGTTGTAGTTGAGTAACCAAGAGATTTTTTCTCTTTCTTTACTTGTAGCGCCGTTACAACGATTTCGTTAAGCGACTTTTTGTCTTCTGCAAGTTTAACGACCATACCGTTTGCAGCAGCTACACTAACTGTCTTAAAACCAGCACGGCTTATTTTTAGGATTTCGCCATCCTTGGCAATGATTACAAAGTAACCTTGGTCGTCGGCCGTCACACCCGCTGTAGCACTTTCAGCGCGAATAATGGCATTACTCAACCCGTCGCCATTCTCATTTGTAACGCGCCCTTTGATGGCAGATTGTGCCATCACAAACTGACATGCAAGCAGTAGCATGCCCGTAAGCATAAATATTCTCCTCATAATTAAATTGATTGTGATGTAAATTGTTAAATATTTTTAACATTTTGCATTTATCAAAGGTCATAATTTGTTAATATAGAGTTAACACTGTTTTAACAGTAATAATACTTGCCTCATTTTCAGGCATTTCTGCAAACGATTTTTATGTAACATAACCCATGCTAGCTGTTTAAGCATGAGCAACAAAAAAAACGAAAAACATATAACAATATTCAATATTTGTCTTTTTCACTATTGATTATCAATGAATTATTGATAGCCTCTGGAATATTTGTCGGCTTTTGTCATGAAAAAATTAAATTCTTACGCCTACCTTTGCAGCCCCCGAAAGGGCTTTACACACACAAATAACGACAATAATGAGACATTTAAGTTACAAAACTCAATTTGCGAAGAAAGAAACGCACGTACACGAGTGGTTTGTTGTAGATGCTACCGATCAAACGCTTGGTCGCCTAGCTTCACAAGTAGCAAGCATACTACGTGGTAAGCACAAACCAAGTTACACACCACATGCAGATGCTGGCGATTATGTAATTGTGCTAAACAGCAAGAATATTAAAATAAGCGGTAACAAGCTTCAACAAAAAAATTACATCAACTTTAGTGGTTACCCAGGTGGTAAAAAAGAAGAGAGCGCTGAAAGCTTGCTAGCTCGTCGCCCTAATGTAATTATAGAGCGTGCCGTAAAAGGTATGTTACCTAAAAACCGCCTTGGTCGTGCGATGTACAAAAAGCTTCGCGTTGTAGAAGGCGATACTCACCAATTTGCTGCACAAAAGCCAAAAGCAATTACACTTTAATATTAAACACAAAAAAGTATCAATAAGTAAATATGGATAAGCAAACCAACGCCATAGGTCGCCGTAAAGAAGCAGTTGCGCGTGTATACGTTAGCAAGGGCACAGGCGCCATTACAGTAAACGATAAAGATTACAAAAGCTATTTTGCACTCATCTACTTACAAAACCAAGTAGAAAGCCCACTAAAGGTTGCTGATGTTGCCGACAAGTTCGACATCAAAGCTACACTTGCAGGTGGTGGTGTAAAGGGTCAAGCAGAAGCACTTAAGCTTGCAATTGCTCGCGCATTGTGCGAAATCAACGAAGAGCTTCGCCCAGCACTTAAAGCAGCTGGCTTAATGACGCGCGATCCTCGTAGCGTACAGCGTAAAATGTTTGGTCACAAGAAAGCACGTCGTAGCTATCAGTTCTCTAAGCGTTAATTTTTTTCGTTCACTTTCAAAATTTCAAAATTTATCATGTCTGAAAATAAAACATTACAACAACACCTTTTGGAAGCCGGTGTACACTTTGGTCACCTTCGTAAAAAGTGGAATCCAAAAATGTTACCATACATCTTCGCAGAGAAGAAAGGTATTCATATTATAGACCTCAACAAAACAGTTGAAGGCATGCAGGAAACTGCAGCGGCGCTAAAGCAAATGGCTAAGAGCGGTAAGAAAGTATTATTTGTTGCTACTAAAAAGCAAGCGAAAGAAATCGTTAGCGATGCTGCTAAGCGTGTAAACATGCCTTACGTTACAGAGCGTTGGTTAGGTGGTATGCTTACAAACTTCTCTACAATTCGTAAGAGTGTAAAGAAAATGCAGAGCATAGAAAAAATGCTTACTGATGGTAGCTTTGATAGCTTAACTAAAAAGGAAAAGCTAACCCTAACACGCGACAAAGAAAAAATGGAGAAAGTGTTAGGTGGTATTTCTAACATGACACGTGCACCTCATGCTGTGTTTATGGTAGATATTACACACGAGCACATTGCATTAAAAGAAGCTAAGCGTTTAGGTGTAACTACAATGGGTATTGTTGATACAAACAGCGATCCTAACCAAGTAGACTTCAGCATCCCAGGTAACGACGATGCGACTAAGAGTATTGCAATTATCGTTAACTACATGGTAGCTGCTATCTTAGAAGGTTTACAAGAGCGCGAGCAGAATAAAGATAAAGAAGAAGAAGAAACACCTGCAGAAGCAGCAACGGAAAGCGGCGTACCAGTAGAAGTAATTTCTGAAGGTGCTGATAAGCCTCGTCGTCGTGCAACAGGTACACGTGCGCCAAAGGCAGAATAAATTTTAATCACACACAATTCAATTTAAACTTTAGAGAATAAAAAAATGAGTGTAACAATAACAGCAGCAGATGTAAACAAACTTCGTCAAGCAACTGGCGCAGGTATGATGGATTGTCGTGCTGCATTGCAAGAAAGTAACGGCGACTTTGAAGCTGCCGTAGATTACCTACGTAAAAAAGGCCAGAAGGTAGCTGCAAAGCGTAGCGACCGCGAGGCTAACGAAGGTGTAGTAATTGCTAAAACAACAGCAGATGGCAAAACTGGTATCGTTATCAATCTTACAAGCGAAACAGACTTTGTAAGTAAGAACGAAGACTTCCAAGCATTTGCTTTAAGCTTAGCTGATGTGGCTGTAGCAAATAATGTAAAAACAGTAGAAGAACTTAAAGCTGCTAGCTACGAAGGTTCTACAGTTGCAGAAAAGCTACTTGAAACAGTTGGTAAAATTGGCGAAAAGATTGATGTAACTTTTGTACAAAACGTAAGTGCAGAAAGCGTAATCGCTTACAACCACGGTGCTTATCGCGTAGCGGTATTGATTGGTACTAACCAGCCAAACAGCGAGGCCATCCAAGCTGCTGCTAAAGACGTTGCAATGCAAGTAGCAGCAATGAATCCATTAGCAATTGACGAGGCAAGCATTAAGCCAGAAGTAATTGAGCGTGAGCGTGCAATTATTGTAGATACAATGAAAGCCGATCCTAAAATGGCTGGCAAACCAGAAGAAATGATTGGCAAAATCGCTGAAGGTAAGTTAAACGCTTTCTTCAAAGAGAATACGCTAATGGCACAAGCTTTTGTAAAAGACAATAGCAAAACAGTAGCAGACTATCTTGCAAGCGTAAGCAAAGACCTTAAGGTTACTGCAATGATTCGCGAGCAAATTGGCGGCTAATGCGCAACACAATTTAATTCTAAAATCCCCTTTCGTAAGAGAGGGGATTTTT
>JBJORA010000111.1:0-60661 GCA_046049675.1 Bacteroidota bacterium | reverse complement strand
GTGCAATTACTTCTTTGCGTAACGCTTCTTGAACTTATCAATACGACCAGCAGTATCTACAAGTACGTTTTTACCTGTGTAGAAAGGATGGCTTGTATTAGAAATCTCTAACTTAATTACTGGATATTCGTTACCGTCTTCCCAAGTAATTGTTTCTTTACTATGCGCTGTACTTCTGCTCAAAAATGCAGTTTCGTTACTCATGTCCTTGAACACAACTAATCTGTAACTTTCTGGATGTATTTCCTTCTTCATTTTAAATTCTGTTTTGCGCATGATTGCTAACCATGCCATTTTTAGGATTGCAAAAGTAGTTAAGATCAACGATCTAACCAAATTTTGTCGCTTGTTGCCCTAGTTTTTCATGTTGTCAAACTGCAAAGGCAGCTTTAGCTCCTCGCTTTTGCTGCGGCACAGCGCAATTACTGCCTGTAAATCGTCTATTTTCTTGGCTGTAACACGAATTACATCGCCCATAATGGCGGGCTGTACCTTCAAATCGCTGTCTTTTATAAGCTTTACAATTTTCTTGCTGTCTTCTTGCGCTAAGCCACTTTTGATTTTAAGGTCCTTTCTAATAATCTTACCACTTGGATAATGCTCTTTGCTTAAATCATAGGCATTGGCATCCATACCTTGGCGCATGCTGCGAGAAACAAGCACATCAATCAACTGATCTAGCTTCATATCGCTATCAACCTCAATCTTTAGGGTCATTGCTTTCTTATCTAACTCTATTAGATAGTGAGTTCCCTTAAAATCGTAGCGCGTTGCTAACTCTCTATTCACAGTATTGATAGCATTATCTAATACTTGTACATCTACTTTGCTCTGTATATCAAACGAAGGCATAACTAATTGATTAAATTGACTGCAAAGGTAAGATAGCAGCACACTGTCCGCAAATACATTTTTTGCCATTTTGGCGCATAAATACGATCCAAATTGTAATTTTGGCGCATTATTTCCCAGCTTCAGTTCAAAATGGCTTAAAAAAGCAGCTGGCACAAGCCTTGTAGATGCATGAACGTAACAATTAAAACAAATTAGAAATTATGGTACACACAAAAATGCATTTCGCTCCGGTAATTAGCAATCTTGTAAACGAGCTTTTTAACGACACAATGTTAGACGACCGCGTTTACAGCAGAGGTCACTACCCAAAAGCGAATATCGTTGAAACAGAAAACGGCTACACCATTAGCTTCCTAGTGCCAGGTGTAAATAAAGCCGACATCAAACTGGCGCTAGAAAAAAATGTACTTTCTGTAAACTATACGCATAGCAAAGAAAGCGAACAACAAGCAAAGCACTTGTTGAAGGAATTTGAAATTCGCAGCTTTAGCCGCAAGTTCACACTGGGCAAAAACATTGATGCTACAAGCATTACAGCTAAGTACGACAATGGTATCCTTACGATTTCGCTTACCAAAAAAGAAGAGGAAATCAACCCGGCCACAACAATTGAAGTTTTGTAATAGTAGTTTTGTTTAGAGAGGCGTTAGACCGCAAGAGCCCCAAGTACCAAAAAGTGCTTGGGGTTCTTCGGTTTTAGAAAGCACAGAAAACAAGCTGCATTTTACAAGCAGACATTTAGCAAAGGCACAACAAAAATCAGTCAAAATAAGGCTGTATACTTGCATTTATTCTCAAGTATTTTTGCTGTATTCGGCAATAACGCTTACCTTTGCACTCCTAAATTTTAGCAGAAGCGCAATTTTTTGAGCCATGGACGCAATAAAATATATACAAGAGCAATTAACACCAGCACGTGATTTACCTAAGTTTAAAGCAGGTGACAACGTAACGGTAAACTACAAAATTATCGAGGGTACTAAAGAGCGTATCCAAAGTTTTAAGGGCGATGTAATTAAGCGCCAAGGTAGCGGCAATACACAGAGCTTTACTGTACGTAAGATTAGCGATGGCATTGGTGTTGAGCGTTTATTTCCAATTAGCTCTCCAAACATCGAAAGCGTAGTTGTTAATAAAGTAGGTAAAGTACGTCGTGCAAAAATCTACTATCAACGTGAGCGCAGCGGTAAGCGTGCTAGAATTAGCGAGAAAAAAAGTAACTAAACATACTAACACTTATAGTGTATTGTTAAAAGGGAGCAGTGCTCCCTTTTTTGTTGCTCCTAACTCGCTATTTAATAGTACCTTAGCGGCCATAAGCGTATAAGTATGAGTTTACTATTATTTGGCATAGGCAATGGGGAGTGGCTTATGATTCTTGCAGCAATACTTTTGTTGTTTGGAGGAAGAAAAATCCCAGAGTTAATGCGTGGCCTTGGTCGTGGTGTACGTGAGTTTAACGACGCAAAGCAAACCGTTAAGGACGAGCTAGAAAGCGGCATGAAAGACAAAGAAGCTGCACAGAAGTAATTCGCATTTTTTTTCACTGCTCCATAAAATTCAATTTCACTGCTTACATGAATAGTGTACGTATACATATGGTATTACTGTGCTTGCTACTATCAAGCCTCGTATGCCATGCTCAGCATAGTAGACGCGACACTACCATTATTATTAAAGGCACACCTGTTAAGCCTGCCACTAGTGCTACGCCTCAAACAGCCAGCAATAGCAGTGCTACAAATAATGGTGCAACAATCAAAAAAAATATTGCCAATGCAGTTAAGCCTTTTGATAGCAGCCGCATTGTAAAGAAAAAAGCGCCAGTACCAAGCAAAAATGCAAGTAAAAGTGCGCAAGACCCTAATGCACTTACGTACGGTGCATTTAAGGTAAGTCCAGATTTATATGGCGAACACGCCAAAGTAATTATGGACTATGTGCAGAACTACCACAAAAATTTTGGACCACGTTTAAGTAGAATCAAGAATGGCAATAAAGGCTACTTCAGCTTTATCGACAATACGATGAAAAAGCAAGGTGTGCCGCGCGAAATGCATAGCCTTTGCGTAATTGAAAGTGCTTTAAATCCAAATGCTGTTAGTCCTGTGGGTGCAACTGGCCCTTGGCAGTTTATGGAACCTACAGCTGAAATGCTGGGCTTGCGTGTAGACGAAGAACTTGACGAACGCCGTGATTTTTACAAAAGCACACATGCTGCAGCACGTTATGTAAAACGTTTGCACAATATGTTTCACGATTGGCTGTTGGTTGTAGCTGCGTATAACTGTGGCCCTGCACCTATTCTTAGAAATTTGAGTAAAACAGGCGGCAGAAGTTTTTGGGATATCAAACAGTACCTACCAAAAGAAACGCAGAACCACGTGATGGCTTTTATTGCCGTAAGTGTTTACTACGATAGAAATAGCAAAGTACTTGATTTAGGCAACTTGCCAAAAGAAGGCAGCAAAGCAAAAAAAGGCGCAACGCCAAAAGAAAAAACTGCGCCGATTGTAAAAGGCAAAACAAATTCCAAGCCAAGTACAAAACCATCAACAGTAACACCAGCAGACGACGACGACCTTGACATTGCCGATGAACCTGTGGCAAATGCTTTTGATCCGAACGCGCCACAGTTCACACCAGACGAGTTACAAAGTGTTTTGACACTAAAAGTGAAAGGTGCCTATAACCTTGAAACGATTGCCGAGGTGCTTGATGTTGATATCAAAAAACTGCGTCGTTGGAATCCTAATTTCAACGAGCAGGCGTACGCCAACAATGGGCCAGTTAGTCTTACGATACCTGCAAAAAGTATTGATGCTTTTCTAGTAAAGAAACAAGAAATATTAAGTAAGTGTTTGAAAAATCCTCACCCGACGAGTGGGCAAACAATTAATTTAGATCCACGTCAAGTAGCAAAGCTGCCAAACTATGCCAATGTAAGTAATCAGCAGGGTGCAGAGAATAGTACTCATACAAATAAAACAGCAGCACAAAACTCAAGTACAAAAACAGAAACCACTGCAGCAAAGAAGCCAGCCACAAAGGTGGAAACACCTGCTGTTGCTGATAAAAAAGAAGAAGCTAAACCTGCTAAGCCAACTGCAGCAAAACAAAAGAATAAAACGTATACAGTAAAAAACGGCGATAACTTAACTGAGATCGCTGAGCAGTTTGGTTTAACTGTGGCGCGCATCATGGAGCTTAATAAAATGAAGAAGCCGGTAATCCATCCAGGGCATACATTGTACTTGGAATAAAGTAAATTGTGAGATACTTTATTGAAATTGCATATAAAGGCACGCACTTCAACGGCATTGCATCCCAAACCGTTGGTGACGTGCGCACAGTACAGCAAACCCTTGAACAAGCGCTACACACTATCTTAAAAGAAGATATTGCTACGACTACTAGCAGTAGAACAGATGCAGGCGTACACGCTTCACAGAATTATCTTCACTTCGATACCGAACAAGTTATAACGGCAAAGCATGTGTATCAACTCAATGCGATATTACCAAACGATATGTTTGTTGCAAACGTGCATCAAGTAAATGCTGATGCACACAGTAGATTTGATGCGCTTTATCGCAGATACGAATACACCATAACACAGCGAAAAAATCCGTTCTTAGAAGATACGGCTTGGCTCTACCCTTTTGCTATAGATATTGAACTGCTTCATCAGTGTGCAAGCATACTTGCTAGCCATACAGACTTTGCTACATTTTGCAAAAAGCACACGGATACTTACACCACACAATGTACCATTCAAGCAAGTACATGGCAGTACAATAGTGCAACACAAACACTTGTATATACTGTGCAAGCCAATCGTTTTTTACGTGGTATGGTTCGTGCGCTTGTAGCAACAATGCTAGAAGTAGCTAGAGGCAAGATAAGCATCGCTGAGTTTGAAAGCATTATAAGTAGCGGCGATAATACGAAAGCTAACTTTAGTGCGGTAGCAAAAGGTTTGTGCTTAGTAGAAGTAGCTTATGGCGATAATATCAATGCTAAACTGATAAGCTAAGGCAAAACTTTGCAAAAAATGCTTGCATGATGCAATGCTAGTGCCAAACATTGTTTTCCTTTGTAGCAAAGTAGTTTACAACGATGCATCAATTCTTACAAACACTATTTGACAAACAAAAAGCCACAGCAAACTTCTTTCTTATTGCTGGCCCATGTGTTGTAGAAAGCAAAGAACTCTTACAAGAAACTTGCGCATCGCTTGTTGAAACATGCAAGCATTGGGGCGTTCCACTTGTTTTTAAGAGTAGCTACAAAAAAGCAAATCGTACTAGCCTAAAAAGTTTTACGGGTATTGGTGATGAATTGGCACTGCAATACTTACACGAAGTAGCTGCAAGCCACAACGTACCATGTATTACCGATATACATACAGAAGCAGATGCAGCACTTGCAGCACAGTATGTTGACATTCTTCAAATACCTGCGTTCTTGTGCCGACAAACAGACCTACTTGTTGCAGCGGCCAAAACGGGCAAGATTGTAAACATCAAAAAAGGACAATTCCTCAATGCAAGCAGTATGGCACTCGCTGCGCAAAAAGTAGCTGATAGCGGCAATCAGAAGATTATGCTTACTGAACGTGGTAATAGCTTTGGCTATAACGAGCTTGTTGTAGACTTTAGAAATATTCCAGAGATGAGTGCATTTGGTTATCCAGTAATTATGGATTGTACTCACGCAGTACAGCAACCGAATAATGGCAGCGGCACAACTGGTGGTACACCGCAACACGTAAGTACGATGGCCAAGTGTGCTATTGCAGTAGGTGCGGATGGTTTGTTTATAGAAACACACCCACAACCAGATAAAGCTTTGAGTGATGGTGCTAACATGTTGCCTCTATCAGAAATGAATAGCCTACTTGAAAAGCTTGTAAGACTAAGCCTTACTTAAGTGTTTTAAGTAATGTAGCAGCTTCTTCTTTGAACTTAAGATCGTCTGTAAACCTGCGCGGTGCTGTAGCAATTTCACCAAGTACTCTTTTAGCATCTGCATTGCGCTTGGCTTTGATGTAGGCTTTAGCTAAATCAATCAAATTAGTAATATAGGTTTTATCAAGCGCATAGCACTTTTCAAAACAAGAGATTGCAGTTTTTAAGTCGCCTTCTGGCAAACCACCCATAAGTGTTTGTGCGGCTTTTTTTTCTAGTGTACTCAACTGACTTACTTCGTAATTGTATCTACCAAGTACATGCCAGGCCATACCAAGTTTGGGGTCTAGCTGAACTGCAAGCGTGCTATACTTTTGAATGTCGCGACTTGCAGCTACCTTCTCGTTAATTGAGCCAATTAATGCCATACGCCCCATTGCAATAGCAAGCACCAAATTGCAAGTAGCATTTTTGGGTTCAATCTTTACGGCTTGTTGCGCTAATACTTTTGCTGTTGTAAATGCGGTTTTTCTTTCTGCATTAGTAGATTTACGATTCCCTACTTTGCTAGCAAGTACACTAGCCCTACAAAGTAGCTGTACATTTTTTGGATACTTACGTACTGCTGTCTGTGCTATCGAAAAAGCTTCTTCTTCTTTAAATTCATTTTCTTTGGCTTGAATACTAGAAACATACTCACTTACCGTCTGTGCACGCAAATCAGAACTTGCGATAGCACTAATGGCAAGTAGAGCCAATAATAGCAGTAATTTTCTCATAACGGTGGTGGCCATAAGCAGCCAATTAATAAATATTTGAATTAACGTACTAGCAATACATTGCCAGTTCTTTCTACATTTCTACCATTATTGCACTGTCCCTTAGCCACCCAAACATAGCTACCAAGTGGTTGTGGTACATTTTTATAGAAACCATCCCAACGTTTGCGTGGGTCAGTTGTTTCAAAAACCATTTCGCCGTAGCGATTAAATACACGGAAGTAATCCAACTTACTCAACTGGTAATTTTCTAAACCAAAAGTTCTATTGCTTGGTACAGTTGCTAATGGATCGAAAACGTTTGGCGCTTCTAAGTTGCCACAGAATGTGCGCACTGCTACAGTGTCTTTCTTTACGCAGCCAAAATCGTTACGCACTTCCAAGTAGTAATAAATCAAACTATCTGTTGGACGGCTTCTTGGTGTTTCAATTCTGTTGTCGTCAAGGTAAGTTGCAGGAAACCAATTATAATGCATGTCGTGACCTTTGCTCATGCGTGGACCACCTAATTCGGTAATTGCACCATCAGCAATTAATCTGTCTTCACCTGCATCTGCCTTAATCTTGCTTACAGTTACGTTTATCATCGTGTCGAACTTACAGCCGTATTCCATTTCAAAGTAAACATTATACGTGTAATCTTCTTCTGGATAAACGTATACGCTAGTCGTATCTGTCTGATAAAGCAAATTGTAAACAGGATCCCACAAAATATTCTTCAATCTGCTTGCATTGGCAACCATAAATAAAGTATCACCTTGGCAAATAGTGGTATCGTTTTGCAAAGTAAGTGGTGGAATATTTAGTACCTCAATACGATGTTGTTCGCTGTAGGTTGTACCATCAGGATTTGTGATTTCGTAATAAATATTATACAGGCCTGCCTTTGTGTATTGATAAACACCTGGTTGCTCTGTAAACGCTTTCAAGGTTGTAGCGTGTGTACTACTGTCGTAATGGATCTGGCTAATTGTACTTGTTTGCCAGTTAGTTACAAAGCCGTATACATTATCCTTTTGACGCACTAATTTAGTAATACCTCGTGGACCATTAAAGCTTGCAAAATTTGTACTCTCTGTTACAGAAGCTGGAATATTTGTGATGCTTGCACCAAACTTCAGCATTACTAAAGTATTTGTGGCCTCGTTTGTGATATAGCCATACCATAGATTATCATCATAGGCGAAGTTGATATCGCGAGGATTGTTGAGAAAGCCTCCAACATTGCCCATATCGGTAACTGCAGGAATATTGAGTAAGCTTGCGCCAAAATCTAAGCGCGTTAGTGTATTACTTAAACGATTTACAACAAAGCCATGGTGAGAATTGCCTTGCTTAACTAGTGTAATCGCTGTAGGGAAAGCTAAGAAGCCTCCCGGATTACCTAAATCAACTACAGAAGGTACATTTGTAATTGCTGAACCAAAGTCCAAACGCATTAAGTTGCCGCTCAAACCATTGCAGTAGTAACCATAGAAATTTGCACCTTCTTTAAAAATAGTAACGTCCTGAGGGCTTGTAAGCAAACCAGCAAGGTTACCCATGTTGATTACATTAGGTGTATTGCTTAGGCTATTACCAAATTCAATGCGTGTTAAGCCAGTATTGATGCCAACACCACCTATCGCAAAGCCGTACCAGTTGCCGCCTTCTTGTATAAAGCTAAGTCCTGTTGTACGCTGTGGAATACCATTGGCAAAATTACCTAAGTTTTGGGGCAATGGTGTAGAACCCAAGTTAGAACCAAGGTCAAAGCGAAGTAGTTCGTAATTGGCATTGTAGTTTACGGTAAATAAAAACCATCTGCCGTTCTCGTTGACAAGTTCAATAGGTGTAGGACCATCAAGGCCAGCTGTTGTATTTGCTACTACTCTACCCACTGGATCACGCTCTAGCCATGCACTACAAGTACCCCAATAATAGCTACTAGCAGTATTGATGCTGCTATTCACAAATACATCTTGGTACACACAAACGGTATCACTTTCTAAGGTTACAACAGGCTGTGCGTTTGCCGAGTACATACCCAACAATACGGTGCACAAGCCCCAAAATCCCTTAAGCCCCAAATTCATTTTAGACATTATCGTATAACCATGCAATATAATTAATATTGAGCGTTTTAACATTTTTTAGCGCAAAAGATTGCATGTTTTCCACGATGCCTTTATTAACATAGCTCAAAATGCTGATTTTTAGCGGTTTACAACAGCAAAATTCGCCAAAATCGGTGCTATTTTCTCCACGGCACCCAACTGCTGTTTGCAGTATGCTAGTAGTTCTTTTTCTAGGATTTGAGCCTGCTCTTGTGCAGATCGAAAGGCTGAGTTTAGTGTTTTAGCATCGCTAACTACTGTTAGTGCCCCCATTGATTGCAAGGCAACTGCTTCTTCAAACTTTGCAATTCGAGGGCCACACAAGATGGCTTTACCATACGCGGCCGCCTCCAAAGTATTGTGAATTCCCGCGCCAAACCCGCCTCCAATATAGGCCAACGCGCCATAGCGATACAAGTAACGAAGCATGCCAATGCTGTCTACAATTAGCACTTGGCTTGGCTGCTCCCTATATTGACTTAGCCTTTGCGAATTTAAAAAGAGGTTTTCAGTTTCTTTTATGGTAGCGTCGTCGGTATGGTGTGGTGCAACAATTAATCCAAGCTGAGGTTGCAGCTTTAGTAAGGATGCCAGCAATTGCTCATCCTTTGGCCACGTGCTACCACAAACTAATACAGTGTTATGCAGTTTGCAAAAATGCTCAATACGCTCATCAGCAAAATTTGAATTTGCATTATCCCAGGCCCGTTGATAGCGCGTATCGCCTGCAATTGTAAAATTCTTAAAACCAAGTTGAGCTAGTATAGCTGCACTCGATTGGTTTTGTACAAAAAAATGAGTAAAACACTTTAAAGCACTTCTGTGCACGGAGCCATACCACTTTATAAAAGGATGTTCACGCAGCACGCCACATACTAAAAAAGTTGGTACTTCATTTGTCTTTAGTGCGTGCAAAAAGTTTGGCCAAAATTCGTACTTCACAAATATGGCAATACTTAGATTTATTTGTGCTAAAAACTGATTGGCATTTGAGCATGTATCGGCGGGTAAATAATAGCACTCATCAACAATGTCGTTCTTCTTGAAATTTTCGTAGCCACTTGGACTAAAAAAAGTAAGCACAATATTAAACTGAGGATTAGCCTGCTTAAGTGCTTGCAATATTGGAAAACCTTGTTCGTACTCACCCAAGCTCGCACAATGCATCCAGATTGATTTTGTGCGATTTGACCTAGTGCGTAATAATGTTGCTTGCATTGTTCTACCCTGCAACCATTTTTTTGCTTTGGCATGACCAAACAGTGCGGCTATTCTGATAGCCAATATGTATAGTTGTATGCCAAAATTATAAACTAGCACTATGGCATTGCTTGAACAATTGGCAAAAAGGTTTCTGCTTTTAAAGCAGCACCACCAATAAGGCCTCCATCTATATCGGATTGTGCAAAAAGCTCAGCTGCATTACTAGCATTGCAACTTCCGCCATATAATATTGTAAAGTCTTGCGCTACTTGCTCGCCGTATTTTGCTGCAATAAGGCCTCGTAGGTGCGCATGCATATCTTGTGCTTGGGCGCTTGATGCCGTTACGCCAGTGCCTATAGCCCAAATTGGTTCATATGCTATGACTACTTTACTAAAATCTTCTGCGCTTAAATGGAAAAGGCTTTCTTCAATTTGTGTTTGAACAAATTGGTTTTGCGTACCAGCTTCTCTAATATCTAATGCTTCGCCGCAGCAAAAAATTGGCTTGACACCTGCAGCTAATAAGACATCTACTTTTTGCTTCAATAAATCATTGCTTTCGTGATTGTACTGCCTGCGCTCGCTATGGCCAACTAATACATGGCTAACACCAAATGATTGCAACATTGGCAAACTAACTTCGCCAGTGTATGCACCGTTGGCTTGCGTATGGCAATTTTGCGCTGCCAAATGCGCATTGCTTCCAGCGCCTTGCAAAGCATGTTGCGCTGCGAATAAATGCGTATAAGGCGCAGCAAACACAACATGTTGATGACCTTGAAGCGTCGGTAAATCTTGCAAAACTTGCTTTACAAGTGCTGAACCTTCTTGCGGCAAAAGGTTCATTTTCCAATTGGCTGCTACAATCTTTTTTCTCATGCGTGACACTATTTTTTAGTTGAATCTGCTGCTACTGCTGCACTTACTTTTTCTTCTTGCTTTGCTACAGCCTTGCTATCTTTTTTGCGAAAATCCTTACCACTATTCAATGCTTCTACAACATCGGCAGTGATGTCATTTTCTGGATTAACGTACATAATTTCCAATGCACTTTGGCTATGCATAAACACATAGTCGTAGCCATTTTCTTCGGCGTATACTTCTAAGTAAGCGCGCACTTTTTCCTGCAATTCTTTATTAAAATCGTCTTGTTCTTTTAAGAACTTAGAACCTTGACTCTGCTTACGTGCTTCAATATCTTGCTGTTTTTTTGCTAGACGCTCTTCCAAGGCTTTGTACTCTTCTTGCGTAGTAATCTTACCTTCCTGCATTTTCTTTTGTGCAGCCATATACTCCGCTTGAAACTCACGTGCTTGACGCTCTATTTCATTAGCGATTTCTTTATCCTTTTTTTCAAATTCGGCTTTCTTCGCCTTGAAATATTTGTACTGATTTTCCAGCGTATCGATATCTACATAAGCGCAACGACTACCCGCAATGACTGCAGTTTTACTGCCATCGCCACTCGCAATAATTTTTGGTGCTTTAGCCTTGCTTTGCTTGCTGTTGAAATGTAAAAAGCCTAATACACATACACCTATAAACGATAGGATTGAAAGTATTGAAGATAGCTTGCTCATCATGTTTTTTTAATTATATCGTGCAATAATAGTTTTTACTTGTTAAAAGCAGTGTTAAACCACAGTTCGTTTACTTCTTGCGTTGTTTTTCTAGTTCTAGTTTTTGCTTTTGCGCTTCCATCAGTTTTTCCATCAACTTATTTTGCTTTGGCGCTTTGCTCATATTTTCTGCAAGTTGTGCGCGTAGCTTGTCTTCATTGATAATAAACTTTTGAATCACAATTTGAAGAATAATGGTGATAACGTTACTTACGCAATAGTAGAATGTAAGCGCTGCCGGCAACTTATTGAAGATACCCAAGAACATGATCGGCATAATAAATGGCAAATACTTCAATGCAGGATTATTTTGATCACCTGTATTTGCCATATTCATGCTATACAAGGCCAAGAACAATTGGGTCGCTACAAATATTAATGTCCATAAACTTACATGGTCGCCATAGAAAGGAATATCTGGCAACTTGGCAATACTGTCAAATGTGCTCAAATCTTTTGTCCATAGGAAGCTCTGTTGGCGAAGTTCTATTGCGTTAGGAAATAAACTTAATAGGGCAAAGAAGATTGGCAACTGCAATAATGCTGGCAAACAACCACCCAAAGGATTTACACCTGCACTGCGTTGCAATTCCATACTCTTCATAGCATAAGCTTGTTGATCGTCGCCAAGTGATGCCTTTAGCTTGTCCATTTCTGGCTTAAGTGCCTTCATTTTTGCGCCGCTTACATAGCTCTTGTAAATAAGCGGACTGGTAACTAAACGTACAATAATCGTAAGCAACATAATTACCACTCCCCAATTGCTAAAAAACTTACTTAAGAATTTGAAGATTGGCATCATAAACCACTTATTGATGTACTTCACAAAACTTAAAAAGCCATAGCCATAAGGTATAATTTCTTGCATATCTGCACCTTGCGCCTTTAGGATTTCGTAGTCATTAGGCCCTGCAAATAATTTCAAGTTAACTATGTTAGCTGCAGGCAGTGTTAATGCACTCGTAAATGCAGCTACAGAAGCATTGCTTGTATCAGCAGTTGGCTTAGCTGTAGCAGTACCTTTTACAAAAGGCTTTTCAGTGCTCATAAGTGTTGCATTAAAATAGTGCTGTTTGTAGCTCAACCATTTTACACCTTTAGCAAATTCTAGCTTTTTTTCTGAATTGATGGTATTGTAGTCAATGCCTTCGTCGTTTTCGTTGTAAACAATTTGGGTGTACTGCTGATCGTCGACTGCATTGTACTCATTATTTGGCGATACTTGATTCCATTGCACGTTCATGCTTTGGCCAGCACCAAGTGTTGTGCCAGCATTAACATTTATGTCAAGCACATAACCCGTATCTGGTAAAGTGTACGTAATGTTTAAACCTTGAGGAGAGGTAAAGGTGATACTCTTTGCATTTTGCGCAGCAGTAAATACCACATCCTTTGTGTGTAATACTGTTCCAGTAGCTGTATTGTAGCTTAAATCAAACTCGTGTTGCTTTGGCTTAATTACATACAAATCCTGACGATTGCTTTCGGGTGTTGCAGTTTTGAAGCGCGCTAACTTAGCTGCTACAGGCATTGCGCCTTTATTGCTAAAGGTAAAAGCTACATCCTTATTAGTCAGTTGGTATGTTGCCTCCGCTGCGCCACTGTCTGCCACAGCAGGTGTTGCCTTGTTGGTATCTGCTACTGCAACTGGTGCTTGAGGCTGCGGATTTTTAAGTGCATTTTGTATACTGTCAGCGCGCTTTTGTTGCTGGAACTTTGCCGCCTCACGTTGGTTGGTATATAAGTAGCCGCCTAGTAGCGCCATCATTAACACAAACCCAATTAGTGATTTTTTATCCATTGAAATAAATATATGCCTCCCAAGCTGTGAGCTTGGGCGCGCGCAAAGGTAAGCAATATGCACCTGAAGCAGGCCTAATTATAGTATGAATGGTAGACTGATGTTTGTTGTGGTATAATGACCACGGATTGGCACTTTAGTCATCTATTTTTGTACTATACATGACAGCTTTAGCCGAAATACAGGCATACAATGCTAAGCAAACGCTCGAAGATGCTAGTATCTGCGATGCTCTATTGCAAATCATTGGTCAAAATCTACCACAAGCAGCAGGCAAACTTTGGCATGGCCATCCCGTTTGGTTTATTGCAGACAATCCTATTGTAGGTTATAGTAAACGTAAGCATGGTATTAGCCTCTTGTTTTGGAGTGGCCAAAGCTTTGAGGAAGCTAGTCTTATTGCAGTCGGTAAATTTAAGGCTGCGGAGCTTCGTTTTATCACTGTAAAAGAGCTAGATGAGCAATTAATTGAACGCTTACTCCATAAAGCCTGTACCATTCAGTGGGATTATGCCAATATTGTAAAACGCAAGGGGCGCTTAGAAAAACTAGGCGATTGGTAGCTTATCCCAAGGATAAATAAGTTACCTCCTGAGAACCGCCAAAGGCGGCTTGCAATCTAGCCAAGTGGGTATCTGTAATAATCGTTTGGCCATCTTGCTGCAAAATAAACTGCAGTAGCTGCTTGCCTCTTTGTTCATCTAGTTTTTCAAAAACATCATCTAGCAGCAAGGTTGGGCTATTGCCAAGCTTTGCTTTTAAAATTTGGTACTGGGCAAGTTTTAGGGCAAAAAGCATGGTTTTGCGTTGACCCTGACTTGCTGTTTCCTTAAAGCTTTCACCTGTTAGCCACAGCATAGCAATATCGTCTTTGTGAACACCATAATTAGTCCGCTGTGAAGCTAAATCTTTATGAAAATTATTAGATAATTGCTCTACTAAGTTGTTGTTAAACAATGTACTTGTATATTTTACTTCAACTTTTTCTTTATCAACACTAAAGTCACGATAGCGCTCTATAAATACCGGTTCTATTTCTTTCATCAATGCCTGTCGGGCGGCAAAAATTATCGCTGCAAAATCTGCCAGTTGTTGGTTGTAGAATTCTAATACACTTTGTGACGAAGCATCTAAATTGTGCCAATTTTTGAGCAATGCGTTACGCTGTTGCAATATCTTATTGTACTTGCCAAGTGTTGCGATGTAGTCAGGCTGGATGAGTGTAAGTATGCTATCTAGGTACTTACGGCGCTCCTCACCTCCATCGTTAATCAGGCTTATATCGTCTGGGGCGATCATTACGCAACTGGTATGGCCGAGGTATTGCTGCACCTGCTTAAGCTCGGAGTCGTTGAGGTATAATTCCTTTTTGCCCGTTTCTCTCAACAGCATTTTAGCTGAGTGCTCGCTGTATTGAGCGCTAAGACTCATGCCCTGCATGCCATATTGCACTAGCAAGGCATCTTTTCTTGTAAAATAACTTTTGCTATAGGCTAGCGCATAAATTGCGTCTAGCACGTTAGTTTTACCGCAACCGTTTGACCCATGCAAACAAGTGACTTTATCACTAAAATCAATGGTTTTGGTTCCAATATTACGATACTGGTAGACTGATATTTTTTTTATATGTGTCAAGCTAATTTTGTGCTTGCAAAAGCTTATCTTCGCGCCAAATTTAACTAAAGCATAGTGCAAAACGAGTTCGGCAAAGAAACTTATTTGTATTGGTACGAAACCATGTTACTTCTTCGCAAGTTTGAGGAGAAGACTGGCCAGCTATATGGTCAGCAGAAAATACGTGGATTTTGCCACCTATATATTGGTCAGGAAGCATTAGCAGCGGGCGCTATGACGGCGATTCGCGATGATGATAATATGATTACCGCTTATCGCGATCATGGTTTAGCCATAGCAAAAGGCATTAGTAGCCGCGAATGTATGGCTGAATTATATGGCAAAGCTACTGGCTGTACTAAAGGTAAAGGCGGTAGTATGCACTTCTTTAGCAAGGATAAGAAGTTTTTTGGCGGTCACGGTATTGTGGGTGGTCAAATTGGCTTAGGCGCAGGTATTGCATTTGCAGATCAGTATAATGGTAACGATAATGTGACCTTGTGTTATTTTGGTGATGGTGCTGCTCGCCAAGGTATTTTACATGAAACCTTCAATATGGCTATGCTATGGAAGTTGCCTGTAATTTTTATTTGCGAAAATAATCAGTATGCGATGGGGACAAGCATTGAGCGTACCTCTAACGTATTAGATATCTATAAATTAGCTGATGCCTACGATATGCCTGGCGACAGCGTAGATGGCATGAGTCCGGAAGAAGTGCATCAAGGCATTGAGCGTGCAGTACGTCGTGCACGCGATGGCGAAGGGCCTACCCTTTTGGAAATGAAAACCTATCGCTATCGTGGCCATAGCATGAGTGACCCTGCTAAGTATCGCACAAAAGAAGAGGTAGAAGAATTTAAGGAAAAGGATCCAATAGATCATGTACGCAACGTACTATTGACTAAGAACTATGCAACAGAAGCAGACATCGCTGCAATTGACGAGAAAGTAAAAGCTATTGTAGACGATTGTGTAGAATTTGCAGAAAATAGTCCTTGGCCAGATAATAGCGAGGTTTATAAGGATATCTACACCGATGAGAACTATCCATACATCATGGACTAAAACACAACAATTACAACATCAACATATTTTATAAAGTACATTAATGGCAAAGATTGACAGATACACAGCACCGAAACAAACAACACAAGTCGTACAACGCGTAGAAGACCCAAGTGGTGCTGCACCAATTGAAGACGCAAGCGAGCGTTTAGCTAAAATAGAAGATGCATATAGCAACAACAAAAAGTATATCAATATTGCCTTGGGTGCAATAGTTGGTGCTGCACTACTTTTTGTAGGTTACAAATATTTCTACAAAGCACCTCGCGAGGTGAAAGCTGCTGATGCACTGGGCAAGGCAAGCAATTACATGTTAATAGACAGTATGAGCGCGATGCTTAATGGCGATGGTCGCACACAAGGTGTTGCAAAAATTGCAAAAGAATATAGCGGCACAGATGCAGGTAATATGGCTAGCTATATGGCTGGCGCAGCATACCTCAAGCAAGGCAAGTACAAAGAAGCGATAGCATCATTAAAGAGTTTTGATGGTCGTGGTACAATTCTAGAATCATTAGCTGCTGGCTTACTAGGCGATGCATACTGGGATAACAAGCAATTGGCTGAAGCGGCAGAGGCTTACGAAAAAGCAGGTGCAGATGAAGGCAATGTGCAGTTCTCTCCTATTTATCTTAAGCGTGCTGGTATGGTTTACGAGGCTATGAACAAGCCAGAGCAAGCTATCGCAGCTTATACACGATTGAAAGAGAAATTCCCACAGAGCCGTGAGGCATTAGACGCTGATCGTAGCTTGGCACGTTTAGGTCAAACAGGCATCTAATACTATAATTATTACTTTAATTTTGAATCCCCGCTAGCTACAACTAGTGGGGATTTATATATAAACAAGATACACATGAGCACAGCACCATCAAGTCTAAGCACAACAACTAAACTAGATCACGATTTTAGTAAATGTGAGGTAGTGATTATTCGCACAGAATGGAACGACGATATCTGCACAAAACTAGTTGAAGGCGCATGTAAAGTACTTGCTGAAAACAATTGTGAAGTTAAAATTGAAACGGTGCCGGGTTGTGTTGAATTACCTTTTGCCGTCGTTCACCATGAGCGCTGCCATCCCAAAATGACGCCAAGTAAACGTGCTTACATTGCGTTTGGCTGTGTTATACAAGGAGAAACCCCACACTTTGAATATGTATGTAAGGCAGTTACTAATGGCATTTCTCAACTTAATATTACTTTAATGTCGCCTATAATTTTTGGTATACTTACAGTAATGCATGAGAAACAAGCGTACGATAGACTAGGTGGTTCGCAAGGTCACAAGGGTGAGGAAGCAGCTTTAAGCGCCTTGAAGATGATGCAGTTTATGGCAAATTGCTAGGCATAGCCCACAAGACTTTATCTAGTTATTTGGTCAAGAAAGTATTCTTCTTTCTTTTGTCATGCACTTTATAAGCCATACGCTATCACTAATTCCAATGCAAGTCTGCCTAATATCCGTAGAAAAAATAAGGATAATAAACTAGCTTTACGGCCAATGAGAGTGCAGCTTTTTATACCATGTTTTGTAGACCAATTGTATCCGCAAACTGGCATGAACATGGTGAAAGTGCTAGAGAAACTTGGCTGTCTTGTGAGTTACAATCCAAACCAAACATGTTGCGGCCAACCAGCTTACAATGCTGGCTATATCGGCGAATGTAAATCTGTAGCTGCAAAGTTTATTGACGATTTTGAGGGCATTGATTATATTGTTACACCAAGCGGTAGCTGCACAGGTTTTATAAGAAGTGGCTACGAAGAAATATTTGAAAACGATTCTCAACTTTTACCTGCTAAACGTGTAGCAAAACGTGTTTATGAAATCACTGAATTTTTAATAGATATTCTTAAGGTGGAAGATCTCGGAGCAAGTTTTCCTGCTAAAGCAACATACCATGATGCATGTGGCGCATTGCGTGAGTGCGGCATTAAGGAAGGCCCTCGTAAACTATTAAGCAAAGTAAAAGGTTTAGAACTAACAGAAATGAAAGAGTGTGAAACCTGCTGCGGCTTTGGCGGCACTTTTGCTGTAAAATTTGAACCAATTAGCGTAGGTATGGCGCAAACAAAAGTTCAAAGTGCAATTGATACAGGTGCTGAGTATATATTAAGCACAGATGTAAGTTGCCTAATGCATATTGATGCATATATCCGCAAGAACAATTTACCAATCAAAACATTGCACGTGGTGGATGTTTTAGCAATGAGCTAAAACCGGATTACTTAATCGTAGTCGCCTAGGAGTTCTGCGATTACAGCTTCACAAAACGAACTGGCTTAGCTGCACCATCAAGCAGTAAGGTATAAACGCCAGCTGGCAAAGTTTCTACATTGATTGTATTATTTTGCACAAGACCTCTTGTTATTATTGTGCCAGCTATATCCATTACTTTGTATGCACCTTTTGCCTCTACATGAAGCACATTAACACAAGGATTTGGATACGCTTTCGTAGTTAGGATTTGTGAATTAGCAACTTGAAGTGGTGCAGGTACTAACTGTAAATATTTTTGACTAACACTTGTATCAGCAAGTGCATCGTTATAGAAGTTGATAAGCGCTACACGGGCCAAACTTTCTTCCGTATTATTGGTTGCAGTATCATCCATTAAAAAACGAACTGTGTTGTGTGATGTGCTAGGTATAGCTAATGCAAGATTATCTACAAAAGATAATGTGCGTTTGCCATTAATATATACTGTAACGAAATCTGTGCTATCAACGCGCGAAAGTACAATATGCTGATAGGTGTTTGCGGTGATGGAATTGTCGACTTCTACTGCTTCTGCATAGAAGTTGACCTTGCCATGCGTTAAGTAACAACCCGCATCTGATACTCCATTGCTAAAGTCAATCATTTTTACCCAAGCGCTCAAATCATCTATGGTAACAAGCATTTCAATACTGTAAGTGCTATCTGCGAAAATGGTATTCGCATTATCAGTAAAAATCAAACCGCTGTTCTTAGGTAAATTACATACATCTCTGCCAGTGGTGTTACGATCTATGGTATCAAGTATAAAGTTTTTTGCGCCTGCTGCTAAAAGCGTTGGCCCACTACTTGGCGTGCATTGCAGATTACTTGTTAAGGCATAACTATATGTTGGTGTTTGTGCTTTTGCTAAAGCAAACGAACACACCAAAAATGTACTGAGTAAAATTTTACGCATTGATGAGCAAAGGTAAGCTTTGCTGCATCTTTTATAGCCGATGTTAGTCTTTATTTAGCAACTTGCTTTAACGGTTGCTAGCTTTTACCTTAAATTGCACGCATGGCATTTTGGCTTATAAAAAGCGAACCATTTAAGTACAGTTGGGATCAATTTGTAAAAGATAAGCGCACCTATTGGGATGGCGTTCGCAACTATGCAGCGCGAAACAACCTTCGTGACATGAAAAAAGGAGATCTAGCCTTCTTCTACCATAGTAATGAGGGTATGGAGATCGTGGGCATTGCCAAGGTTGTAAAAGAAAGCTATCAAGATCCAACAACGGAAGAAACCGCATGGCTTGTTGTAGACTTTAGCCCAGTAAAAGCACTTAAAAATACGATCAAGTTAGCGCAAATTAAAGCTGATCCAGTGTTAAAAAACATGGAGATGATACGACTTAATCGCCTGAGTGTCAGCAAAGTAAGCGACGAAGAATTTATTAGGGTACTGGATTTAAGTGGTACAAAAGTTTAGCTAAGTGCACTGCTTTTTTTGTTTTGACTTACGATAATTACTAGCGCAAATACCTAGTGGCTTAGCTTTTCCACAAAAGAAATAGCCATTTCTGCAAACTTCTAGACTTGCTTTTACGTCTATCTTAACGTATATTTACCAAAGCAATTGATTCCAATACACACTAAATCTTCACGACCATGACCAAAAAGCTTGTTGCAATCCTAGTCACAACATGTGGTATCGCACTAACTACTGCGGCACAAGATCTCACAAAATTCATGTACAACTATAAAGTTGGCTATAAAAATGCCAGCGGCCATGTTGTAGTAGAACCATTTTATGAAGCCGGTGGCGACTTCTTTGAAGGACGTGCACTTGTGATATTCAAGGGCAAGAGAGGCTTTATTGATAACAAAGGTATTTGTGTAGTAACATTAAAATATGAAGATGCAAATTCATTTCATGAAGGATTAGCAGCAGTAAAATTCAACGGCAAGTACGGTTATGTAGATAATATGGGCAAGACAAAAATTGCACATATATATGATGCTGCTAGCGACTTTATAGATGGCATTGCACGTGTGGAAAGCAATGGACAAATATTATACATCAACCAAGCGAATGAAGTATTGTATACAACAAGTAATACAACAGCTGGTTTGTGTCGTAATGGCTTAATTAGAGTGCGTAATGAGCAGCAAAAATGGGGCTATATTAATCTGCAAGGGCAAGTAGTAATCCCCTATCAATACATGACTGCAACAGACTTTTACAATGGCAAGGCCAATGTTGTGCAAGGCGATGAAATTCTTACACTAGACACAAACGGTAAAGTTATAGCGGAGCAAGAGCGTAGGACAGAAAAAGAAGAAATTGAAGAAAGTAAAAAGCGCCAAACTATAAATCAAAAATAAACAAGCCTCATGAGAATTCTAAAATACCTAGCAATAATTGTAATTGCGCTTAGCAGTAGAAATGCAAATGCACAACTCGGCGAATGGACTTGGATGCATGGCACTCAAAACGGCACAGGAGCTGGCGTGTACGGCACCAAGGGCGTACCTAATGCTGCGAATTACCCAGAGGGTAGATACCAATGTGCATATTGGACTGATACGAATGGCAATTTTTGGCTGTTTGGTGGTGTTACATTAAATGGCGAGCAAAACGACCTGTGGAAATACGACGTAAGTACTAATATGTGGACTTGGATGAGTGGTCCTCAAGGCAATGCTAACCCATCTGGCGTGTTTGGCACAAAGGGTGTACCTAGCGCTGCAAATTATCCGAGCTCAAGAGGTTGGGGTGCTAACTGCTGGACGGACAAGGATAATAATCTATGGTTGTTTTGCGGATTCGGAACTGATGGCTCAGGCACTTGGGGTTCTTTAAACGACTTGTGGCGTTACAATATAGCTACCAACGAATGGACGTGGATGAATGGCGAGCAAGTTATTGCAAATATTGTACCTAGTAAAGGTGCTCCTGGCCTTTTTCTAGCCAGCAATGCTATGCCAGATGTTAATGAGTGTAAGAGTAGCTGGGTTACTAGCAATAACCATGCATGGTTTTTTGGTGGCTCTCAAGGTATGCTTGGCTTAAGCAACGATTTATGGCAGTACGATCCAAGCATCAACCAATATGCATTTATGAAAGGTGATGGTGGTGTTTCTAATAATTATGGCACAAAAGGTGTAGAATCTCCAGCGAATTTACCACCTGGTAGATTTAGTTATACCAAATGGCAAGATGCTGAAGATAACTTGTATATCTATGGTGGTAGTACAACAATTGGTGGCTCTAACGATGTATGGAAGTACAGTACAGTTACAAATAACTGGACATGGATTAGTGGATCAAACGTAGGTGACAATCAAGGTGTATATGCAGCTAAGTGTAAGCAAGAAGAAAATGAATATCCTTCTGCTCGCTATGAAAATCAAACAGCAGGTACTTTAGGTTGTGTGTCATTATTTTGGACTTTTGGAGGATTTTTGAGTGGAAGTACAACAGCTGATGCGAACGACCTTTGGCTTTTCAATAGCAATACTAGCAAATGGACTTGGGTGAGCGGAGACGCCGCTGGCACCACACCAACAGAAGTATATGGCACTTTAGGCGTTTCAGCTCCTGCAAACAAACCTGGCGGACGTGGTGGTGTAGCCATCTGGGCAGACAAGCAAAATAATGTATGGGTGTACGGCGGCATGACTATTGGTATAAATTTTTATAGGCACAATGATCTTTGGCGTTTTATTCCAGACACTGCTTGCTCAAAAGCTAGATTTACTACTGAAGTTACTGCGCCAGTCCCTCAAGTACTTACAAGTTGTAAAGGCGATAGCACATGGTTGCCTACTATACCAAGTACATACAGCGTAAATATTCAACCAAATATTGGTGCAACCACAGTTGATGGTCAAATCGTGTTTAATCCTCAAAACACAACGACATATACTTTAATAGTACAAGATACTGGTAAATGTGGCGGTGTAGATACTGTGGTATTCACTTTGGAAGTTGCACCTAATCCTGTTAGCGATTTTACGCCTAGTAGCACAATAGTAAATGAATTTGATCCAAATGTTACACTTACAAATGCAAGCATTGCTGGCGTCAACTATCAGTGGTGGTACAAAGGACAATTAATAGCAAGCACACCAAATTTGGACTATACGTTAACTGATACTGGAAAGCACTGCTTTATGCTTGTAACTACCAATGCTGCAGGCTGTTCTGATACGAGCGAACGTTGTATAGAGTATATCAACGGCAGCTATGTTTGGGTACCTAATATTTTTACACCTAATGGCGACGACTTGAATGATGTATTGCACATTAAAACTTACAAGGTAGAACTGAAGAGTTTTGACATCTACAACCGTTGGGGTGAACGCGTATTTACAACCGACGATATCAACAAGGGTTGGAACGGCCAATACAAAGGCAAGGACATTGAAGGCGATACATATAGCTATGTTATTCAGTATAAGGATCTTATTACTAACAAGCCTAAGGTGTATAAGGGGGATGTAATACTATCGAGATAAGCGGCGCTGAGTGTATTACTAAAACTGATTGGTGACTTAGTTCTCATAGCTAATTCTGCAAACGCTTATGCTTAATTGCAACTATCGTTTTATAGTAAAAAAGTCAATAAGCCAAAGTAGCATGTGAAATGTAAAAGCAAGGAAATTAGCAGCACGTTATCTAGCTCATTAAAGCTAGTTGTTGACTAGTTTGAAGCTAATTCTACAAACTTATTTTTACTTCTGCCAAGCGTTCTGTTGTAAACCAAAATCAATAAGCCAATTAAGACCAAACCAACCGCAATAGCTTCAGCTTGCGTATAGGTTAATCCAAACTTGTGAATCTTGGCGTTTACTCTAATGCCTTCTACAAAGAAACGCTCCAATCCGTTGAGTACGAGATAAATGCCAAACATATCTAAGGCATACTTCAACTTCTGACGTATGCTCCATAGGAATAAAAAAATAAGTACACCGCCAACGAACTCATACAAAGGCGTTGGAAACACGGGCACAGGTAGTACTGTACAATAGGTGCCTGCGCAATTTTGCAATGGCACACCTACCCTATTTACATTGTGCGCATAGCTATACGCAAATAACCAATGTGGCAAAAAAGACAAGGCCGCAGGACGAGCAATAGCTTTATGAGGCACTTCAGCATTTGTGCCAAATTCTCTATCAAAATGGCTGCGGTATTGCACTGTGGCTTGTTGAAAAGCATCAGCTTGCTGCGCCGGCACGGCTACACCTTGTACATTAGTTACATAAGCCGAATTATGTATCCCCCAATCGCCATCGCCACTTACTTGACAGCCTAAACGGCCAATACCATAAGCTAGGATGAGAGCAGGTGCTGCAGCATCACATAAATGCTTAAAATCCATTTGCCATTTACGGGTGTACCACATCAGCGCAAAAGTTGCAACAATTAAACCACCATAAAAGGTAAGCCCACTGCTACTGAAGAAATTGCCAATAGGGTCTTTAATAAAATCGCTCCAAGTTTCAAAGGCATTGAAAATTTTTGCGCCAGCGAAACCAGCTAAGGCTGCCACTAGCGACAAATCACCAACACGATAATGGTATGGGGTACGAACCTTTTGTGTAATAGGCTCTTCTGTAATACCATATTTTTTACGCAGACTAAGTAAATCCATATACTTAAGCCCAACAAAAAGTAACAAGCCTCCAACAGCACCAATGATGCTGCCTTGCAAAGAAGCAATATAGTTTAGTGGATCGCTACTGCTTGTAGCATAACTGCCAAATAATCCAAATACTTTGTAGCCCACTACAGCGCCTATTAGAGCTTGTATTGCAAAACTCTTGTAATCAATACGTGTATCAATAATTTGCTCTGCGACTTCGCCATTGCCAATAATACCTTGCTTGGCTTTGCGTTTAATTTCTAAGAATAAAATATAACCTGCAGCAAAAAAAGCCAAGGCCACCAAAAAGCCAAAGCTCTTAAACAAGCTAAGCATGGGCAAGTCTATGCCAAGTAGCCGGCGAAATATTTCGGCAAAATCGGCGTACACTAAGCGCAGTGTTGATTAAATGCGTCTATCAAATTATCTGCTATCATTTGCGCACTGCGACCTTCAATCATGTGGCGCTCTATCATATGCACTAACTGACCATCTTTTAGCAAAGCAATTGCAGGACTACTTGGCGGATATGGCAACAAATACTCGCGCACCTTACTTACTGCCGCAGTGTCAAAACCTGCAAAGCTAGTAATTGTTTGTGCTGGCCTAATACTTGCATTTGCTAGTGCCATTAGTACACCTGGGCGTGCTGTTCCTGCACTACAACCGCATACGCTATTGATCATTACTAAAGTAGTGCCACTTTGTGCAAGTGCTTGCTCTACTTGTTCTGGTGTGCTACAATCTGCAAAACCGTTTTGTGTTAACTCTGCCTTCATCGGCATTACTATTTCTGGTGGATACATGGTATGAATTGTTGTATTGTTGAATTGTTATATTGTTGAATTGTTATATTGTTGAATTGTTGTATTGTTACATTGTTGATTGCAGATTATCGGTTACGCATATCTATTCAATTTCGTAGACCAGCCTCACCGTAATCATTATCCATTGTCCACTATCAATTTTCCATTCTCAATTATCCATTGTCCATTAATTAATAAACATAATTGCCTTCGCCATCATACATTACCGGAAGTATCTTCTTATAACTTTGAAAATAGTCGTAGCCTTTTTTCAACGAGGTCCAAAATTTTTGATTGTCGTTTTCGCGATACCACTGACTCAAATAAGTAAGCCCTTGTCTTGTAAAATATGTTGGAAAAATATGTATTGGAATATTTAGTTGACCATTTGTACGAGCCACGACGCATAAGGCGTAAATCTCTTGTATGATTTCATCAGTCATAGGCAAGCATCCTATTGTAACACAGCTACCGTGCACATAAATGGCACTGCCTGGTGCTTCTTTATCGCCCTTAATCAAATCGCTAAAATTTGGATAGCTAACTAACAGGCTTAAGTAGTAGTTGCTGTTTTTATTAAACTCGTCAAAGAAGTAGTAACCTTCAGGAACTTGCTTATCGTTTTCTCTGCGCTTTGGCCCCATCTTACCGCTCAATACGCATACAGCAAATGTCTTTACATGTGTAAATGTATCAGTTGCTTTATTGCGTGCATACACCTCAAACTTTTGATCCGCCTTGAAACAGCGTATGTAAATATTTTTTGCTGGCCAGTCCAACTTTTTCTCCGCAAATAATTTCTTCCAATCGTTTTCGTATCTGCTCATAGCACCACGCACACGATCGCTAGCCATTTGGCTATTATAGAAACTCATGTCTGGAAAGCTAGGTTGTGTAGGACCCATTGCTTGTGCCTGTGCAAAAGCTGTAGTACAGCTACAAAGCAGGAGTGCAAAAATTGCTAATATTTTATTCATGCAATTGTACAAAAATACTGTGCTAAGTGTGGCTTAGTGTTAAAAACATAATAAATCGGTGTAGCAAACTATTGCGTTTTCTTAGCATCTTCTAAGAATTGCGCCAAGCCGATATCAGTAAGTGGGTGCTTAAGCAAGCCTAAAATTGAATCTAGCGGGCAAGTACAAACATCTGCGCCAGCTTCTGCACAACGTACAATATGGAGCGCATTGCGGATACTTGCAGCTAAAATCTGCGTTGTAAAGCCTTGCATTTTGTATATATGCGAAATCTGACTGATTAAATCAATACCATCCCAATTGATGTCGTCTACTCGACCCACAAATGGACTTAAATAGGTAGCACCTGCTTTTGCTGCAAGAATAGCTTGACCAGCGCTAAATACCAGCGTGCAGTTTGTTTTGATGCCGTTGTCGGTAAACCACTTAATTGCTTTAATGCCGTCCTTAATCATCGGCACTTTAACAACAATATTTGGGTGGATAGCAGCTAGCTTTTTGCCTTCTTCTACAATGCCAGCATAATCTGTACTGATTACTTCGGCACTAATGTCGCCATCTACCATTTCGCAAATGGTTTTGTAATGCTGCATAACTGCTTCTTGGCCTTTAACACCAACTTTTGCCATCAATGACGGGTTGGTGGTTACGCCATCTAAAATGCCTAATTCATTGGCTTCTTTAATCTGATCTAGATTTGCTGTGTCTATAAAAAACTTCATAGCTTAAAAAATGTGCTGCAAAGGTAGTGCTTGTGCTATGCTTTATGGTAGGTAGACTGATGTAAATCTTAACATATTGTACATATTGCAGTTGGTATGATGCTAGCGAGCGCTTACCTTCGCGGCGGCAAGTCTTATACGACCAGCTCCTGTGGAACCTCCCCAGGGTAGGAATACAGCAAGGATACATGGTTGTAGCGGTGCGATATAAGTAACTTGCCATTTTTTATTCGATAAACTTTTTACAGCATTTCCCATACTTTCTACACTACTTGCCATTTCCTAGCTGAGGCGTGGTGCTGATCACCTCAATCAAATTAGGCAAGACTTACATAGGGTCAAATTGTATATTTGCAACAGTTAGTGAATGTTTCATTATACATAGCCAACAAGCTTTCGGTAGGCCGCGGCAAAACCTTTAGTAGCTTTATTGTAAAGCTTTGTACTGCCGCAACGGCGATTAGCGTATGCATTATGGTACTTGGTACTGCAATTTATGCAGGCTTTGAGCAAGGCGTGATTGATAAGTTTTACAATTGTTGGGGCAATGTGCATGTCATGACAAGTAGCGGCGACATTACATCATTTAGTCAGCCAGACTCCATGTACTTCAATAAAAATCTGCAAGATAGCATCAGCAAAGTAGCAGGTGTAAAAAACGTAAGCGCTATTGGTATTCAAAGTGCACTTTTGAAATTCAAGCAAAACTATGAAGGTGTACTGCTTCGAGGCATTTCTACAAACTATGATAAAGACAGATTGCCGAAGTTTTTGATATCAGGCCAGATGCCAACACTGAGCGATTCTACTTATAGCAAAGATATTTTGCTAAGTAAGGCACACGCGCATATTTTGGATGTAAAAGCTGGCGACAGCATATTGTGCTATGTGGTGCTAAACAATGGCGAAGCACCTAGAGCACGTAAGCTTCGCGTCAGCGGCATTTATCAAACTGGCATACACGAAAATGATAAAACATTTGCGATTGCTGATATACGACTCTTACAATTATTGCAAAGCGATACCGCAGCGCGTATTGCTGGATACGAAATAAGCGTTTCTAATGCTACTGACGCTACTAAAGTACGTGACAATATTTTTATGCAATGCCTGCGACCGCCACTAACAGCGTTTACAATTGAAGAACGTTTTAGGCGTGTATTTCAATGGTTAAATCTAGTGAAGCAAAACCTCAATACTGTTTATGTCATTCTACTACTTGTGGCGCTTATTAATATTGCGACAGGCTTATTAATTCTTGTGCTTGAGCGCACACAAATGATAGGTATACTTAAAAGCATAGGCGCAAGTAATTGGCGCATTCAAAAAATATTCGTTTGGCAAAACTTACGGATTACGATAATAGGCATTGTACTTGGTGTGGCCTTAGCTATGTTGCTCGGATTTTTACAGCAAACATTTCATTTTGTAAAGCTAGATCCAGACATTTATTATGTAGACCATGTAGTGTTAAAATTTGAATGGCAAAGTGTATTAGCAATTTGCGCACTTAGCATCTTAATCTTTGGCTTAGTGATTGTATTAGCGAGCACAATAGTAAAGTTTATCTCACCTCTAAAAGCTGTAAGGTTTGACTAGTTACAAGCAGGCATACCAGATGTTTTACGAAGCCCATAGTCATGACTTGCGCATTTTTGCAAGCCCAGATTGGCTTAACATCACTTGCGCAAATTGGGATGTACTTCAAGTCAATATAGAACAGGAGCAGTATTTTTTTGTGTATCAAATAGAAAACAGGCTAGGCTCACAATGGCTACGCAATCCTATTTTATCGCCGTATACCTTAGTTCAAAGCAGCCATAGCAATCAAACACATATTCTAGCGGCAATAGAGACATTTATTAAAACTGTGCCGCATGCACTTGTAGATATTGACTTGGACTATAAGTTTAATTTTGCATCGACATCATTGCTTCAACAAGCCCATACAAATGTATTGCAACTCGCAGCAAGCGAGGAACAGCTTTATGGCAACATCCACGACAGTTTGCAGCGGCAAATAAAAAAAGCACAAAAGAAAATCACTATTCAAGCGGCTGACGATATAGATAGCGCTTACGATTTACTTGCATTGTCGTACACGCAAAAAGGAAAGGATTATCCATACGATAAAGAAAAAATAAAGGAACTCTACAACTATTGCCAACAAAATGATTTCGGTACTATATTGATTGCCTACGATGGAACGACAGCCGTTGGTGCAGCTTTCTTTGTATGGGACAAGTTAAGCGCATACTATCTAGGTGGTGGTCGTAAAGAAGGTTATAGCGAGGTAAGTACTGCTTTGTTGTGGCATGGTATCATCCACGCAAAAAAACTAGAAATACCCTTGTTTGATTTTGAAGGGAGTAGCATAGCAAGTATTGACAAATTTTTCAAGAAGTTTGGTGCAGAGCAGCGTACATATTTCAAGTTGAGTTCAGCCAGCACTGTCGCCAAAGTTGCTCAAACAGTAAACAAATTCTTCCGAAAGCAATAATGCCTGCACCCTTTGAAAGATGCAGGCACTATCACCTAAACCTACTATGAAAATCACTATAAACCTTGTATCGTGTTTGGTTTGTAAGGCTTACCAAATCGCCTATTAGTATACTTACAAATTGCGTGCCACATTTTTTGGGGTCACTGTTAAGAAATAACTAAAGCTGCGGCCTACTATTTAGTTAAGTTGTGCAACGAATTGCGCAAAATTTTGCTTACTGCTTTCGTAGTCAAAAGCGTCGTAAACCACAAACAAGTTGTTACGATCTACTACTCTAGTTGCTACGCTTTTTGCGATATCTAGTTTGCTGCTTTCGTAGTCAAACACTTCAACAACTTGGCGCAATTGCTGAGCTGTGATCCAAGCATTTGCCAATTGTGTTTTAACAATCGTTGTACGGCCGCTGTCAAATCTGCTATTCCTTACTGTTTGTAAGAAAGCATTGAATGTGTTTGCATCCATTGTACCGCCACCATTATTATTCCAGTTGCCATTGTTGTTGTTATTGTTATTCCAGTTGCCATTGTTGTTGCCATTGTTATTCCTGCCATTGCCATTGCTCCAACCGTTGTTCCAATTACCGTTATTGTTGTTACCACCGCCATTGTTCCAATTGCCATTGCCATTATTCCAATTGCCGTTTCCATTACCATTGTTCCAATTGTTGTTGCCACCATTAGCTTGCCATTGTGCAATTTGCTGCTGTATAGCAAGGTTACGGCTAAAGTTGCTATTAGGGTCTGAGCTTAGCATTTGAATATACTGTGCATAAGCATCTCTATCGTTGGCAAAAGTAAAAGCATCATAAACAGCAAAGATATTTTGTGGATCTACAATATTATTTGTGATCATTTTAGCTACTTCAAGCTTGTCGTTAGCAAAAGTAAACTCAGCAAGCAAAGTATTTAATTGTGCAGTACTGAAGTTGCCCGTCATTAAAGCGGACTTTACGATATTTTTTCTAGTGCTAGCAAATGTCGTGTTACGAATAGACTGCAATAAGGTACCAAACTGTAAGTCGTTCATACATAAAGGTGCTACAGGCACTTGCGTTACAGCGGCATTGTTGCCAAGCCAATATTGATCTTCCCAAAAATGCTCATGCTCGTCGTAGTAACCAAATTGGTTATTGTAGCCATTAGTTTGTGTAAAAACGCCACCGCCATCTAGGCAGCAAAATTCCTCTAATCTAATGCCTTCGTAGTCATCTACCGTAGCACGATAGATATAGCCATTGCGCATAACGATATTGCCACTGTAAATCAAATTAGCAGGTGAAGCAATGCGCATGCCATTGGCACTAACACGATATACATTTAGGCGAGCTTGGCCAGCCTTTACACGAGGTATTGTAACTACGTGCCCAGTTTGCTGGAACATTTTACCATTTATTGAAATAAATATAATTGCACCTTCTAGGTCGCGCACTTTTAAACGAGCGCCCGCGAACATTTGTTGGGCCATCATTTGTGATACAGTCATTAGCAGCACTGCTGCAAGTAGTAGTAGTTTCTTCATTACTTATTTCCTCCTTTTTATGTTTATTTGTTGTTTAACTGCTTTGTAAGCAATTCTAAATCAAGTAATTCAACTGCCGTGCCAAATAAAAGTGGCTAACACTAAAATAACACTATTTCATGCGTAAATAGCCCAAAATGACTGCTGTTGCAACTGCTGCATTAAGGCTTTCGGCATTGCCATAGCGTGGAATTGTACATTTCACCGCATCGGACGGCAAACTTGATTCGCTGATGCCACTACCTTCATTGCCTATTACAATCAGCGCATTAGGAGCAAGCGATATTTGTGGCAACGGCTCTCCATCTAACATGGTTGCATAGCATTTTGTATCTGATGGAAGCTGCGCTAAAGCTTCATTTAAGCCAGCAAGATAGATATTAGATCGCGCAATACTGCCCATAGTAGCTTGTACCGTTTTGGGACCATATGCATCTGCCGAGTCTGCACTTAGAATGATATGCTTTACACCAAACCAATCAGCAGTGCGAATAATAGTACCAACATTTCCGGGATCTTGTAATTGCGATAAGTACAGCATTAATCCGCTAGCATCTTTAAGCGAACCTTTCGTAGGCTTCTTAAAAACTGCGACACTTGCCGGCAGGCTTTTATGCACACTAATCTTTGCGATATACTGCTCTGCTACAACTGTTGCTCGTTCGTGTCTTGCAAATTGACTAGCTGAGCTTGTGTAAATATCCATCACTGCAGCACCGCCCGCGATAAGATCGCCTATCAGTTTGTCGCCTTCTGCTAGGTACAAGCCCTGCTCGTCGCGGTCTTTTTTGTGATGCAATGCGCATATTGCATTAACTTGCGCCTTTGTAAGAGTTGACATTTACGAGCTTCAAAAATACAACAAAATCCAAGCTTAGCACAGCTATTGCATGCTACATAGTGTTGACATTATGTATGGCAAGTAGTTGTACCTATCACAAGCACCTAGCTCAGGATAAGCAACTTTTATGGCAAAATCGCGTTGTATTGCGCGATAAATCTCTAAGTACAGATTACGACCTTATTACACAGCTCAATGCTGCTGTGCTGCAAAAACCTAATAGCGTTATTTATGATTTAGACTTAGAGAGCTTCAATATTGGCTATAGAATGCCACGAAGCAAAATTGCAGTTTATAATCTTTTTTACAGAAATATCACTAAAGATAGCAGCGAACACACCTTTATTAAACGCAATGTTGCAGAGAAACCTGTTGCCTATGATACCAATAGTGTTGTACAGTCGCGCAACATAATGAAGATTGTGCTTGCCAATAATGGCCACTGGTATGCCAAGGTAAGAGATAGTGTTGTGCACGACAAACGTAAGGCAAGCGTTTACTATATCGTTGAGCCTGGCCCTTCGTACACAATAGAGCGCGTTAACTATGTGTGCGATGACCCAATAATTAAAGCAATCATTGACAGCGTTTGGCGCGATAGAAAAGTGCTTGTGAACACCAAATTAAAGAACGTAGATATTGGAGAAGAACGCGATAGAATTGCTGCCCTGCTTATTAATAAAGGTTATTACAAATTTCGTCAAGTTGCAATTCGACCAGAAGTAGACACGCTAGACCGCACGCAGCTGCAATACCTAGACAATCCTTTCTTAGCTTTTGCAAACAGCGAAGACTCTAATGCACAGAAAAAGACATACAAAGCAAGCGTTACATTTTACATCAGCGATTCTGTAAATAAGCAAAATGTTCTGAAGAAACACTACATCAATAGTGTGCGCGTAAGAATGCTAGATGGCAAAACAGGCGCTTTGAAAATCTTAGATAATACAGAAGTGCTAGATGGCTTATCCTTTGAATTTGACAAACGCAATATCGACCATAACATTATCGCTCACAACATTTATGTGAGACCTGGCCAATTATTTGACCCAAATAAACTAGATGCAACATTGAGCAGACTTACAAGCTTTAGCGTTTTTAGAAGTGTGACAGCTAATGTTACTGACGCAACTAATCGTGATGACGCTGTGGATATTGTGTACACTATAATTCTGATGGATAGGATTTTTACACAAGTAGAATTAAATCTATCACAAGCGCAAAGCTATGACCTTGGCGCAGGCCTCAACTACCAGTTTAGGGATAATAACTTTATGAAGAAAGGCAATCAGCTTACGATTACACCGCAAGGTGGCTTGCAGTATATTGTTTTGCATCCTGATAGTGTTGAGAAAAGAGGCATAACAAATCGTTTAAGTTTGTTTCAATATGAATATGGTATTACAACTGACCTTACAATTCCGCGTTTCTTATTAATAGACAAGTTGCTTCCACGCAGCAGTTATTACTATCCAAAAACTAAAATTCAATTCGTTGTTAGAGATCAACAAATTAATGATACAACAGCTTATGGACAAGGCTCTGTAACTGGTAACTATATCTATGAGTGGAAGCAAAATAAGTTTATTACTTGGCAAGCGATTCCACTGCAGCTAGTACAGTTGTTCTCACGAAATATTGATAGCATTAGAGACGTACAGTTAAAGCTATCGCTACAAAGCTATTTTATTGCCAGTCAAGGCGTGCGATTTGTATACAAAAATAAAACCGATAAGTTTCAATACAATTACACGCAGGTCAAACTGAGCTATGAGAATTCTGGTGCTTTGATTTCACCGTTATTGCCAGGCCGATTAATTGCAAAGTACAACTACCTTGAGGCAGGCATCATTCACAATATCAACTCTCCCAAAGTAAGTTGGGTCAATCGCTTGGATTCGCGACTTGGATTGCCTTACGGTAATACCAAAACGATGCCTTTTATTATGCAGCATGCTGCTGGTGGAACGCAAAGCTTAAGAGGATGGCGTACTTTTAGAGTTGGCCCTGGAAGTACTTTGCGCCAAAGTGCGGATTCTGTGTTCTTTAATGTAGGTGATATTAAGCTAGAGGCAAACTCGGAATTACGTTTTGATATGCTAAAACTGTTTAGCGGCTTTATTCAAGTAGAAGGTGCCGCATTTGTAGATGTAGGCAATATTTGGAAGTACAGCGACCCCAACCCTAGAGCCGAATTTAGAACAGATAAGCTTTACCAAGACTTAGCAGTTAATGGTGGTTTTGGCGCACGATTAGACTTCTCATTCTTCGTGATACGCGTTGATTATGGTGTGCAAATGAAAAAACCATATGTGGATGCCAATAATGGCTGGACAATTCAGAATGCGGCACCGTTTAATAGAGATTGGCGAAAAGGCAATACAGCTACACAAATTTCTATAGGCTATCCGTTCTAACAAGACTTATCTGGCTAACCATTAGTAAGAATATTGCGTCTTTTAGTTAAGAATAAGTGTATATTTGATAGTATGTTACGGATGAATAAATTAGCCATATTGGGCTTTGCAGCGTTGCTCTGCCCAAATTTAAGTGCAAATGCGCAATACCAAGGTGCGGTGTACGGCGTAAGTTATGATCATTGTAGCATAAGCAAAGGTGCAGACACAATGCTTAATCCTTGGACAGGTGGACTTAATAGCAACACGATTAGCATTGCTGATCTTAATGGAGACGGCACAAAGGACTTCGTAAGTTACGATAGGCTGAATAATAGAATAAACACCTTTATCAACGCTAACACCTCAGGCACTGGCACGGCAAGATATATTTATAGCCCTCAATACGCCGCCAATTTCCCTACCATTAGAAGCTTTATGTTATTGCGCGATTACAATAACGACAATATCCCTGATTTGTTTGACCGCGGTATGACTGGATTGCAAATCCATCGTGGCTTTTATCAAGGCGCACAACTCAAGTTTAGCTTTTATAAAGAAGTGTGGTATCCTGGCAACTTTGGTCCAGTAAATGTTTACACCCAGCCAAATGATGTACCTGGCATACAAGATGCAGATAATGATGGCGACTTGGACGTACTTACCTGGGATATTTTTGGCACCTCGCTCATTATGCACAAAAACCTACGCGTAGAAAATAGCTTGCCGACCGATAGCTTTGTTGTGAATGCTTCTAGTGGCTGTTATGGTAAAGTAACACAAGGTTTTTACAGAAGTTTTAGCCTGAATGCATCTTGCAAAGGATTTACGCCAAATAGTTTTCAATACCCTGGCATGTACGATGCAGAACCAACAGAATATCGTGATGCAACTAATACAAATACTCCAACACGCCAAACACGACATACTGGCAACAGCATTGAGCTGGTAGACCTTGATGGCGACAACGATATAGACTATCTTGGTGGAAGCGTTAGCTACAGTGATGTACAACAGTTGACATGGCAAGGCACGCAGTTTATTGCACAAGACAGTTTGTGGGATGCAGGCACAGGCACCGACATTCTTTGTCCAATGTGGCCAATTCCACATGCCATTGATCTTGACCAAGATGGCAAAAGAGACTTAGTGTTTAGCCAACACCTAGAGCAAACATCTACGCAGCACTCGCCAAACAACGAGCTTTTATTCTACAAAAACATTGGTACCACTAGTGGCCCAACTTATACATTGAATACGCGTCAGTATTTGTTTGAAGACATGGTAGATGTAGGCCTTAATAGCTACCCTACTTTCTTCGACTACGATAAAGATGGTTATAAAGATTTATTTGTTGGCGGTGAAGGCGCGGGTGACTGGAGCAATAACAGCGGCAAATTGAGTAGTACAATTACCTACTATAAAAATATAAGTTCACAGGGTGTTCGTAAATTTCAATTGGTAACTAACGATTTTCTCAACTTAAAGGCGAAGCAACTTAATGGTGCATATCCTCACTTTGGAGACGTAACTGGCGATGGTATCAGCGATTTGATTATTGGTACGAATACTGGCAAAATCATCGCCTATCAAAATAGTGCCACATCGCAATATGCACAGGCTACTTTTGCTTGGCTTAGCGATAGCTTTCAAAATATTAATCTAGGCGAGTATGCTGCACCATGTGTTTTTGACATTGACTACGATGGCATCAAAGACTTAATCATTGGCGATATCTACGGTGCCCTCCATTTTTACAAAGGCTCTTACAATGGTGGTACATTAAACTTTGCGTTTGTAACAGATACATTAGGTGGCGTAAAAGCTGGGGGCAATTATTACGCCTATGGTTATGCAGCACCGTATGTAGGTAGAATTGACAATGTAAACAGAAAGCAATTAATTGTTGGTACTGGCGATGGCACAATTGAACGTTACGATAGTCTTCGCTCTCCAGTGCTAGGCACTTACTTAAAATTAGATAGCGTTTACAGCTATATCAAAACGCCAATTCGTGCCGTAGCTGCAGCAGCAGATATAGATCGTGATGGTCGTTACGAATTAGTAGTTGGCAATCACATGGGAGGCTTGCAGTATTACAAGCAGCTTTATTTGCCAGTGGCAAATGGTCAAGATTCGGTTGACGAAGATACGCTTACTAGCTTGCGTCCGATGCTTCCACAAGTATACTGCAATGTTTACCCTAACCCAAGTAGCAATGGCACTTTGTATATCAACACAAGCATCACCACTAATTTTGACATTGCATTTTACAATACACTTGGGCAAAAGGTGTTTGAACAAGCTGACAATGCAGGCAGTAATATCAGCGTATCGCTACCGCAACAATGCAAAGGCATTTTGCACTATAAAATTACAAGTAAACAAGGTGTAGCTAGCGGTCAAATTATAGTGCGAGTACAGTAGCACTTATTTCTGCTCCATCACCTTTTCAACTGCCATTACTGTTTCTGGATGATAACCAGATTTTGCTCGCGTAAATATATCGCGCGCTTTATCAGCTACTTGCTTGTTCTTTTTGCCGACCTCTAGCATCTTTGTATACAGTGGCTTTACAAATTTCTTTCTGCCTACACTTAGCAAAAAGGCTTCAAGCTTAGCATTTACTGGTGTATAATTACTTTCAAGAGATTGCAAAAACCACTCGAAAGCAATTTCGCTATTGCTTGTATTTGTTAACCCAATATGCGCATCTAAAGCTGTTAGCTTTTCAGTGGACTGTGGCTTGGCGAGCTTACGCAAAAATGCTAAGTACTCGTGTGCGCTCCATTTGGCAAGTATCTTTTTATCTGGCAAGGCGCCATTGCGATTAAATGCCGCAGCAGCACTATCTGCAACAGCAAAGCGCACAAAATTTGGACGAGGACAATTTGCAGGCACGCCGGGACTATAAACCCACGCATCTACATTGACATCAGTTTTCCAATTAGGCTTTGAAGGCTTTAGCATTGAATCTAAAAAGTTTAAACAAGTTTTGGTGTCCATCGGCACAAAAGCATACTTATTAAAATACGCAACCATTGTTTTGTCAAATGTCTCACGACCAACAGTACGTTCTATTTGCCACAAAAAGTGAGCACCTTTTTCGTAAGGAATATTAGTAAAAGCCTCTTCTGGATCACGGCCATCTAAATTAAGTTGCAACCTTGTATCAGCACTCGTATCGCCAAGGTCTGCCAAGTCAGCCATCATATCTTGATAGCTTAATTCCCATAGCATATCAGCGTAATCTTTGCCCTGTAAACGTTCCATGATACGACGTTCAAAATACGTTGTAAATCCTTCATTGAGCCACAAATCGCTCCAATTGCTATTGGTAACCGTATTGCCGCTCCAGCTATGTGCTAATTCGTGCGCAACTAAACTTACTAAACTCTTGTCGCCAGCTAATACCGTTGGTGTAACGAATGTAAGCTTAGGATTCTCCATACCGCCAATCGGAAAACTAGGCGGCTGCACCAACACATCATATCTACCCCATCTGTAAGGCCCAGCTAATTGCTCTGCTGCAGCAATCATTTTTGGAATATCGCTAAACTCATATGCTGCCTTCTCAAGTATTGAAGGCTCTGCATAAACCCCACTTCTAGCATCAATAGCTTTAAACGAAATATCGCCAACTGCAAGCGCGATTAAATAAGTTGGTATTGCAATTGGCATGTCAAAATGATAGCGACCATCACCGCTGCGCTGCTGCGGGTTTTCAGCACTCATCAGTGCCATCATACCAGCTGGCACTTGCAAATCTGCAGTGTAAGTTATTCGTTGGTTTGGCGCATCCATACACGGAATAATTGTACGTGTATTAATACTCTCGCATTGCGTAAACAAGTATGGTTGTTTTTTTCCTGCTGTTTGCTGTGGCTGCAGCCATTGAAGCGCGGTAGCAGTTTTGCTAGTAGTATATTCTATTTCAACAATAGTGTCGTTTGCGCCAATTGCAAAAGTGAGTGGCGCACCAAAGGTCTTGTCAATTTCACCTACTTTGAAGGGCACTTCCTTACCAGTTACTAGTACTTTGCTGATCTGCTGATCGTAGACGTCTAATACCATTTGACTTGCTTTGCCAAAATTTTCAAAATGCCAGCGCGCTGTTGCCTTTAGTGTTTGATTCTGAAAATCTACATTGCAAATCCAATGAAGATGTTTCATGCGCACTTTGTCAAAGTTGCTGTAGCTATGATTGTTTATTGCAATGCTATTTTTCTTAGCACCATTATTGCAAGCAACTAATAAAAATAAACTTGCGGCGACTGCAAGTGCAACTAACTTTTTTGCTCCCATATCTGTGCTAATTCTATCAATGTGTCTACAGCTTTGTTCATGTCTTGTACGCTAACGTATTCGTGCTTGCTATGTATTGCCATTTCACCAGTAAAAATATTGGGACAAGGCAAACCCATAAAACTTAGTCTACTACCATCTGTGCCGCCTCGCACACTACCCTCATGCAATTCGACACCTGCTCGTTGCATAGCTTCCCGAGCATATTGCATTACTTGCGGATTTGCGTCAAGCACTTCCTTCATATTGCGATACTGCTCATTAACCACAAATTCTGCACTCGCCTTTGGATGCTTCGCCATTACATTATCTAATACAGCTTTTAGCTTAGCTTCGTGTACAGCCAACTGCGCGGTGTCAAAATCGCGTACAATAAATTTTACAGTGGTTTTCTCAGCAATGCCATCAAATTGAATAGGATGAATGTATCCTTCTCTGCCCTCTGTCGTTTCTGGACTCCATGTGTTAGTCGGTAAAGCAGCAAGAAATTCGCCTGCAATTTTTAGGGAATTGACAAGTAAATTTTTTGCATAGCCAGGATGCGCACTTACACCATGGATTGTAACAGTTACGCCATCTGCACTAAAAGTATCACCTTCTAAACTGCCTCGTTCGCCGCCATCTAATGTATAACCAAACTGTGCATTTAGTTTTTTCATATCAAGCTTCTCTACACCACGACCAACTTCTTCATCAGGTGTAAATAGTATGCGTATATCGCCATGAACAATCTGCGGATTCATATACAGATAGCGCACAAAATCCATAATAATGGCAATGCCGGCCTTATCGTCGGCACCTAGCAATGTGGTACCGCTTGCAGTAATAATATCGTCGCCGATGCGTTGTTGTAAATAGGTGTGTTCATTCTGACTTACAACTTGTGTAGTGTCGTCAGGCAAAACGATATCATCACCATTCCATTTTGCGTGCAGGATAGGTTTTACACCTGTACCACTGCAATCAGGTGCAGTATCCATATGACTACAAAAGCAAATTGTTGGAATATTCTGTTTAGGCGAATTACTAAAAACAGTGCCGAACACATAACCATGAGCATCTACATGAGCATCGCTTACGCCTAAATCAAGCAATTCGGTTGCAAGCATCCGCGCAAGATCTTTTTGCTTTTCTGTACTTGGAAATGAAGTGCTATTGGGATCGGCTTGTGTATCTACTTGCACATAACGCATCAATCGTTCTGCGGTACTATATTGGTAACTCATACTAGGTAAAAATACGTACAAAAGCTTTGCCGAAATTTATTTTTAGTCAGTGCATGTGGCAGGGCTTGCCAAATTGCATTTAAACAAAGACCGCAGCAAAATGAAGCGATAGCAATACTTACATTTCTGCACTTCTCACTTAAATTACTAGTAACTTTGCAGCATGAAGTTTCTTGACCACTTTACCTTTAAGGAAGTGATTACGGTAACGTTTGCCTTGTTTGCCGTAATAGATGTGCTTGGTAGTATACCTGTACTCATAGCTTTAAAGAACAAGATGGGGGAAATAAAAGCGCTTCGTGCAACGCTGGTAAGCGGTGGATTGATAGCAGCATTTTTTCTTTTCGGTGAAAAAGTATTAGATACACTTGGTTTAGATATTAACAGTTTTGCCATTGCGGGTAGTATTGTGATGTTTATCCTTGCTTTAGAAATGGTTCTTGGTGTTGAGTTCTTCAAAGGTGATACTAATCCAAAGGCAGGCAGTGTCGTACCTATTGCGTTCCCCTTGATTGCTGGCAGTGGCACCTTAACGACTGTTATGAGCATGAAAAGCATTTACGACCCACTGAACATCTTTATTGGCATTCTTATCAACTTAATTTTTGTATACGCCACATTGAAGAGTATTAAATTTTTGGAGCGCATTCTTGGCCCCGGCGGCATACTAGTAATTCGTAAATTTTTTGGCGTAATTCTAATTGCTATAGCAGTGAAAATGTTTAGAACAAATATTGGCCACTAGTACTAGTCTAGCAAGGCGTAAAAATTATCTTTGCTATGAAAATCTAAAAAAGCCTTCTGAGCTACCACAGCTTGTTGCTTAAACGTGTCGTAATGATTTGCAACTTGCTGCATACCTTCTACCAAGCTTAACACATCCTCTTGCACCGCTAGACCTGTGTTGTATTGTTCACATACCACTTGCATCCATGTATGCTTACTTGTAATTACTGGCTTGCACGCACCAATTGCTTCGCATAGCACACCGCTTGTACGCGCCTTGTATCCTTGCTTAGCCTGATAAGGTATTAAAATAATGTCTGCATTGGCAACGGCATCGTGATAAGCCTCGCTGCTTAAGCTGCCAAGTACCTCTACCTCTACGTGTTGCAAATTTTTAAGTTGGGTTCTGCAGTCGTCAAAGTAAGCTTTTTCTCGTTCGCCAAAAATTTGCACTACAAACTTGATGTGTTGTGCCAAATTTTTTGAATTCTTATCAATATGCAATAGGGCACTTACTATCAACGGCATACCTTTTTCGATGCGCATAACTCCAGGTGCATAAAAAACTATGCGTTCGCTATCGCTGTTCTTTATTTCATTCGTAACAATCGCTTCTACATGCGGAATTGGCAAGGTCCTTACTGAGTTACCATACGTAGCTTGCCATTCTTCCTTAATAACATCACTATCTGTTACGAGTTGCAGATTAGCATTGCCTTCAACTAGCTTTGCTATGCGGCTGTACATGCGCTTAACGAAGCCCCTAAAATTTGTAGGCACATCAAATAATTCTACAACTGATGACCGAATAAGAAAACTACTTTTGTGTGATACATCTTTAAATGCCTTAAAAATCGGCCTTGTATTATACCAATAGATATTTGGCACAAAAAAGTGCACAGTATTCTTTTCATAGCTGAGCACATCAGCTATCGCAGCACGATACTGATTACGCAAGAGCTGCCAAAAAATTAATCGGTATGCGATAGCGCCAAGCACAGGTATCGTTCTATACCACGGCGCCGCATTAAATTTAAACCAAGGCTTTGCATTTATTGTTTGTGCAATATTGTCTGCAACTTCTGCATTACCGTAAACAAGCACCTTATGCCCTCGTTCTTCATAAATTTGCTTTATGCTGCGAATATATTCGTAGTGATGACCTTGAATACTTATAAGCTGCTCGTCCAGCATAACGAGTGTAGATTTTGTGCTCATACTAAATCAAAAAGCGTTCCTTTTCGGTGTAAAACCAATCAATCGTTGCTTGGATACCACGCTGCAATGGTTCAATCGCAACAACTGAAGTAGGTACAACTTGGCGGTATTTAGTTACATCTAAAATTTTGCTTTTGGCACCAACGTATTGATTCGTATCGTATTGAATATTGTTGAAATCATAGCCTACAAGTTCGCATATAATGCTAGCAAACTCTTTAATGCTGTAGTCTATACCTCCACCAAGGTTAAATATTTCATTACTTGCTTTACTATTAAGTGCCAGCATCACATCAATGAAATTATCGATGTATATCAATTCTCTTCGTTGCTCGCCATCTCCCCACAACACAACCGGCTCGCCATACATTTTGCCACGGATGATTTTTTGAATCAAATCGTAGATAAAATGCTTTTGCCTATCGTCTACATGATAACCTGGCCCGTAGATAGTGCTAGGAATCAAGTACAAGTAGTTCATGCCAAATTGCTTTTGTAAACATTCTAAGCCAACCAGCAGCATGCGCTTAGTCATAGCATAGGCATAAAACTTATCGTACGGATTGCCTTGCATATACTTATCTTCTACAAGGTCGTGTTCGCTGGCGTAACTAACACTTGTGCCAAACGCTATCATTTTAGCACTTGGACAATTTTTCTGCCACCATGCCAACATATTGGTGTTGATTTGCTGATTAATTATCCATTGCTCACCCCTTCTTACATCGCAAAAGGTACCAGCCTGCGTCCATGCTGCTAAGTGAAAAATATGGTCATAGTTATTATTTGGAATTTGCTTAATCGCCTCGGTGCTTGTAAGGTCAATTTGTTTGCTACCAACTGCAGTAACTTCAACTCCTTGTTCTTGCAAGAAAATTGTAAGCCGTTTGCCTAAAAAACCTGTGGCACCAGTAATGAGTACATTCTTCATTTTTTTCTACAATATGCTTACGGTACAATATTAGCAGCATTGCCATCACGCTCTGACACAATAGGGTTATCAATTGGCCAAAATAATTTTAGCGCAGGATCATTCCAGCGCACTGTAAATTGATTTTGCATGCCGCTATAATACTGGCTTTGCTTGTAGCTGAAAATACAGCGATCGCTCATTACCAAATGACCGTTAGCACAACCGGCTGGCACCAAAACTTGTTTTCTATTTTTTTCGTTGAGCGTGAAGCTTTCCCAATTCAAGTAAGTTGGAGAATCTTTGCGCATATCCACCACCATATAATAGAAGTCGCCCATAAGACACTGAATCAACTTCCAAGTTTTGCTATCACCGTGTAAACCTCGCAAGACATGTTGTCTACTCATGCTAATATCGTCTTCTACCCACTGGATTGGGCTCCCATCATAATCTTTGAACTGTTGATATACCTCTAGATTGAAGGTTTCCACGTATTCGCCTCTAAAGTCGTGAAAAACTTCAGGTGTAATGATAACCAAATCCTTGATTTTGCTTGAAACTGTAACCTGCATGCTGGGCGAAGTTAGTAAAAAATAAGCTTTAAAGTGTAGCCTCAGCGCTATCAACAATTGCTTTATCAGTTATCAATTGCAAGGCCTTTGCAGCAACTAGTAGGCAAAAAAAGCATAAATTGCAGCCCACAAGCTAATTCAATAGATGAGTAAAATTGCACAAATAATGCAAACAAGCATTGACACCAAAACGGCGTTAATGCAAAACGAAGAAACTATCAGCACCATCCAGGCGGTGGTAGATATATGCGTGGCTGCATTTAAGGCAGGTAATAAAGTTCTTTTTTGTGGTAACGGCGGCAGCGCAGCGGACGCACAACACCTTGCAGCGGAATTTAGCGGTCGTTTTTATAAAGATAGAAAAGCATTGCCGAGTGAGGCCCTTCATGTGAATACAAGTTACTTGACGGCAGTGGGCAACGACTATGGTTATGAGTTTGTATATAGCCGCTTGTTAGAAGGCATTGGCAACAAAGGCGATGTGCTTTTTGGTATAAGTACGAGTGGCAATAGCAAAAATATTATCAACGCTTTGCAAGTAGCGCAGGCTAACGGTATTACAAGTGTAAGCCTCACTGGCGAAGGTGGTGGCACAATGGCCGGCCTTAGTAACTTTGCTATAAAGGTGCCGAGCAAAGACACGCCTCGTATTCAGGAATGCCACATTTTAATTGGCCATATCATTTGCGAACTTGTCGAAGAGCAATTGTTTTAGTGTGAGTAAGGTAACAGAATGTATTATTCTCGCAGGCGGTAAAGGCACGAGGCTCGCCACCGTTATTGCAGATAAACCCAAATGCTTAGCAGACATTGCTGGCCTACCCTTTTTGCATTACTTGTTAAGGTATTTAGAAGCACAAGGTATTACGCGCATTGTGTACAGTCTTGGGCACTTAAGCGAGCAAGTTGTTGCATGGGTAACCGAGCATAGCCAAATAGAAAGTGAGTTTGTGGTAGAAAAAGAACCACTAGGCACTGGCGGCGCAATTGTATATGCATTGCAGCATTGCGTCACTGATAGTGTTTTGGTGGTTAACGGCGACACGATGTTTTCCATTGATGTACAAGCGATGGCCGAATTTCATAGTGCAAAAGCTTGTGCAATGAGTATGGCCTTGAAGCCACTAAGCAATTTTGATCGTTATGGTACAGTAAAGATTGATGCCACTAAGCAAATTACAGAATTTGCAGAGAAGCAAGCATGCGAATCAGGTTTAATTAATGGCGGTGTGTATATCATAAATCGCAATGCATTGCTAGCCATAAACTTCCCGCAGAAATTTGGTTTTGAACAAGACTATATGGTAAACGCTGCCGAGTTTAATCATCAACTATACGGCTATGAAAGCGATGCGTATTTTATTGATATTGGCATACCAGAAGACTATGAAATTGCTAATACAGAACTACCACAGCTATTGCAAACATGGATTGGTTAAAACACATAGATAACTCTTGGACACTGTTCTTAGATAGAGATGGTGTAATCAACGAAGAAATTGACGGCGACTATGTTAGAAGCGTAGAACAACTAGTCGTATATCCGTACGCTGCAGATGCAGTTGCTTGCTTGAATAATTATTTTGGTAAAACTGTGATTGCTACTAACCAACGCTGCGTTGGCAGAGGCATTATTACTGAGGCGACATTACATGAAATTCACGCAGAACTTTTAGCCAAAATGCAAGAGGCTGGCGCCAAAATTGACGCTATTTATTTTGCCCCAGATGTAGAAAGCGATGCGCTTATGCGCAAACCCAATATAGGCATGGCCTTAAAAGCAGCCGAAGAATTTAGTGACATAGATTTTGCCAAAAGCATTATGGTAGGCAACAACGAAAGCGATATTGACTTTGGCATTAATGCTGGCATGCACACTATTTTTGTAGAAACAACAAAAAGCGGCAGTAATAGTAAAGCCGACATTGTATTACCCGATTTGCAAGCATTTGCAGACCTTTTGAAAAGTGTAAAATAATAGGGCTGCTGCAATTGTTTGTATATTTGCACTAACTGGCTTTGTAGTATAATGGATAGTATGAGAGTTTCCGGAGCTCTTGGTCTAGGTTCGATTCCTAGCAAAGTCACTAATTTCTCTTTTACCAAATCAATCATTAGCTAATACTTGTGCCACTAAATTTCTACCTTTGCACACAACATGGTAGAAAAATTTGTCAATGCATATATTACAGATGGCGAGCACGTAGCTAAAACCTTTGGTTGCAAGAATAAATTGCTAGCACAAAAATTATTGCAAAAACTTGCTGGTCATCTTGACTATCTTGACGATGAATTTGAAGATCAGTTATCTGAAAATAAAAGTGCAAAACACGTTTTGCTAGATATTATTAATGGCAAAGCGGCTTATGCAGATTTGCCCTTGATGTATATGTATATCTACGAAAAAATAGTCTTGGGCTTTGGGGAACAGATTTATGCCCCAAGCGACGACTTTAACGAAAAGTATTTTAAGCAACTTAACTTAGAATCGCATTTGTTTATGCCTGTGCCAATGGTGCATGGCTTACCAATCATACATAGTATAGAAAAGGTAAACCTACTTGAGGCAAAAGAATACTTTTTAGGTGCACCTGCTTGGAAAGGCGCAACCGATGAAGAGTATCAGGAAGCCAAAGCAGATTTTGAATTTGCGTTCAACAAAGCTATAGAAGCCGATAAGGATTTAGTGTTTAGTTACTATTAATAGTACTGACTAAACAAGTAAGTCCATTGCCCTACTGACCAAGCAAGCAGCTAAAGCAGTTATGGTCCAATAAGTAATTGTTTAGTAAGTTCTATAACTTACCTAAGTCGTCTTCGTTTTTGTATTGCATAATTTGATCTAATGCAAGTGGAACTACATCGCTACAAATGGTGATAAAGCTACCCTTTACGGCATTGCGCACAGCATAGTCTAGAGCCTCGCTTTCTTTGACGATTACTTTTACAGGCACATCGGCATTTACTTCACGAATACCTTCCATTAGTAAATCGATGATTTCTTGTTCGGTACGTCCGCGCAAGTGTTTATCCTGACGAATAATAATCTCGTCAAAAGTACTTGCACTGATACGACCTAGTTCTTTAATATCTTCGTCGCGTCTGTCGCCTGTACCACTAATGATACCAACTTTTTTAGTTGCTTCAACTTTATCTACATAAGCTTTTAATACATTAAATCCTGCAGGATTGTGCGCATAGTCGGCAAGTAATTCGAAGTTGCGGAACTTAAACAAGTTCATACGGCCTGGCGTTTGCGCATTACCAGGAATAAAGGTTTGTAATGCTTGCTTGATATCTTCTACACTAAAACCGCGCAGATAACCCGCTAAAACAGCTGGCATAATATTTTGTACATTAAACAAAGCACGACCACCTTGTGTTAATGGAATATCATGTGCTTTTTCTACACGAATCTTCCATGCACCTTTGCAGATGTAGATGAAATCTGTTTCTTTATCGTACACTGCTGCAATACCATTGCCCTTTAGATGCTCTTCTAAGCGTGGATTTTTTGGATCCATACTAAAGTAAGAAACCTTACAATCGAGTTCCTTATGCATTTCGTACACAAGGTCGTCGTCGGCATTTAAAATGGCATGACCGCCTGGCAATACCGATTTTGGCACAACCGCTTTTACGCGCGCCAATTGCTCTAGCGTGTCGATTCCACCAAGACCAAGATGATCGGCACTAATATTGGTTACAATGGCGATGTCGCAACGATGAAAACCAAGGCCAGCCTTTAGAATTCCACCACGTGCACATTCTAAAACTGCAAATTCCACTGTTGGATCTTTTAGCACAAACTCCGCACTAACAGGCCCTGTACAATCGCCTTTCATCAGCATTTGGTTTTGAATGTATACACCGTCGCTGGTTGTAAAACCAACCTTGAAGCCCATGTTCTTTACCAAATGTGCAGTAAGACGTGTTGTTGTGGTTTTGCCATTGGTGCCGCTTACAGCAATAATAGGAATTCTACTCGTGCTGCCCGGAGGATACAGCATATCTATCACAGGCTCTGCAACATTGCGCGGCAAACCTTCGGCCGGCTCTATGTGCATTCTAAAACCAGGTGCAGCATTTACTTCTAGCACTGCACCGCCATTTTCTTCAAGCGGCGTGCTTAGGTCGCTTGCCATAATATCGATACCACAGATATCTAAACCAACAATACGGCTAATACGCTCCGCAAGAAAAATATTGTTTGGATGCACAAAGTCTGTCACATCTGTACTAGTACCACCTGTGCTAAGATTAGCAGTTGGTTTTAGCATTAATACTTCATCTTTTGCAATTACAGTATCGAGTGTATATTGCTTGTCCTCCAAAATCTTATTGGTAACAGCGTCAATTTTGATTTGCGTTAAAACCTTTTCGTGGCCATAGCCGCGACGTGGGTCGGCATTTACAATATCAATAAGTTCTTTGATGGTACTTTTTCCATCACCAGTCACACAAGCAGGTGTGCGCTTTGCAGCTGCAATAAATTTATGATTGATGACTAGTACTCTAAAGTCGTAGCCAGTAATAAACTTCTCACAAATAATTGTGCGGCTGTGCTCTTTAGCAATATTAAACGCTAATACTGCACTATCCCAATCTGTAATATTGGTTGTAGCGCCTCTTCCATGATTGCCATTGATAGGCTTAAGCACCACAGGATACTTTATCGCCGCAATGGCATTTTTCAATTCTTCTTCGGTACGAATGAGACGACCGCGCGGTACAGGAACTTCTGCAGCCTCAAGTAAATTTTTTGTATCTTCTTTATCGCAAGCAATTTCTACACTAATATGGCTAGTTGTGCTGGCAATAGTAGCTTGTATGCGACGTTGATTGATGCCATAACCAAGTTGCACTAAGCTATTGCGGTTTAATCTAATCCATGGAATGCCTCTGTTAGCTGCTTCTTGTACAAGGCTACCTGTGCTTGGCCCGAGGCGAACCTCTTCGCGTATCTCGCGCAAGTCCTGAATACATTTGGCAAGATCGTAATCGTTTCCATCAATCAAGGCTTGAGCAATATCTACTGCTGCTTTTGCTGCATACTTGCCAGCGGCCTCTTCTACATAACTAAAAACAACATGGTAAACGCCGGGCTGACCAGTACCACGTGTGCGACCAAAACCAGTTTCCATACCAGCCATGGTTTGTATCTCTAAGGCAATGTGCTCAATGACGTGACCCATCCAAGTACCTTCTTCTACACGCATAAAAAAGCCACCCGGTACGCCTTTGCTGCAACGGTGTTTTTGCATGCTTGGAAACATCGTCATAATGCGCTCATGAAAACCTGGTATCTTATTGGTTGGCTTTTCTTCGAGGTCCTCAATATCTAATATCATCACGATAAGCTTCATGCGCTTAACGCTCCAATAGTTTGGCCCCTTCATTACCTTTAAGTCTTGTATCTTCATTACACTGCGTTTTTAGAGACGCTCAAGGTAAGCGAAGTACGGCTATTAACAAAAAATTTTCCTTATAAACTATGCTTTTGGGAGGCTAAAAAAGACCTAGCTAGTTGGTTTTAATAAACTTGCGTGTGCCAAGCAGCGTACCGTCGTTGTAAAGGCATATCATATAAAATCCAGGGCTGAGGTTGCTTACATCTAACCTTTGGTAATTACCTGCAATGACGCCACTTGCAGCAGGTGAGCCATTTTGACTAACGATGCTATAAGCTTTTGCTGTTAGGGCTGTGCGAATATTGAGTACTGATTGAACCTGAGTTGGATACACTTCTACATTAAGGTTTTCTGGTTTAACCTCTTGGCTATAAACAATCTCTCCAAAAATATTGACGATTTGAATCTCATGTCTAACAAATTGGTCGGCGTTGTAGATGGTGGCTTCGAAGTTGTTAAAGACATCTTCTTCGCTAGCAAACGTAAAGTAGTTAATATGCTGAGCTGAAGCACCAAATTTGCTTAGATTATGTATTACTTGCTCATCATATACGTCCGTTGAGACCAGCAAACATTTAAGGTACACGCCTTGAATACTAGTTGCCTTTAACTTTACTCTAAGGTTATGCATCTCTGCTATACAGCTTGCATCCTTTATTTCAATATCAACACGTGGTAAAACTCTAACTGATCGCTTTATTCCCGCAATTGTATGGTTTCTAACAAATAGTTTGTTGTAGATTCTACTAGTATCACTAAAGCGATGGACGAACGAATTAGGAGCAATACTTGGCATATCAACAACATTTTCATATAAACTATCTTGACCTTTTGCGTCAGGATAAAAAAGCCATTCGCAAAATTGCGCATTTTTAGGTAGGGAATGCGCCGTCATAAAACGTATGCCATTTGCACTAAAATAACTGAGACCAAAGTAAGCACTATAATTCTCTCCCATACAGCAAGCCATACTCCGTGGCGGTTGAACAAACGATAGTAGTAACAGTAATGCAAGTGTCTTTTTCATAATTTTCCCCTTTTAATTGTGAATTTAGAACTACTTAAACGAATATGACCTACGTCATATTGTGTTTTGACGAGAAATTTACCGTTTTGAGCACCTTTTTACCGCTATGTGACAATACAGCAAAGAAGATGCTTGCCCTGCGCGTCTTACTACTAATAAACAAAATTTAAACCGCTATCTTTGATAGCACAAAACAAAAAAAAGAAAGATGAAGAAGGTATTGTTGACGATGTGTGTGGCCACTGCACTATTTGCAAGCTGTAGTAAATTAGGAATGTATAATAGGCAAGAATTGCCGCTAATTACAAAAGAAGAAAATGTAACGCTTGCCGCTGGGCAAAAAATTACAATCACACTTCCAACTGATAACACTGACGACACGTATGCAATTACAAATGCAGGTACTAGTGGTGCTACTGTAACACTTGAAGGCAATGTCCTTACAATTGCTGCGCCAGCTATTTTGCCGGCTACAACAATAACAGATGTTATTTCTGCTAGCAATGAGCAAGAGGCCAAGGGTAAGGATGGCGACTGCAATCAAGATAAAGCTAACAGTGACAATGGTGACTGCGATAAGAACAAGCCAAATGGTATAGCTGCCGGCGGTTGTATACCAGACAAGCAAAACAAAGGCGGCAGTAAGGATGGCAAAAAAGGCAAGCATCGCAAGGATAATGATGGCCACAGATATCAAGACCAGCATTACAAGGTTAATGTAAATGTTACTTTTACTGGTAAAACAACAATGCAGTAAGCACTATTTACGAAGCATAGGAATTACACTTAAATACTAAAAAAGACCAGCTCTATTTGAGTTGGTTTTTTTGTGCCCTCAGGTATCATACTAAGTTGATTTTAGCTGTATTATACAATATTAGCATTGCCATTAAGCTTGTGGCTTTTAACTTCGCGAACCTGCAAATAATGGCAGTTTCGATTTCGTATGAGTAATTATAAGATAGCAGTAGCAAAAGGTGATGGTATTGGTCCAGAAATTATGGACGCCGTATTAAGTATTTTTAAGGCCAACAATGTGCCGCTTGATTACGAAGTGGTTGACATGGGTAAGTGGGTATTTGATAAAGGCTTTAGCAATGGTATGACACCTGAAGCACAAGCAACAATTGAAAACTTAGGCATTTTGCTTAAAGGCCCCATGGAAACACCAAAAGGAAAAGGTGTAAAAAGCGTAAACGTAACTGCTCGTAAAACATGGAATACATACGCCAACAAGCGTGTGTTTCAAACACTGCATGGAGTAGATACTGTGTTTAGCAAGGCAGGCATTCCAATTGATATTACAATTGTGCGCGAAAATATTGAAGATACCTACGGTGGCATTGAACATATGCTTACACACGACGTTGCATTGTGCCGTCGTTTTATTACACGTCCTGGTAGTTTGCAAGTGATTCGCTATGCATTTGAAATGGCAGTAAAGAAAGGCGCGCGCCGTATTACTTGTGGCCACAAAGCCAACATCATGAAGATAACAGATGGCTTGTTTCTTGAAGAGTTTTACAATGTTGCCAAAGAGTATCCTCAACTAAAAGCAGACGATGTAATTGTAGATGATTTATGCATGAAACTAGTGGTAAAGCCGCACGAATTTGACGTGGTAGTACTTACTAATTTGCAAGGCGATATTGTAAGCGATTTATGCGCAGGCTTAGTTGGCGGATTGGGTTTTGCACCAAGCGCAAATATTGGCGACCACATCTGCATCTTTGAGGCGGTACATGGCACTGCTCCAGATATTATGGGCAAGAATATTGCTAATCCTACTGCCCTACTTTTATCTGCCATCGCTATGCTACGCCACCTAGGTCTAATGCATAACGCCGCTGAAATTGAAAATGCATTGCTGTATACCTTAGAAAACGGCGTACATACTGGCGACTTTGGTAGTAAAGAAACAGCAAGCGTCGGCACAACAGATTTTGCAAATGCAATTATAGGCAATCTAGGAAAAACACCTCAGCATGGCGCAAAACCAATGTTGCCAAATACCGCAGTGACACAAACGGCTTTTCAATTAGAGAAGAACCCGTTGATTATGACTGCTGAAATGGAAGAAGAACAAATTGTAGGCGTTGATTTCTTTGTAGAAAGTGCTACGCAACCACAGGTTGTTGCCGATAAATGCTTGACATGCGAAGGTGACCAGTACAAGCTCGTAACCATCAGCAATCGTGGTACGCAGGTTTGGCCAAAAGGTAGTATTTATACCAATCTGGTAAATCAGTATCGCGTTCGATTTGAAAGTATAGACAATAAGCCTTTAACACAGCAAGACATTATGGCTTTGTATGGTAAACTAATTGCTGAGTTTAAAGTGTGTAGTTTGGAATTATTAAACATGTGGGCTGGCACTAAAGCATATAGCCTAGCACAGGGTCAATAGCGGAAAATTGCCAAGCAATATTATTAGATTGTTAGGCGATTAATATACTTGGTAAAACTATCATAAAACAATACATTTGCACAAAGCCAATTTATGGGTTTCTTTAGTAGTAACAAACCAAAACAAGAGGTAGACCCGCAGCCACATACACCGGCACCACAGCCTGTGCAGCCAGCAGCACCTACTCCACCAAAACCAGAAGTTGCAGCTCCAGTGGCAGCAGCTCAAACGCAACCAAGCAGAAGTACACAAGTAATGAATAATTCAAACACAACTATCGGTTCTGGCTCAGTTATGGAAGGCCAGTTCAAAATTGAAGGCGAAATTTTTATTGAAGGCATTGTAAAAGGCACTGTCATTAGCAAAAGCAAGGTAATACTTGGTGCAAATGGCCGCATTGAAGGTGACGTCAATTGCTCGGAAGCAGATATTAGCGGCACGGTTACTGGCAAACTAATTGTAAAAGAAATACTTACACTTCGTGGTCCTGCGACTGTTGATGGCGATATTACTACTGGTAAGCTTGTAATGGAGAATGGTGTGAAGTTTAACGGAAAATGTACGATGGGCAGTGCTGCGCCTGCTGCGGCAACTACTGCTGCACCTAGTGCTGGCAATACCGCTACAAACACTGTAGCTTCAAGTCCTGTTGGAGGCAATAGCCTAAACACCAGCATACCAACACCTGCTACACCGCCAAGTGCAAGTAGCAGCAATGGCTAGTGGTAATAAAGATTTAATGAAATATATGGGGCTTGCTATGCAAATCATGGCGAGCCTTCTTATTTGTACCTATCTAGGACACCTTGCTGACAAAAAGCTAAATTCCAATCCGATTTTTACAATTGTTCTACCTTTGTTGATACTGATTGGTATTTTTTATAAGATTTACAAAGAATCTACACACCAAAAATAGTACTATGCAACATAAACAATTTTTTATTGCTCTAGCTGCGACAGAAATATTCTTGTTGCTAGCTACTGTGCTACTACATACACCGCTTAACTTAGACTACCTCATCACTATTATTGGTGTGGTATTTTTATCTGCTGTAACCATTCTTAGTTACTTCATGCTAATGAAAACTGCTAATACTAATCCACGTAAGTTCGTGAATAGTATGATGCTAAGTACCATGCTTAAGTTGTTTGGCTGTGGTGCTGCAGCCTTTGTATTAATCTTGGCTACTAAGCCTAATATACCTCGTAATAGCATCTTGTTTTTGATGCTTGCCTATATTGCTTTTGCAGTAATAGAAAGTCGATTTGTAATGCAATATAATAGAAATATTAAGCAGGATAAGTAAATGGCTTACGTTAAGCAAAACCTTGAGGCACTCCGTCAATTTTTGCCTGAGCATAGCTTTGAAATTATTGAGCCCTACCTACAGGAATATAAAATACAATTGAAACTAACGCGTGCGCGCAAAAATATTCTTGGCAACTTTCAGAAAGACTTTAGAAGCGATACCAATAGCATTACAGTCAATGGCGACTTAGAACCTTATAACTTTTTGCTTACACTAGCACACGAAATAGCACACTGCGTATGCATCAATAAGCACGGCCGCAGCGTAGCGAGCCATGGTAAAGAATGGCAGGTTATTAATGGTGTGATTCTTAAGCAGCTGATAGATGCCGAAGTTTTTCCCGCAGATATTGTACAAGTGCTCAATAGAAATTTATACGCGCAAGCAGCTAGTTGCAGCGACCCAGTACTAGAAGCCGTACTATTGAAATACGATACACGCAAACAACACCTGCAGCTCATTTCTAGTTTGGCATTGGGCACTCGATTTAAGTTAGAAAATGGAAGGCAATTTGTAATTGTTGAGAAAAGAAGAACAAGGTATCTTTGCACAGAACTGTCTAACGGCAAGCAATTTTTATTTACCGCATCACATAAAGTAGAAGTTATTGAATAAGAAGATTATTGTGGCGATTGATGGCTACAGCAGTTGTGGCAAAAGCACCCTTGCCAAAGCGCTTGCAAAAAAGCTTGGCTATATCTATGCAGATAGTGGCGCCATGTATAGGGCTATCGCTTTGTACCTTATTCAAAATAATGTAGATATTAATAACCACGACCGTATCATAGATGCACTCAACCACATTGAAATGCATTTTGAGCAGATTGACGGTAACAACCACATGTTCTTAAATGGTGTAGATGTAGAAACAAATATACGCACGCCACAAATTGCGCAGTTGGTAAGCCCTATTGCAACAATACAAGAAGTGCGAGAGTTTGCCGTAGCGCAGCAGCAGAAAATGGGTACACGCAAAGGCATTGTAATGGATGGTCGCGATATTGGCACTACGGTTTTTCCGGACGCAGAGCTAAAGATATTTATGACAGCGGACATACCTATTCGTACACAACGTAGGTATAGCGAAATGATTGAAAAGAATACCCCACAAAGCTTAACGGAAGTGGAAGCCAATCTTATACAACGCGACCATATAGATAGCACAAGAGCAATAAGCCCACTTCGCAAAGCAGAGGATGCCGTGATCCTAGACAATTCGCAATTAAGCCAAGAAGAGCAATTGGAATTTGCCGAAAAACTTGTAAGGGATAAATTAGTGAGTCTATATGGGGTATGCTAGTTATACATCACAAGCAATCAAGGTGCAAGATTAAACTACCCGTTTACTACTTAGTAATATCCACCATTTCTACTTCAAAAACGAGTACTGTATTTGCACCAATTTTAGGTGGAGCACCATTTTCGCCATAGGCCAAAGGACTTGGTATTAATAAAATTGCTTTTGCACCTTTATTTAATTGCTGTAAGCCTAAATCCCAACCTTTTATAACGCGTCCAGTTCCTAGTTCAAAGCTGTAAGGTTCTACATGCATAAACTCTGGTTTTACACTGCTGTCAAATACGCTACCGTCCAATAGCATGCCTGTATAATTAACACTTACTTTTTGTCCTTTTTGGGCACGATCGCCAGAGCCACTTTGTGTAATGGCTACACGCAATCCGTCTTCTAACTCGATAACGTTCTTTAAGTTCTTGCGTGCAATATACTCATCAATAAAAGTTTTCTGCTTTTCAGTTACCGCTTTTGCTTTTTCTGCTCTCTCTTTTTCCCACTGCTCTTTTGTGCGAACTTCTATAAGCTTTATTTGATACTTCACTGGGTCTCCTTCTTTGGCAAAGGGTGGCTTGTAACCATTTCGATACATGCTGTCTTGTGCAATTTCAAAAATAGCACTATCGCCTTCTACCATCATAGCAATACCTTCCATAATATCGCCATTGTGCGAAGGTTTGCTTATGGTGCTTGGTACTGGTACATTATCGTTCAACTTGTAGCTATCGAAGGTCATGCTGTCGCTTACGTACACACGAATATGCATTAATATGTAGTCGCCTGGCTTTGGCTTTACTGTGCCTGTGCCTTTGGTAATAAACTTGTATCGGATACCACTTGCAAGCTTTGACAAGCCCGGTGTGAATTTTGTTTTATCAATTTTCTTTGGGACTGCTTTTTTTACGGGAGCTTTTTTGCTAGCGGCTGCTTTCTTCACCTGCGCTTGTGCGTTTACGGCACATGCAAGTAGTAGCACATAAAAAAAACTATATCTGAGCGTCTTTGCTATCATTTTACTGGTGCAAGATATACGGTCTAAGCTTTCTATAGGCAAAAGTTTTGCTAATTTAGCTTTGCTTAGCTAGCCTTACATATCGGAACATTAGCTACAATAGCTAATTGTCGTGTTTATCTTCTTTGTACTGGTGGCTTTGCATTTGGCCCTATCGTTGGTGGTGGCTCCACAAATAAGTCTGCTACTTCTACATCAAATCGTAAAATTGTGTATGGCTTAATTGTGTTGGTACCCCTTGCGCCATATGCCAAGGCACTTGGCACAATAATTATTCCTTTTGCACCTTTATTCAAATTAATAAAGGCCTCTTCCCAGCCTGCAATTACTGTGCCTCTGCCAAGCACGAATTCAAATGGCTTTCCACCATCGCGCACTTGCTGCACATTGCCGTCAAAAACTTTACCATCAAGCGTAGAGCCCGTGTATACCACCATCATTTTGTCGCCTGCTTTAGCCTTGGCGCCGCTGCCTGCTTTGGTAATAGCGTAGAAAACGCCTGTTGGCAGTTTTGTCAACTTTAGATTGTTCTGTTTTGCATATTTTTCAATTGCTGCAATGTCTTGGTCGATGGTGCTGACATCAAGTTGCTTTTGTCGTGCATCGTAGGCTCTGGCAAAACTATCGTGTGCCATTGGAGTAGGGAAAATAGCTAAGACCTTTAGCGATTGCAAAATCTGATCTCCTTTTTTATAGAATGGTGGAGGTGGCTGCATCGCAAAAATTGAATCGGGATTAAGGCGCAAAACAAGACTATCGGCACTATGTAGTTTACGAAAAATATTATTATAATCTGCTGCATCTCGTGGTGCACATACCAGCTGAGGACGGGTGTAAGAAACGTAATCTACTGCTGTATAAAAACAGCTGTCTCCAAAATATTTACGCTCTTTAAAGCAAAATATAGCACTGTCAGCTAGTTTATCCTGCAGGCCACTAGGGTAAATTTTGTACTCCATTAAGCCACTAAATTTTGTAAAACCATCAGGTGAAACCGTTTGTGCTAAACAACGACTTGTATCAAAAGCACTCCATAGCGTAGTTACTAAAAGTACCAATTGTAGTTTCCTCATATCTCCTGCAAAGGTAATCTTATTGAATGGTAAGCTAATCAGATGTCGTTGGGCTAATATATAATCTTCGAATAAGCGCTACTAAATACCAACACTTTATAAAACAATCAATTGCTTAAGCCTAATTGTGCCAGTATGCCATGATTTACTGTATTGTTTAATTCAACGTATTGAACCAATAGACTCCAGCTACTGCGCGATAAATACACTATTACAATTATAACTGTGCAAGAAATAATCATTACTATTAGTGCTGTAAAATTGATTGCTTAGCAAAAAAGGTATGTATTAAAATGGTGAAATCCATGAAGTACTACCTATGTGTTGAAAAGCAAACTCAGTAGTGTGTTTAACTGCAAAATTTCGTCGTAACTATAAACTGACAGTGTTTATTGCTACTTTAGTAAGTCGCCCGTGCATGTAAACGTGGTATGGCTGTAGTTACACAGCACCTATAGAATCTAGCGTGATCAATTTTGCTATGGTGTGAGTTTTTAGAACTACTCGTAATTATAGATTTTTTTTGGAGAAAGGATCAAACTGGAAGGAGATATGATAACATGGCACGCTTATTGCATTATACAAGCAAGACTAACTATTTGATTCTCAATAACAATTTATTGACATCTTTAATTGATAATATTCTGTAAATGCGGTCAATAACTTTGTGCTCTACTTTTACACTAGTTTATTTCACAAACACAACTAGGTATGGTTCACAAATTTTACAGTACACTTCTAATTGGCTTACTAGTATGCTTAGCAAGCCACACCAATGCGCAAGTTTTTCTGAACGAACTTAGCGGTGATGCAACAAATAATGACTCTGAAAATGATGGCATTGTTGAGCTAGCAGCGGCGCCAGGCACTAATATTGGCTGCTATGTTATTACCAATGGCGAGTGGGTGGTGGTATTGCCACCAAATACAGTTATGCCAAGTGACGGCGTATTTAGCATAGCATGCGGTCAGGCTGTAAGCCCCAACCCTAGCCCAGGATCAGGCATTGCACGCACTGCCGGCGACTTTATGCCTTCTTTGCCAATTGATTTTGATGTATGCGATCCTATTAATCAATACTACGTTGACTGGAGCGCAACGGGCTTTACCATTGACAACTCTAATGTGAACGACGGCGATCAGGTTGTACTTTTTATGCCAAACGGCACTGTAGCGGATGCAGTGCAATGGGGAGGAGGTTCAACTAGTAGCGGTGATAATAATGTGGTTAGCACTTTAGCTACGCCATATCCAATTACTTTTCCGGGCACAAGCAACCTAATAAACCCGCTTAGCAGTGCTACACAAGGTGTACGCCCCTTAGCACTTAGATCTGGTGGTGCTTGCTTTGATACTACTATTAGCTACATTATGCCTACAATCGCTAGCGGACAATACTGCAATGTAACGAATCTATCTGCCTTACATCCTAACCAAGATGGCGATGTACTTACTGCATGCAATTCTAGCTTTCAACGAACAAGCTTACCTGCTAGCAATAGTATAGCAGATCGTTGCAACATGGCTCAGTGGCGTAAGTCGGAACATCCTAATCCTGGCTTTCCTAATTTAGCAACTATTGACTCGTTGCTAATTCCTGCTGATGATACAATTGTACAGTGTGGAGCTGTGGCAATACCTGTGACCCTTGAGGTTTACAATTTTGCGCAAGTAGAACCTACAATACTAAGTGCAGACGGTAAAGTAGGTAGTATTATTTCTATTGACGGAGGCGCTTCGTTGCCATGGACAACAATTGTTCCAGATACAAATACTGGCATTACAACATTATCTTATACGGTACCACCTTTAGCACTGGGTACACACACCGTATCTTTAGTATGGGATGACTTATCAAATTCTGCCATTGCTAGTAGTAGTGTTGGCAGTAGCTCTCCTAGTGGCGTTGCAGCTGGCACACAAAACAGTGACTGCTATCAATTGCGAAAGTTGATTGTTAAAGTTGTTGCGCCTTTAACTGCAACAACAAAAAATCTTGCGTGCCCTCCAGCCAATATTGGCCTAATTAATGTCAAGAACAGTGCAGGCATTGCAGGAGGTTGTATACCTACATACACGCTGTTTGATAATGGCGTACAGGTAGGCACATCTAATACTACCGGCATTTTTAATTTGCCCAATACACTTGGCAGTCCACTTACAGTGCTTGTTACACCAGGATGCTCACCAACAGCACCTACACCTTGTGATACATCTATAACGATTACTATCAACAACAATTGCAAAATAGCTCCGCCGCCTTGTCCGCAATTTACAAGCTACGATGCTTGTGCAACTGCTGCTGGTGCAGTATGTCCTAACCAGACTATCAATCTATCGCTTGTAGGAACAAACCTACCTAATGGCGGCAACATTGAGTGGGTAATAGATGCAAACAACAATGATAATGTTTACGACGAAACCGATCCCGCAAATGTTATTGCAACACAGAGTATATCAGTTACAACTTCGGGGGCTCCTACAGGAACGCCAGTGCTTAACGAAGTTTTATATGATGCCACTACAGAAACTGGTTCTAACTACGGCGAAGGATGGGAAATAGCTGGCACACCAGGTACCAATATTGGTTGCTATTATTTTACTGATGGTGATTTTACAGTGCAGCTACCTGCTGGCACGCTTATTCCTGCAGACGGATTTTTTGTAGTAGGCACTTCTCAGGCTTCTGCCAGCTGGAGCGCAAATATCGACTACTTAATAACTAGTACTTCAACTATTCCAAATCTAACCAACGGTGGTGAATTTTTGGCGATGTTTTCGCCTACAAACACCTTCGTTAATGGCGTTATTTGGGGCACACCAAACGCATCAAATTCACCCAGCAATACATCTTCAGCCACAATGGCTGGCGCAGGTAATATTGTGGCTGGCGCAGGCTGCCCTGCTTTACCAACGGCAGCAGTTATTGTAGGAAACATCAATGCAGCGAATACTGCTGCAAGCTTTGCAACTGTAGGCAGTACTGGGGCATCTGGCAACGAAGGCTCTATAGAATTAGCGACTGATATCACTGGCGCTTGGCAACAAACAATTGCGCCTGGTAACGTTCCAAATAGTATGGGTTCTTCAAATCAAGGGGGCAGCAGTACCACGTTATTGACGCCAGCATGTGCTACCTTCGTAATCCCAACTAATGCATGCAGCTCAGCCATTAATATTAAACCGCGCATTAATCCAGTCAACTTAGCGTGCACTGGCACGCCAACTACAACATTAGCAACACGTACATTTACAGTAACCTGCCCTAATGCAATTTTAAGCGGCAATCCTACTGTTTGTTCAGGCAATCCGGCAAATGTGCAAATAGATTTTACTGGAGTACCAACAACTCCTGCTGCAGCTGTACCAAGCACAGTAACCATAACCCTGTTTAAAAACGGAATAATGCAAGTGCCACTAACCGTGCCGTATGCCGATCCTCTGACATTAGATGTAGCAACAAATTACGGCGCTGGCGAGTATACTTTAAGTGCCATAAGCTTTGCAGGAGCCACACCACCAATTTGCTCGGCAACTCTGCAAGGCACAAGTATCGTGGTCGTTAACCCTAGTCCTGCCGTAGCTTTAAGCAGTACTAATGTTGACATTTGCAAAGGTAGTACCGGACAAATACCAGTTGTACTTACAGGAAACCCTCCATTTACAGTTACATACAATATCGATGGCGGTGCAACTCAAACCACTACACTAAACAGCACAGTTTTTAACGTAGACGCGTCAACGTTAACGACAGGTGCACACACCATTAACTTATTGAGTGTCATAGATGATGCCTTGTGCCCTGGCACAGTAAGTGGTACTGGAAATATCACAGTATTAAATGCGCCCCTACCAAAGCTTACTAGCAATGGACCAGTTTGCTATGGCGTACCTTCAAGTGCAACAATTAATATTACTACCATCGCAACTGGTGCATCATCGTTTGCCTGGACAGGACCAAATTCTTATACTAGTGTTGCACAAAATCCTTCTATCTCCCCTGCTACAAATCTCAATAGTGGATTGTATAATGTGGAAGTTACATACACCAACAGCTGCAAGAGCAGCGCACAAATTTATGTAGAGGTTACTTTAAATCCGTCGGTTACCGCAAGTGCGAGTAATATATGCGCAGATAACGATCTTGTATTGGCTTCTTCCGCAACACTTGGTGGGGCTCCTGTAAGTAGTTTTGCTTGGTCTGGACCTGCCTCCTATGCTGCCACTACACAAAATACTACTATAGCCGCAGCCACTGCTTCTGCAACTGGCACTTACTCTGTTAGCGTCACCGATGCTAAGGGTTGTACTAACACTTCCACCGTTGCTGTTAATGTATACGAAAGGCCAAGCGTTGCAGCAAGTGCAAGCAATGTATGCGCCGATGCCGACTTAAGCCTTACATCTACACCAAGCAATGGTACTGGCACCGTAAATGCATATGCATGGAGCGGACCAGCATCTTACGCAGCTGCAACGCAAAACACAACGATTAGTGCAGCACAAGCAGCAGCAAGTGGTGTGTACACCGTAACAGTTACAGACGATAATACTTGCACAAATACCAACACAGTAAGTGTAACAGTGTATGCAAGGCCAA
>JBJORA010000110.1:0-19965 GCA_046049675.1 Bacteroidota bacterium | reverse complement strand
TGGTAACCTTGATTGTATTTACAGAATATTGCCCTTGTTTTACATTCACAAAGTAGATGCCACTTGCCCAATCGCTGGTAGTAATACTAAGTTCGTTTTTACCCGCTTTTACAGCAGCCTTACTTGTATATACGATTCTACCAGATGCATCGTGAATGCTAATGCTTACATTATCATCTGCTGTGGCATCCACAACTACGTTGATATTATTTGTAAACGGATTTGGCACTACGCTTACTGCTGCATCTATCGCTTGGTGATGAAGCTTAATTGTATTTGAGTACTGCGCCTTACCACTCTTGTCTACCGATTTGAGTTTGTAGTAATTGTAGCCAGCTACAATGTAAGCATTGGTATAGGTATAGTCTAAAGCAGTAGCGCTATTGCCATTAGGTGCTTTAGTATCTATGCTAGCAATGGTGCTAAAGTTTTTAGCATCTGTGCTATACTGTAGTTCAAAATAGTCGCTATTGATTTCGCTACTTGTAGTCCAATACAAAACGTCAGAGGCATCTTTTACCTCGCCGCTAAAGTTGAGCAAGTTAATAGCAAGCGGAGCCGCAGCACCTGTATGAATATAAAAACCACTAAAGCTATCTACTGGGAATGTAATTTGCCAAGCTGTTAAGGCAGCATCCCATACTACACTTGTAGGTGTAATCAATTCTGATACGCCCGTGCCTAAGCCACCAGTACCATGTACTTGTGTAACACGCACATTAGGTATAAAGCCGTTTGTGTCAAGTGCATCAACTGGCATTGGAGGCCAGCCATTGGCTAGTGCTGTTGCATTATAATCGTCAAAGTCGGCTTGGGTTGCGTATAGTGTTACAACTGCTGCACCTTGGTTGGCAGGTGTAATATCGTAGTGACGGCGACAGTATGGCTGACTATTATGTGTTTGCGCTGTAGCATCTATTGTAACGGTAGAAATTGTGTTACCTAATAAATTACCAGATACTGCATCTGCTACGCCTGCAATCACATCACAATCGTTATTCGTATAAGTAATTTGTGTACCATCTGCTTGTGTTTGTGTTTGGCTAGATGTTGCAGCCGCGAGTAGTGATGAAAAAGGTTTTGCGTAGACAGTTGCAGTTGCAGTGCCAGAGCATCCATATACATCTGTGCCTGTTACTGTATAAGTTTGATTACCCGACAAGTTGAGCACGGCAATTGCGCTATCGCTGTTGGCATTGCTAAGGGCACTGCCAGTCCATACATAGTTTACTATTGGAGCCGTAGTAGGCGTAAAGCTAACATTCTTAAGGTACATAAGTGCCGTATACTCTTCATTGTAAGCTGTGTGTAGTTCAAATATGATTACATCTCCTGCATTTACAGTAATAGCCTGATACCCGTTTTGACAACAGGTTTGTGAAAAAGTAAACCCTGCGAACAAGTTAGATGGGCCATTATTTACTCTATATCGCACATTAACAAACGCTGGGTCGATACCTGAATTATTTGCCCAGTTCCAAAGGAAAGTAACTGTGCCTGCCTCCGTGAAGGTATCAGTAGAGAGATAGTCAGTGATAGTCATGGTAACAATAGGGTACGTTGTAGCAAAACTAGGATACATAACTAGCTCATTATTTAGAAATTGATATCCTCCTACTGAAAGCGTGTCTCCTAGTGTTAGGGTCAAACTGCTTGGAGCAAATGGCCCAACAAATCCTGTATCGGCATAACTATTTGTATTGCTCGCCATCAAAGCTACAGCACTCCCTTGGCAAACACTATCATTAGAAACTGTTGTTGCAATAATTGGTACTGGTCCTACAAATAAGTTTAAGGTAACAAAACTATCGCAACCTCCTGCGTTTACTACGGTATCGTAGTAAACGCCAGATGCTGTTAAGCTTTGCCCGTTAAAAGTATACGGTGTGCCAGCACAAATAGTATCTGCATAGGTGTAATTACTACTTGTATTTACGAGTACATCAACCACGGCAGTATTGGTACAAGCATTTATATCTGTAGCTGTAACTGTAAAAGTTTGCAGGCCTGCTGTATTTAGTATTGCTGTGGCCGTATCATTACTAGTATTAGTTAAATCATTGCCACTCCATACATAAGTAAGCGGCATCGTAGGCGTAAAACTAAAGTTAGAAATTACCACTGTGCATGGCCCACCACTATTATCGTCTGTATATATGCCGAGTTTGATTTGGTCGCCAGCATTTAAGCTGATTGTTTGTGTACCTGATTGCGTATTTGCACCACTTGTACTAAAGCTACTTAAAGTATTAGGTAGGCCGCCATTTATGGTATATACGGCGTAATCTAGGTTTAGTGCATCAGTAGTAGCATAATTCCAATCAAATGTAATTGTACCTGCTTGGGTAATGGTATCTAATACCCAATAATTAATGCCTGTAGCAAATGAAAGATTATTACTAGAAGTCATGCTAATACTATTCGGCACATTGCTGGTATTAAAACCGCCTGTGGTAAAACTGCCAAACGTTTCAAATGTGCCATTAGTAGGGTCAAATGGCGCAACAAAACCTTGTGTACTAGATGTGGCCATTAAGTTTATACTTGCACCTTGGCAAAGTGTATTGCTAGAAGCGGTGGCAGTAATATTTGGCAATTCTCGCACAATAACACTAACAGTTGCTGTATTCGTACACCCATTTAAATCGGTACCTGTTACTGTATAAGTGGTATTTGAAGTTGGAAATGCAAATGTAGAGTCTGCACCTGGCGTAGTTACGCTTGTGCTAGGTGTCCATGTAAATGTTATTGGGCTTACACCGCCAGTAATTGTAACTATGTAATCTTCTACTTCGCCTACCCCATAAAAGGTGACACATGGTGATATGTTTGGGAAAAAATACTCGTCTACTACCCTCATTCTTGTATTGCCATTTATAGCACCTGAAGGCACAGTAAATGCAACAGTGTAAATGCCATTGGCACCCAAACCCCCACTTTGCGCAATTTTTTCGCTTGGTTCAAATACACCATTTTTATTGAAATCTATCCATGCAGCAATGTAATTATCACTAGGGATAGTGCCAACTTCTAAACTAATTGTGTAGGTATTACTAGCAGTAAGTGTTGTAGAAGTGGTAGCTGTTGGCGCAAAAAGTGTATAACCACCAGAGGCAGGGTATGTAGTTGTATTATTAATACTACCTAAAGTTACATTGGCTACATAGTCACCATCTTGAGCGTAAGGCGATAATAAACAATATGATACCGCACCAGTTTGCGGCTGTGCTTTCAACAAGGTACTATCTCCTTGGCAAATAGTACTTGCGCTTGCCCATACACTTGGCATTGCAGGTAGGCTATTAACAGTAAGGTTTAAGGTTATAAAACTATCGCAACCAACAGCATTTACTAAAGTATCGTAGTAAGCACCTGTTGTTGTTAAGCTTTGCCCGTTAAAGGTATATGGCGTGCCAGCGCAAATTGTATCTGCATAGGTGTAGTTGCTTATTGGTTTGGCATAAAGGTTTAGTGTAATAATGCTATCGCAACCTACTGCATTTACTAGGGTGTCGTAGTAGGTACCAGTAGCGGTAATGCTTTGGCCACCAAATGCATACAGATTACCACTACAAATAGTATCTGCCATTGTAGAACCGCTTGGCATGTTAACAGTAATGTTTACAGTTGCTGTATTAGTACAACCATTTAAATCGGTACCTGTTACCGTATACGTGGTATTTGCAGTTGGAAATGCATATGTAGAGTCTGCACTTGGTGTTGTTATGCTTGTGCTAGGTGTCCATGCAAATGTTATTGGGGTTACACCTCCAGCCATTGTAACTGTGTAATCTTCCACTTCTCCTAGCCCAGATGGTGGATTATATAGATTAGTACATGGAGATACGTTTAGGTTACCATACTCTTCAGCCACCCTCATTCTTGTATTGCCGTTTATAGCACCCGAAGGCACAGTAAATGTAACAGTATAAATGCCATTTGGAGGTAAATACCCGCTCTGCGCAATTTTTTCGCTACTTGCAAAGACACCATCCTTATCAAAATCTATCCATGCAGCAATACAATTATTGAAGAATGTACCAGCTTTCATACTAATTGTATAAGTACTGGTAGCAGTAAGTGTTGTAGTAGTGGTAGGTGATGGTGAAAAAAGTGTATAGCCTCCGGCTGATGGATATGTAGTTGTATTATTAATACTACCTAAAGTAACATTGGCTACAAAATCGCCATATGTGGGGTCAGGCGACCATAAACAATATGGAGCGGTAGATTGTAGTTTCAATAAAGCTGTATCACCCTGGCAAATTGTGCTGGCGCTTGCTACAACGCTTGGCATTGCAGGTAGGTTATTAACGGTGAGGTTTAAGGTTACAATGCTATCACACCCCAAGGTATTAATTAAAGTATCGTAGTAGGTGCCAGAAGCGCTTAAATTTTGCCCATTAAAGGCGTAGGTGCTGCCGCTGCAAATGTTTTCTGTAATTGTGGTACTGTCTGATATCACATAAATGCTTATGGTATTTGTGGCAGAATTATCGTCAATATCTTTTGCATAAATGGTGTAGGTATACACACCTGGTGTATTTAGCACAACAGTTTCTGAAGCGTTAGTAGAAGAGGGACTGATTCCAGTACCAGTCCAATATTGAAATATTGGTGTAAAGTTTGCCGTAAATGTTAATGTAACTGAACCACCTGGACATATAGTATCGTTAGAGGCAAATGCCGTTACCATATTTTGCCCCTTAGCCGCAAAGCTTGCAATGGTTAAAAAAAGGATGATTTGTAATGTTTGTAAAAATCCGCGCATAAAATATAATTTTAAAAATACCCAACGCAAATATTGTAATAAATACTACTATGACCATCATTTTCAACCAACTTTGAGCACGAAAGGCCTTTTTTTGAGTTCGGGGATACATTTATACTACCTAAATTATGGTTTACTTTTGCCCGTATCAAACTCCGGAGTGTCTATAGTATCCTCTTTTGTTGTGCCATCTTAGCAATCACAACGTACAGCTGCAAGTTTTCAACAACAAACTGGGCGGCTGGAAGTTTTAGTGCAGACTCAGCATTGGTTAAGCAGTATATTAGTACTGGCGATGGTATTACCAGTATACCAAGTCCATTGCCAGAAACCTACGCCAATGCCTTACTGCATTACGATAGTGCTTTGCAAGTAGCCAAAATTAGCAACAACGATTACCTGCTAGCCATTAGCTATAATAGCGTAGGCAAAGCATACGAGGCATGGAACCAAAACCCCGAAAAAACGCTTGAGTATTTTGCATTGGCCATACAACACTATAAGCGCCATGGTAAAATGCCTTACGACGAAAAGTATACACGCTTTCTTATGGCACACGCCTATATGAAGAACAAAGCGTATAACGAGGCGGATGTTCACCTAGACACCTTATGCAAAGAGATAGTTGCCTTACCAGATAGCACAAAAAAGCAATTAGACTTTAGTGTGTTAATTGCTCGCACTTATTCCTTTGCTGGGCGTTATCAAAAAGCCCAAGAAAGCCTCAATACACTTACCAAGCGCGAGTGGATAAAGAATAACGATTCAAGTTATCAGTTCTTATACTACTACTATGTTGTGAATGCACAAATAGATGTGTACGACCGTAAGAACTATGCTTCGGTATATTTAGATAGTTGTAATCAGGCATTTAATAAAGTTGTGCATATCGGCGATGTGGTAAGCATTGGTGGCAAGTTGATAGATATGTACAAGCATATGGGTAACGACACCAAAGCTAAAAGCATACAAAGCATTATCGACAAAAAGATAGAGGCGCTTAATGTAAGCAACGACAACGATTTAAAGGCAGCAAAAATAATTAGCAAGCTCAATATCAACAAAATTCAAAAGGATGTGGCGCAAAAGTCGCAGCAATTGAGTAAGTATCAAATTATGTTGATGGTGATAACGGGCCTTGCGCTTATTGCAGCGGCATTGGCACTTTATTTAATACGATCTAATAGAAAGGTAAGCTCTCAAAAAAGTATTTTAGATAAAAATATTCTTGAACTAGAAAAGCGCAACAACGAAATAGAACTGCTTAATAAAGAAATGCATCATCGTGTAAAAAACAATTTACAAACCATACAAAGCCTTTTGGTTATGCAAGAAAAAAGGTCTGACGACGAGCAGGTGTCGGATATCATGAAAGAAATGCGTACACGTATTGATAGCATGGCTAATCTGCACCATCATCTTTTAGAGGACGAAAAAAATGTGAATCTTAGTGAGTATGTACAAGACCTCATCAACAATGCTGTGTCGCTACTATCGCACAAAAAGAATATTATTACTCATATCAATGTCAATAATATTGTGTTGCCTCACAAAAATATTTTTGCCTTAGGCCTTATCATCAACGAGTGGGTCACCAATAGTGCTAAGTACGCTAATGCCAATAAAGATGCTTTGGTTTGTTATTTGCAAATTACAAATGCGAATAAAACAATTTTACTAGAGTACTACGATTCTGGTACAACTAACCCTCCACAAGACGTGCAAACTGGCTTAGGCTTGCACATTGTTAATTTACTTACCAAGCAAATACAGGGCACACTAAAGCGTGCCGACAACAATCCATATCATTATTATCTAAGTATACCGCAAGATGAAAGTTGATTTACTCAAGATAATCATCGTGGAAGATGATGCGTTAATTGCAGATTCAATACAAATTCTGCTAGAAAGCTTCGGCTACGAGGTAGTAGCAGTTTGTAATACCTACGCAGAAGCAATGCTTGCCCTAACGCAAACAGAATTTGATTTACTACTTACCGACATCAATTTGGGTGCTGGCATCGATAAAGATAGCGGAATACATGTTGCACAATACTGCAAAAACAATTGTAAGAAGCCCATTATTTTCCTAACTGCCTATGCCGATGCGAGTACCATTAGCAAAAGCACTTCAGCACTGCCTGCAGGCTATCTTGTAAAACCTATTAACGAGAGTACACTTTTTGCAACCATTCAGTTGGCCTTGGCTAATAGCGAAAACGCCACAGATAATAGCAACCTGCAAGATGTAGATTATTTTTTTGTAAAGGCTGGCCGTACTAATCAAAAAGTATTGTGGAAAGATGTGTATCGGGTAGAGGCGCTCAAAAACTATGTCAAGTTGTATACGCGCACTGGGCAGAGTAATCTTTTAGTTAGAAGCAGCCTCCTCAATTTTACAAGAAACATCCTACCACAAAATTTGCAGGCAAGCTTTGTAAAGATCAATAGAGCCGACCTTATTCTTAAAGATATTATTATACGCTACGACAAAACCGATATCGAAACAACAGAAGGTGTGTTTGAACTTGGTAAGGAGTTTAATCTGTAGGGTGGGGTACTTGTAAAAAACTGCCGCAGATGCATCAGCGAAGCACCGCACTAATTAACCAACTTGAAACTATGTTGCTGCTTGTCTCTTTTTAGCTTCAAGATATATACACCTTTGGCATAATTATCAAGTTGCAAGCTATTGTTGTTTTGTTGTATACGCTTGCCATCGGTTGCAATTAGTGTTTGCCCTAGCTGATTGTAAATTGTTACAGCATCATCAGGCAATAAGCCTTGTATGGTTATGCAATTTGTAAATGGATTTGGATATATGCTTATGTCCTTAATTGTAACGGTTGAAATACTTGTAATGTTGTTCACTACTAGTGCATTGCTTTGAACACTATCAGGATTTAGGCACTGTGTAGGTGCTTTTAATATTGCATGGACATAATTAGTGCTATCAATAATTGTTGTATTCCAAGTATCGGTGGTAGTTGTTGTTTGTAGAATACTGTTTCTAAACCAATCTATGCTGTAGGGAGCGATAAGATTGTGTGTGGCAGTGTATGTAATGGGGTCTCCAGTTGCGCCTTGTGTAGTGCTAGCGCTTATACTAAGTAGTGGAGTAGTATTTGCTATTACTGAAACTAATTGCGTTGCTGTACTAGAGCAATTATTGGCATCAGTACCTGTGATAGTATAAGTGCTCGTCTGCGTTGGCGTAAAGCTAGTATTATCGATGATGCCACCAGTGTAAGTATAGCTTAAGGCTCTACTACCTGTAAGCGTAACAACTTGCCCATCGCACACAGTAGCATTGCTTGGATTAGCTATGATGCTTAGTGCAGGCAAAGCATTAACGCTTACTAATTGGGTAGCTGTGCTGGTACACAAATTACTATCAATGCAGGTAACTGTATAAACAGTTGTAGCGGCAGGAATAAACCCTATATTGTTGCTAACACTACCGCTCCATGTAATTACTGAACCACCTGTGGCAATTAAGGTGACTTGTTGCCCTTGGCAAACCGTAGGAGGACTTGGGTTGCTGTTAATTGCGATATTCGGTAACGGATGTACCGTTAAATTCAAAGTAATGGTGCTATCGCACCCATTTAAACTTACTAAGGTGTCAAAATAACTGCCGGCTAAGTTAATAGACTGATTGTTCCACAAATACGGTAGTTGATCAGCGCAAATTGATTGATTGATACTTAAAGATACGCCTGTATCTACGTATACATTTATAGAGTCTGTCAAAGCACAACCAATTTCATCTGTGGCTGTAGTGTAATAAGTATTAAGCCCGAATGATGTAGGTGTCGCACTTACACTATTACCAATGGATGGAGAAGTGTTTGGCGTCCAAGAATAAGTACTCAAGGGAACTAATTCTATAATTTGAATCGCGTAATCTTCAAATTCACCATTACTAAAATTAAAACAACTTTTACTTGAATCTAAATATTCAAAAACATTTGACACAATACGCATCCGTGTTTTACCTGTCCAAGCTGTTTGAGGTATCGTAATCATCGTATCCAAGTAAAAGCCTTTAATGGAGTTAGATTGCGCTTTCATTACAAATTCGCCATTGTTATCAAAAGTTCCATCCAAATCATAATCTATCCATACGCCAAATTGAATGGCGCCACCATATGGGTTTTGTATCTTTAGATTGTAGCTATTTCCTTTTATAACTGTTGTGTATGGCACTGAATTGGCGAAGTTAGAAAAACCACCAACACTAAAGCCATTATTGTAGTTGCTTAAGGTATTAAACGCTACACTATGTATGCAGTTGCCATTATTAGTTTGACCAGTTGTTGGAAAACAATAGCCCGTAGGCAAAAGCATTTGATTTGCGCCAACATACCCAGACCCAGATGAACTTAAAGTAATTGTTGCGCCTTTGCAAATAGTTGTGTCGCTGGCTGCAGAGCTAATTCCAGGCGAAATGTAAACTGGTACACTTGCCGTTGTTATGCATCCTGTGGAATCTACTCCTGTAACGGTAAATACATTTGAGCTATCTACAATTGCGAAACTTGTGTCATTATTTACGTTGCCAGGTTGCCAAAGATAATTACTAGCATTTCCATAGGCGACCATTTTAGCAGTATCACCAGTACAAAGTACAGGGGCCATCGCAAATGCATTAATTTTTTTAGTAATTATATTGACATGGGTAAATCCATTAGTTTGGCATAGCGAATCTTGATTAATACCAATAACTGTAAATACTGTATCTTGATTAACTGCAATTTTTAGTGGGTTGTCAAAAGAGTCACCTACTGCATATGGATTAGGATAATAGAGATCAGCACCAGAAAAGTAAATCCAAACACTGTCACCTTTACAAATTGGTGACAAAGGGGATGATGTATAAGTAACAACAGGCTTTGGCATGACAAAAACTGTTACAGTATCACGTATCACGTTCATCGCCTGGTCAATCACTGTTAATGTATATACTGTGGTTGATGTTAGGCCATATACGTCAGGTTGTGGAACATTGCTGTCACTTAAGCCAACTGATGGGCTCCAGCTAAAATTGTATAATGGTGTTCCTCCTTGCACATAGTAGCACTCTGGAAATCCAATCTGAACTGAACCTGATGTACAAATATATTTATTAGGTGCTGGATTTAAATGCAATAATCCTAAACTGCAATTTGAATTGCAAGATTTACCAATAGAGTTACTACCTGCTAAAAAAAGTTGATTGTTAAAGCCTGCTGCACAAGAATAAAGCTTATCAGGGTCTAAAGCTGCATATTCCAAGGAATTAGAATTCATATTGTACTTTATGCCATAATAATCGCTACAATTACTAGCGCTACAATTCAAGGACTGTTGGTATAGTGCTGTATAAATTATGCTATCATCGATTTGCATTTTTTGGGGTGCCCCCTGATTTGGCGCTACACAATAGCCAATCCACGATGCATTTGAGTTTAATGAAAAACCTTGATTAGTAAGCATAGATCCATTGATGTCTGCAATCGACCAATGATTTTCAGTAAATCCATTTAAGCTATACTGATACCTATAATTATAAACAATGTGACCATTATTCTTAATAGCTAAATCGGCAAGTTGAAACACATTGTTATTCGTATTTGAAAGATTTTTTATAAAGATACATTCACCATTTTTCTTGAATTTACCAATAATTAAATCTCGCCCATATACACCAAGTCCTTGCGTATATGTCATCCAAAAGAGGCCATTGCTATATTGAATACCGCCTGCAACTATTAATCCTCCACCATACACTATACTGCTATCAATAGCTGAGAATTTTATTGAGGTTACCTCGGCTGTAGTTCCAACCGTCGGAGGACCGACTGTACTTCCCCTAATCCAATTAAACCAAATTGGCGTGCCAGAATTTGAATATTTAAGAAATAGAACGGAGGTATTAACAGGGCAATTGGCAGCTGCAAAACTTACTACGCCATAACTATTGCCAGCCACGTAAATGTCATTGTTATTGTCTGTAGTTACATCCATACCAGTGTTGGTATAGATATTACCAACACTTTTAGCCAGCTGTAAGATGCCTGTGTTGCCACACCTTATCATCAATATATCTTTGCCACCATTGCTCACCAAAATATTTGTGTCAATTGCTAGTGTTCCTTCCATTGTACCAACTGCACATATGGAGCCACTATTGTCAATACATAGATTTTCAAGCGTTTCATTGTAAATGCTGCCATAGTGATTTGCCCAAATTACATTGCCCAAGGTATCCATTTTGCATATCAGAATATCACTACCACCTAAATTATAGTAAGTAGTGCCATTTAAGCTGACAGAAGGTGCCGTAAAATAACCTACCGCATAGACAAAATTGTCCTTGTATTCAATGTCTTTGAAAATAATGTTATCAATATTTTGCCAACTCCAATCAATAAGATTCTGAGCTTTGGTGTTATTCGTAAGAAAACACAAGCAAACGATGAGAGGTAAGATTCGCATACTATTAATGTTGATTTTGCATGTCAAAGTTAGGAAAAAAAATTATTTAACAAGGGTTGGCTCCCACATTTTTATTTAGAAGTGAAATTGTTCCTCAAAATTTTATTAGATTCAGGCTGCTATATCCTTTTATACAGCAAATAATAAGACGGGCAGCGCAATTGGGGTAAGAGCGTATTATCTGTCCCTCGCCTAGACTGATACATGTACAAAGTGGTTGTTGTAACATCTTTGTCAACTAACAAGCCGTGCACAGCTTTATTTCTGCACAGTCTTAATTGTAGCTTATTTGATCAGTGCGTTCGTCAAAGCACTATAAAAGTTATAAATTATGAATCTCCAAGATATTCTCGGTTTTAGCATAGATTTTCCTTGATTCTTTTGGCCTCGAATTATTGCGGCTCACACATTTTGTAAATCTGGGGTGCTAAACTACGAGCACTATGGGCATATTAAGCTTGCCGTGCTTACACCCCACACTGCACCAAAGACCACAAGGTAAAAGTTGGCAAAAATAATAGGATATCGGGTAGAGGCGCTCAAAAACTATGTGAAGTTGCATACGCGCAATGGGCAAACCAATCTACTCGTTAGAAGCAGTCTGCTTAATTTTACACGAAACATTCTGCCACAAAATTTGTTGGCAAGCTTTGTAAAGATCAATAGAGCCGACCTTATTCTTAAAGATATTATTATACGCTACGACAAAACCGATATCGAAACAACAGAAGGTGTGTTTGAACTTGGTAAGGAGTTTAATATGTAGGGTGGGGTAATGCTTGCACTATTTACATGACCAATTTTGCCATGTGCAGGTATACGGTAATTGTAAATGCCGATGATAGAAGTCAGTCGCCTAAGCTATTGATTTCGCGTTAGCACAAACGCGATCATTAAATTCTGTTTTGTAGACCTTATACTAAATCAAATATCTTAAACAAAAAGAGAAAGGAAATGCAGCCTGTGTTGTTATGTTGCATCCCTTTCTCATTTTAATTTGGGGTACTGTAAACGATGTAAGCTTTGTAAGTGGGTATACGAATTATACTGTTAGTTATTGTGGTCTGTGTAATCTGAAATTAGCTAGCGATCAGTGACTTCTTGTTGTACTAGTTTGATTTAACTTTTACTGCGTAACAAAAGCTAGTGTAAGTGATAGCAGCAAGTATAAAGTAAAAGTTAATTTTTTAGAGCTGTACAATTGACTACTGCTTTACCACTTTAATTGTACTAGTCTTAGATTTTACAAGGTACATGCCTGCTGCCAAATTGCTTAGGTCAACTGTTTGATTGCCAGCCTTCAAGTCTAGCTTCTTCACTACAAAACCCTGCATGTTATAAATTTCCACGGTTTTGTTTTGTGCAGTACTTAGTAAGGCATGACTCTCAATAAGCGTACTAGCAATCGCAAAATCTGCTGTGCCGCCAGTAGTTTCTGTGCTTACGACATTCGAGTATTTTACTTGATCATGAAGGTCTGTTAACTTAATCCTGTAAAAGTGCTTGCCAGCTAATACTTGCGGATGTGTAAAATTACTAAGCGTTGTGTTGGTTTTATACAGTGTTTCAAAATTAGAACCATCTATTGAATACTCTATGCTTGTAGATTTGATATGCTGGGCATTAATCACATCCCACTTTAATTGATTAGTATTGTTGACGTTGTTTACAATTAAACTGTTTGGCACAATACTTAAAGGGTTGCTATTTATGTTTACTGGAAAGGTTTCATAACAAATATCTGGAAAAATTCTCCAAGGAAATGGTATGCCATTTGGGTCTACGTTGTACTCGATTGTAATTGGAGATACACTAGTTGGCCATACATTTCCATATAAAGTTATATTTGGGAAAACCTTGGTACCTGCAGTTGAATAAAATGGTTCAGATATTATATTGCCTGCATATTCAAATTCAAAGGCCCAAAAGTAAGGCGAAGCAACATTCAAATCAAAAGACAAGTCTGCAGTGTATTGATCATCTGTTGGATCAGATGGCGTTCCATTATCGCTTACTAAAACTGGCGACGTAACTTGGAAATTTGTAAAATCAACTGTAAAACTCCCTGCACCGAATGTAACCGTGCACTGTGCAAAAGCGAATTGACTTGATAAAATTAAAAGTGCTAGTAAAGTGTAAATTTTTTTCATTTTTCTTCGGTTTAATTGTGAATTTATACTCTTATATATCGTACAGAAGATTTTGTTACCCTAGAAAGTGAAAAATTTTCAGAAAGGTGATCAAGGAGATTTTGAGGCGTTTCACGTTGCAACCATCGCAACAATATTAGGTAAAAGCCAAAGAAGCAGGGTAAGCTAGGGAATTGTAAGTTACATACACCACACCCAAATCCTCCCCTAAGCGCTAAACACACTTACACTCAAACACACACCCTATTCATGGTATAATTAGTGCTTCAGCTTTAGGTAGTATTCAAGTTCGCTATCATTTTATAAAGCATCCTAGAAAGTTCATCAGCTAACCTTAGATTTTCTTGATATTTCTGCTCTTCTAAGTCTTTACTTTGGTGCATTATGTCCAAAATTGCTACACATTCAAACACAGAACTACGAGCAGTCGTGAAATAATTCTTTCTATCCGCTTTACTTGATTTGGCACAACCTTCAGCAATATTAAGCACTATGCTATAAGAAGCTCTACCTAATTGATCATTTACGTATTTCTCTAATTTCAGTTTGCCCAATATCATCTTGCAATTTGCAGGAAATGGAACGCCCTTTTTGTAAACTTTGAGATGTAGATATTCAAAAATAAATATGCTTGTTTAGTATGAGTAGCAGTATGAGCATGAGCATTTTTTACTACTACTCACACCCAAACCACACTCACACTCACACCCAAACACACACCCTATTCGTGGAAGCGACGGGACTCGAACCCGTGTCCAAACATATTCTCCAATAGCTTTCTACATGTTTATTTCTGAATTGATTGTTGATGCGATACAGGAACAGAACAAACCAGTATTGCACCTAGCTGGATGGTCTTAATTGGTAGGCACAGCCTACTACCAAAGCAGCTCTTATTGTCGGTTGGTGGCGGCGCAACGTAGGCTAAGAGCCTGGCCCGAAATGCGCGGCCATGAATGACGACCTAATCTAATTAGGCAGCCATAGCGAAAGATTCGCCATTTGAATTGTTGAACGTTCAGATTTAAGTGCATCCGTACAAGGCACTACATGCTTACACTATCAAAGATCTACGCTGTCAAAACCGTTACGCCCCCAGCATTATTTTTTCTACATTGCTAAAAATGCAGACTGCAAATATACAACAAAGCCTAACCAAGCGCTCGTTAAAATTTGCAAGTAATATCCATTTGTAAATGGCGCGCTGGCATTGGCCAACCATCTACAACCCAGTAGTTGGCGTTAAATAGGTTGATGATACGCAACTGCGCATTGACTTGCTTGTGTTTGATGCTAACTTGTTTGCCAAGGTGTACATCAGTGCTAGCATATGCTTTCACAAAATTCAAATTGTCGGTGGTTGTAAAACTGCGCGATGCAAATTGCTGCATCAATTGAATATGATAGCTTCTGTAATTGTAGTTGAAGTTGCAATTGGCTTTATGCAAAGGTGTATAAACCAGCTGTTTGCCAATGGCTTCCGTATTGCTGTGTTGTGTGGCAGTACTTTTATTGAAAGCATAGATAAGACTGCCATTTACTTGGTGGCTTTGTGTTTTTATGAGCTGTTTTTGATAAATCAATTCTACGCCTCTACTCCAAACTTTGGCAACATTATTGGCTTGCCATTGCCCATTGCTACTTGGTGTCCATTGTATCCAATTGGTAACAGCGCGGTTGTATAAGGCAAGCGTTAGTTGTTGTTTGGGTGTTGTGAATTTGTAAGCCAAATCTTGCGCAATACTATTTTCGCTAAGTAGATTGATGTTGCCACCTGCAGCCCAAAACAAATCATTAAAACTTGGTAAGCGATAGTTTTTTACAAGTGCAAAACTCACTACAGATTTTTTATTGATATTGACATCGGCAGACAAATTACCTACAAGTGGAATCAATTTGCCATTCACTAATTCTTGGCGAACAAGGGCGCGCATATTAAGCTGCTTGTAAGACATGCTATAACCGCCTCGCAAAGTAAATCGTGTTTGATTGGCATTGCTATCGTACATCGTTGTAAGCATATTGGCGTGTTGCAAAGCAATGCCGTAATTGAGATGTTGATTGTTACGTATGCGATAGATACCATCTGCCTCAGCAAACACTTGTGTAGTATAGTAATCACTCAGTAGTTGCTTGCTTGGGTCGCTGTACTGCATAAACTCTCTACTAAAGCATAGCTTGTAATTGCTTAGCAACTTGTTTCGCTTGTATTGTAAATCCATCATCGCGCGCAGTGCATTATCAGTTTGTGCCTGTGTACTTTTTGCCACGTAAATACTCGCTGGCAATTGTCGCAGGTTGGCACTCAGCCATACTTTCGCATCTAAGCGATAGTAGTCGTTGATTTGGTAAGCATTTTCTTGCAATACATTTAGCAAGTTAATCGCTGCATTGCTCATGCGCAGGTAAGCTGCTTTGTTGATGCTTGTATCGTTATTACGATAGCGATAGTCGTTGGGTCCTTGCTGCCAAATAATTTTTGTACTTGTAGCCAATTGCTTTTTTGCGGCGCTCAATTGTAAGGCTGTTGTAAAGCTATTGTTGGTGTTGGCACTCAACTTTATAACTGCATGTTGATGCTGCTGTGTGCTAAGTATATTATTGAGATGCACGGTGCCACCTATATCGCCACTGCCCCAAGCAGCACTGTTGCCGCCATGTTGTACTTGTATATTGTCGAGCAAGAAACTATTGTACAAACTAAAGTCGCTCATGCCAAGGCTGAGGTAATTGATATTGATACCATTCCATAGCACTGCTATTTGGCTGCTGCTGCTGCCACGTAGGGATGGTGTAGAAGCTGTGGCTGGTCCAGTGTTTTTAATAAAAACAGCACTATGATTTTGTAAAGCCTGTGCAAGGTTATTTGTTGTGCTTAATGCATTGCTATCTATAATATTTTGCACCGCTGTAAGGCCAATTTTATGTTGCTTATGCTGCGCAAAAATAGTGTCGAGGCTGGCTGCACGTTTTGTTTGTGCATGTAGGGTAGTGGCACAGCAAATAACTGCTACAAAAAGTAGACTTACAAAAATTTTGATATGGCTGCATCGTGTGCCCATGTATGTATATGCAAAACATTGGCACTTATCTTCACGATGCGATTATGCATTGGCGATGGATTTGTGCTAACCTCTTTTGCGAAGGCTCTGCACAATAACATATTCACTTAATCGTACTACATGGTAAGCATGTAGCAATATGCCTTAGCATATTCTGACTTAGCTGTAAAAAACCACAGCATCACAGTTGCGCAACAGTTCGCGGTTCTCACGCGATTCCATCAAGCGAAAACAGTATTGTAAAGAATTACCGCGAAGTTACAATTCACCTCGCAACATAGCCACCTGAGTTTGTGCACTACTTCCACACATTAAGCAGGTCGCCCGACTTATATTCATGTTCGTTTGTGCCTTCCCAGCTTTTGATGATATTGCCGTTCCACATGGCATTGATATTTGGGGTATTACCATTGCCTAGTGTGCTCCAGAAGGTGCCAATATCTAATACTTGGTATGGGAAAGTGCAGCCTGCGGTTTTGAAAAATTCTGGAATTTTCTCAGTTTCTTCATCCATAAATAAGATTACAACTTCAGGAAAATCTGGATTACTACTCTTGAGTTTACACAGGTCCTTACAGCATGCTTGACAGTGCTCGCAACCAGGTGCAAACATGCAAACGATTTTTTTACCTGAAGCTGTATTTACATTACCGCCAGTAAACTTACCATGAAATTCCGCAAATTTACTCGGTACCGCTGCAGGCGCTTTACTATCGGGCACACTTGCAAAAATACCAGTTGCTGCTTTAGCGGCTGTGCTAGGTGTCTTTGCTGCTGCTTTTACTTTTTTAGTTGTGTCTTTTGGCGCTGCGATAGGTGCAGTACTATCCTTAGCTTTTGGCGTATCCACTTTAGGAACTTGGCCAGTAGTATCAATTGTAGAGGTTGAATCGCCGCCGGTAGTGCCTAGTGTTGACTCTGTGATTTGCACAGGAGGAGCAGGCAATTTCTTCTTACATGGACAAAACGGTGCTAGCATAAACACAAGCCATTCGCACAAAAACCAAATCGCAAGCGGATACATTATTTTATTATTGGCCTTATGTGTTTCGCGTACATTAAACCATAGCACAACTAGTAGCGCAATTGTAATAATATTTTTGATGATTGCTTCAAGTGGTGTCATTGGTAGTAAAGAACCAAAGCAGCCGCAGTTGCCATTCGTAAAACCATTTGCTGCACCTTGTATACATAAGTGAACAATAAAAGCAAGTAGTAACAAAATAGTACCTGGTATCACTAAACGGCGTATCCAATAATTAAAGAGCAAGGCAATGCCGATAGCCAATTCTAGGCCAATGATAAACCTTGCCAAGTATGGAGAGCTACACCAATCCACAAAGCCCAATTCTACCAATTGCTTCTCAAAGCCCCATACACTTGTTTGAAGTGCAGGAATATCTTTCCAGTGTTGAAAGGCCTTGCTTAACGCGCTTACTATAAATAGCACAGCGATTAGAATACGCAGCACCCAAGCAATTGTTTTCCTATTCGCACTTAGCGCATTTGCGCCATCATTTCCGGCTTGTAGCTCATTGGTAACACTCATAGGCTAAAAGTAGCAAGCCCATTGATGCCAATTGCTAATAAATTCTTAGTGACTGCCCTTTACAGGCAAACGATTTGTTAAGTCTAGCTAGTAGTTGCGGAATATGCCCAAAAATGAAATGAGACTTACTCCAAAGTTATGCTATCTACAGTAAATTTCTGGTTGCTTAATACCTTCAAGTACACATGGCCTTCATTGCTGTGAGGAAGGTCTAATTGCAAAGTAGAGGCTGTATTGTTGCATTCAAACTGCACGCTTCTAATTTCTTCAAATGCATCTGTATACAAAATGCAACGGATAATGGTATTGTGGGTAGCCATGTAACTAAATAGCAGCTTAGATACGGTGGCATCATAGAAAATTGGCAAGGTCGTATTGTAACCCTTGCCATCTTGTACGATAGCAGAGCGCTTATTCACAAACGAACTGCAATAGATATTCATAGAATATTAATTTATCTTCTGTAAATGCAAAGTACGGCAGACTTGAAGTTCTTTACGGCGTATCTATATTAAGTTATTGTTACCTCCCAAAACATAATATTTTGGTAATACAAACATAATCCTTTGGTAAAATAGAAGTAATGTGCTTGTAACACCTTTGCATCGTGAAAAATTTATTTGGAATTACATTATTCATTTCACTGTTTGCCACTCATCTAAGAGCCCAAACCATTGTTTACGGGACTGTTAAAGGCGATAACGGTGCAGCCATTTTGGGCGCTAAATTAAACTTACTGTCAACACCACAAGAAACATCTTCACAAAAGGATGGAAGCTATTTCTTTTACGTAAAACCTGGCACTTACACAATCACGTGCGATACTAAAGGTTATAAAAAGCAAGAAGCCAAGGTTGATGCGGCTGGCGACAGTATAAGACTAGATTTTACCTTGAAGGCAGCAAGCAAAAGCCTTGACGGCATTTCTACAAAAGCTAGTGCAAAGAAAGAATCTATTTCTAGCATGCTTAACGTGCAACGCACTAGTACAACCATTATGGATGTTGTGAGTGCTGAGGCCATTAAGCAAATGCCAGCACGCACAAGTGCAGAGGTTATCAAGCGCATTGGCGGTATTACCATTGCAGACAATAAGTTTATAATTGTACGTGGTTTAAGCGATAGGTACAATGCACCTTACCTCAATGGTGCTGCCTTGCCAAGTACAGATGCCGAACGTAGAGCATTTGCATTTGACATTCTGCCAAGTAACGCCATTGACAATATTATGGTTGTAAAAACAGCGACCCCTGATTTGCCAGGCGATTTTGCAGGTGCAAGTGTGCTTATTAATACGAAAGAAACCAACAAAAGCAATAGTACAAGTGTGCAACTTGGCTTAAATGGCAATTCATTGGCTACTTTCCAACCGTACTTTTCTTCGCCAAAGGGTAGCTTGGACTGGTTAGGCGTTGACGATGGTATGCGCCAATTGCCAGCAAATACGCCGGCAAATATTGAAGCATACAGCCAATTAAACTACAGCGATAAAGTAGCTTTAACAAAGCAGTTTAATAATGGCTATGTATACAACTTTGATAAAGTGCGTATGCCTGGCGCGCAGGTAATGCTTACCAATAATCACGTTTGGATGAACAAGGGTGCTAGAAGTTTTACTTCTTATGCTGCAATAAACTACAATAGAAATTATAGACAAGAACAGATTTTCCGTGAGGATAGAGATGTAGATAGCGCACTTAATTTTCAATCGCGCGATATTGCAGATAGAAGTACTGTGCTAACAAGCGGTATTCTAAATCTAAACTATAATATCAATGATAGGTCTCGCATTAGTTTGCGCAGTTTCGCAAGTAATACAGGTGAAGAAATCAACACATTCAGATTAGCGATTGAACCGATTCAAGACTTCCAGAAAAAACTATATGTCAACACTTTTGGCAATAGCTTTTTAGCGAGTACACAATTGCTAGGTAATCATAAGTTTACACCTGG
>JBJORA010000109.1:0-16030 GCA_046049675.1 Bacteroidota bacterium | reverse complement strand
GGAAAATGTTGATTAAGCATGGTACTCTTGCCTACTTGTCTCACTCCCCACAAAAAGTAGCTATCACCATAGCTCATGTCTAGGTGCTCATATCTACGTATTTGTATTAATTCTTCCATTTGCTAAGAAAAAAGCATACAAATTTACATGTAAAACTACGTATAAAAGAAATAATTACATGCTTTTTTACTTAAAAAATAACAATATTGCATGTAATAATGATAAGAAATCGCATAATTGCATAATTAAATATTTGATTATCAATTGTTTATGTAGAATACTTGGATTTAGCGAATCATTAATTTTATAAATTAAACCTTATCAAAGCTTGTTACACATGATACGAAGAATCGCTACACATATTGCCAATCTCGTAAAAACAAATATGTCCTTTTGTTTTTTGTACAAGATATCAGGGCTAAAGCCCCTCCCATTTCCAACTTTACCGCGCTAAAGCGCTATTAAGATGACAGGGCTAAAGCCCCTTGACAATCAAAGTCAATTGAAATTAGCTTCACAATACATACTGCTTGCTAAAAAATATAAACCATGCAACTACCCTACCGGCTCCAACACATCTGCATAATGCGCTAAACCGTAGTTGCGCGTTAAACATTCCTGTGGATTGTTGATGTGCCACTCAAATTCGTCGCGGAAATGGCGAATGGCAGCAGCTACTGGCCAAGCAGCAGCATCACCAAGCGGGCAAATCGTATTGCCTTCTATCTTGCGTTGTATATCCCAAAGCAAATCAATATCTGCCATGCTACCATTACCTGTGTCTATCTTCTTTAGAATTTTTTCCATCCAACCAGTACCCTCACGGCATGGGCTGCACTGTCCACAACTTTCGTGGCGATAGAAGCGTGCTAATGTATATGTATGTTTTACAACGCACTGGTCTTCGTCTAAAACGATAAAGCCACCACTACCCATCATTGTGCCAGATGCAAAACCACCATCGCTTAAACTTTCGTAGTTCATATAGCGCGTTTCGCCTTTAGCAGTTTTGAGTAATAAGTTAGCTGGCAAAATAGGCACACTCGAGCCACCAGGAATACAAGCCTTTAGTCGCTTGCCATTTTTAATGCCACCACAATATTCGTCGCTGTAAATAAATTCTTCAACGCTTTGCGTCATGTCTATTTCGTAAACACCTGGCTTATTGATATTACCGCAAGCACTAATCAATTTTGTACCTGTGCTTTTACCAACACCAATCTTTGCGTATTCGTCTCCGCCAATTTCTAAAATAGGTACAACCGCAGCAATACTCTCTACATTATTAACTACTGTTGGGCAACCCCATAAACCTTTTACAGCAGGGAACGGCGGCTTAATACGCGGATTACCACGCTTGCCTTCTAGACTTTCTAGTAAAGCAGTTTCCTCGCCACAGATATAGGCACCTGCGCCACGCTGTACATATATTTCGCAGTCGAAACCTTTGCCTTGGATGTTTTTGCCTAACCAATTATTAGCCTTGGCTTCTTCAATGGCTTGTTCTAGTATAGCCACTATCCAAGCATATTCGCCACGGATATAGATATAACCTGCATTTGCCCCTAAAGCATAGCAGCTACACACCATACCTTCTATAAGCAAGTGCGGAATAAACTCCATCAAATAGCGATCCTTAAAAGTACCTGGCTCGCTCTCGTCGGCATTTACAACCAAGTAGCGAGGCACACCTTCTGGCTTGGCCAAAAAGCTCCACTTCATGCCGGTAGGAAAACCAGCGCCACCACGACCACGCAAGCCACTCTTCTTTACCTCTTCTGTAACCTCGTCTGGTGTCAAAGTCTTAAGGGCTTTTTCTACGCTGCGATAACCGCCATTACTGCGATAAACATCGTAGTTGCGGATATTTGGTATATGTGCGTTTTTTAATAATAGTTTTTGAGACATTCAAATACGATTTTAGCGTTTGTATTTATAATTGCTTTTTTGTTGGTGCGTCATTTAATTAATTAAGCTCCAATATCATTTGATCTATTTTTTCTTTGGTAAGATGCTCACGGTAGTGCTCACCCAGCTGCAACATTGGTGCGTAGCCGCACGCACCTAAACACTCAACAGTCTTTAAAGTAAAGCGACCATCTTTAGTTGTTTCGCCTACTTTAATATCTAAGCGCTTTTTGATATAATCAATAATATCGTCTGCACCTTCTACCATGCAAGGACCTGTTTGGCATACTTCTAAAAGGTATTTACCAACCGGCTGCTGATTAAACATACTATAAAAAGTTGCGACCTCGTAAACCTCAATAGGTGCAATGCTTAATAGTGCTGCTACTTCATCCATTACCTCTGCACTCAACCAATTATTATTATCTAGTTGCGCTACATGCAGTGCAGGTATAAGGGCACTCTTTTGCTTACCACTTGGGTATTTGGTCATGAGATGCTTTATTTCGTTTGTTGCGTTTGCCGATAAACTCATTGTACTATTTTAATCTACTGCTTATGTTTAAGTTTAGAATATTTGTTGCTTAGTTACTTCTTGATAGCTATGTTACCAAATCCACGATGTACGATGCTTGAATTATTTTTTGCTGTTGCCACATAATAGTATCGTAAAAAATCGCCATTGGATACATTGTTGCTTATATCTACTTGGCCAATACCAAATGTGAGTAAAGTTGAAAGTTGCAATTGCTTTATTTTCTGTAGTTGCTGATTGATGATTACAATATCAATGGTATAGTCAGTATCCATATCAAACTGGAAATTAAATATACCATTGTTTGCATTTGGGTACAGCAATACTTGCTTACTCGCATTATTCTTAGTGGTAGCGGCACTGTTTACAGTAAATAAATCGCTTTCCCATTTAGTAAAGTCAACATCAAATGTCCAATTGCCAGCACAACTACCACCATCTGGCGACCCATCTATCTTAGTAAAACATACTTGGGAAAAATCGCTAGGATTTGGCTTCTTTTCGCAGGATTGCAAACCGAGGCAAATGACCAAAGCAACAAATGCAATTATTCTATTTTTCATTTTATACTTTATTATGCGTCTAACTCGCCAGCTATTAAATTCAAACTACTCATGGTAACCACAGCATCGCTTAGCATGCTACCTTGTATAATCTCTGGATAGGCTTGATAATAAATAAAACATGGCCTACGGAAATGCAAACGGTAAGGTGTACGTCCACCATCGCTAATGAGATAGAAACCAAGTTCGCCATTGGCACCTTCTACACTGTGGTAAACTTCGCCTTTTGGAATTGCAGTTTCACCCATGATAATCTTGAAGTGATAAATCAAGGCTTCCATCTTGGTGTATACATCTTCTTTTTCTGGCAGGTAAAACTCTGGCACATCGGCATGGTAAATACTCGGATCAAGCGCTTGTGCTTTTTCTATGGCTTGCTTAATAATTTTTACACTTTCGTAAATTTCTTCGTTACGCACCAAGAAACGATCGTATACATCTCCTGTTGAACCTACAGGTACATTGAAATCAAAATCTTGATATCCGCTGTATGGATGGCTTACACGTATATCGTAATCCACACCAGCAGCGCGTAAGTTTGGACCTGTAAAACCATAATTGATTGCGCGCTCTGCAGTAATGCCACCACAACCAATTGTACGCTCCATAAAAATACGGTTGCGCGTAAGCAAGGTTTCAAATTCTTTCATAGCCTTTGGAAAAGTAGCTAAGAAATTATCTAGCTTTTGCCAAGCCAAGTCGCTAAAGTTGCGCTCCAATCCACCAATACGACCGATATTGGTTGTAAGACGGCTACCACAAATCTCTTCAAAGATTTCGTAGATGAGTTCACGAAATTCAAACACGTAGACAAAGCCTGTTAATGCACCTGTATCTACACCAATAACGGAGTTGCATACTAAGTGATCGGCAATACGCGCAAGCTCCATGATAATTACGCGCAAATATTCTACACGCTTTGGTAATTCAATACCGGCAAGTTTTTCTACCGTCATATGCCAGCCCATATTATTAATCGGACTGCTACAGTAATTTAAGCGATCTGTAATTGGCGTAATTTGGTTGTAAGGTCTGCGCTCGGCTAGCTTTTCAAACGCGCGATGGATATACCCTACTGTTGGCACGGCACTTACGATGCGCTCGCCATCCATTTCCAAAATGTTTTGGAATACACCATGCGTTGCAGGATGCGTTGGTCCAAGATTTAAGGTAGTGGTTTGTTTGCCTATACTACCCTCTGGCAAGGAAATATGTTGTTGTGTATGTGTGCTCATGTATTGCTATCTAAAAGATATAAAATTAAAGTTGCTTTCGAGGTTTTATCGGTTCATGTATTTACGACCAAACATTTCGTCGTCTTTATCTAAACGTGTTTGATCTTCTAGTGGAAACTCTTTTCGCAGAGGGAAGTAATCCATGTCGTCTACATTCATAATACGGCGCAGGTCTGGATGCCCAACAAAGTTGACGCCATAAAAATCGTATGCCTCGCGCTCTAGCCAATTGGCTGTGCTGTACAAGCTTGTTGCTGTAAATACATCGGGCTTTTCAATATCTGCATAACACTTCATGCGAATACGCAATGCAGCTTTCATGTTTTGTAACAAATAAACCACGCACAACTCAGCACCCTTCTGATCTGGAAAATGCACAGCAGTCAAATCATTCAAATAGTTGAAGCCAAGGTCTGCATCTTCTTTTAGAAAAGTAAGCACCTTTAAATTTTCTGTTGTTGCAACGTCAAATGTGAGAATGCCGTGATTGGTTTCAAATTTACTGACGATGCCAGGAAATTTTGCCTCAAGTTTTTGTTGTATGATATCGTTATCTAACATGATTATTTTATTAGAGAAAAATTATAGTATAAAGTTTAGTTGATTGTCTTGCGTATAAAAATGTTTTGCAACTTCTATACTTTGCTTCTTATCGCCATCTACAAACAGCGTTGTAAAATATTCGCCTTTTGCCTTTAGCTTAATGCCAGCATTGCCTTCGTATAAAGCGTAGCGAACAATTTGTTCCTTCAACAATTTTTGTATTGCTGTAATCTCATCGTCTGGAATATCGGTGCGTAAGTTGATTTCGCTAAAGCAAACGCCTTTCATTTTTTTGCGCAAAACTTTTGTATTGCTGCCACCGTTGCGCTGCACTTGTTTCAAGTACTTTACAATAGCATCGCGGCTCATAAAAATTTCTAAACTGTCTAGCACAATTTTTACATCCTTGTCGGCATTGAAGGTGGTGCGCATAGGCACACTAATTTTACCATCACTTGCAAAGGCTTGCAATGCAATGCCGCAACTCAATAATATGGCTAGTACAATTCTCACGCCTTATTGAATACCGTAACTGTTTAGAAGTTCTTTGTATTGATCGCTTGTACGGCGGCGCAAACTTTCTGTGCCAACCAAAGCTTGTATTTGCATAAAGCCATCTAGTATCGCTTCTGGACGTGGAGGACAACCTGGCACATACACATCTACTGGTATCACTTGATCTATACCTTGCAAAACGCTGTATGTATCAAAAATGCCACCACTGCTTGCACACGCGCCAACACTTAGCACCCAACGTGGTTCTGCCATTTGCAAATAAACTTGACGAAGTACAGGCGCCATCTTTTTACTAATGGTACCCATTACCATCAATAAATCGCACTGACGAGGACTAAAGCCTAAACGTTCGCTACCGAAGCGCGCCAAATCGTAGTGCGCTGCCATGGTTGCCATAAACTCGATGCCGCAGCAAGACGTTGCAAATGGCAATGGCCACAAACTATTTTGACGTGCAAGGCCTACCACTTTGTCTAGTGACGTTGCAAAAAAACCTTCGCCAGTATATCCTTCTGGCATGTCTACGGTTTTAATTTTGGTATTATGTGTTACTGGTCTCAAGGTTGATGTATGGTTGAATTGTTATCTTGTTCTATTGTTGAATTGCTAAATTGTTGAATTGTTATTACCGCTTTATCAAGGTGCACTTCCGTGGCACTTTTTCCTCATTAAGGGCTTTTTCAATCGCTAATTGTTGTTTTGTATAATTACTTTCTTTTTGTTTTTTTTATTTACTCTTTACCGAAACTTGAAGTGCAAAATTTTCTGTTATCCATTATCAATTTTCCATTCTCCATTATCAATTATCCATTAACAAACTACTCCTCCCACTGAAGCGCTCCCTTCTTAATGATGTATGTAAAGCCAACTAAGAAGAAAGCAACAAACATGACTACTGCTAAAAAGCCTTCAAAGCCCAATTGCCTAAAATTAACTGCGTATGGGTAAAAGAAAATTACTTCTACATCAAACAGTACAAACAAAATTGCAACCAAGAAATACTTAATGCTCATTGGTTGACGTGCATTGCCGACATTCTCGATACCACTTTCAAAATTTTCTAGCTTGTCGCTCGTTTTACGCTTTGGACCTAAAAGGTGTGTTAGGCTCATCATAAAAATAACGAAGCCAACAGCGACCACGATTTGCAGCGCAATCGGAAAATAGTTGAAGGGCACGCTGGTGCTCGCATCAAGTAAAAACAGACTAAAAGACATATGCTGTAAAAGTACTAAGCAAGCGCTGTATTAACAAAAATTCAAACACGCTTAAACTCAGGTTCAATACTGAATAAACTCAAGCAATACAAGCAATATTTTGGGGCAAGAAATGTGCATAAACTATCAACCTCCATGCAATCGCTAGAAGAAATATGGTGCTAATGCCAAATAGCTTGTGCAAATGTTAATTAAGGCCATTTGCTCATACAAAGTACTTACCTTTATACATGTAGGTGCCAACAACAGCTAAAAAGCCCTATCGCAGATAAAATGGCCAACGCAAAAATTTTAGGAAAAGTCGGCATCTCCGCAGCTTTAATGGCTTTATTAGCAGCCTGCAGTAGTAGCAATAGCACCGCAATTTCGCCAGTACAAGGTGCCACTCCAGAGAAAAAAGTAAAGGTTTCTTCTAGCTATTTGCGCAATATCGATATATCTACAGATTCACGCAGATTTACGGCATTTAAGCGCAACGACAACTGCTAATTCTCTTTAGCAACCTCTCATAAATCGGCCTGCAATAATAGCTGGCCATACAAGTTTGTCGCAAATCATGACAATGTAGCCCCGAGCTTTTTGCACATCTGCCATTGCTGCTGAGCAAAGTATTATATTTGTTGGATGAAAATTTTCAACAGATTTCATTTTATCTCTACTCTTGTAGTCGTGTGCTTATGCCTGTTGCATACAACAGCACGTGCGCAAGCTATTGGCGATACCATCGTTGTGCAAGCATTCGATTATAGCCAAAATACTTACGGGCAAGGCAATAGGCAAATGATGGTAAACTTTCCAACGCAAGCAGGTATTACGTACGAAAAGATTATCATGAAGTATAATATGCGTTGCAAAGGTGGTGCTGTTGGCAATCAAGTTCCGCCTTCGGGCAACGCAGGTTGTGGAGAGTGGGACTATAGTTGCAATACCTATATTACAGACTCAAGTAGTGTAGATTCTGCGTTAAGCTTCCACCCTTCTCATATTATTCCGGGCTTTAGCGGCAGCAGCTTTAGTTATACCACTGCCCCAACGTTTTCTTATAATAATGAGGTGCAACAGCAAGTTACTATCAATAGTACAACGAGTGAAACGGTTGGCACTGTGGGTAGCGGCGGTCTTGCAAGTAATCGCCCATTTTATACACAAGAAAATGCTTATAAAACGCAATATCTTTGGCATGCAAGCGAACTAAGCGCTCAAGGTATTGTAGCAGGCAATATTACAAGCCTACGACTCAATCTAACAAATCTTGGTAGTGATGCGCAATATCTGCGCATTAGACTTAAGCATAGCACTAAATCTGCGCTATCCGCAGAAACGCCAGACCTTGATAGTTTTACAGAAGTGTATTTCTTGAATACACCTTTTACTTTTGGAAGCAACAATTTACAATTTCATACGCCTTTTGTATGGAATGGTGTAGATAATATTATCGTAGAATTTAGCTTCAATAATACTGCTGCTGGCACCAATAATACCGTTAGCGCAGACACGACATCGTTTACAAGTGGCTTGTATGGCTCAGCAGGCTATAGCTACGATTTTAACAGCACCAATTACTTTGCACTTAATAATACATTCAGTAATTTTTCGGATCAAATTAGTATCGGCTTTTGGTGCTATGGTAACGAAAATATCTTACCAACTAATACATCTATCGCTTACGCTTCTAATAGCAATAATGATCGCCAAGTCAACATCCATTTACCATGGAGCAATGGCAACTTCTATTGGGATTGCGGCAGTGGCGGCCCTTACGACCGTATTACTGCGCCAATGAGTCCGCTAGAATATAAAGGCCGTTGGAACTACTGGGTGTTTACTAAAAATTCAACATCTGGTATGATGCGTGCCTACCTCAACGGCATTATTTACAGTGCAGGATCAGGCAAAACAATGCCAATTGAAGTAGATAATTTTAGACTAGGTAGCGACCCTAACGGCAACAATCCTTATTTTGGAAAAGTTGACGACTTTAGCATCTGGAGTGCCGAGCTTACGCAAACTGAAATACAGCAATGGATGTACAAAAATATAGACGCGAGTCATCCGAAGTATAGCAGTTTGCAAGCTTACTATAAGTTTAATGAAGGTACAGGCACCAACTGCAACGACGCCGTAACTACTAGTTCGTCTTCTATATTGGCACCTGTATGGCGCAAACACAAAGGCATAGACATTTTCAAAGATTTTGCAGAAACTAATTTACGTCCGCAGGTAAGTTTTGTGCAAGGTGTATACACGCAAAGTACGACAACCATACTAGTTACTGACTCTACACAAAATAATCCCTTTGTTGTGTACAGCTATGCAAGTAACGGATCAAGCATTTCTCCGGTTGATACACATTTTTATTACAAAGCCGGTTATACATACGTAACAGATGCAAGTACAGCAGTTATTGTAGATTCTGTATTTAATCCAAGTGTAGATACGATAGACATTACAAGCTTAAGTTATTATCCTCAAAGCCCTTCGCGCTATCAAATCATGAGCTTTGTAACACCATATGGTAACGGGCTCAATCTTGGTCCTAATGGCAAAACATGGACTTTTGATGTAAGCGACTATGCACCTATTCTAAAAGGCAGCAAACTCATGACAATGGATGCTGGTGGACAATGGCAAGAAGATATGGATATCAAATTCTTATTTATTGTAGGCACCCCACCACACGATGTAAAGTCTATTAGTAATATTTGGAAAGTTTTGCCAGTTGGTTATACAAGCCTACTCAATAATACGAGCTTTGAACCGCGCAATGTTGTGCTAAATCCTAACGCAGTAAGTTACAAAATTCGTAGTGCCATTACAGGCCATGGCCAAGAAGGCGAGTTTATTCCGCGCAACCACTTCATTAATTTAGATGGTGGCGCAATTGATTACAACTGGACAGTATGGAAAGCTTGTGCATCTAACCCTGTATACCCACAAGGTGGCACATGGATTTACGATCGTGCTGGCTGGTGCCCTGGTATGGCAACAGATACAAAAGAAATAGAACTTCCTTCTAACTACACACCTGGCAGCACTGTTAATATAGACTATGGTATAAGCACAGCCAGTGGCCACAGCGACTATTGGGTAAGCAATCAGCTAGTAAGCTACGGTAGCGAAAACTTCAATTTAGATGCTGCTATTATAGATGTAATGAATCCGAGTACAAAAGTAGAATATGCGCGTACTAATGGTATTTGTGCTAATCCGAAAGTAATTATCCAAAATACAGGTAAAACAACACTTACCTCCGCGACCATTAATTATTGGGTAAACGACGCGGCTGTGAAGCAAGTGTATAATTGGACAGGTGCGCTTGGCTTTATGGAAGTTGATACTGTTAGCATCAGCAGTACAATAGACTTATGGAGCACATTGGACTCTACAGGCAATATTTTTTATGCAGAAATCAAGAATCCAAATGGTGGCGCAGATGGCTATGCTTTCAATAATAAAATTCAATCACCATTTAATCTTACGCCAATTATCCCGCGTAACTTCTACATACATTTCAAGAGCAATCTTGTAGCTGCAGAAAATGAATATCGTGTGTTAGATGATGCTGGCAATGTGGTTTTCTCTCGCAGTAATATGAACAATAACACGACTTACCGCGACACCTTGAGTTTGAATCCTGGTTGCTATACATTTATCCTTACAGACCTTGGAGAGGATGGTATTAACTTTTGGGCTAATCCAAATGCTGGTACAGGTTTCATAAGATTAGTGCGTGCAACTGGTACAAACATCATTACCTTAAATCCCGACTTTGGCAAGAGCACAAGCTACAACTTTACAGTAGACTATCCGCTGAGTTACGACGATGTTTATGCAAAACAAAATTTGGAAGTCTACCCTAACCCAACATCTACATCGTTTAATGTAAAGTGGCAAAACACAAGTGTTACAGAAATTATTTTATGCAATGCGATGGGGCAAATCGTACAACGTGCAAATAGTACCACGCAACAAGTAAACCTTGATGTAAGCAAACTTGCCAAAGGTGTTTATTATGTGCGTGCAGGTACCGAGGTGAAGAGCGTGATAGTGGAATAGTGAAGCAGTATTTACTGCGAGTGAATTGTAGTCACTCAGTTGTCTATTACTAAAACCATTTAGGTGTAATATCATACACAAATAACTTTTGCTAAATGCACTTAGCGTGGCATTTACTAAATATATTTGCCTACATAATCTCTTACTAAATGCAAAAACTTATTACAATGTGCTGCATTGTTTTGTGCTGTGCACAAGCAACGTACGCGCAAACGCAAAGCCAGCCAACTGATAGTAGATTAAAAACTAAAAGTGGATTCAGCAGTGTATTAAACAAGAAAAAAATACCGCTTAAATCAACAATGGCAGTGGGTTACAATGTAGCGGATTTGGCTTTTGGTAAGGTAACAGGTGGATTCGTTATTTGTCCGAAGGAACGTTTGCAACTTGATGCCCATGTTAGCATCGGCATACCGGCCTCTAGTGCAAATTCGCCTTTTATAGATTTTGGAAGCGCTTTTTTTAGAGTTGACTTCAGAAGATCCATCTTTGACTTTCAACCAGGTATTCACTACCGCTCTCTTGCGCTAGGCACCACAGGCTCTTTTATTGGCCTAGTGCCACGTGTGTCGATGCACAGAGTAGAATATACCGGTCTTAAAAATACAATGACGACAGCCTCACTTAACCTAGTATACGGCTATCGTGTGCTTGCTGCCGGCAAATTAGGTATGGACTTTAGAACAGGTAGCGGTGCCGGCTATCAAAAGTTTGGCAAAACTAATAATCCACAAGATCGCTATGATGGCACAGGCGCGTTTGTATTAGACTTCTTTATTAACGGCACTTTTTTCTACCTTATCAATTAATTATCCTTTATGAAAAAAATAGTAGCCTTATTTATAATTCTTGAGTGTGTTTGCATCAATGTACTCCAAGCACAAGAAAAGCCGAAACTACAAAAAATACTAGCTGGCAAATACACACCGCGTAATCCGCGTGGCACTTATTACAACACCATTACACGCGTAAATGATCACATACATATACTTAGTTGCATGGACAGACGCATTTACGGCTTGTTTGGGTCTAGAGGCGCAGCAATTTATACGCTTAATCACACAATAGAGGATTATAATATAGTAACCAAACGCAGCAAAAAGGTTGAGTTTCCAAAAGAGTTGAGCACTGAAAATGTAGATTACGTGGGCAAAATGCGAGGCAAGGATGAGGTGGTAAAGTACTTATTTAAGCAAAACGTATGGAGCGAAAAGCGCAATGCCCTCATTGCCCTTGAATACGACCAAAAAATAGGCAAGTTTACCAACAAGCAAGTACTTTTTGAAGGGCCTACGCAGAAAATGGGTTTAAGTATTTTGGAATATTTCGATCGGAAAGATGCTGGCTTTAAGGTATACGTTAATGAAAATCAAGGCATGGTAGCTATCGTAGACTATAGCACTAACGGCCGCGGCAAGGATCCAACGTTTAACTATGTGGTAAAGAATTATGAAGGCGACATTATAAATTTCGGCGAAAAGATTAAAGCTGATATTGACAGATTTGCAAATTGTTTGATCACACCAAATGGTGGCATATTTGTTACGCAATATCCAAAACGCATAAAGCAAAAAGGTGAAGACGAATGGGAAAACTCGCTAGTGCTATACAAGAACGGCGAAGAAAAAGTTATTGATATTGCACAAAAGTTTACTGGCTATCCTCGCATATTCTACTCCGGCAGCAAAGTAATGATTGCTTGCACCTATGGAGAAGAAATAGGAGAATACAGTGGAGTATATGTTGCCGAATTGTCCGAAAATACTGCAAGCATCTCCAATGAAAAGTACATTGATGTGCGTTCCCTTAATATTACAAGTACAACAGAAAGAACTAGTGCTCGTGCAAATCGACGTTCTGAAAGAAGAAATAAATCCTATGCAGAATCCGCTTATAATGTTTTGACCACTGTGCGCGTAGCGCCAAATGGCGATATTACTTTACTTGTGGAGCGCCACTACACCTACACTGAAGTGGTGACCACTTCAAATGGTAGAGGAAGCGTTAGCACAAGAACTATCCCACACTTTGTCTATGGCCCCGGGGTTGTGCATTGCATTGATCCCACAACGCTCAGCCATAAAAACTATGCTCAATTTGTGTACAAAATTGACGTAGCATATATAGATCCTGGAACTGGCATGGAATATATTGCTGCGGGCAATGATATCATTTACACACGCATTGGTACCAGCCTTTACAGGCATACTTTGAACAATGAAAGTAAAACAGTAGCTAATGACGAAGTTACTCGCGAAGAAAGAAGTAAACTACGAAATGCACGTTTCAAGTCAATTGACAAGCTCAAATGGTCATCGATGTTTGTAGACGACGATAAATTCTATTTGCTTACTGCTAATATCAATGAATTTAAGGTTGACGTGGTGGATGAGGATAGAAAGTAGTACTATCTTGTGTAGCTTTTGATACAGCTGCACCACCGCTCTTAAATGCATAATAAATAAAAATTAGAATCTGATTCTCTAGTAAATTAACTTTGATTTTAGGAAACCCTTAAAAGATGAACTCAAAATTAAAAGCGCTGATATTAGCTCTACTTGCCGTCACTGATTTTTCCGTTGCATTAGCTCAAGCAGAGCCAAAAGTAGGTGAGATCATTGCGCAATTTCCGAAAGACAATGACGAGCAATTTCGTAAGTACAAAGTAATAACCAAGTTGGGCAATCACATGCAATTACTCGGGTACAAAGATGGTCAAAAAAACGATGAGGGATTTACTAGGGGCGACAACTACTTCTCTACGATGCATGTCTTGTATGATTATGACATGACTACAAAGCAATGTAAGACTATTAATTTCCCAATAGGATTTTACAATCAAAACATGACCTACATCGGCAAACTTAAAGGCCCAAACAACTGCATAAAGTACCTTTTTACATTGCCGCCTAAAGAGTATTACCAGCGTCAAATCATCGCTTTAGAGTATGATCAAACTAAGGGAAAGTTTACAAAAAATGAAGTGCTTTACAAATCTGCTGAAGGCGAAAAAATAACTTGGTCACTTACATCCACTCTAAGACAACGACTCTACAGCTTTAGATTTTTTATAAATGAAAATGCTGGCAATATCGTAGTGTTTGAGCGTTTAAGTGCAGCGCAAAAGGACGCGTCCAACTATAGCTACATCGTAAAAAACTACAAAGGCGATACACTAAGTTATAGCAATGAACTAGACACAAAGCTGTGCCGTATAAAATCTGCGGTTGTAACAGCCAAGGGCAATGTATTGATAGCTTATTCAGAAAACAATGAAGATGGAGGCGATAGGTGGATAAACGTAGTGCATTTAATTGGTACTGGCGACGTCAAAGTTTTACCTGCTACTGCGCATGTAAAAGGTTCAACGCCACATCTTTTTATCGCTGGAGACAATCAAGTGTTTGTAGCTAGTCTGTATGCTGGTAATCTTAATAAATATCGAGGCTTATACATTGCGGAAATTTCTGATAGTACTGGCACTATTGTGCGCGAAAAACGATTAGATGTAAAATCGCAGAATATCACAGAATCCTCAAAGGGAAGCGGGCCCTATGTCTTCTCAGCCACCCAAGAAGAAAACTTAGAAAAAGCGCAGTCTGAATTTAACACGATCACTGCTGTTAAGCTAGCTGCAAATGGCGACGTCGCAATATTAATTGAACACTGCGAGCTGCGCCTCCCTGGAGGCGGCTCCTATTATACAGTTAACGGCGAAAAGCTATACAACCAGAGTCGCTTAATTGACCCATACTACGGGCCAGCTATGATACACTTTATAGATTGTAAAAACTTAGAACAAAAAGCCTTCAATCAAATCATATATAATACAAATGGAAGTGGATTTGATAACGGCCAAGGCATATTTTTTGTTCCACGCAACCAAGACGCTATTTACTGTCAAGCTGATAGACACATCTATAAACATGCCTTGCAAAACAATACTATTGGCAACCCAAATCACTCCTATCTAACACCAATTTCGTATCAAATGCCAATCCTAATTAATAAAAACAACAATGACAAACGCAGACGACAAGTCGTACTTTGCGACCACACAGATCAGTACTTAGTAACATTTAACTATGATGGAATAACAGTGCAGAACTTACTAGATTAAAACGGCACAACTACATTGCCTTAATTAACATAAACCTTGCAGTCCTCGTGCAAATATTCAGTGCGAATAAAATGTATAAGCAACTCACTTCTTCAGGAGCCCGTATACCGCAATAAAATGCTGGTTGACTAGCTAACCAGCACTAAAGTTTGCATTATTTTATTATACGATCTGCTGCCTCACTGTTTCATTTAAGTCACCAGCAAAATCTGCTTGCTGTCGCCGTGCATGTTATTTCGCGCCTAATATGTAATATACAAATTGCAGCACGTACAAAAGCATACAGGTAATGCTAGATGAATTTCAACAAATAATCTATTACTCTAAAACTGCCCTGCTACTGCAAGCGCCATAATCAATGTGCCAAAAAACAGCAAAAAGACAGACGCTAATGACAACAAAATCGTCAAGGCAATTCTGAAATACATCTGAGGCTTGGAATAAAAATAGCGGTACGTTTTATAGAAGCAAAAAGAATTGTACGCAATTATAATGGCGGTAGAAACATAAAATTCAGCATCTGTGTCTGCACTGCTTATTTTGGCAAGCCTAAACAAAATACTAGTAATAGAAAGCAAGTATAAAATTATCGAGAAAATAAAAGCATTGATAACAGCGTGTTCTGGGAAATTGTACTTGCTCTTCTTATAAACCAAATAAGTTACCCATGAAATAAGTAGTGGGATAATCAAAATGTAAAACTTAAAATACTTTTGAATGAATTTCACAGCATTGATTAGTATTTGTCTCACTTTGCTAGAAGTACTATCAACTGTCAACATAGATTCGATGTCAAAATCTGGGCTATAGTTCACCGAAAAAAGAAAAACTGTCACAGCAATAATGGTAAACATTACTGGCGGAAAATATCTCTTTCTTTTGCCACCAATAAAATCATTGAGCATCTCCCCTGGCTTGGTCAGCATCATCCTAAAATTGGCAACAATTTGACTGTCTACATGAAAAAAGCTATGTGGGATTTCATGCGCTAGCATTGTCCAAGAAATGCGCTTAGGATGTTTCTAGCCGCAATTATTGCAATAAGTACCATCATAATAATTATCGCAGTTAATGCAATGCTTTGCCCAATCCATAATGCACAGGTAGATTGGTTTGAAAGGCTGAAGTTAATGGCATTTTATTTGTTTGGCAAATTTGCCATCTGGCGCGCGATAATGGACAGTGCGATGGAATTAACAGCAAGGTAAAGCTCAGATTGGATAATAAAGCCTAAACTGAGCCACCTAATAAGCGGTATAGTATACCACTTATTACCTTACTGAGTAAAGGGTATAGTGAGCCGCTTAATAAAGGGTAAACTGAGCCACCTAATAAGG
>JBJORA010000108.1:0-4737 GCA_046049675.1 Bacteroidota bacterium | reverse complement strand
ATGCCAAATGGCGTTTTCTACGTATGGCTGTAAGCTAGTTGGTGGCAGCATAAACTGATCTTGATTAACATTGTCATCAACTTCAAATGATGAGCTAAACTTATCACGAAAACGCACAGCTTCAAGTGCAATATAAATACGCAAGGCTTCAATTTCTTTGCTCAACGGAATTTCGTTCTGCTTAGAATTATCTAAAATCAACCTAATAAGCTTTGCAAACTTTGTTAAGTAAGCACTCGCTTGTTTGGTATTGTTCTCTACAATAAAACCATTAATGCTATTGAGGCTATTAAAGATAAAATGCGGATTCATTTGACTACGCAAAGCTTCCAATTCAACTTGCAAAAGCCGTTCCTTCATTTCGTGTAACGCTTGCTGCTGCGTATTAACCTGCTGCTGCGCTTCTACAGCTTTAATTTTATTGGCCGTAATGGTTGCTATGGTTTGCAGCATATTGCTGTGCTGCTCCGTGTAGTAATTAGCTTCTGGATGCTCGCAGTTGATTACACCCAATACCTGGTGATTGTAAATAATAGGCACTACCACCTCACTCAGATTGTGTGCATCAAATGTGATATACCGAGGATCTTTGCTTGTATCTGAAATCAATAAAGGTGTGGCAGTCTCAGCCACTGCACCTATAAAGCCTTGTTTTGGCGCAATATTAAATAAGCTTGGATCTGTATTATCAGCTTCGCCACGAATACTCTTACCTGCTCTTCTTTCTAAAATTGTTTTATCTGCATTCCACAAATAAATTGTGCAGTTATCAAAGTCCAGCTTGTGAATAAGGTTGTTTGCCACGTCTTGTAAAACAGTATCAATATCGTTTATAGAAGTAAGCGATACCGAAAAATAGTTACTGACTTGCTCGAGTTCTAGCTGACCTTTGAGTGCCTTGGTTTCTAAGGCCTGTGCAGCCAAAGCTTGCTTGTTGCGCTTACGCATATACCAATAGATTATTGCAATACTAGCCAAAAGCACAAGCGCCATAAACCACCAACGTTGATACAATGGAGGTAGAATGCTAAAGCGTACAATTTTATAGCTGGCACTGTAGTTGCCGTCGCCGTAATGATAGCGCACATTTAACGCGTAGTGGCCTGGCCTCAGGCCCTTCAGGTTTATCGTATTGCTGCGATTAACTTGCCATGCCGTATCCAAGCCTTGCAAAAAAGTTTCGTATTGAACGGTACTGCTTTGCGCGTAGTTGAAATTGCCAAATGCGATACTAATCTCCCCTGCTTTACTATCTACTTCTAGCCTTTTGCCTGCAGCCTTAGTCATGTCTGTGCCATTTGCCGTAAACTCGCATAAGTGTACTGGCCACTCAAGCAACTTGGTACTGGCTGCGGGCGGTATATGATAAAGGCCGCGTTGTCTTGCAAATAGTAAGTCGCCGCCAGCAAGCAATATATTTGCTTTGGCGCATTGCTGCGTTGTATTGCCTGCTTGGTATTGTATCGCGTCCATACGATTAGTTTCTGGATTATAGCTACAAAGGCCATGCTGTGCCGTTGCAACGTACCATAACTTTTTTATTGCGTTGTATTGCGCGCTAAAGCAAGTGCCAAGTTGTGCTATACCTTGGTGCTGAAGTGGCTTAAGTGTATTGTCAATCGTATTAAAAATTTGCATGCCATCCGTGGTGCTTAACAGCAAGGCATTGACTTTGTAAGATGAGATATCATTGATTTCAAAATCGCCGCTACTTTGCTGCTTGTACACCTGTGTTGTTGAACCAGTTGCTAAATCTAATTTGTGAAGGCTTCCATTTGTACATGCGATGTAAACATAATTGTTGCTTGCATACAAGCTATTTATTGCACCCTGACCGCTTGATACGTGGTATTTTTTGCCAAGTGTTGCGTTAGGCAATAGCACTTGCAGGCTGCCATCATACAAACCACATAACATACCATCTTGCACTTTGCAATAAGTAGTGATTAGCATTTTGGAATTAGTACTATTTAGATGCCGAACTTGTTGACTGCGTGTATCAAAGCTGTACAATTTGCCATTTTGCTCTGATATTATAAGTTGCTTATCATTAATTGGTACACATTGCCATAGCAAAGGACTGATACTTGCAGGTAATTTTATTGATGTTGCACTTGCCATGCTACTATCAAATTTTACCAAGCCTGCTCCATAATAGCTTACAAAAACATCGCCATTGCTCATTTGTACTATACTACTTGGTGTACTATGTTTAGCAATCGGCAGTAAATCGGTGTCGCTGTAAACGGCATTTACAATTTCTTCGGTACTGATATTATTGATTAGTGGCTTTTTTGTGCTAGCCATCAAAACACCCGCCCCAGGATACCATAAATTGTTTTGCTTATCAAAGAATACTGAAACACCCGCTTCTCCAATATCAAAGTAGTCGAACAGTGCTTTGTCATTTGCTGTACTTGTATATTGATAGTCAAAAGTGCTAGTTTGATTATTAAATTTTGCAATACCGACCCGCTCGCCAGGAATCAGCCATACATCGCCATGTCTATCTGTGACGATTTGTTGTAAGTATGTACTTATACTTTTGCCTTTCTGCTGCTGGTAAGGAAAACGATAATCTGCTCGTTGCTTGCATTGCTGCGTAAAATGTGTTGCAATTTGATCATTGGTATTACTAATAATCCAAAATTCTTCATTACTCGTTTTTGTGCAACTAATAGGTTTGTTGATAGCGACAGAAAAGATTGGCTGACTGCTATTTGAAGCGTTGATAATGCATTTGCTAGCAATATCAACACAATACACACCATCTTCTGTGTTTGCCTGCCATATATAGCGACCCTCTATGAGCTGAAAGTTTGTGCGATAAGTAATATTGCCCTTAAGTGGCCATGTATTGCTTACAATTTCTATTTGTTTTGTACCAGGCTTGATTATGCCATAGCTACTTGGTTTAAGCGCGAGCCAAATAGTACCGTCAGGCGCGCAGAGTGGCGGATGTAATAAGTGTAAAGGCACCTTACTACCTCGAATGACAATAGAATCTGGAAATTTGTACAACTTGTTTGTTGTAGTATTAAAGCAATACAAATTGCGCACATTGGCTTGATCCAAATTGCCGCCAATGTACAAGTTATCGCTATTATCGGGAGTAATGTATGTAATAACAGGCACTTGTGCAGTCGTAAGAAAAGTCTTTAGCTTATGACCATCATAGCGTTGCAAACCATAGCCACCGAACCACATAAAGCCACTTGCATCTTGTGCAATAGCTTGTACAGCATCGTTGAGCAAGCCATCTTTGTTGCTAATTTTGTTATACGATAAGTTGAGTACGCCAGCTTTGCCATAAACTTGCCCGTATACATGCGTTTGCAGTAATACAAGCATACTGCAAATAAAAATGCTGATATGTAAATGTCGTTTGCCTACGATACGCACAATTGGTTAGTAAAGATAATGAAAATAGCAGTGTGGTCTTCTACCTACCACACTGCCAAATTTCAATCTGGGTATAGATTGGGGTATCGGATTCTGTGTTTATAAATGCTACTGCCACTGTAATTTATAACTATACAATGCGCACGATTTTGTTTCTAAACTTGTTACTAGGAATGAGCAGGTATAGGTATCGTCACTAAAGTTTGCTTCTGTAAGATTGATATTTTTAACGCCTGCAGCAATGCGCTTTTCTTTAACGCAGATTACTTCTCCACGGCTATTGCAGACAGTAGCTAGTACGCGAACTGCACCGTCGAAGCTTGTTGTAAGACTAAGTTGTGTGCCGTTTACTTTTGGCACTAGCTTTTGATAATTTGGCTTTACACTATTTACCAGTACCACTGGCATTGCCTCGGTAGTTGTAAATATAGCTGCCTGTGGTACAGCTGTATGTGTGCCCGCTGAAGCTAGCGAAGTATTTGAAGCTAAAGCTAAAGTTTGCGCGAAGCATATGCTTGGGCTTAATAGCGCCACTGCAATTGCGAAAGTTTTTGCTGCTGTCATCATGGTGTAAAGGTGCAGCAAGCTATTTTTTTGAAAACCCGTTGTTTTACCAACTGCGGCATTTGCTTAACCAATGGCGACTTTACCCAGCTCTATCTAAGTCTAACACCTAGTTTTTTAGCCACTTTTCTAACCATTTGTCCTGCTCCCATAGCAAATGCAGAATATTTTCGCGGCTTTCGTAGCCATGACTCTCGCGTGGTAAAAGCACCATTCGTGTAGGTGCCCCTAAACCTTTAAGTGCCTGATAATAGCGCTCTGTTTGCAAGGTAAAAGTACCTGGATTATTGTCGGCATCGCCATGCACAAGTAATAAGGGTGTTTTCATTTTACTTGCGTTCATAAAGGGGCTCATACCATTGTACATATCTGGTACATCCCAATAATTGCGTTGCTCGCTTTGAAAGCCAAATGGCGTAAGTGTACGATTATAGGCACCGCTTCTTGCAATGCCGCAGGCAAACAAAGATGTATGCGTCAACAAGTTAGCCGTCATAAATGCACCATAGCTATGGCCACCGATCGCTACTTTTTTTCTATTGATATAGCCAAGTTTATCTACTGCATCGATTGCTGCTTCTGCGTTGGCAACAAGTTGCTCCATAAACTTATCATTTGGTTCGCTTGTACCTTCGCCTACAATCGGAAAGCTTGCATCGTCTAAAACGGCATAGCCTTTTGTAACCCAATAGATAAAACTACCATAACTAGGGTAGGTAAATTCATTGGCATTTTTATCATTTTGTGCTGCAGCTGCGCGATTCTTAAACT
>JBJORA010000107.1:0-11836 GCA_046049675.1 Bacteroidota bacterium | reverse complement strand
ATGATGCTGCAAGTTATGGTAAATGTGTGAATCTTCTATGCTTGGTCGGGCATACAGAAAAAACTAAAGATAGTTGTACCGTAATTTTTTGCCTTAGTAAATAATTCAAAATCTTCGTATGCATTACGGGGGGTATGTTCAAGCACAAATACACCACCAGGCTTAAGTAATTGCTTGCTGACAATGATGCGCGGCAAATCATCTATTGTACCCAAGGCGTATGGAGGACCAGCAAATATGAAATCAAAGGCTTCATTAGCATTTTCTAAATACTTAAAGACATCTAATCGCAGTTGTTTAATAACAGAAATCTTTAATTGCTCGGCAGTTTTTTTAATGAACGCGAACATTGTTGGGTCTTTTTCTACATTGACGATGCTTGCAGCACCTCTACTAGCTAGTTCGTAACTAATGCAGCCAGTTCCGCCGAATAAATCAAGACAATGAATATCTTCAAAGTCAATCATATTTTGTAATGTGTTAAACAAGCCCTCTTTGGCAATATCTGTTGTGGGCCTTGTATGTGGCATTTGTGCAGGTGGTGTTATACGCCTTCCACCCAAGCTGCCTCCTACGATACGCATGCTTTTGCAATTAAATACAAGGTTACAAATGGCTCGTGCTGTTGGGTGCTCATTTGTGGCAAGTAGAGTAAGCCAGCAGGATGAGCGTTGTGTTTTACATTATTATACTGCTTTTTCAAGACAGCGATATGGTTTACACTTTCTACGCCACTGATGCTAATAGCTATATCATTGTTTAATTGGTATACCTCGCAAAGTTTATGCAGTTGGTACACCATGTCTATAGAGCTTTGATACTCGAATGTATTGTGTAGCATTAGTTTCTTATCGAAATAGCTAAGACTAAAATATTTGTGTGCAATTTGTAAGTAGACAATATCCGTTTCGGGGTTATCCAAAAAATTGTGAAGTCCGCATAATTGTGCTTGCACTATTTGTACTTGCGGCATATGGTGATGAAGCAATTGCATTGCCTCTTGTTTAGCCGCAAAATAGCCACTCATACTTTTCCATGGTATGCTTTGTTGCAAAATTGCTTCATTAGCTTCAACAAAGTGGTGGTTTCTAAACAAGGCATGCACTTGTTGTTCTGTATCAAATATGGTAGGAAAAACAATTTGCCTTGGATCGTCAACAGCGTCAACGTAGCTTGCAATCTGTAATTTTTTGAAATCACGGGTAACCTCAGCGAGAAAGTCACCATCAACCAAACTGTCGCTAGGTTGGTGTTGTGCTAGGTACAAAATTTGCCTTGTATTGGTATCTAATAAGCATGTACCTATGGCTTGCTTTTGTATATGCAAAACAGCACATAGCCTAGCTTGCGAAGGTATTTTACTTAAAGAACCATATATGACATTACTGGTACTCATCAATACTCGGCAATAATAGAATATTTTTGTCACAATGGCATCGCCAAACCACAGCATTAAGAAAGAAGGCAGTTATAAACAGCTAATAAGCCTAGCCGCGCCAATAATGTTGGGGATTTTGATTAACCAGATCAATTTTGCAACAAATACCTACTTTCTTGACAAGTACGGCACCAATGAATTAGCTGCAAACGGCGTTGCTAGCATTTACTATATGGTGTTTACCATGATGATTGTAGGACTTTGCAGCGGTGTGCAAATTCTACTCAGTAGACGTGCTGGCGAAGAAAATAGAACCGCTATTGGCGAAATACTTAGTGCGGCCTTAAAAATTGGCTTGTTGCTTAGTACTTTAAGTGTGCTGGTTAGCTTACTGTTTGCACCCACCCTATTTAAGCAGCAATTGCATAACCCTGATTTGCAGGCTTTGGCAACAACGTTTATTACCGTACGTATATGGGGTCTACCATTCTTTTTCTTGCAGCAGTTATTTGTGCAGTTTCTTATTAGCATTGGCAAAAGCCAATACATACTGCTATGCATGGTATTAGCTACTGCTGTCAATATTCTTGGCGATTATGCGCTAATTTTTGGCAAATTTGGTTTTCCTGCATTGGGTATACAAGGTGCGGCCATAGCTAGTATTGCTAGTGAAGTTGCATTTGTACTATTAGCAGCAATTATCTTTATTGTACATCGCTATGGTAATATTTATTTTATCAAGTTCTTTCGGCCGTTCGACATGAAACTTTCGCTAACTATTCTAAAGGTTGCTGCACCCGTGATGATGCAATATTTTTTTAGCATTGCAAGCTGGGAACTTTTTTACATTTACGTCGAGCATTTAGGAGCGCAAGAATTAGCTATTTCACAGATTTTGCGAAGCGTATTTGGCACTGCAGGTGCAAGTAGTTGGGCACTTGCAAGTAGCTGTAATGCTACAGTAAGCAATGTGATTGGTCAAGGGCGTCTGCAGGATGTAACCGCTGTAGTAAAACGAAGTGCTATACTAAGTGTTGGTATTGCAACAATTGCAGGATTGGCTCTGTTTCTATTTAGAACCCAATTCCTAGGCATTTATACCAATAATACAGCGCTGCAAAGCGCAGCTTTGGCACCTTTAATAGTAGTGATTGTATCTAATATTTTATTGGCGGCAGGTACTGTTGTATTTAATGCCGTTGCTGGTACAGGCAATACAACAGTTAGCATGAGCATTGAGTTTGCTGCCGTAACGGTTTACATTGTTTACATCTACCTTGTAATAGAGCGCGCTCGTATGAACCTAAGTTGGGCTTGGGGAAGCGAATTTGTGTATTGGTTTTTCCTGCTTATTGTAAGTGCCACGTATCTAAAATTTGGCAACTGGCAAAAGCGAAAAATCTAGGACTGCTAAGTCCAATAGTCGTACATAAATTCTACCCTAGTAACACCGTTAACCTTAAAACGTAGGAAGTATTTTTTACTTGGGTTGAGATGATCGGCATTGATATCCCAACGTACCTGTTGCCTGCCGTTATACGGTGCAGGTGGTACAGTAACTTTGCCGCCTGCAACAACAAGGCTATCATTTTCGTCGTAGATGCCATAAACGATTGTTTCGTTACCATTCAGTTGACGCACATAGTCTGTACCCATGGTATGAAAGAAAAGCTCACGACTAACTGTTATTTGTGCACGCTGCCTATACGAATTATCAAATGGTTGCACCTTCTCTGGAATAAATTTTGCCAAGGCGTTGCGTAAACTCATAATTTGAACGCTATCAGAACCATTTACTTCATTTAGGCTAGCACTACCATAAGCAGCCCAAATAGCACGCTGAGCGCTATAGTCGTAATGCTTATAGGTGTTGCAGAGATTTGCAATACCTAATACATTGGCATTACACATACCAACAATCTTAAAGGTATTGGTAGTTTCCATTGGACAACCTTTACTCATCGTGTAGCACACTGCTTTTAGCGTGTCAGTAGCTGAGCGTTTAGGTAAAAGTGAAACTAGCGCAGGCTGTAACAACAACAAATTCTGGTGAAACGTATCGCTATTTTCAAACTGCAAGCCTGTTGGTAGCTCAATAGTTATGGCCTTACCTGTAAGGTTTTGAATGGTGGCAACCATTGATTCATTTGTATGTGTACCTGTACTTACAAACGTCGCTTTGATAAGACCTTCGCTAAGGGCTTTTTGCACGTTGATCGCTTGTGCAAATGCATTGGTACACATCGCGCTTAGTAATAATGCTGCTAATATCTTTTTCATTTTTTTATACTTGTTGGTTCAAAATTAAACGTATGAGGCTGCACAAAAAGTACATCAAACTGATTATTTTGAGCGTAAAATAGCCAAGATACTGTTAAAGCAAATTGCAAGATCACTACCGGGGCAAACCTTCGCTAAAGATTTGCCAATAGCTTTCTTGTTCGGCAGTGGTTGCCTCTAATAACTTAATCGTTGTTAGTGCTCTCTTGCCATATACTATTTTGTAAGGTACGAGAATATCCTCACCATTGCGCATTACTGGTACTTGTACTTCTTTGCCTTCAGGATAAAACCTTGCATCTTTCATGCTAAGGGCACGTGCACTATAATCTGTACCTGGAACATCGCCAGTTTGATAGTTCAAGAATACCACAGAGTCAGGAGCAGCAGTTCTTGTGATTTTTCCTTTCTTAGTGCTAATTGTGTAGGCACTAAATGGCAATTTTGGCGCATTGATGGTATCGTCTTTGTGATACACGATGCCTATCGGGTTAAGTGCCTTATTAATATCGTAGTCTTGGCGGCCAATTACACAGTTGTCAAAGTACTTCTGTAAATCTGGATGCACTTCCGCAACAAATTCTGCAATAAAGCTTTCTTCATCAAAACTTTTGTCTGCACCATAGCGCTCCATTAAAGTAAGCATTACTGTTATGAGGTTTTTACGACCCTTAGTGAGCTTAATAATTTGTGCATCAAGTAGCATAGCATTTATTGCACCACGATCGTATACATGTACATATGCTTTGTGCTCCTCTTTTTCAAGCACACGAGCACTCATTTCAGTTATACTGAATTTATCTAAAGGAAAGTCTTCGGCACTCTGTTGCTTGCCTAGCATTTCTTGGAAGAACTTATCTGGTGTATAAATATCCGCTTGTAGTTTAATCAATTGAGCAAAATACTCAGTACATCCTTCATACAACCATAGGTGCTTACTCATGATTGGATTTTCGTAGTTGAAATTACCTATGTGCTGACTATGCAAACTAAGCGGCGTTACAATATGCATAAATTCGTGAATCGCAGCACCTGTAAATTGTTCGCTCAGTCCAAGGTCTTTCATTTTTGTTTCACCGCCAAAATCTGCTAAGTAGTAAAAGCTACTATTGCCATGCTCCAATGCACCAACGCCAAGTTTGCTGAACTTCTTCACCAATTTAGCCATCATGCCAAGTCCTGGTCGTTTTGTACCATTAAGGTAAGGGCCATACTCTTTGAAGTCGTCAACATAAATCAAAAAGTTATACTGATCTACTGGTAATTTAGGTAAGAATTTTGCAATGCCTTCCATATCGCGCTTTAAGTCTTTGTAGAAGAACTTTGCTAATTTTCTACCACCAACGTGAAATACAGAAATGGTAACCTTGGTATTATTTAACATAAACTGCGTTGTATCTGGCTCGCACCAAAGTATCGGACAATCAACAAGCTGATGATAGCTTTTTGCTGTAAAATTTTGCTGTTGCGCGTTACACAATAATTGAGGAAGACTTGTGCTACCAAAAAAATTAGTAGGCTTCGTAAAATTTAGTGTGTGTTTAGCTTGTTCAAGGCCTTGAATGCATCCAAAAAAGCCGCCATTATTCATGACGATATTGCTGTTTTGTAGAATATTAGTTGATGCAGGTTCAAATATCTTATTCTGCTTAACTTGCATATCCATGGCATCATTAACATAGTAAGTCACTTTTGCAAGTTTTTGTGCGCTGCTGATTATATAGGTGTTATTACCTTCTTTTCTCACAGGCAAAGCAGTTCCACTAGCATCAAAAGCTTTAAAGTCGTCTACATACTTGCCGTAGTCTTCAATAGCGTAGGTGCCAGGTACAACTTTTGGGAAAACGTATTTTACTGCAGCTTTAGATTCTAGATTTGTAAAACTGCCTTCTACAAAAACTTTGTCATCAACAATTTTTGTAAGGTCAACATCATAGTGGATGTGTTGCGCTATAGCCAAAGAAGCGCTCAGCCATAAGCAAATTGTAAAGAAGTACTTCATCGCACAAAAATGCACAACTTATTGCAAATGAACAACCACAAATGGTGTACGTGGCTATTTTATCATTTTATTGGTAAAACTGCCTAGTAGGTCCAGCTACCGTAAGGTGTTTCCATTCGTACTTGCTTGCCTTCCGCATGTTCTACATAGCCGCAGATTTGTGCTTCTATATTAAATTCCTTTGCAATTTGAATCATTGCATTTGCGGCAGCTTCAGTCGTATAAATCTCTAGCCTATTCCCCATGTTAAAGACCTTATACATTTCTTGCCAATCTGTATTGACGGTCTTTTGAATGAGTTGAAAAATTTCAGGTGCTGGCAGAAGATTATTTTTTACAACACGCAGGCCATCGTTGATATAGTGCAAGCACTTACTACTTCCTCCACCAGTATTGTGTACAATGCCATCAATGTCTTGACGATGCTCTTTCAAAATTGCTGCTAAAAGTGGCGCAAAAGTTCTTGTTGGACTCAAAAGCAATTTGCCAAGATTAATACCGTTATAAACTTCGTCCGTTACTTTATACGGACCGTTAAATACAACTTCGTGTGGCAGATTGGGATCTAGGCTTTCAGGGTATTTTTCTAAATAAATTTTATTCAGTAAATCATGACGAGCACTTGTAAGGCCATTGCTGCCGATACCACTGTTGTATTCTGTTTCATACGTAGCTTGGCCATAGCTAGCAAAACTTACAAGCACATTACCAGCTTTTACATTTGCCATATCTATAACATCGCTGCGCTTCATGCGGGCAAATGCAGTGTATCCAACATCAATTGTACGAACAATATCTCCCACATCAGCAGTTTCGCCACCAGCCATGTGCAAGGCCACACCATAATCAGCCATATGTGCGGCAAAAGCTTCAGCGCCATCAATAGTAGATGCAATTACTTCTCCAGGAATCTTTAATTTATTCCTAGCAACAGTGCTACTGATAACAATAGGATCTTGTAAGCCTACGCATAACATGTCGTCGATATTCATCACCAATGCGTCTTGTACGATTCCTTTCCATACACTTACATCGCCAGTTTCTTTATAATAGATGTATGCTAAAGCCGTTTTTGTACCAGCTGTGTCGGCATGCATTAGATTACAATAAGCGTCATCACCAGCTACGAAGTCTGGCAGGATTTTACAAAAAGCCTGCGGATAAAGTCCCTTATCGATGTTTTTGATGGCTTTGTGCACGTCTTCTTTGTCGGCGCTAACACCACGCATGTTATACAAATTGCTCATGTGTATTACTAGGCAGCAAATTTGCGAAACTAAAAGTACATTTGCCTCTACTTTGCAATGAAAGTTCATCAAGACTTACGCACACTGCCAAAATTTAGCAACACTGTCCTTACGATTGGCTCTTTTGATGGTGTGCATATGGGGCATCGCAAAATCATTGCACAATTGGTGCAAACGGCGCAAGAACTTGGGTCGGCAAGCGTGCTCATTACTTTTGAACCTCATCCTCGCTTGGTAATCAATCCACACGATAAGGATTTACGACTGCTTAATACGCTTCAAGAGAAGACTTTACTGCTGTCAGAACTTGGACTCGACCACCTCGTAGTTGTACCATTTGATGCAGCATTTAGAAGTTTGAGCGCAGAAGCATATATCCGTGAGTTCTTGGTTGCTAACTTTGCACCTGCTTGCATTATCATTGGCTACGATCATCACTTTGGTAATAATCGTGATGGCAACTTAAGTTTACTTGCGACTTTTGCAGAGCAGTACCAATACAGAGTAGTAGAGATCCCTAAGCAAGAAGTGGATGCCTTGGCAGTAAGTAGTACTAAAATTAGAAATTACTTACTTGCGGGTGAAGTTGATTTGGCAAATAGTATGTTAGATAGCCATTATAGCATCAGCGGATTAGTGGTGCACGGCGATGCCAGAGGTCGCACTATCGGCTACCCTACTGCTAACTTACAGGTAAATCATAAATACAAACTTATTCCGGGGAATGGTGTTTACGCAATAAAAGCTAGCTTTCAAGGGCTGACTTATGGCGGCATGATGAACATTGGTACGCGTCCAACAATTGAGCAAACTTCTCAGGTAAGCTTAGAAGCACATTTGTTCAACTTTAGTCAAAGTATCTATGATGAAAGCATAAGTGTGCAATTAGTAGGTAAGCTACGTAATGAACTCAAATTTGATGGCCTAGCGCAACTCATTGATGCTATTAAGCAAGATGAGCAGGATGCCAAAAAGCTGCTTAATCTATAGTACAGCGGTAGGCGTTTTTACGTCGTGAAAGAACATGAATTGCCAAATTTCTTTTTTGCCTCTTTCGGCATATTGTTCACGCAATTGAGATGCAAGTTTACCATCATAGTCATATTTTGCAATGTATCTTACCTTAATCTGTTTAAGCTGTGCAGCTTCATCGCCACCGAAAAAAGCCTTTTGCTTTCCATCACTAAAGATAAACACCTGATGATGTGGGCAATGGCCACCACTTTTCATGTGAGTGATTGATGGCGTTAGTTGTCCTTCTTCGTCGTCGTAGAATGTAACATTGTTCGTTTTTTCAATAAACGAAAACTCATCTACAAGGTAGCTAGCACCATTGTTGGCCATGGCATAGTCAAATTCTGGTCGGTAGATATAGTATTGCGCGTTAGGAAATGTAAGCATGCGTTCTTTATGCGCATTAAAGTAGCTAATTCCACCTGCATGATCCTTGTGCAAATGACTCAAAACAACATGTGTGATATCTTTATGACTCAAACCAATTTGTTGCAGATTATAATGTATTTGCAGTTGGCCGTTGGGCAAATGAAAACCAAGTCCGGTATCTACAATGATGTTTTCTGATTCAGTTTGAACTAAAAATGGCTGCACTTCAACTAACAGGGAGCCAGTTGGGCGATTTTCTAAAACGTCTACCCGCTCGTCAAATGGCACAAAAATCTTATCACGTCCAATTGTAAAACTGCCTTCGCTGAGCGGCGTTATTTTAAGCATAGTGCAAGTTAGTTCATGAAAACTGAATGCCACATAAGGGCAACACTAAAATTATTTTTTGCTGCAAAGACAGCTCGTTTTTAACTAGCTTTGGCACAAATGCAAGAACAATATCCTATAAAGACTGCTATCGAGAATGGCACTCAGTATATTTATTGTGGTATTCGAAAGCGTTTTTTGCAGGCTACTCCTGAGGAGATTATTAGGCAACAAACTATTCAGTTCTTAGTGGAGGAATGCTGCTACCCTAAAGGAAGCATAAATGTAGAAAAAGCAATAACAAGCGGAGGCAAAAGGATTAGATACGATATAGCAGTTTTTTACGAAAATGAAGCCTGGATGATTGTAGAGTGTAAACAAAGCAATGTAGCACTCAATGCCGACACTTTTTTTCAGAGTACAGCGTATTATGCGGTGCTTAAACCTAAGTACATCCTATTAAATAATGGCGACCAAATGGTTTGCTACGACACGCAGCAACTTAAGTGGTTAGACGAATTACCAAGGTGGGGAACTTAAATAAGCGGCCTATCGCATAATGACAAGCTTGCCCATGCCTTTCTTGATAAACTCATCTACATCGGCATTAGCATAACGTGTAACATCCTTGCCACGATGGCTTGTAACAAAATGATAGAAGTATACGCCGTTGCCAAGTTTATCGCCAAATTGATCAGTTCCGTCCCAAGCATATTCGGTCATATTTCTACCAATACGTATTGGGCCTAGCTCATCTTTTGTTATTTCTCTTACAACCCTACCTGTAGCACTCAAGATTTGAATCTTCATATTATCTGGCACTTCGTAACCAGTAAGTGTAAATACAAATCGTGTAGATGTACTGAATGGATTTGGATAGTTGAGCAGATTACTAGCCATTTGCTGGTTGATTACTTTAAATGAAATCTTATAGCTCTGCTGCGCGCTGATATTGCCAGTTTTATCTTTTGCATTAATGCTAAAATCGTACACGCCATCTTGTGTTAGATAAGGCTTAAAATGAACATATGCGGCATTGTCTTTATCTACACCAGCTTTAGCAGCCTCAAAGTACATCGTGTCGTTAAAGTAAATGCGACGATCTTCAAACGTGTTTGGATATTTCAAATAGCACTCTACACCAGCAGTGTCATCAAGTTTAAGATAGCGATTTTCATCCTTTATCTTGGCTAAAATGTATGGTCGTGCACTTACCAAATCACCATTAGCAATATGCACACCGTCGAATGTAACATCAAGGATTGGATTCAAATTGTCTGCTCCCACGCTGTAAGTACGAAGTCCCACATTGTTTAGATAGGAATTCTCTTGCGGTGTTCTTTGTTTGTTGACATTAATATATAGTGTATTAGCGCCTGGGGTTGTAGCTGTACTAAAGTTATGTGTAAGTACTTTGCTTTCGTAAGCAGCTAATGCTGGCAGCGGTACATTTGTGCCTTGTACTAGGTTGTTTTGTGCATCCGCAACTTCTACCCACACGCTTGTGCTGTCAACAGCCATTCCGCTTACATTCTTAACGGCAAATACAAGATTTTGTGGTTGTCCTTGCGTAAGACTGCTATCCATACTGAAAGCAATATTTGGCGAAAGTGCCAAATCTACTGATGGATCAAACAATACTCGCCAATAGTGGAGCTGCTCTGCACTATGCTGGATTGTATCTTTACTTTGGTATACCAGTTGTATATTGGGATACGTATTAGCATTTATAAATGCTAAACTAGTATCGTTTCCGCTCACTGTGCATAGGTAAGTTTTTACATTTGCGGCATCTATACCAAAAATATCGACGGCAGTTACATCAGTTGTTTGACCGTCTGCGGCATAGCCTAGTTTCTTAAAGCTATTCCACTTTTTTGCTCTACCAACAATTTTGCTTTGCATGGTACCCGATACATCTGCGATGTTAAAGCTTCTCACAACTTCTACAATTTCTGTACTGTCTTTAGCCATGTGTTGTGAAGATTGACCAATTGGGCCATCTTTTATAAACCAAAAGACCCACGGTTTATTTGTGTTAAAGCTATCAATTTGGCTAAAACCTAGATCCTTTAATTTATGGTAAATCGTATAATTATTGAATTGGCTGTAAATAGTATCGTTAGCTAACTGACGGGCAAAAACCTTATTTCTACCGTTGGCATCCGTAGTTCTCAGTAGTGGAAATACAGCTACGTGCATACCACTAGGTATACTGTCAATAAACAGTTTCATTTTGCGACGACTTGCAGTATCACTCAATAAAAACTCAAAAAATTTGTCACTTTCTCTTCCACAACTTGGATACCTACTACCCCACAAACCATTTGTGCCACCACCTGGTTGTGGTAGGTTACGCATCACTTTGCCAGTTTTAGGATCAACGATAATAAACTGTATTTCATTAAAATTACAGCCAAAGCTATGTGTTAGATTATTGCCCTCTGCCACCTTAAAGTCAGTGTATTGATAGTTAAAAGGAGCTGGATTTGATTGGCAAGTGTTTCGCACAGTTACTGTTGCTATGCTTGAGTCGTAAGCAAATTCCCTATTAGAACCCAGCCTTAAAGTACTGAAGCTATTTGGTAAGTATTGAAAATAGTGACTCTGATTCCAACCAGGACTACCGTTTTGCAAGAAAACAAATGAATAGGTTGTCCAGTTGTGACTGCTATTGCCGTACAAAGTGTCTTTGGCAGTGCGCCAGTAGCACACAGTAGAATCTGTTAAGTTTAAAGTAGGTTTCCATTCTACTGATCCTCCAGCAGTAATGACTGTATGTGTTTGTTTGGCAGGACTGTTAAACAAGGCAGTTGTGTCAATCTGTATGAGATATTGTCTGCTTGGGGCAAAAGCTTCAAAAGTGCTAGCTACTAACGTAGGATTTGGGTCGGTTACAATACTGTAATTGTATGGCCATACTGGTGTCATGTCTTCATCAACAATATTCACTGAAGCAGCAAGCGTATTATTTAATTCGTTGTTTTCAGTAATTGCAAAGCCTGCATCGATAGTCGCTTCAAAAGTATTTACGCCCTTACTTAGAATCTTATCTATGCCAATACGAAAATTAAGCACAGTATCGTAAGCTATACCCTTAGGGAAGTTTACATTGATTACAACTGGCGCCTGACCAGGTATTGTTCTACGCATCACAAAATCTACTGCGTTCGTATCATAGGCACCAATATTGAAAATTCTAATTTGCAAGTCAAAGCT
>JBJORA010000106.1:0-78717 GCA_046049675.1 Bacteroidota bacterium | reverse complement strand
TATAAAAGAACCCGTGCGGTTAAAAGCTAGATGACCACGAAAATTTACAATGCAAAGCGTGGCTTTGCCTAATAAATTATTATTTTTGATTATGATAACGCAACCCCCAGCAATTAGACCGAATTGGGTTGTCCAACACATGATTGACATAATTGGTATGGCAAAGCGCAAATCATCTAACCGTTAGGAGCAATTTGGGAAAATTCAATATTCTACAATTTATGAAAGGGTTAAAAAAATATGTTTATACTATTAGCATTGTGACGTATTTATTTATTTCTTGCAGTGAAAGTAAAGAACAACATTCTGGATCAAAAGACCACAAAGTATACACGTTAATAAAAGATAGCTTGCATTTTGGAAAGCAAGGAAAATATTTTGTAGAAGCTTTAAAGCAAACAGACAATGAAAATTCCACAATTCAAATTTATTTTGAGAATAAGGTCGGGGATTCATGGAATTTGATTGATAGTTATTCAAGAGAAATAACTGAAGTATTAGAACCAAATGTGACGTTCTCTGATTACAACTTTGATGGTTATAATGACATTTCGTATATCTCAGATTTAGGTATGAATGGCTCGAATGAAATTAGAACAGTAATATTATTCAAACCAACCGAAAACAGAATTAAAGTTTTGGATAATTCTATAGAGTATCCAAATTTGAGAATAAATCAAAAAAAACATTTATTAGTTAGTACAATTTTTAGTGGCTCAACGCAGAATGTGTTTTGCAGAATAAATGCAGATTCCTTACAGCGAATTGCAATGCTTGAATTTGACACAAATCTTAATTTCACAGAATATGGAAACGGAAAAGTTACTGCAAAGAAGAAAGTAAGTGAATTACACTGCGATAGATTCACAAGATTTATTGACTACAACCCGATAAGAATAGAGTAAATTTAAATAAATTGCACCCAAGAGGCTATTGGCGCTATTAGTATGGCAAATCGTCAATTAGTTAAGCGTTAGCGGCAAGTATCAAATTCCTACAAAAAAGAAACTATGTACAAGGGCTTAGTCATATTTATTCTAATTTCAACTAGGCTTTTCGGCCAAGAAAAATGCACTGAATATTTAGTTAATGGAATAAGCGCAGTAGAAAAGAAAGAATATACACAGGCAATTGAAAATTTTACTAATGGTACTAACTGTAGCAACAAACCACCTGACTGTGAAATATATTATTATTTAGGCATCTCATATCTAAACATATCCGACACGAATTTAGCAATGCTGTATTTTCAAAATAGCCTCAAAAACTATAGATCCCCCGAGGATGTTTATTATGTTAGGCAATCATACGATGAATTAATAGGAATTTTTGACGCAAAACACGAATATGATACAAGTTTAAAGTTGTACTTAGAAATGATACAAATACCTACGGGTTTTTTATGCTCGAGAGGGCCATACGGAGTTAGATATAAAAGTGCTCAAGAATTATCAAGTAGATTTTCAAATGCGGGATACCTTGACTCGGCATTTATTGTAATAGCACCATATATTTTTGGCAATTCATACCAGGATTATTTTTATCAAGACACTGACACGAACGAATATAGGAAAGAAGTTAATAGAGTCTTTAATAACTTGATTAAACATTATGACAAGAAGTATATTGCTAAAGAAATCAACGAAATAAAGCTTAAGGAAGAAAGTGACCTTTTCGACTATACATATAAACGATATTATATCACAATTTTTAATGCGAGGTTTGAATATGATTTGGTTTACCTAAAGCCGAATGAATACTCGAAGAACAGAATTAGAAAGGAGTTCAAAAAATCTGACTTATACAGAAAACTTAAAAATTATTGTAACAACAATTAATACCGGTTCCCATGTAAAGTACTTTTGTTAGAGTTTAATTAGCACCTGCGATATTCTATTGATTGAGCTATCGTGTTGTAAATCTTCGCACACAGGCTCGTCCGGTTATGCTAAATGTTTTCAGCGACAAGCCTTAATGGGTAATTGTGTACAAAGTATTTTGCTTAAAGTGCGTACATTGTGTTTTGTTGCAGTGATTTTTTCAATTTTCTTCACGGCGGACGTAGCGCAGATATGAGGTTGGTATTGATGCCACCATCAGCATCTGTACGGCGAATGACAGCATTAAATTCTAGCTACTTGGCAAAGGGCAAGTATTTATACTACCTGGGCACCACAATTATCTTGTCAAAGCATGGTTTTGCGCAATAAATTATTATTTTTGATCATGATAACAAGACCCGCTGCTAGCCCGCCGAGGAGGATCGTCCAACGCGTGCTTGACGCAATTGGTGTGGAAAAGCGTAAAACTGAAGCCCTAACTCCTAATTGGACATGATTAAAGAGACGATCAAATATGTATCTCCAGACAATAAACACATTGTCGAATTTGTGACAGCAGGAGAAATTCCTTTTGGGCCTGAATACTTTAATATAAAGGTCAACAATCAACTTGTTGCCGATAGAATTTTTGGGATAGGTTTAATTTGGCATCCCGATTCGATAATTGTTGCGCTAGAAGAGTGGTTAACGACAGACAGAAAATTAGGACCAAAGACTGCACTTACCTTACTACATTTAGAGAATAGACAAACTGCACAAATATCTATTGCAGACAAAGCTTTTATTAAACCTTTATTATTTGAAAATGGTAAAATAATTTTCCAAAAAGACTACTCGTTGCGACAAGCGAAAATTATCGAATTTGAAATTTTATTGGACAACATAAAAAACTGGCAAGACATTAAGTACGCCTAACACGGGTTCCTAGATATCGTGAAGGCACTTTTGCTTGAATTTACTTAGCACCTAAAATAATAGTCGCTTGAGTTATCGTAGTGTACGTTATCCAGCTGTGGCGTGCCATTTTATCCTAAAAGTTTTAGCCACACCACTCTAGGTGTTTTAATATGTTCGCCGCGGTGCATTCAGGCTCCGCAAAGCATATGTCATAAGATGTCTTCAACACCTGCACAATTACCCCCACCAATTCTTTTTCGCCACAGCCATAGCTATTCCTTATATCTGTTTAAAAATTCATCATTTATTAATATATACTCTACATCAAAAGTTCGTCTTTACTTCGTGCGCATAAAAGTATCAAAAATGTATAGGCTAATCTTGTTCTTGCTGCTGGCGCCCTTGGTGGTGTGCGCTCAAAAACAAGCTAACATTTGGTATTTTGGAGCTGGAGCGGGTGTTAATTTCAATACCAATCCGCCGTCAAGCTTGTTGAATGGTCAAACAGATTTTCTTTTACCGATTGCTTGGAATGAATCTTACTCATCTGTAAGCGATAGCAGTGGTGCACTTTTGTTTTATAGCGACGGCATTAGAGTTTGGAATAAATTTCAAAACATTATGCCGAATGGCAATAATCTGCTCGGCCACCGTTCTTCTTCAATGGGTTGTATAATTGTACCAAGACCAGGCAGTAGCCGTTACTATTATGTTTTTACCAACGATGGGTTGGAAAATAATTTTCTGAATGGTTTAAGATATTCAATTGTTGACATGTGCGGCGATAATGGCAAGGGAGAAGTAATGTCGAGCGCCAAAAATGTGCCGCTTTATGGTACCACAAGCGAGCGCTTGGTTGCTGTAAAACATAGTAATGGTTCGGATTATTGGATTGTATCTCACAAGTTTAATTCAAATGAATTTTGCGCATTCCGTCTAACAAACAATGGTATAGTAGACACAGTAATCTCTAATACAGGTCCGGTAGATATTGCTGGTTGGGGAGAAATGGCTATCTCCAATAACGGACTTAAACTTTCGTATTGCTTGCCTACCATAGATACCACTGTAGCCACAGCTTTTATCGCCGATTTTAATATACTTACAGGTGTTGTAAGCAATGCGCAAATCTTAGCGATGGGTGGACGCGAGTATGCCACTTGTTTTTCGCCTGACAATTCAAAGCTTTATTTTTCAACCACGGGTATAGGTCATCTTTTTCAATACGATTTAACGAGTTCTAATTTGGCAACAATAATCGCGTCAAAAAGTTTTCTGTTTCAAAATGGTCCTGACCAATGGCGGCATATGGCGCATGGCCCTGATGGAAAGATTTATATTTCAAGGTCTGGCAGAACTTATTTGTCTGCCATTACCAATCCCAATGGTTTATACCCTGCTTGTACTTATGTAGATTCTGCTATTAATCTTGGTGGTAAACTCACATCGCACGGCTTGCCTAATTTTATTGCCGACTTTCAGTATGAAAATACAGTTGTGGATTGTTGCCTACCCGATACAATCATCCAAAATATTTGCCAAGGACAATCTTATTTGGGCTATAGTGCTTCGGGTATTTTTACCGATACCTTTTTAGGAAATAATGCCTGCGATACAATTAGAACCCTAATCTTAACTGTACTGCCAAATAGTTCAAGCAGTATGTCGCAAACCATTTGTCAGGGCAATTCGTACTTAGGTTATACTACAACGGGTGTGTATTTTGATACTTTTACTAGCGGCAATGGCTGTGATAGTATTGTGGCGCTGAACCTAACAGTGCTACCAAACAGTTTAAATACTATTACGCAAACGATTTGCCAAGGCAGCTCATATTTAGGTTATAGTGCTACAGGTGTTTATATTGATACATTTATAAGCAGTAATGGTTGCGATAGCATTAGAACCTTGAGTTTGCTGGTGTTACCAAATACTTCAAGTAATATCACACAAACGATTTGCCAAGGCTATTCGTATTTAGGCTATACTAGTGCTGGCATTTATATTGATACCTTGACCAGTAGTAATGGATGTGACAGCATTAGCACCTTGAACTTAAGTGTACTTCCAAATAGTTCAAGCAACATTTCACAAGCTATTTGTCAGGGTAGTTCATATTTAGGGTATACTAATGCAGGTACTTATATCGACACATTAATTAGCAATAATGGATGTGATAGCATTAGAACCTTGAACTTAATCGTACTGCCGCATAGGGCAAATAATATGTCACAAACAATTTGTGAAGGCGATACGTACTTAGGCTATAGTGCAACTGGTATTTACAGCGATACATTTGTGAGTGCCAATGGCTGCGATAGTATTAGAACCTTGAACTTAACAGTACTTCCAAATAGTTTAAGCAATTTCACACAAACGATTTGCGAAGGCAATGCCTATTTAGGCTTCACAGCTACAGGTCTTTATATTGACACATTTATAAGTGCTAACGGCTGTGATAGTATTAGAATATTAGATTTAACTGTAGTGCCAAAGTTTAACGACACCATACGCTACACACTTTGTCCTGGAGAAAAATATTTGTCGTACGACCAACCAGGCATTTATATTGATACATTCGTCAATTCAGATGGCTGCGATAGTATAAGGATTCTTAAGTTGGCATTGGACGAATATTTATGTTGCACAATATTTACGCCAAACGCATTTTCGCCAAATGGAGATGAGCTCAATGATGAGTTTGTAATAAAGGGCAACTTTGACGACTACAATATTATCATCGCCGACCGTTGGGGCAATATCGTGTACACAAGTACCAACTCATTTATTTGGTGGGATGGTAGATACAAAGGCATTGAAATGCCAATAGGCACCTACTATTACGTATTTAACTACAGGTGCAATAACTCACTTAGGAAAATGGTGAAGGGTGATTTTACGTTGATTCGGTAGGGGAGATACTAGCATTTTCGGCCTGACCCATCAATAGAGGATAAGGTTTTTGAAGACTTAAGAAGCTTTTGCGGAAATTCGAACGAATATATTACATATGAAGAACCAGCACTATGCGATTCGGCTGAATTTTTAGAATGCGTAAAAAGTTCGAAGGCCTGATGTCATATTTGCAAAATTGCGAGCGAATATTGGAGATAATAATTCTAATTCTTACTTACATTTGTCTATAACCAAACAGAATTTCTTCTTCTGCCGCAACCTCATAAAGTGCCAGCAGCTTTTTAGCATCTAAAACTAAATTACACGATGATTGAAAATAAAGAAAACATTAATGTAGGCACTAGACTTGCGTCAATGCTATTGGATCATTTTTTTATGACGATGATAATCGGACTTATGTTTATTCCTTTCTTCGCTGATTTTGTCTCCTCAATTGAAGCACAAAGCCATCAAGTCACGAGTAACCCTTTTGGTAACAGCTTCAAAATAATAATGGGTCTAGGCTATGCACTATACTTCCTGAAGGATATAATTAGTGGAAGAAGTTTAGCAAAAAGAATATTGAAATTGCAAGTGGTAGATAATAGAACAGGCGAAGTAGCCTCACCACTAAAGTGTTTTATTCGGAACTTATTGATAGTGTTATGGATTATAGAAGTGCTTGTTGTTTTAGGAAGTCCAAACAGAAGGTTGGGGGATCAGTTAGCTGGAACTAGAGTTGTGCCTTTTACGGATGCAATAGATACTAAGAAGTTTTCCATAAAGGATTACATTTTACCCATTTTGATTGTGGGTGCGATTATGGTGCTACTAAATCTGCTATTCAATTACATGTTCGAGGGTATTGCTTAAAGCTGCACTATAAGCAAAGCCTTTTGTCAATGGCAATGCAGTGTTACTTTTGCATGTAATATCAATGCCCGCAGCTGGTTCATCATTAGGGTTACAACGCATTTAGCTATGGACGAAAGAACACAAGAAATTCTAAAACGTTTTAGCGACTCATGGACTGAGACTGAAGCATTTTATGACGACCTTATTGCAAACTATCCAGGGTTTGAACGCCTTATTCCCATCAGACAATTTATTGCGACTCTAAAACAAAGTGGGTATGACAAGTTTTTCCGACTTGGCACATCGATTCACATGCTACTTATTTCCCGCTCTGTCAACCATGGCCTTCGTTTGGACCAAAAATGTATTAAGATTGAGGCTTTTGACAATAGGTTTAAGGTTCGTATGTGCGACGATTACAAGGTTTATAGGCAATACATGGTTGATAGTTTAGATGACACTAGAGTAACAAAACTTGTACAAACACTCAAAGGGATACTAATTGACTAAAACAGAAGTACAGGCAGCGTAAGGTGTTGATCGCTATTTCTCAATTACTATTATTTCAGCAAAAATCGCGCAAATAACAAAACAAGGAAATATCTAAAGGAGATGACCTTTGAACCGCAATATGTCTCCTGCCGGAAAAGAATTCTGAAGAATCTTCTTAAGATACTTTTTCTTGCAGTCATTTATGGGGTAATATTTCTGGCTTTTAGAACAAGCTTAGATAAGGAGCTGCCTTTAATATTATTAGCTGTATTTCTTATAACGATTGTAATTACTTTTAGAACAGATAGAATTTACCTAAAATCGGTTACTATGGAAAATGCATACTTAAGCGTTATCACAGTTGATAGAGATATAGAAAATGAAGTACAGAAAATACCTCTTTCCAATGCTAGAATTGTTATCAGTGAAAAGTCATTTCTTCTGTTTAACTCATATTTTGGAAGAAATTTCACATTGGATATTCAAGAAAATATTCATGTACAATTCAGACCTGCAATTTCACAATCTAATCGCCATTGGTGGTACTATAAAAAATTCGAAGAAATATATAGAGAATACTGTAAACAGAAAAATGTACTAGAAATTGGAACGCAAGTGAAGGAGGAACTAATTAAATATTGCAGCACCTAACATAGACCATGCCCAGTGTGGCTTTTGTGCGAGGAAATCCAGCCGTACTTTCTATTGGCTTTTGTACTAAATTTGATTTTGGTAAATGTCAGTCCATTCCATATGGCAGCAGAAAAAAAGAATACAAATTAGTAAAAAGTAAGTAGCAAACAAACCTCCTGTATCCAATGATACCAATTTTTAGCATATTCGGCATACTGCTAGTCATCTTAATGAGTTGGCAAGAAAGTAAAAAAAGGAAAATTCATTTTCTATTAGCGCTGTTGCTTTGTGTCGTTTTAACGCCAATATTTGGATACTTAGTAATCTCTAATCGACCTCTAAGAATTAGCAAAGCATGTACTTGGTGCGGGAACCAACAAAAAGAGTCACAATACTGTGGCGTTTGTAAGAAAGATGAACAAGGACATGATAAGATTGATAATTTGTTTGACTTCACTAAGGAGAAACACCGCCCTAGTTGAATACTGCGCAACGCTGCTTAACGCAGAGGCTCAGCATTATTTCTTCTATGAATCTTAATTAGTATTCAAAAATTAAGTATTTTTATGTTTCGAACGCCTAGCCCTCAATCGATGTGTATCATCCTAGGACAACAGTGCAAAAAGAAGCAATAACAAATGAAACGAGCTTTTGACATAATATTTTCGCTCATTGCTTTATTAATTTTTGGAATACCAATCTTGGTTATTTGCGTGTTGCTGAAATTTAAGGAAGGTCATTCGATATTATTTAAGCAAGAGAGAATAGGCAAGGATAAGCAAGCTTTTAAGATCTTGAAATTTCAAACAATGGTCTGTGAAGTACCAACACGCACAGGAAAAATATTGAGAAGAACAGGTCTTGACGAAATACCACAATTCATAAATGTATTTAAGGGAGATATGAGTATAGTTGGTCCACGAGCATTAACAAATTATGATATCGAAAGACTTTCTTGGAATGACGACTACCACTCAAGCAGATGGAAACAAAAGCCTGGCATTACAGGATATGCTCAAATTTATGGTGGACAACATAGAAAGACTTCTTGGTTTTGGGATAAATACTACATTAAGAACAACAATATTTTTATTGACTTTGCAATTGTCTTTATTTCATTCTTGATGAACCTTTTCGGCAAGACGAGAATCAGGCAAATAATTTTTCAAAAAAGTAGTTTAAAGTAAGCATGAAAGTAAAGATGATTTTGCCTGCACTAGCAGAAGCAGAAAGCCCCTTTTGGAGACCAATAAAATATTCGTTGTTTCCGCCCCTGGGCCTTGCAACATTAGCCGCCTATTTATCGGAAGACGATGAAATTGACTTGCAAGATCAGCATGTTGAAGAATTAAATCTCAATGACAATGCAGATTTAGTAATCATCCAAGTGTATATCACAAATGCGTATCGAGCATATCAAATTGCTGACCATTACAAAAAGAAAGGCGCTTACGTATTACTTGGTGGATTACATGTAACCTCATTACCAGAGGAAGCAGCAATGCATGCTGATACAATTTTTCTTGGACCTGGTGAAGAAACATTCCCTCAGTTTTTGAAAGACTTTAAGAATAAATCACCGCAAAAAGTCTACAGTTCCAAAATTCGTACACTAGATAAAATACCTCCTATTAGACGCGACCTCATCAAAAGAAATCGGTATTTAGTGCCAAACTCAATTGTAGTTACTAGAGGTTGTCCGCACCACTGCGATTTTTGTTACAAAGACGCATTTTTTGAAGGAGGAAGATCGTTTTATACACAAGCTGTAGATGATGCTTTAGCTGAAATAGACAGACTAGAAGGTAGACATTTGTATTTTCTTGACGACCATTTATTAGGTAATGCAAAATTTGCGACTGATCTTTTTGAAGGGATGAAAGGAATGAATAGAGTTTTTCAAGGTGCCGCAACTGTAGATTCTGTGCTACGTGGAAACCTCATTGAGAGGGCAGCAGAAGCTGGACTTAGAAGTTTGTTTGTGGGCTTTGAAACATTCTCCCCTGCCAACCTCAAACAAAGCAATAAGAAGCAAAACTTAGAAAAGGATTATGTAAAGGCAGTAAATCGCCTTCATTCATTAGGTATAATGATAAACGGTAGCTTTGTTTTTGGATTAGATGACGATGACAAAGATGTATTCAAGCGAACTGTAGATTGGGGAGTAAAAAATTCAATTACAACATCCACCTATCACGTATTGACACCTTACCCTGGTACAAGATTATTTAAGGATATGGAACAACAAGGACGCATTCTTACAAAAAATTGGGATTTATATGATACGAGAAACGTTGTTTATCAAACCACAAATTTAACAGCAGACGAGTTAAAGAGCGGGTACGATTGGGCCTACAAATCGTTTTATAGTTGGTCGAATATTCTTAAAGCTAGTCTCAAGCACGATTCGCACAAGCACAAATTGAAACACTTTTTTTATAGCGGAGGTTGGAAGAAGTTTGAGCCAGTTTGGAATTTTATGATAAAGACAAAAAACCTCAATGGCATGCTGCCAATATTAGAGTCAATTCTAGCAAAGGTCAAAACACACGGCAGTACAATGTCAAGTCATAATGATATCGACCTAAACACAGAGTCTCAACCACTGCTGCAACAGCCCAACACAATTTTACATTAAAAAGAATAAAATCGAAAAATATTAAACTGCCGTCAACATCATCATAGTAATAGTAGGACTGAAATTTATACAGGCAATTAATTGATTTAACGCTAATTGATTGAGTTATGTTAGTCGAGTGTTTTAACAATTGCCCATCAACAAAAATTCTAATAAAGTTAATAGCAAAAAATAAATTAAATGAAAAAGCGGATACTACATATACTGTTTATACTACTTGATTTGTTTTTCAAGTTTTACGGTTGGTTGCGCATTGTAATTTCGCCCACGTTAATTGCAGGATTCTTTGCTGTGATGATTTACGACTTTTACCCAAATCAAAAAGGAATAATTGCCGGAGTAATAGTAGGCATCATTGGCTTGGTGATTGGCATAATATGGGCGGAAAAAGTTATGAAGTCCAAAGGAGGCGTAAGTGAATTATTGTCGAAAGTAGACGCTTTATCAGAAATGAATACGAGTGATAAAGAAGACGAATAAACCAAGGCCTACAAAACTTATATCGCAATGCTTGGTTATGCGCAAGAAATTGTTATTTTCGACTATGACAGCAATGCTCGAATCCAGTTCGATTTGGCGGATCTTCCAACACGTGATTGATTTAATTGGCAGCGCAAATGAGTCAATAGTTATTCGTTGGCAAGCGTAAGTGATCATCTATAAAAATTAAAGTATGAACTATTTTGAAACTGAAAGTGTAGCTAAGAGATATGAAAAAGGGAGGCCGTTTTTTCACTCAAATACGATCAATAAAGTTAGAGGTCATTTAGGAATTTCACATAAATATGAAAAGGCAATAGATATTGCATGCGGAACGGGCCTTTCAACCAAAGCACTTATGCAATTGGCTGAACAAGTTTTTGGTACAGATATTTCGGAAGAAATGCTTAGGTATGCGTTCAAAGACAACAACATAGTTTATCAATGTGCAAGCGCGGAAAATTTGCCCTTTGAAGATGATACGTTTGATATTGCAACTGTAAGTTCGGGTGTTCACTGGTTTGACATCGAGAAGTTTTTATTGGAAGCTAACAGAGTATTGAAGGCGAAAAGTTGGCTAGTACTGTATGAAAACTTTTTTATTTCTGAAATGCAAGATGTTCAAGAATTCAGTGCTTGGTTTCCAGAAGTTTATTGTAAGCGATTTCCTTTGCCACCAAGACAGAATAACTATGCGTGGACAAATGAAAACTTAATTAGCAAGAATTTTAGGATTGACTTTGAAGACCAATTTAGGAACGAAGTACAATTTACAATTGAAGATCTAGTGCTATATTTTACAACCCAAAGTAATATTACATCTAAAATAGAACGACGAGAAACTGATTATCAAGAAGTGGAGCATTGGTTAATGCAAGAATTAAAGCCGTTTTTTACAAAAGAAGACAGAATTATTGAATACGGCAATTGGATTAAGTATTTGCAAAAAATAGACTAAAGGCCTAGCAAAGTGCGCATCTTGATGTGTGGTTATACGCAATAATTAGTTATTTTTGAACAAGAAAAGAATTCCCACTACTAATTTTACTATCTCTAAAATATTCATATTAATCTACTTTGCGGAAGAGTTAACCCTGTTTAACAGCACCCAATTTAAATATTATACAACACTATGTCACAGAATATTTTTTTTACATCAGATCATCACTTTGGCCATGCGAATATTCTCAAATTTTGCAATAGACCATTTGAGAATGTAGATGAGATGAACGAGGTTCTTATTGCACGTTGGAATGAGAAAGTGGGACCTAACGACGAAGTATATCACCTAGGTGATTTTGCACTAAGTACCAACGACGCATTTAAAGCAATTGCAGGGCGCCTAAATGGAACCATTTATTTAATTGTTGGCAATCATGAAGGTACGGCGCTTAACTACAGAAAGCGATTTAAGTGGATCAAAGAGTATCATGAGCTAAAGGTTAAAGATGACGACCTTAGGAATGGCGTGCAACGTATTATTTTGTTTCACTATGCAATGCGCGTATGGCGAGGCGAGGGTAGAGGCGCATGGCATTTGTATGGCCACTCGCATAATAACTTGCCTGATAAAGAAGATTCACTTTCTTTTGACATAGGTGTAGATTGCCATAACTTTTACCCGCTATCATACAATGAAGTAAAATCTATTATGAGCAAAAAGAAGTGGCGACCACCGTTTGATGATGTTGAAGATTAAAAGCTTTATATGGAACTTGTTTTGGGTAGTAAATTAGTATTTTTGAGTAGGAAAGGAAGACGATTTTAAGTAACCGAAAATTGACAAAAAAATGAATGAAATTAAGCTCTATAAAAGACCTATTAAAAGTTTAAAACTACTTGGATTGTCGGTTCTATTTGTTGCAGGAGGAATTGCGATGATAAGCAATGAGCGTTTTGGGAGTGCAGACTATATCGTTGGTTGGGTCTGCACTTGTTTCTTTGGGCTTGGCATTCTGGTAGGACTTTTTCACATGTTTGATAGGCGTCCACAGATAGTGATTACTGAGAATGGAATATGGGATAGAACTACAAATCAGGATGAAATAAAGTGGGAGCAAATTAAAAGAGCTTATCCTTTAGATATTCATAGGCAGAAATTTGTCTCGCTAACTGTTGACGACACATTTGTGATAAAGAATAGAGTATACAAATGGGCATCCAAATTGAATAAGGCAGTTGGTGCGCAAGCAATAAATTTGAGTGTTAGCCAGCTTACAATATCCGCAAAAGAAATGTCTGATTTTGTAAAGGAAATGAGTGCCGCTGAAAAGCTTGCTAGGCCAGATCTGATTAAAAAGTATTTTGACAAGTAAATCGCAAATAGGCAGTGCTGGCAATAAGTGCTAACATTCGTCTAGAATTCTATCGCAATGCCTTAGTTTATCCAATAAATTATTATTTTTGATTATGAAATTGCTGTCCACAAATCACTGCCTGCAACTGCATCTTAAAAGTGCAAGTTGCTCAATTGCTGGCCTTGCTTGGTCAGCTACTAGTCGCTGTTCAGTGGTAAACATTAAATCTAATTTTGAATAAAATGAAAAGACTTATTTTACTAGCTACTATTACGCAAATTTTATTTTCATGTAAAAAGGAAGCAGAGCCAATAGCAAGCATTGAAAAGTTTAAGAGGATCAACTATTTTGGTGATACTTCTGCAATAGACTTTAAGTGGATTGGAATTGCCAATTCAGAAAAGACCGTTTTTGCCAGCGACCTTGGCTATTATTTTGCAGATAATTCAGGTCAGTTGGTTGACCTCAATAAGAGATACAATGCTTTTAATCCATTAAGAAGTCCATTTTCTGGGAGAACAATTTTTGCAGTACCGGCATTGGTTAATGGCGAAGACGGTATACGTTTTGAGAATATAGCAACAGGAAATGCAGAATCGTTTACTTTAGGTAAGTTAAACCTAGTTGATGCGACTTCTAATTTCAAATTTTTCTCCTGCGGCCTTGCAAGAAAACCGATGAATTATGATAGGTTTACTTTTCACTATATGATCAAGGACACTATTAAGTTGCTAGACTTTATTGAACAAGGATATCAAGGATATAAACATATTAATACAACAAACATCTACCAACCATTCAGCGCTGCTACTACTTCTAGTGAATACTTTTATAGCGACTACGGTATTTTTATATATACTCCTGATGCCGATAAAGTATTAAAGAGATATAGTTACGCAGGCATACTTCAAGACTCATTAATTGGTATTTCAAATATCAAATGTGATGGTGATAACGAATATACTTTTATTGCCGAGAATGGAGATGTATTTAAAAGCCAAGGCATATTTACCTTTAAGCAAGAAACGGCTAGGCCAGAATTAATTGATTACTGCACTGTAAGTGGCGACACAATTTTGGAACTAAAGAAATATGGTTTAAATGTGGTTAATAGAAAAACGAATACCTTAATCAAAACTATTCCAACTGCAGAGCTTGGATTAGCATACTACTCAAGCGACTGGCGTGTTTTTTACAATGACAACATCATTTATTTATATGATAAGGGCTACGAGGGCAGGCATAAAATGTTTATTGCTAAGAAGAAAATAATTTATCAGTAATAATGGTGTGCACTGTATGATTGGCTCAATTGACACAATAGCTGCATACATAGGTATTTGACCGTAATAGACATAGGATGGACAAAGCTTCCTCACCATTGCCAACAGACACTGGAAGCCTATCATTTTGGCAATCAGTTAATGCTAATGCATACTAAGCCGTCTGCGGCACAAGTAGAAAATTATTTTAAGAATTCATAACTATGGGACATATTAAAGAACCAAAAGGTGTGGACTTGATTATTCAAAGTAGACCACTAAAAGAAGCTGAAGAACTTGCAATTAGTGAGTATATAAAGAATTATAAATTGCAAAATGCTAGTCTTCACAAAAAAGCAAAGCAAAAGCCGAGGAAGGGGAAAAATTCAAGTTTCCTAACTTACTCACCTTAAATACAACAAGCTACCAAGCCTCTGTAAGCGCCTAACTCCCGCTTGCAATTACGTGAAGTACAGCCATGCATCCTCAACCCAACTCCCACCAACCCATCATATTTGCGATGTACACGGTAAAAACAGCTACAAAACAACGCTGAATTTAGTCGGCACAGTAAGGTGTTGTGCTACAAACAACTAATTTTGTTGATGCCAAAAATGCAAGAAACACATACACCACAGCGTACTAGCCAACAGCATAATAGTAGAAACAATTTTGTAAACGCGTACTTCAGTTTTGGTAGCATTAAATCACTTAAGATAGAACACAAAACATCTGTACAACAGCATACAATGAAACGAATGAAGCAAATAGGCATCCTTGCTACCTTGGCATTTATTTGCCTGAGTATAAAAGCTACAGCCCAACCATTTACGCAGCCGCTTTATATAATGGATACTTTGAGCGGTACCAGTTTTAATCTAAACTTACAAGCAGGCTCGCATCAATTTTATCCTGGTGTAAATACTGCAACCAATGGATATAATAGCGCAATATTTGGCCCAACGCTTATAATGCGACACGGCGATTCGGTTACACTAAACGTCACCAATAACCTTAGCGATACAAGTACTACGCATTGGCATGGCTTGCATATTCCTGCTATTGCAGATGGTGGACCACATCAGATTATCTTGCCAGGGCAAACATGGTCGCCAACATTTAAGGTAATGGACAAAGCCGCTACCTATTGGTATCATCCGCATCTGCACATGAAAACAGAAGAGCAAGTTGCAAAAGGTGCTGTTGGCCTAATCATCGTAAAAGACAACGAAGAAGCATCAAAAGCCTTGCCACGCACTTATGGTGTGGACGACTTTCCGTTAGTGTTTCAAAGTAAAATTCTAAAGGCCAATAACGGACAAATTGCTTTGACAGGCCCTTGGGATACAGTAATGACCATTAATGGTGTGGTGAAGCCTTATTTAGAAGTACCCGCGCAACCTGTACGCTTTAGAATGTTGAACGGTTCTAGTCGCCGCGTATATATGCTTGGCTTAAGCGATGATAGACAGTTTCATCAAATTGCTACCGATGGCAGCTTAACGCCGCAACCTCGCCAGATGAATCGTTTGCGCATCGTCAATGGCGAACGTTCTGAAATTGTTATAGATTTCACTGGCCTTAAGGATAGTGTTTATTACCTAATGTGTTATGGTACAGAAATAGGACCTTTTATTCCAGGTGGAGCGGCAGGTGGCGGAGGTATGGGCGCCAATCCGTACGATTCTGCTGATTACGCATTGATGGAAATTAGAGTAAAGGCTCCTACAAGTACACCTGTTGCTTTTGATCCAAGTGCTACGCTAACGACCATTGCTGGCTGGAACGCAGCAGATGCAGATACCATCCGAAAAATTCGTTTGACAGGTGGCGTTGGTGTGCCGTTTTCGTTTGACAGTGTGGTATACGACCATCATACCATCAACCATATTATACAATTGGGCTCAACCGAAATTTGGGAGTTGCGCAATACTTCTTTTCTAGGACATCCATTTCACTTGCACGACGTACAGTTTATGGTTTTAGATAAAGATGGCTTGCCTCCGCCAGTATCGGAACAAGGTCTTAAGGATGTTATTTTTGTTGAGGCTTTTTCAACCACACGCTTCATTACACAATTTACCGACTTTGCAGATTCACTTACGCCATACATGTATCACTGTCATAATATGGCACACGAAGATGGTGGCATGATGGGGCAGTTTATTGTAGTTGATTCCAATAGCGGCACATTAAATACGCACCACTCACATTCGCCTGTAGTTGCCAGCGTTTATCCTAATCCAAGTACTGGTAAAACCTTTGTAAAGTGCGACAGAAATTGCGATTTGAAAATTTACAATACGCTCGGTCAGTGTGTGCTAACGCAAAGCCTTATCAAAGGCAAAACAGAGCTTACACTGCACAATAAAGGACTGCTGTTATTTGTATTTGATCATCATGGTGTTTATACGGTGAAGACGCAGTTGATGGCGGAGTAGATTTTTGAGTTTGTTGGGCTCGCACAAGAATGCATGCTTTTACTTCGGCATTAATGCTGCTTTAATCCTTCGGATTTGATTTACTTTGCACAAACGCAAAACAATATTTTTCATTCCGTCAACACACAATGAAAGTCAATCAACTATCTATTGCAAGATGTGCGCTGCTTTGCTTAACACTATTATGTGCTAAAACGCTACAAGCGCAGCGTCCAAATATTATCTACATCATGACCGACGATATGGGCTACGGTGATTTAAGCTGCTATGGCAATAAAAAATTTGCAACACCTCATTTAGATAGACTAGCTGCACAAGGTGTAAAGTTTAGCAATGCTTATGCAGCTGCACCCGTGTGCACACCTACACGCACAGCATTAATTACTGGTCGCTATCCTGCAAAAACACCACTTGGTTTGCTAGAGCCATTGCGAAGTCCAAAAAAAGATAGCGCATTTGGTATTACAAAAGAAATTCCTTCTTTGGGAGCCATGATGAAAGCTAGCGGTTATGAAACGGTAATAATTGGCAAATGGCATTTAGGCTTTATGCCACATCAAAGCCCAATGCAAAATGGATTTGACTATTTTTTTGGTATTCATAGTGGAGGTGCCGATTATATATCTCACAAAGGAGAAAACGGAACAAGAGCACACGATTTGTACGAGAATGATACTTTGAATTATACAGAAGGTTATCTTACTGATTTATTTTCTCAGAAGGCTGTATCATTCATCAAGCAAAAGCATCAGAAACCATTTTTTCTAATGCTAACCTATACTGCACCTCACTGGCCTTGGCAAGGACCAACAGATTTGCCTTACCCAGATTCACTTAATTTTTCTAGTGGTGGCTCTCCCGAAATTTATGAAGCCATGATGAAGAGCCTGGACGATGGCATTGGTAGTATAATGGCGGCTTTGGATGAACAGCAACTAAAAAATACGCTTGTAATTTTTACGAACGACAATGGTGGCGAAAAATACTCAGATAATGGTGGTTTAACGCAAGCCAAATTTACCTTGTGGGAAGGTGGCATACGCGTACCTGCTATTGTTAGATGGCCCGGTAAAATAAGCGAGGGTATCACGTCAGAACAAGTGGTTACTACCATGGATTGGACAGCCACCATGCTTAAAGCTGCAAAAGCTAAAACGAATAAAAAGTTTCCGCTTGATGGTATTGATGTCATGCCAGTATTAACCGGTAAAGTTGCAAAAATTGACAGAACACTTTATTGGCGTGTATTTCAACGAAAAAAGCAAAAGGCAGTTAGAGATGGAAAATGGAAATACTTGATTGATGAGAAAGGCGAATACTTATTTGATTTAAGTATAGATAGAGAAGAAAAGAACAATTTGAAAGACATTGAAAAGGCTCGCTTTGAAAAAATGAAATTGATGTTGGCGGAATGGGAGAAGACGCTGCTAGCGCCGATACCGTTGTAGGGATGCACTAGTGTTGTTTATTGCATTAATTGTTTTGCCATTCTATAAAATGATAGGCATTGACAAGTGCAGCTTTTACATTTGTTTTCGCTCAAAAATCGCAAAAATTTCTTTACCTTTCATTGTGCAAACATTTAGCAAAAGACAAGTTGCTAAATCTAGTAGACTTGCTATGCGCTAGTACCTATAATGAAGTATTACCTCCATAGAGAAATTTTGCAGCAGTTGCGATTACCTCTTCTGTGCCTACTAATTGGAATACCATGGTTGATTTATGGTAAAGTGGGATTTGCAAATTGCACCTTTCTTCTTGTAGGAATTTCTTTTTCATTTTTAACACTGCGGAAATTATGGCAACATCGGCATACACAGAAGTATTATAAACACTTTACTGAAAGGCCAGCAATACTAGAAGGAAGTAGTATATTATTCCCAGACGGTTACTACTTTGAGTGCAGTGAGTTACATGTTAGTCGGCGCTTGGAAGCACATAATATAGAAGAGTGCTGCATTAACACCTGGCCAATTTCTTTTGTAACTAAGGATAGAGAAGTGGTGTTTGTGGCAAATATTGAAAAGAATGATATAGAAAAATTCTGTGAAGCTGCAGCCATTCCGATAGCAGCCAGAATTGATATTTGGGAACGTATTAATTGGCCATTTTTGGATACCGACTTTGATGAAGAAGAAGTTATCAAAAACGAAGAGATTCTTGCAGCAGCAGGTATACAGCAGCAAGAACTGAAGGCAATACGCAAAGAAATTAGTGCAGTAATGAGCGCAAACGATTTAGTATGGGAATGGCTGTATTTGGGGCAGTTCGACTACTTAAGTTGGACTCGTTTAACCAAAGAAAAATACTGGTGGAGTATGGAAATTGCATTAAGAAATTTTAAAGGCGAAAGTGCTTAATGGCTGGGCAGTCTGTATTATTTGTATGCTATAGTGTAGTAATGCTCAATAAATGACTATTTTTGAATATGAAAGCGCTGCACATATGCCTTAAGTCGCTGGGCTTTGTCCAAAGCGCTATTAACTCAATCACTATGGGATATGCACCATTAACTATTCATATTTGTCCAGCTACGTAAAGCAAGAAGTTATGGATATTCAACTTAGTAAACTGTTTATTTCAGACCCCGAATATATTCGAAAATACAAACCTTCAACTTATAATGGCCTCTGCATATTTGCCAAGTATAAGGTAATAAGTAATTCCTTACCTAAGGATTTTAGTACAAATGCTCTGTTGAAAAAGTATTACAAAAATTCTTTCTTTGACGGGCTTAAAATTGCTGTTGGAAAGGACCAATTAGAGTATTTGCATTTATTGCTCTGCGCTGCTTCAGAGATTGAGGAAGACTTAGCAACAGAACCAGAAATAATTTTTGACCTAGCGATAGATACTAAAGAAAGTATAAATGCAATGCGATTTTATTGTGTAAGCAAGTCTTTGTTTAAGAGAGAATTAACTAAGCAAGCAACTTGTAATATTTTGTGGGAGTATTCATATTTATGGACATGGTATTTGGCAAATAGGTTTGTAAATGGTATGACTAGAAATAATGGTAAAAATTTTAGATTTTTCGTTTCTTTTGACGATTGGAATGATGGTTGGCAGCTACACACTTTTTTTTCCTTTATAGTTTTTGATATCAGCACAAATGAGTTTTACCTACTTGTGCGAAATTGTGATTACAATTAAATCTCACGCTGTATAAGGATTTGCTCATGCATATCACCGTCCATAGCTCAATATGTTATGGAATACATGCTTTAGTAGATTGCTAAACTGACAACATATACTGTGTTTAGTGATGTAAAAGCCTTATTGAGGTATGCTAAAAGTATATTTCTTTAACCCACCACTATCTCTATCACGAGAGATAATGGACAAGTTGCTAAATCAAAAGCCTATCATTGCATCAATTTGCAAAAAAAACGTAGGAAAATTGTCCTTACAAAATGATAACTTTGCTATCATAGAATAAAGTCCCAAAACACTGAAAAAGAAAGTTTGCAATGAAAAGAGTACTCGTATTATTAATCTTGCTGCCAACATTTTGCTTTGGCCAATGGTTGCAAGTAGGCAATCAAATAAGTGGAACAGAATCAGGCGAAGCCTTAGGTACTTCTACAAGCATTAGCGGTAATGGGCAGGTGTTTTCTGTTGGAGCACAGAGTAAAGATATGATCAATGCTACTAATGTCGGGCAAGTGCAAGTTTTTGAATTTACTAATGGTACCTGGACGCCTAAGGGAAGTGCAATTAATGGTGATGGTGCAGGCGACTTTTTTGGGGAAAGTCAAATGCTTAGCGAGGATGGCAATGTTCTTGCCATTGGAGCGACAGGACTTATAGCTAATCCTCCTAATGCAGGGTACGTGAAAATCTATGAATTTAACGGCACAAACTGGATACAACGTGGTACTAGTTTAGTAGGCACTGCTATTGGCGACGAGTTCGGTGATCGCATAAGTTTAAGTGCAGATGGAACGACGCTTGCAGTTTCTGCTAATCCTATTGCAGCTGGTTATGTTAAGGTGTTTAAATGGAATGGCAGTGCATGGAATCAATTAGGTAGCGACCTTAGTAGTGGTATACTTGGTGATGATTTTGGCAAATTTCTTACCCTTGATTCTATAGGAACTACGCTTGTGGTAGGGGCTTCATACCACGACAGCCCATTGGTAAAGACTGGGCGTTTAATAGTATATGAGTGGAATGGTAGCAATTGGAATCAAAAAGGTACAGACATATTTGGCGAAGTTTCTGGCGATTATTTTGGCACAGGCATTACAATAAATAGTATCGGTACTATAATGGCTGCAGCAGGAAGAGGAGTTGCTCCAGAAAAAGGCTATGTTAAAATATTTGAATGGAATGGTAGTGACTGGGCACAAAAAGGAAGTAAAATAATCTCGTATTCCGGTCTGCTCTTTGGACATGAAAATGACATTAATAGTAGTGGCGATTTACTTATTTCTGGATGTGTGACAGGAAATTATGCTAAGATACATAAATTTCAAGGTACAGATTGGGTACTTGTAGATAGTTTGCATTTGCCAAATAGCGTCACCTTGGGTAACTCCGTTGCAATGGATAAATCAGGTAGCACTGTTGTTGTAGGCGACTACTATGCAGCACCAGGTGGTTTAACCGCAGCTGGCCAAGCTACAGTATTTAAAGATGCTTCTATGCTTAGTATCGACAACTTGAATCAAGAACTTACGCTGAAAGCATTCCCTATTCCTGCTAGTAATCTTGTACATATCCAATGCGAACAAAATGTTGAGTCTTACAAGGTAATTTCTACCAATGGTCAGGTTCTAGCAAATTGCAGTGGTATTAATTCATCTGACTTTAGTATTGATGTAAAAGATATGCCTGACGGAAATTATCAATTACAACTTACCATAGGTGGCAAAACGAAAACGCTTAGGCTAACCAAAAACTAGCGATGGTGAATTATGCTGCTTTAGTTAAGTAGCCAAACCATAGGGGTGCAATTGGTTTGTAATGTCATATCCTTCAATGGGCCTAAGCTTAGCTTTAGTGCGATGTAAGCCAGCTAGTGTTTATTTTTTACTTCCTTAGGTATACTATTGTGCGAGAAATAATTACTTTTGATTCTAGCATGTATCGCTAATTGCATGTCAATTTGCTGCACTAAAATCAACTCCAGGCAATAATAACATCAATATATGAACCACCTGCTCATCCTCTTAGCCATCATCGCCTGCAGTATCAACACGCAAGCTCAGAATTATGAGCGAGATAAAATCTGCGGCAAGGATACAATAAATATAGACCGTATTGAGTATAGATATGGAGACCGAGAAGTATTTAAAGCATTCAATTGCTATCAGGTCACGCCTTTTGGTGTGAGATTCGACTTAGCTTATAGTTGTTACCGATATAATTCAAGCACAGAAGCAGTGTTTGGCAGGCACAATGGATTAACTGCAGCCTTTGGGCTATTATTTAGTGACTTTACTTTAAGTGTGCAGACTAAACTTGGCAGTACTATTCCGCAAAAGGAATTAGCATTTGGCAGTCAAGTATTAACGAGTGCTGCCATCTTCAATCCGATTAGGGTAGAGTATCAGCTAGGGTACTCTATTAATACAAAATACAATTTTGCCATAGAGCCGTATGTGGCCTATACCAGAAGTTCATTTAGGGTGATTAATGAAGATTCCTTGAATCAGCAATTCACATTTCCAAAAATCAAAAGCCCAACACTTGGCCTAGGTATTAATAAGTACTTTACTATTAGAGAATTTGAATTTGCTGCTGTATTTGTTAAGTACGGCTATTCGTTTACAAATTATAGGCAATTACACCCCTCTTTGGATAGAGGGTATACTGACATTACATTTGGGTTTTCGTATAAGGGATTTGCTAGGCATTATTTTGAAGATAAGATACAGTAGCAGATATGGAAAGTTTACAGGCATTTGATCAGTTCTACCAATATTTCAAGACATTTACTTTGATTTCATTCTTAGTAGGGATGATTGGACTTGTGTTAGTGCTTACGCAATTAAAGAGTGGCAATACAAAGCGCAAACTACTGGGAATTTTTCTGTTCGCGCAAATGTGGATGGTAGGACTAATTTTTATGATGCTCAATGCAATGTTTGAACAACGTGCACAGAGATTTTTGAAAGAGGAGTTGGCTGCTAATGATATTCAAATCTATGCTTGTGGTCAACGTTTGGAAGGTGCGGAAATGATAGAGGTTCACAATGTGCTAAAGGCAATTGGCAATATTGCAAGGCACCGTTCAGCGCCGACGTATTGCGGCACGATAGATGTAAAAACTAAAGACAAAACAATCACCTTGCGCATTGAAAGAGATAATAATATCAAAACTGAATACTGGATATACTGGGACAAGTATATAGTAACGAAAGATAATCCTGTTGGCTATGTGAGAACTACGAAGTTAGACGATATGAACTGTGTCCCTGAGCGTACTAATTCAATTGCTTATTGAACGAAATAAAGATATTTTACTACGCAGTTTGCCCGCGCCCTGCTTTTAATTTTGCTTCAAAGCACTTTAAGTAAAATCAATTATTACAAGCGAATTAATAAACCAATATTTTACCACCCTGTACTTCCCAACGAAGATTTATAAATTTTGTCCGACAAGTCTATACAAATTAACTTTGCCACTCAATCTTTGTTTGCAGGTGGTAAATTAATTTGCTCAATTCCTAATGTGAAAAGCTAAGATAATTAGTATGCCATAGCAAAAAGTAAGAAGACAAAAATACAGTTAACATAGACTTTAAGCGATATTACCATGAGAAAATTGCAACAGATTTTAATAGTACTCCTTTTTGCCAGTGGCATAGGCACACAGGTGCAAGCACAACCGCAAGCCACAAAGTTTAAAAATGTATACACAATAAATGTTCGCGACGATTATGACGATCCTTTTATGTGGGCAATTGATGATAGTTTATTAGCCTTATATAAAGAGTACTATAGCAGCATCATGGTGGATACTATTCAAATCTTAAATTCAAATCACAAGGTGCTTTACAATGTGCCTGTACTTAGAGATATTTCATTCTACAATACCTGGCCTACACGTATTATCAATAACTGTATTTACTTCGTTACAAAATCTAATACATATGGAAAGAAGAAACAGGATGTTGTTATTATGTATCAATACAATCTAGCTACTAATACTTACACGCCAATTACAGTGCCTAAGAGCTTATTTCCTAAAGGCGATGTATACATCAACTTTGAAATTTTATATGTAGACGAATTCACTAATGCCATATACTTATTTGATTTCCAACAAGAAATGTGTGTGAAGTATGATTTGCAAAACAGTAATGCAAGTTTTATTAAGCTTCCATCATTAACGCATATTAAAGAGGCATATGTTGCTCAAGGAAATATTTTCTTTTGTGAGTATAGATATGACTATAATTTCAAGTCTCCGCAAAATAAAGCGTATTATGTAAGTATGCGCTCAATTGCAGAGTCAAATAGTACAAACTTGGTCTACTATGATGCAATTAAAACAAGGGATAAATTAAATGCTGTAAGGCAAGCAGATGGTTCATTGCAAATTTGTTTAAATGATGCGCTATACGAGCTTGGTAGTAAAGGCCTTGTTTCTCTAAAAGCGGCAGCTCCAGAATTGCAAAAGCATGTCAATAAGCTAAGGCGTTTACAAGATAGCTTATACTATCCGACGCAACGGGGTGTAGTGCTTGTTGCGGGTGAGAACTCATCAAAATTGGACACCTTAAAATTAGATTATCAATTAATAAAAGTGCTGCATATAGGCAATAGGCAATATGTAATGTGCAATGAAAAGGTTGCATCTGATCCTAACTATGTGGATCCAAAATCAAAAGCCGAACAAACCGAGCCAGCGGTCGTTACATCATCTGACAATACAAGTGCTACTACTGCCGTTAGCTTTCCATATTCAGATGATTTTTTTATCAAGCTAATGAAGCAATATGTAAAAGAGCGTGATGATTTGTACACTAGCTATAATAGATACGTAAACTGTATTGATGGCGGCAAAACAAGAAGCGATTGTGAATTTTATTTTCCAGTGGGTGGTAAAGGCCGCTCTCAAAAATTGCTAGCAGATTGCAATGAGTATTCGGCATTGTTAGATCAGTTTCCCGATAAATTTGCAGAGCTAGTAGGCGAGACTGTTGCCAATAGCAAGACAGCAATGGCGTTTGACAAAGAACGTATTGCGCAAATGATTAAAGTGTTTAGATAGGTGTTGTCGGTAAACAATACTGCATTTTTGTACAATGAACAACTGCAGTAGTTGCGTAACTGAGCTGACACTGGTTGTTAATAAAGTAGGAGCTATAAGTATGTACTACCACTATTCAAGTAAAGAATTTTCGCTAGATGACTTGAAACTTCTTAAGCGCGACGCTAAAAGCGGCGATGCAGATAGTTTGTATCTGTTAGCCAATTATTACGAACATGGCCTTTCAATAGATAATGCAAGATGCATTAAACCAAATCACGACAAGGCTCTTGCCTTAGTAAAGCAAGCATACGAAAATGGCAGAGAAGAAGCTTTAATTTGGTATGCTAATCATCTAACAACTCCCGGCGCAAAGCAAGCGGATATTAATAAAGGTGTATTACTTTATAAAAAAGCTATAGCGAAAGGCGATAGCATTGCAGCAGCTAATCTTGCAAGGCATTATTGCAGCGTAGGTAAACAAGTAAAGGCTTTTGAGTACTTTATGTTAGCTGATAAACTGGGCGGCGATTTTAGCCTTGACATAGGGCAGTGCTACTACTACGGACTAGGTGTGCAGCAGAATATTCCTGTCGCAATTCAGTGCTATAAGAAAGTAATTAGAAATGAACATCTATATAACGAATATGATTTTCAAGAAGCTAATTTTTTACTTGGCCGAATCTACTTGGAGGGAGTACATGTAAAGAAATCAATCGCAAAAGCAAAGCATTATTTACTTACAGCGAATAGAGATAACGACCATAGAAGTGCAGCGGAACTTTTGTTGTTGTTGAAGTATTGATTTGAAGTCCTTAATGATTTATTGGCTTTTATTAAGACAGCATTATCCGTTTAAACTACAAATTTTCAAAAAAATCTTTGCCAGGCTTTCACTTGTCATAAATTCCCTCAAAACCCCTGATATTGCTGAATTCTCCCTTATTTATTAGCCGACAACAAACGACAGCTGTCATTTACATAAGATCATAAATGCTTAAAAACCGAGTAGGCGTTTCAATGGCCTACACCTTTGCACTGTCGTTCGGTTCAATACTCAATACCGGTTACCGAGTAAAGCACAGGAGCGACACAAACACAATTTTATTAAACACACATTTCGTAACACACAACAAAAAAGTTTTAGTCATGAGCACAATGAACAACAACGTACAGTTAATCGGTCACCTAGGTAGCAACCCAGAAGTAAAAACACTTGAGAGCGGCAAAAAAGTTGCCCGCCTAAGTCTAGCTACCAACGCTTACAAACGCAATGCAGATGGTATGCGTGAAACTACTACACAGTGGCACACACTTGCAGCCTGGGGTCGCAATGCCGAGCTAGCTGAAAAGTATCTAATCAAAGGCAAGCACATTGCGGTAAATGGTAAACTCAATAATCGTACTTATGTAGACAAAACTGGCGTAAAGCGTGTTTACACAGAAATACTTGTAAGTAACATACAAATGATTGCGTAATTCACCCACAGTAAAGATGTACAACACATGGCAGGCAATAACATAGCATGATTGCCTGCCGCAAAAACCAACAAAACAGATCAATTTTATTTAACAACACAATTCAACAAGCAATGAAAAACACAGTTCAACTCATCGGTCACGTAGGTAAAAACCCAGAAATCAAAACATCTAGCAATGGCAAAAAGTACGCAACATTTAGTTTAGCCACTTCAGAAAGAATGAAGCAGCAAGATGGTACTTACAAAGACAATACAACATGGCATAATATTTTGCTTTGGGAAAATCGTGCAGAACTAGCCGAAAAGTATATCGTAAAGGGTAGCATGTTGGGCATTCAAGCTCGCCTCACCAATCGCCAAATCAAGAATGCAGATGGTAGCACTCGCAACGAATATGCTTTGCAAGTATTAGAGATGATGATGCTAGGCGGCAAACGTGGTGGCGATCAATCTGCTGCGCCAAACATGCCAGCAAACAGCACATTGGTTAGCGCCAAGGATATCGAAGAAAATTTGCCATTCTAGTAACCACAAAGGGTCTAAGGTCAAAGGATTTTACTGCCAAGGACCTAACCGCCAAGGCCGCAAAGATTTTTCGCAGAGGGCGCAAAGTAACTACAATCCACTTTGCGCTCTCTGCGTTCTATCAAACCCAAGCGCAGCCACAAATCCAAACCCAGTCGCACACCGTATTCGCGCACTTTGCGTTTACTCTGCGGTTAAACACACTCACACTCACACACAAACTCACACACTATTCCCGCCCAAACTTTTTTAATTTCTATTCTTCAATTTGAATTTACATTTACATGGTTTACAATATGCCAAGCATAGAACGCAATAATGATTTCAATTTAGCCTATCGCTACGTTAGCGAAACGCGCTTGCCAATTTTTCTTACGGGCAAAGCCGGCACGGGTAAAACAACCTTCCTAAAGTTCTTGCGTCAAAATATTCAAAAGAATATTATCGTCGCAGCGCCAACAGGTGTTGCAGCTATTAATGCAGGCGGTGTTACATTACATAGCCTCTTTTCTTTGCCTTTTGTGCCATACGTGCCCAATGCCAAAACCTGGAACAGCGGCATGCGCGACGCATACAACGATCGCCATACCTTGCTAAGTAAGCTTAAGTACCGCAAGGACAAGGTCACCTTACTTCGCAATTTAGATTTACTCGTCATCGACGAAATAAGTATGGTGCGTGCCGATATACTCGACCAAATAGATGTAATACTGCGCCACTATCGTCGTCAGTTCAATAAAGTGTTTGGCGGTGTACAAGTATTGTTTATTGGCGATCTGTTTCAACTGCCGCCTGTGGTAAAAGATAATGAATGGGACTTGCTGCGTCAGTACTATAGTTCTCCATTTTTTTACGATGCACAAGTTATGCAAGAATGTAAGCCTGTGTATGTTGAACTAAAGACCATCTACCGCCAAAAAGAAGATCAGTTTATCGAGCTTCTCAATCAAGTGCGTAACGGCAATGCTAGCGAACAAACCTTGCAAGCGCTTAATGCTCGCTACAGCGCCGCTGTTCCGAGCAACGATTATATTATTCTAACCACACATAATGCACAAAGCGACGAGGTAAATCTATCTAAGCTTAAACAGCTGAGTGGCATTAGCAAAACCTACACTGCAAGCATACAAGGCGATTTTCCTGAAAGTATGTATCCTGTAGAAAAGCAGCTTACATTAAAGAAAGGCGCACGCATTATGTTTACTCGCAACGATAGCGGTAACGATCGTAAATACTACAATGGTAAAATCGTAGAAGTAGAAGATCTTTATGACGACCATATTACGGTGCGCGATTTGCAAACCAAAGAAATAAGCGAAGTACACGCTGTGGAGTGGCAAAATATTAAATACAATGTCAATGCTAGTGAGCAACGTGTAGAAGAAGATGTAATAGGCGCCTTTACACAACTGCCTTTTAGATTGGCGTGGGCAATAACGATTCATAAAAGCCAAGGCCTTACATTTGATTATGTAGCAATTGATGCCGCACGCGCTTTTGCTTCTGGACAATTATACGTGGCATTGAGTCGCTGCACTAGCTTAGATGGCATTGCTTTATTAAGCAAAGTGCCGGCTAGCGCATTGCTTACAAACGCTTCAGTAATGCAATACAGCACAGAGGCCGAGCAAGCAGCAGTAGCGCATCAAAAAGCGATTGATGAACACGCACAGCAATATTTGTTTGAATTGACAACACAACTTTACGACTACAGTGGCGTTGTACACGACCTGCAATTTGTAGAAAGGTTATGTCAGGAGAATCGGGCAGCCATTAGTAGCGCCAATATGCAATACGTGAATGAAATGCTAGACTATGTGGATCACAAGCTCAATAGTGTAGGCACGAAGTTTCAGCGGGAGTTGCATCAATACATTGGTCAAAAGAAATTGATAGATGAGCGTTGCGCCAAGGCAAATGCCTATTTTATTCCTTTGGTGCAACATGCTTTGCAGCTTTTTGAAACACATGTTTGGAGTATAGATAGCAAGCAAGTAAGCGATGCTTTGGCGCCACCAATCAATGCGATTTACGATAATCTGCATAGAAAGCTACACATGTACCAAAAGCTGCCGCAAAATTTTGATGCACCTGCAATGCACGAAGCGATGCAAAGTTGTGCTACACCAAAGTTTGAAGCCAAATTGCATAGCGCCAAAGGCAGCGGTGTAAGTGTGCCAGAAGGTACGCCTCACCCGGAACTATTTCGCGCTTTGGCGATTGTACGCAATACCTTGTGTGAAGATACTGGCAAGGATGTTTTTATGATTGCTAACAAAAAAACACTACAAGAGCTATGCGAATACTTGCCAACTGATGAAAAAGCACTCGGTTATATTAGCAATTTTGGCGATGTAAAAATTAGACTTTATGGCGATGAATTTCTTTCTGTTATAAAAAAGTATTGCGCCGTAAATGATTTAGAGTCGCGCATTCACTTGCATCCAAAGTTTGCCACAAAAGCACCTAAGAAAAAGGCCGCTTCTAAAAAAGAAAAAGCACTTAAGGCCGATGATAAAGAAGCCGCCGTCAGTCAGAAAGACCCAAGCACACTTGGCGATACGGTGCTCAAAACGCTTGAGCTACATGAGCTAGGCATGGATATTGCACAAATTGCAATTGAGCGCGGCTTAGTAACTGCAACTATCCTAGGTCATATGAGTGTTGCAGTAGCCAATGGTAAGATAAAAGCCACACAAGTATTAGCGCCAGATATTATTGCAGAAATAAAGGAAGTACTCAATACCATGCCCGGCGAAAAAACTTTACATGCCATTCGTGAAGGTGTAAAAAACAAATACGATTTTGGCACTGTAAAAGTTGTATTAGCCGATTGGGAACGCGATCAAATGATGTAGCGTTAAGATGGTTCGTAAAGCGATATCCAAATTCGTATTTCTATTTCAAAAAGATCTTCCTAGTCTTCAGCAATTAAAGAAGCTTTTAAAATTGAGTAATTAAGGTCTATGCCCTTTGTCTATCTCTTTCTTTTTCTCATCGCAATGCTAAGCTCCAGAGGAGCATCCTGATTGTAGCAAAGAGTAATAAAAGGTAACAGTTAGCTCCGTAGATGCGGCCTGTAATTATAAAGGAAGGCCGCAAATCTTAATTGTGGAGTATAGTGTATAAGAGATCATCACAACGCACGCTCACACATGCTGCAATGATAATACAAGATTATTCATAACAACCAATGCTCGGAGTTACAGCACTGCGTGGCGTCTCTTCAATATCAAATAAAATGCCGATTGGCGAACCTGCTTGCTTCACAACACTACCAGCTTTGGGGCGAAAATTAAGTTTCTGTGGTTCAGTAAACTTCACATCGCCATTAAGCAAGGCCAAGCTATAATTATCAAATACGCATTGTCCTAATGTGTCTAAAGTATCAGTCGTTGTAAGTACGCACGAGTTAAATAGAACGTTATGGTTTGCGCCACTTACTTTATTAATCAAAATTTCGTGACCATCTTTTTGCGTGCCATTTACAATGCAGTTATAAAAATTGGCATTGAGGTCGCTCGTAGCAATCACTATGCCATCGCCATCACGTAGGTTGTTTGTAAGGGCAAGTATAGTTTCGTTATCGTGTTTTACAATAGGTAAATTGCCCAGGTAATAGCCATAGTTGGCAAAAGTACAATGGCTAAAATTGTATGTGCCACCTTGTATTGCAGCTAAGTTGCTTGCACCACAAGTATAGAATAGGGTATTGGTAGCACGTACACTGCTATTAAATGCTAGTACGCCATATGCGATACTCATGCCCACATAGCAGCTGTTCAGCACAAGCATCGGTGCTGCTGTAATTGTTTGTTGTGGTTCTACATAAACCAAAGCGCCAATGGTTTGTACATAGCTCTGCGAGGTAGCATCATAAAAACGCCAAGGCGAACCGCCATTCTTAATCACGCAGTGCTGCATTACATTATCGTGACTTTGTTGTAAAAAATGCAGGCCACACCACTCGCCAGCCGCATCGCCGCCAAAGTATTCGCGGTCTAGCCTGTCACCTTGAAAAATTATACTATCAGCAGCAGTGCCATTGGCAACAAGTGTACCTTTTACAAAAAGCTTACTGTTCGCATGCATATAAACTCTTGTTCCCGCTTCTATGGTAAGTTTAGCAGTGCTATCAACAAGCATACTGTTTACTACAACATAGGGTTTTTGCTTTGTCCAAGTAATATTGCCTTGTAAAACGCTATCATTAATAAAAATAGCATTTTGTCCGTAGCTCATCAAGTGTACGCTTTTGCTTGTGCCAGCATATTGAATATCTATATCATCTTCTACTATAAAAGGCAAATCAGCAGCTGAAGGATCTACGGTAATTGCCACAAAAACGTACATGCTATCAAAAGGTGCAATTTCTAAATTAGTAGCGCTGCTTTGTGGGGCGCCGTCAATATTGAGGCGATAGTTGCTAGCACTACCTTTGCGCAGGCGAATATCATCTAGCTTTAGCCACTTATTATTACGATTGTAAATAAGAAATTCCTGAGTAACACTGCCAACCGTTGTAAATACAGTGTCAAAACTTACAGTGTCTGTACTAAATTCTAGCAGTGCATTACTTGTAATAAAAGACTGCTTACGACACGCACTTAGTGTGTGTATCGCTACAAAAATGGCCAAAACGGCTATGAGCTTGACAATTGCCCTCATGTATGCTGTAAAGATAACGCGGCTTTTGCGATTGTATTGCACCATTGCCAAGTATTAGGTTTAAGTAGCTGCCTATATGCCTAAGCAGAACGTTGTAAAAGTGCAAATGGCAGCCTAGGTCATTATTTAAGCATGTTTTCAAACAATACCTTTGTGGCGGTGGAGTTCGTCAACCAATACCTAGATTTATCGTTTGCTGTCAATCCTAACATTGACAGTTCGTTTGGTGTTGCTAAGGTAGAATCGGGCTTTATCTACTTGCATTTCGGCCTTAATGCCAACGACTGTTTGTTTGACTTGGCTACCAATAATTACGAAATCAATATTCGCCTTGCCACAACTTATCTTGATAAGTATAATGAGTCGCTTCAGATAATTAGCGATCAGCAAACGATTTGCTGCAATACGCAAGCCAAATTGCTAGAAATAATCAACTGTAAGCTGCATGGTATACACAGAAAGATTTTTTTAGAAAGTGCAGTGCTGTTTTTATTGTATCAATCACAAAAGAACAGCTTGATTTTTCAGTTAGGATGCGATAGCTGTGCGATTGTCAACAAGCCTGTTGAAGTAGAAAAAGTAAAATTGGCCAAACAATATATTCTAGATAATCTTGGCAATACAATTACTATCCCTATTATTGCAACGGCTGTCGGTACAAACCAGTGTTACCTCAAAAAAGATTTTAAGGAAGTTTATCAGCAAACCATTTTTGAATTTATTCAAGAGAATAGAATGCTTAAGGCAAAAAATATCTTGCAAAATACAAGCGCTACGGTGCAAGAAGTTGCTGGTTTGGTAGGTTATGCATCTACAAGTAGTTTTAGCCAGTCTTACAAAAATTACTTTGGCATTTCGCCGAGTGCGGATATACATCTAAGTTTGCAAAGTGATAATTAAATTCTAACCTAGTAATTATTTTTGTGTGATGTCCCTCAAGTTTCTACACACGGTATTTATTGCACTTACTTTATCATCTTGCGGAAGTAATAGCACCAGCAAGCTACCAGATAACGCCGCAGATAGAAAAGACACTGTTATTGTACATGATACGGTGTACGTAAATGATAATGGATATAGAGAATGGCAAAGAGGTTTTGGCTTGAGCAATGATCCCAATAAAGATAGCATTTGGGGTAAGCCTGTTGCTTATTACATCAGTGATAAGCGCTGCGACGCAGTAGCAATTGCTTTTTACTACGGCGATTTTAAACCAAGTGACAATCAATCTACAGATGCCTTGCTGTCGCTTGCCTGTACTGACAATGATAAGTTGAGGCCATTCTATCGTTGGTGCCTTAATAAGACTATTCAAGTGGCTGATGGTGCACTATGCGAACATACTGGCGAACCTGCTATAAGCTATGCAGAAAAATTTCCTAAGGAGTTTTTTACCTATATGGATTTTGATACGACAGGCGAAAAGTATATGCAATGGGTTTCTACCATCAATTATAGCGGTTTGTATCGGTATAAAGACTATCAAAAACCAACTCTTGCACAGCAAGCTTTAGCTAAAACGATGAAGCAAAATTGCAGAGATTGCAACGATAGTATGAAAGGAAGAATTGATAAGTTTGCAAAGGATTGCTTTAATTAACTGCAACTTATATTGCGGAATTGACCTCAATGAGATCATAACTTTCTAGCATCAACATCCATTATTACCGCGACCTCTAGGAGGTCGTATTCAAAATCTCAATGTTTATCTAGTAGAGCTGCGGCCTAATTAAATTGTAAATACCAGAACTTCATCAAACATTACCCAATTCCTAAAACACTTTTCCCGCTAACTAAAAGCTAGCGATTGCCTTACATCTACTTTTGCAACCCATAAAATGATGGTTTACAACAAGTATATGATGCGTAGTGGTTTAGTACTAGTTTTTGCATTGGTGCATTTAGCAAGCTTTGCCCAAAACACACACAACGATTCTATTAAGATAACAAGTCTAGAAGAAGTTTCTATTGTAGCTACTAAAACCAATGTACTGCCTGGTGCAGGTCAATATATCGCCAAGCGTCAGCTAGAAAAACTTAATCAATTTAATGTCAATAATGTTTTGCGCACAGTGCCGGGCGTTAATATTCGCGACGAAGAAGGCTTTGGTTTAAGACCAAACATTGGCTTGCGTGGCACTGCTGTGAATAGAAGTGCAAAAATTACGCTTATGGAAGATGGTATCCTTGTAGCACCTGCGCCTTATACAGATCCTTCTGCCTATTACTTTCCAAGCTTTGCGCGTATGCAAGGTGTAGAAGTGTTAAAGGGGAGTAGCCAAATTAAATATGGGCCATATACTATTGGTGGAGCGCTCAATTTGTTATCTACAGCATTGCCTACTTCTTTCAAAGGATATGTAAAGCTTAGTTATGGCAGTTTTGGTACGCAACAGCAGCGTGTGTGGTTAGGCAATAGCAGCGAACATATCGACTACGTTTTTGAAGTCAATCGATTAGCAAGTATGGGCTTTAAGCAATTGGATAATGGCGGCAATACTGGCTTTGAACGTCGCGATATGATGGGCAAGGTGCGTTGGCATACTAAAGCGAGTGCAAAGCGCCAACAACATCTTACGCTAAAATTGCTCAACGCATCAGAGCAAGCCAATGAAACTTATTTAGGTCTGACTTACGATGATTATATAGCGAATCCTTTGCGCAGATATAGTGGAACGCAAAACGATTTATTAAGTCTGCAACATGAGCATGTGTCGCTTAGCCATCAAATACAAATCAATCAACAGCTTAGCCTCACAACAGCAGCTTATTACAATCATACTTTTAGAGCTTGGGACAGAGCAAGCACCTTTGGCGGCAAAAGCATTAATAGTATTTTGGCAGACCCTATTGCCAATGCTAGCGGCTACGACATCATGACGGGCAAAGCGAATGGTACAATCGAAGGCCAGGCTACTAGCAGAACCTATTTCTCTCGTGGCGTACAAACTAATCTGCAATACACAATGAAAACACGCTCGCTTGACCATAAGCTACAACTTGGTGTGCGCTATCATCAAGATCAAGCTGACAGATATGCAACAGCTTCTACTTATAGTATGACAAGCAATACAATTATTGCTACAGCCATGGGTCTTAAAGGCAATAAAGAAAATCAAGTGAGAGATGCAAGCAGTATCGCGTCATACTTGAGTTATGATCTTACGTATAGAGGCTTGCAAATTAGCCCAGGCATTAGATACGAAAAAATTCACCTAGCGATTGCAAATTATGGCACTGACGATAATGCTCGCTTAGGCAATGCATTAAAACAAGCATCAAATGATATTTCAGTGATACTGCCAGGCCTCGGTTTAAATTATAAGGTGCGCAATGTAGGCAATGTATTTGCTGGCATTCACCGTGGTTTTTCGCCGCCAGGCATGCCTTCTACTACAAGCACTGCCTCACAAGCTAAGGCGGAAAATGCTATTAACTATGAACTAGGTGGTCGTGTAGATAAACATGGCCTGCAATTGCAGGCAACCGCTTTCTTAAACAAGTATAGCAATATCTTGGGATCAGACAATGTTTCTGGCGGCGGTGTTGGCACTGGCGATATGTTTAATGCAGGTAAGGCTAATATTTATGGTGCTGAACTTGAAATCGCATATAATCTTTTGCAAACAAATACAAACACAAAACTAAAGTTGCCGATTAGTTTAGCCTACACATACACAAATGCAAAATTTCTTCAAAGCTTTGTCAATGGTGGCGGCGATTGGGGTACTGGCAGTATTAATCAAAATGATGTAGTGCCGTTTGTAACACCACATTTATTGGCTGTGAATTTAGGCTTTGAAACAAAACGATTTAACGCAACACTTAGCAGCAGATATACAAGCACTACGCGTACAAAGCCCGGCCAAGGCAATTTAATTGTGCCTAGTGAAGGCATTGCATACAATGATGTGAATGCGATTGCTGCTTTCATAGTTTTGGATGCAAGTGCTAATTACAATATCAATAAACGTTTTGCAGTTTTTGCCACTGCTAATAATCTTAGCAATACAAAAGCTATTGTAGCTAATCTGCCACAAGGCTATAGGCCAAACATGCCATTGAGCCTTAATGCAGGCCTGAAGCTTGACTTGTAGCGCATAAGCGTTTCTTTATTACTAAGGATAGGGCCAACAGTTAGCCGGTTTGTATTGATTACCAATATCAAAAACTGATGTGCGCGTATATACGCGATTAAGAAAAACTATGTAGTGTCACGTCTCGCCAATAAATTTCTTGCTAATTTAGACGTGTAGAATGCAGCATGGCGAAAGATTTTTCAATACATAGGTTTGGTAATGGTATGCACTACATCTTACTTGACGAGGCAACTATTCGGAAGTATAATAAATTAGGCAGTAAACGTTTAATCTGTACTTTAAACAAGGAGCATGAATTGCATTGCGCCATCATGTCTACAAAAGATGGCCTTGTTTATGTTACAATTGGGAAAACAACCCTAAAGAAATTGAAGCTCGTTGACGGACAAAAAGTAGCAGCTTCCTTTGTTGAAGATAATACTGAATATCAATTTGAAATGCCTGAAGAACTGGCGGAGGTATTAGCAAGCGACCCAGAAGGCAGCACTCTTTTTCATGCTTTAACAGAAGGTAATCAGCGCGGACTAATTCATTTAGTTAGTCTTGTAAAGTCAAGTAATAAGCGTATTGAACGGGCATTAAAAATTGTAGAAAGTGTAAAGCAGGGTATTAGTTCTCCTCGTTTGGTGATGAAGAAGTAGTCTACACTTCCAAACGCCATAAACAATCTTCTTGTTGTATTCAAAATTTGCTAATAAGTTATTGCTGTACAAGTGTATTGCCGAATCGCACTAACTTACTATTATTGATTTGTATATTTGCTATATTGCTAGGCATTGGTCTGCCTAGCAACATCGCATTTCAATGACGCAGCAAATACTCACAAGCATAAAGTCTTTAGTGCCGCTAAATGAGGCAGAAGAGTTGGCATTCGTGAATATGCTAGAGGTAAAGGAACTGAAGAAGAAAGAATTTCTTTTGCAAGAAGGCAAAGTGTGCAACAAAGTTACGTTTGTCAACAGCGGCTGCATGCGTGTTTTCTATAATGTTGATGGCATCGAAAACACTATTCAATTTTTCTTTGGTGATAGTTGGTATACAGACTATTCCAGCTTCCTTACAGGAGCACCAAGTTTAGAAAATTTTCAGGCCTTAGAACCGAGCGAAGTAGTACAGTTCAATAAGCAAGATTTGTATCGCTTATTTGATGAGTTTCCCATCTTTGATAGGGTTGGACGCGTCATGGCAGAAAATGCCTTTCTTTCTTTATCATCGCTGAATAAAATGCTTACTAATGAAGAGCCACAACAGCGTTACCTTAACCTGTTAGAGCAAAGACCAGAAATAGTAGAGCGCATCCCGCAGCATTATGTAGCTTCTTACCTTGGCATTAAGCCCGAATCGCTAAGTCGCATAAGAAAGCGCATTGCATCAGCTAAATAATTTGATAACTCAAGTCAACGTTTAAGCTTTTTTGCTGACGAACCTTTGCAGTGTTAATCAATTAAAACACACTGTAAAATGACAAAATCAATTAAGTTGTTAGTGCTACCACTACTGCTGGCAGGCAATGTAGCCCTTTCGCAAAACACCACATCTACAGCCCGCACTTGGGGGCTAGAGGCAGAACTTGTGCAGCCTTTTTTACCCACAGTTAATATTCTGCGCATTAATGCTACTAAGGCAGCAACATTTAAAAACAAAAAAGTAAAGGGCGATATTCTTCTTGGCATGTATATCAGACCTAACGTAAAACACGATGTTGTAGAAAAAATCAACGAGTACATGGTTGTGGGTGGCTATCGCCAGTATTTTTGGAAAGGCCTAAATGCAGAAGCTAAGTTGAACGCTGGTTATGCTTGGGGTACAAAAAATCTTTTCGACGGCAAAGACTACGAAACAGCAACTTTGTTTTGGGAAAGCAATCTAGGATACAAGTTCATGTTCGCCAACAATACAAGGTATAATCTCTATGCTATTCCGCAATTTGGCATGATAGGCAATGCAAGAGGCAACAATACAGTCAATATCGGTCCACGCGGCGGCAAACCAGATACATTTATACAAGGCGGCCTATTAGTTGGCGTAAATTTTTAATCAAAAAAAGTAAAATCAAAAGAAATGAAAAAGATAATATCAGCAATCATCGCACTATGTATGTTTACAACTGCATTTGCGCAAACACAAACAACTAAAGATCGCTTATACAGCAATAAATTTAGTTTACTATTTGGCACCATACAGCCAACGATGCTAAAAGGCTTTAATGTAGAAGTTAACTACACAACAAAGCGTGTCATCTTCGACTATTCGCACGGTCTTTCGCTAGATCCACCAACAGCAGGCGACTTCAAAGCGCAGAACTTATCTATACATTTGCCATATTCAACAGGCTTTGGCATTGGCTATAGATTTAATTCTTTCTTTGATCTACGTTTTGAGCCTAAGTTGCATAGTTGGGAGCTTTATGATGCTAGCGATGCACAAAATGCCACCACGATGATTAGAAGCTTCAAGACCTTTTCGCTTGGCCTAGGTGCTTACTACCGTTACATGCCTTTTAAGAATAGCAATAGTAAAGTGCTACAAGGTATTACGACAAGCAGCAGTTTCAGGTATTGGCAAAATGTGGGTTCTACCTTAAGCAACGATGAGATGACTTACTTCAACAAATCTTCAAATAAATCAGAGCAAGTTAAGGCACCTAATATTGGCATTGCTAATACACCGCTTATCTTTAACATAGCCATAGGATACACTTTTGGCGGTAAATAATTTGATAGATGAAACACATCATTATTTGCGTACTATGCTTACTTGCTGAGCTGGCCTTGCACGCACAAACCAAGCCACAGAATGTTTCGCATACAACAGCAGAATTTAGAGCTGGCTACGGTAATACCATATTTGGCAAAGGCCTTAAAGAACGATACAATGCTGGCAATTTTACCAGCTCTGGTGGAGGACTTGCATCCTTGGCCGCTTTTCGCAAATTTCAAAAGATCAATTATCTTGCTTTGGGTATTAAATATAAATCGCTAGGTGCCGGTCCCGCACGAGGAGATAGTTCGCAGGAAATGTTCTTTAACTACTGGGGAGCAGCAATTGCAACAAAGTATTTTCCGTTTGATAGAAATGCACGAAAAGGCGTTTATGTGCAAGCAGACTATTTTTTTGTGAGTCAGTTTACGCAAAAGTATAGAAACAGCCTTACTCAATTCTATGATCATCAGTTTGCGATTGGTAGCGGCATTGCACTAGGTGTGGGTTACGACTTTGCACTTGCAAAGGCAAAACCTTTATGGACTATTGGTTTAGAGTACGAAACAAATAGTAGAACTGGCGAGGTAACAGGTATCGGTGACAAAAACTTCAGGAATGCAAACCTTGGCATCATGGTGGGCATTAAATTTTAGCAAGCGAATGATGAAAAAACTCTTTCAGAATAGGACCATGTTTTGGCTTGGTACGGTGCACTTGCTACTATTTGTGGCACTTGCAATATATGCTTGCTTTACCGATAGGCTTGTTTTAGGCATCAACGCCATGTATAAGCCTATGAAGTTTGCGCTTAGTATCTGGATTTATAGTTGGACCATGTCAATTCTACTTCAGTACTTTACTAATCTAAGGGCTGTACAGATTTACACGAGGGTAGCAGTAGTTGCAATGTGTTTTGAACAATGGGCTATTTCTTCGCAAGCCTTTAGAGGCCAGCTTTCACATTTTAATCGTAGCGATATGTATGGTATAGTGCTGTTTACATTGATGGGTATATTTATTCTTGCACTTACCTTGTGGACAGCCTATATGACGTACATGTTTTATAAACAAGAGTCGTACACGCTTAATCCAGCTATGGTACTTGCCATTAAATATGGCCTCGTAATGTTTGTCGTTTTTAGTTTGTTTGGTGGTTATGTCAGCAGTTTGTCCGGGCACACCGTCGGTGCGACGGATGGAAGTGTTGGTTTGCCTTTTCTAAATTGGAGCAGGCTTTTTGGCGACCTGCGTGTTGCGCATTTTTTTGGTATACATAGTTTGCAGATTATTCCTGTGTTTGCATTTGGTGCTACTAAATACATGGACATGGCCAAAGCTATTTTAGCAGTAAAGATATTTGCGGCACTTGTATGTGTATTTGTAATCGGCACATTAGTACAAGCGCTTTTGGGCAGACCATTTGTATTGTAGTTGTTCTGCTTTATTGCATTTGACCTAATATTGTAGCGCAGAATGAATCTCAATTTATTTGCCTACGACATAGACGATGAAGCATTGTTACTAAAATCGTTCAATGCATTTTATGCAAAGTCAAGCATTAGCCTAGAACTTGATCCTGTAGTGAATGACTATGTGTTACAGTCAATAATTACTAGAGTCAACCTTAATCCTAGCCACGAGCTCAGCATTCAAAACCTATTTAGGCTAAATAGAAATGGCTCTAGCTTCTTGGTTGCACAGTTGCTGCTAGATAAATCCTTTGACGATACCGGCAAGGGAGGCCATACAGCTGAACGAGACTACGAATTTTTGGTTTGCGGTATTTGCGAGACGACTTTAGATCTTGGAAGCACTGTAATTAGTTTAGAAACACGCGTTGACAAAATGCTTAAGCGCTTTTGGATTAAAGATGTGGAAATTGGCAATGCCATTGACTTCAATGAAAAGTATAAGATAATCACAAGTGAAAAGGAGTCGCTTACCAAGTTCCTCAACCTTCGACTAATGACTGAGTTAGAAAAGCAGGACGATTTGGTAATCGTAGCGCAAAATCACAAAGTTATTCTTTCATTTAACAGTGGACTGGAGCCACAGCAAACACGAGTACTAGAGCGACTTTTTGAGTGTATGCAATTTATCAAATAGCTAATGAGCCTTATAGATTACAAATTTTGTGATAAATTACTTTGATGGGCATTTTTTTATAAAACTTCTCTATTTTTGAAATGTCATTAGTATATATCACTCGAATACTTTTCGCTTCTAGTTATTAAATCGTATTAGTTTTCTTAGTGCTATAGTGCTAGTATAATCACCACACGAAATTAGTATTTATAGCATGTCACAACAGGGTGTTCAGGTTTCTCAATCATTCAAAGCTCAAGCAACAAAGTCTATTGTAGCAATTATCTTTTTTGTACTCTGTTATTTAATAGTATTAGCGCTAACATTAGCACTTACAGCGATGTGTGTTTTTGCAGGCTTTATTATCATTACACGTACACCAAACGCTTTGACAATTGGATTAGGTCTTGGTCTTGCTGGTATGGGGGTACTTATACTGATCTTCTTGCTTAAGTTTATGTTTAAGTCAAATAAGCAAGATCAGTCGCATCTCATTGAGGTTACAGCGTCACAAGAGCCGGAACTCTTTGCAATGCTACAAGACATTGTAGCACAGGTTGGAACAAAATTTCCAAAAAAGGTCTATTTGTCTGCAGATGTAAATGCTGCCGTCTTTTATGATTCAAATTTTTGGAGTATGTTTTTCCCAGTTAAGAAAAACTTGATTGTCGGTATGGGTCTTGTTAATTCTATTAGCAAGGATGAGTTGCGCGCTATTCTTGCACACGAATTTGGGCATTTTGCACAAAGCTCAATGAAGCTCGGTAGTTATGTATACAATGTCAACCAAGTCATTCACAATATTCTTTATGATAATAATGATTATAACGATATTATGCAACGCTGGGCCAACCTTAGTGGCTTCTTTGCTTTTTTTGTTGCAATTGCAATTAAAATTATACAGGGTATACAATGGTTGCTTGCAAAACTATACGAGATAGTCAACAAAAGTTATTTTGCCTTATCTCGCGAAATGGAATTCCATGCCGACGAAATTGCTGCTAGCGTTACAGGATACAAGCCTCTTTCAACATCTCTATTGCGTCTCGGCCTTGCAGAGGCAGCCTACAACAGCGTATTAGGTTTTTATAATAGAAAAATTTCTGATAATCTTGTAACTTCTAATTTCTATAGCGATCATAAGACAGCAATAGATTTACTAGCGCAAGAGAACAAGCTTGAGTATATCAATGGGTTGCCCCATGTTGCAATTGAGGAACAAAGCAAATATGACAAGTCAAAGCTCGTTATTACTAACCAGTGGGCATCCCATCCTAGCACCAACGACCGTATTGCAAGGCTTGCAGCTACTGGCTATGAGCACAGTGCAACTACCATCGAGTTGGCAAATGATGTATTTGCAGATATCACAGCCACACAACAACAACTTACTCAGAAAATTTTTGAACCCGTGGTTTATTCTGGCGACGTCCAGTTTTTGTCACAAGACAAATTTCGAGAAAAGTATATAGAAGAGATTGCTGCTAGTTCCTTCCCGAAAGTCTTCAATGGTTATTACGATAACAAAAATCCAGTTGAAATTAATGCTGAAGACTTAAAAGCCTCTAGTACTTCAAATACTATCGAGCAATTATATAGCGACGAAAAAGTTGATTGGGTTTATTCTGCAGTTGCACTTGAAAATGATATAGCAGTATTAAATGGCATTGCCAATAAAACCTATCCGACTAAAAGCTTTGATTACGATGGCGTAAAGTACCGTCGTCGTGATGCTGCTTCACTTGCGCAAGAGCTTTCGGCAACGCTAGAAGATGTCAATGATAAGATAGCACAAAATGATAAGCATATTTATTGTTATTTCCTTGAAGCAGAAAAGCGGCAGCACAAATCACCACAACTAAGCAACTTTTTGAACACGCTTGCCGACATTACCAAAAGCATAGATGCTAAGTACCAATATTACATAGACTTGTCTAATGCGCTACATTTTGTAAGTGTTACTACACCAAGTGATGAAATTGTACATAATTTCAAACGCATTAAGCCTATAGAGGAGAATATACAAAAAGTAATGCGTGAGCTATTGCAAGACGAAACTTTAACTGCAGAAATTCCACAAGAGATGCGCGAGAATATGCGCAAGTATGCCAATAACACGTGGGAGTATTTTACGGGAACTGTATATTTTGAAGAAAATCTAAAGATGCTTTATGGCGCTCTGGACAGCTATGCTTATTTACTACCTCGGAAGCATTTTCTTGCTAAGAAAGCATTGCTGGACTACCAGGCTGATTTGCTGCAAGATTAAAGTAGGGCAATTAGAAACGCGACCTATAAATAGCTGCTGTAGACAGAAGTCAGCCTTCATCGCAGATAAATTCAAAATCTCTTCAAACTAGCTTACTTTTGAGCAATAGTACTGCGTATTAATTTCCACTATGAAAGCACACACACTTGTTGTCATTTTTCAGCTATTTTTTGTTTCGGCATTTGCACAACAAACGAAGTATCAAATGCCAAATCGCCTATCCTATACATCACCAATTATGCACGATAGTCTTTTTCAACAAAGGCAATCATTGCGCGATGAGTTGTTATTGATTGGCTTTAGTAAAGATGATAAAGTAGCCTATTTAGTTGAACCTGCCGATGAAGCTTGTGGTTGCTACTTCTTGGAAATGCATATAAAGGACCTGCGAGCAAATAAAATTGTTTGGCAATGGAAATACGAAGGCCCAATGGGCGACAGCACTGACTGCTTAGCAAAACAGTGGGAATTGAATTACAAACAATTTGCTGCAGCGCTTAGTCAACACGGTATTCAGCAAAGTAGAAATTTGAAGTTGAATGCATTGCCACTAAAAATGCCAACTGCTACTTACAACTTTAAGGTGCAAGTAGATACCTTACACATTGAGCAATGGATAGATGTAATAGACGACGTAAAGATTATTGCAACACGTAAAGGCAAAGCACCAAAAACTGTCGCAACGCAAAAACATACCTATCTAGTAGACGACGACATGAGCGGTAAGCAGATTCCGTTTGGTGGAACCTTATCTTGCAGGCTTGACTATTATATTCAAAATCCTTTCACAAAAAAGGTAGCTTTACTTTATTGTTATGAAAACCGTGGTTACGAGGGTATCCCAACAGTTTACAAATTTGAAGTACTTGGTATCGATTTACCCAAATAGTATTTGAAAATTGCAGCAGTAGCAGAAATATTTTCTTGTAGTTTTCATTCATATCTTTTTTACTAAATACTCAAGTAGTATAGATAGCGTAATTGTACAATCGCCAATATTAAAGCGGTACGCTGCTGCAATGGTTTGAGTTTTGCATTTTGTTGCAATAAGGGCTTTAATGCAACTTGTGTTGGTTATCGTGTTGATTATCAATAACTTAATAGTTGATTTCACCGCATTTTCTAGCGCTTATTTGAAACAGCACCTATCTTGCCCATCTAAACAAAAACCATAACCAATCATGAAAAAAACAATTGCACTGCTAAGAGGCAGTACCGTTCTGTGTACGCAACACTTCAAATTATTAAGCTTTATAGCAATACTGCTGCTAAGTTTTTGTAGTAATTCTGCATTCGCCACGCATATTCTTGGTGGAGAAATTAACTACACTTTTGTTTCAGGAAATACCTATTCTGCACGCCTTGTATTATTCCGCGATTGCGGCGGTGTTTCTTTAGGTACAACAGCTGCAATTAACATCAGGAATGCACCTAATCCTGTTGTTTACAATGCCAATATCAACTTAACACGCACATCTGTGACTAATAAGTCACTTTTGTGTCCTGGCCAAGTGAGTAACTGCACTATAGGTGGTACAGTGCCAGGCATAGAAGAGCATGTCTATGAGGGTAATTTTACACTACCAGCTGCACCAAACAATTATATTCTAGGTTACTCAGTTTGTTGTCGTTCAAATGCAGTATCAAATCTCGTTAACCCAGGAAGTCAAGAAATGTATATCTCTACAACTTTAAACCACAACGGTGTACTTAACAATAGTTCCATTAGATTTTTGAGCCCACCCGCAAGCCGCTTTTGTACAAACCAACTAGGCACAGTAGCGCTTAATGGGTTTGATCCTGATGGCGATGCAATTGTATATTCATTAGTAGGTGCTCGTCGTGGAAACATAGCCACTCCTGTAGCGGTTACGTATAACGCTGGCATAAGTGGCACCAATCCATTTAGTTCTTCTACTGGCTTTAACTTAGATCCTGCCACTGGTGTTTTAACCTTTACACCAACAATTGCAGGACAGCGTAATGTTGTTACAATTCGTGCAGAAGAATATCGCGCCGGCGTAAAAATCTCGGAAATCTATCGCGACTTTGAAGTTGGCACCATGTCATGCGGCTCAAATGTAGCTCCAGTAATTGCGCCAATTGCCAATCAAGTTACACCAATCGGCACTACCGTATGTGTACCAATCACAATTACAGATGCAAATTTTGACAACTTAACATTGAACGTTGTATCCGGCATCTATCCTCCTGCAACGCTTACAATTACAAGCAGCGGTCCTGGATTTATTAATGCTAATTTTTGCTTTACACCTACGCTTGCCAATTTTGGTAATTCGTATGCAGTTACAGTAACTGCTAATGATTGTCCTACACCTGTTGTTACAACAGAATCTTTTATTATTACAGTTCCAGCTACCTGCAACGTTTCATCGGCTACGACAAGTAGTCCTGCAGATTGTGGTGTAGCCAATGGTTCTGCCTCGGCCAGCTTTAGTGGTGGCGTTCCACCGTATTCTTATAGTTGGGCAGGACCAAATAATTACATTGGCAATACTGCTACAATCAATAATATCTATTCTGGTGTTTATACCGTTACTATAGTTGATGGTAATAGTTGTGTAGACGTAACAACGGTAACTGTTGGCGGTGGTTCAGGTGTAGTAGTTTCAGGTACTACGCAAAACGCAACTTGTGGCGTAAGCAATGGTGCAATATCGTCGATAGGCGCTTCTGCTGCTGCACCTTTATCTTACAGTCTTAATGGTGGAACTGGTCAAAGTAATGGCAACTTTACTAATCTTGCTCCTGGCGCTTACACTGTTGTAGTTGCTGATGCAAGTGGATGTACAGGTTCCGCAATTTTTAATGTTGCAGCATCAGCAGATGTCACGCCACCTACAGTATTATGTAAGTCAATCACAGTTTTTCTTGATCACCATGGTGAAGCCGCAATTGCTGCTTCCGATATAGACGATGGTACCACAGACGATTGTAACACATTTACATTATCAGTTTCACCAAATACACTTGACTGTAACAATACCACCATTAATGCTGTGCTTACTGCTACAGATGCAGCGGGCAATAGTGCATCATGCACCGCAGTTGTAACTGCCATAGATACTATAGCGCCTGAAGTAGAATGTAATGCTTATCCTACAGTAGTAGTCTTAGATATCGTTGGTAGTGGTAGCATTAGCATTGCTGATGTACTAGACCATGTACACGAAGGATGTAGCTATACAACGAGTTTGTCAAATAGTACTTTTGATTGTAATAATGTAGGTATAAATAATGTAACAGTTTTTGCAACTGATAATTCTGGCAACACAGGCAGTTGTAGTGCCATTGTCGAAGTAGTAGACAATTTAGCTCCAATACCAAATATAGGGTACTTGCCGCCGTTGCTTGCAGAGTGCAGTATACAGGCAGGTACACCTACAGCGTTTGATAATTGCATTGGTACCCTAGGCGGTTTAACTACAGGTCCTACTTATTTTGACACAGAAGGAACGTATCTAATTGTTTGGACATATTCAGATCCTTTTGGTAATATTACGTATCAACCACAAAATGTGGTAATCGACGATGTGTCGCCGCCTGTGGCTGATATTCGTGATTTACCAGTGATAACAGTAGAATGTAGTGCTACCCTTACAGCACCAACAGCTACCGATAATTGCGTAGGCTCAATAATTGGCACAACTACCGACCCAACATCTTATTCAGCACAAGGTACTTATACGATTACCTGGTCTTATGATGATGGTAATGGCAATATTACAACGCAAACACAAACTGTAGTGGTAGATGATGTAACAGCGCCTGTAGCAGATGTAGCAAGTTTGCCAACTAGTACTGGCGAATGTAGCGCAAGTGTAACAGCACCAACTGCAACGGATAATTGTTCAGGTGCAATCATTGGTACTACAACAGACCCAACTACTTATGCCGCTCAAGGCACTTATGTAGTAACATGGACTTATGATGATGGCAACGGCAATATAAGTACACAACAGCAAACAGTAATTATAGATGATGCAACAGCGCCTGTAGGAGACGTAGCAAGTTTGCCAACTATTACTAGTGAATGCAGCGCAAGTGTAACAGCACCAACCGCAACAGATAATTGCTCAGGCGCAATTACTGGTACTACAACAGACCCAACTACTTATGCTGCTCAAGGCACTTATGTTGTAACATGGACTTACGATGATGGTAACGGCAATATAAGTACGCAACAGCAAACAGTAATTATAGATGATGCAACAGCGCCGGCGGCGGATGTAGCTAACTTAGCAAACGTAACTGGTGAATGTAGCGCAACTGTTTCTGCACCAACTGCAACAGATAATTGCTCAGGCGCAATTACGGGCACAACCACTGATCCAACATCTTACACAGCACAAGGTACTTACGTTGTAAACTGGACTTATGATGATGGTAACGGCAATACAACTACACAACAGCAAACAGTAATTGTAGATGATGCAACAGCGCCAGTAGCGGATGTAGCTAACTTGCCAAATGTAACTGGTGAATGTAGCGCAACTGTTTCTGCACCAACTGCAACAGATAATTGCTCAGGCGCAATTACTGGCACTACAACAGACCCAACTACTTATGCTGCACAAGGCACTTATGTTGTAACATGGACTTACGATGACGGTAACGGCAATATAAGTACACAACAGCAAACAGTAATTGTAGATGACGCAACAGCGCCAGTAGCGGATGTAGCTAACTTACCAAATGTAACTGGTGAATGTAGCGCAACTGTTTCTGCACCAACTGCAACAGATAATTGCTCAGGCTTAATTACTGGTACAACTACTGATCCAACATCTTACACAGCACAAGGTACATATGTTGTCAATTGGACTTATGATGATGGCAATGGTAATACCAGCACACAAGCGCAAACAGTAATTGTAGATGATGTTACTGCTCCAGTTACGAATGTAGCGAGCCTAGCTACAATTACTGGCGAGTGCAGTGCAACAGTAACGCCACCAAACTCAAAAGATAATTGCGCTGGTGTAGTTACAGCAACTACTACAGATCCAACTACTTATACAGCACAAGGCACCTATGTAGTAACTTGGACTTACGATGACGGTAACGGCAATAGCGTTTCTCAACAACAAACGGTAATCGTACAAGACGTTACACCGCCAACGGCAAATTGTAAAAACATCACTGTTAACCTTTTTGGTGGTGCTGCAAGCATTTCAGCATCAGATGTCAATAATTTAAGTAGCGACAATTGTGGCATTGCTAGCATGAGTGTTCAGCCAAATACATTTACTTGCGCTAATGCAGGTGCAAATACTGTAACGCTTACACTAGTTGATATCGCTGGCAATACAAGTACTTGCACGAGTACAGTAACAGTAAACGATGCAGTAACATGCAGTATTTCTGTAACACCGAGTAACACTACATTTACAGGTGGTGTACCAACTAATATCTATTTAGGATATGGTCCACAAAGCGCAACAATAAACGCGAATGCAAGTGGTAGTGGCAATACGTATAGCTGGTCGCCTAGTACTTACCTAAGTAGCGCAACAAGTGCTTCGCCGGTATTTACACCAACACAGCAAGGATTGTACACTTATACCGTTACAGTTACTAATGCTTATGGCTGTACCAATGCTTGTACAGTTACTTTCTGCGTTCGCGATATTAGAGTGCCAGGCAATGGCAATGCTAAGAAGGTTTATGTATGTCACGTGCCGCCAGGCAATCCAAATAATCCACAGACATTGTCAATCAGCACCAATGCGGTACCTACACATATAGGTTTTCATGCTGGTGATGTATTAGGTGCTTGTGGTCAAACATGTGGGTCTAATAAAATGGAAGATATTGTCGATGTTGTAGATTTAAGTGAAGATGCGCTTAAAGTGCAAGTGTATCCTAACCCAAGCGCAAGTATGTTTAAGTTAAGCATACAATCGCTTAGCGAAACACCTGCTTCAGTAGCAGTGTACGACAATACCGGTCGTAAGGTTTATGAAATAGCCAGTGCCGATACATTTGTAGAATATAGTTTTGGTAGCGACCTTGCTGCAGGCTTATACAATGTAGTTGTAGCGCAAGATGGTATAATCAAAACCACACGTTTAGTTAAGGAACAACGATAGTGATTACGTTTATTAAGAACGTAGTGTCTATTCACTGAAGAATAAAACAGTCACAAGGGAGCTCGGCAATTTGCTGGGCTTTCTTGTTTTATGCCAATTAGAACAATGCTTTACCTGTCATTTCTTTAGGTTGCTCTAGTCCCATTAGTTTCAGAATGGTTGGCGCAACATCTGCTAGACGACCACTATGCATTGGCACCGAAAAATCATTGGCAATAATAAACACAGGTACAGGATTTAACGTGTGTGCCGTGTTTGGCGACCCATCTTCGTTTATCATATAGTCGCTATTGCCATGGTCTGCTGTTAGTACAATCGCATAGTCGTTCGCTAAAAGCTTAGCTACAAGCTTTTCTACACAGGCATCTACCATTTCAGCTGCCTTCATTGCTGCGCTAAATACCCCAGTATGTCCAACCATATCCGCATTGGCGAAGTTGAGACACATGAAATTAGGTTGCTGCTCTTCTATAAATTTAAGTGCTGCTTCTGTCAAAGGTATGGCGCTCATTTCTGGCTTCAAATCATAAGTTGCCACATCTTTCGGACTAGGCTCCATGATGCGTTGTTCTCCTTCAAAGGCTTGCTCGCGTCCACCACTAAAAAAGAAACTTACATGCGGATACTTTTCGGTTTCTGCCATACGCACCTGTGTAAGGCCATTATCAGCAATTACTTCGCCAAGCGTTTGTACAAGGTCAGTCTGTTGAAATAGTACACTTACATTTTTATAAGTTTTGTCGTACTCAGTAAATGTGCAATAATTGAGGTCTAATTTCTGCATATGATGCTCGGGCATATCTTGCTGCGATAGTGCAACAGTTATTTCTCTGCAACGATCTGTTCTGAAGTTAAAACAAAGCACGGCATCACCCGATTTGATCTTGCCATTGTCTTCTAAAATAATTGGCTTAATAAATTCATCCGTTTCGCCTGCAGCATAGCGTTGTTGCAACGTGTCAATAGCGTTTTTACTCAATTCTCCTTTACCATGCACTAAAGCTTCGTAGGCAAGTGCCACGCGCTCCCATCTTTTATCTCTGTCCATGGCATAATATCTGCCGGTGATACTTGCGATTTTTATCTGTGGCTTATCTTGTAGATGCGCTTGCAAATCCTTCAGATAGGATACACCCCCATTAGGGTCCGTATCGCGCCCATCTGTAAACGCGTGAATAAACACGTTTTGAACGTCGTGTTCCACAACTATATCGCACAGTGCTTTAAGATGATTAATATGGCTGTGAACACCACCATCGCTCAGCAAGCCTAATAAATGCAGGGCACAACCATTCGCTTTAACGTAATTAAGTTGCGATAATAGATTCGCATTTTTCTGCAATTCTCCCTCTCTAATCGCGACGTTTATGCGCTCAAGTTCTTGATACACAATGCGTCCGGCGCCTAAATTGAGGTGTCCGACCTCACTATTACCCATTTGACCCTCGGGCAAACCCACATCCGTGCCGCAAGTAATTAATTCGGCATTTGGAAATTTTTTATACAACGATTTAACGTATTGAGCCTTAGATTGTTGAATAGCATCTGCACTCGCTTTTTGGCCGTGTCCCCAGCCATCCATAATAATTAATGCAGTTTTTTTGAAGTGTCTAAGCATGTTTGGTACTATTTTTGCACTCAATTTATTTAGAGTGCGTACAATTGCAGCAAATATAGCAGGTTATAGCAAGAAGCTCGTGTTTCTGAGCGCTTGTGTGCTCCTAAGTTTTGCTGCCCATGCAGGTGTATTAGACAATATTACCGCATGCTTCAAAACTGGCAAAGTTGCCGTAATTGAAGAACATATTGCACCAAACTGCGAAATCAACATCAATGGCGATAAAAGTGCTGTAAGTAAAATTCAGGCTAAATTGCTTATTGAGGGTTTCTTTAGCAAGAATACACCAAGTGATTTTGTAATCACGACAAGTAATACACTTTCTGGTAGTAAATATGCTGTGGGCAAACTTACGACTGCCACTGGCAAGTATGATGTGTATATTACGTTTGATGCAATGGATAGCAATATCATTACGAGCATCAAAATAAGTCAATAGTATGATGGCCTTAAGCTGGGCCTGAGTAATCAATTTTTTTATTAGTAGGTTAATTTCGCAAGCATCACGCGTTGCCATACTTGTCGCATATTGGCAAAGTCCTTTCGCGTACCAATTAAAAAGTTGTGCCAAATAGGGGTAAACACGCCACCGTATTTTTCAACTTCTTGCGCATACATATTGTAGTTTTCTAAAGATTGCTGAAAATTGTATTTATGCTCGTAGTGGCAATTGGCATCCATCCATACAAATGGCTGCAGTCTTAGCGTGCTCGTTTCATTAGTCTTTAAATTAAACCAGTAATGTGGTTGCGCCGTGCCACACCTAAAACCATTGGTGCTGCCATAGCCACAACTATAATCCTCGCGAATACCATATTTAACTAAGGCCTCGTAGCTACTTGGCAGTAGATATCGTATATAATGAAAACGAGCTGTATCTATATACTGCGAAGTGTTGTTTTGCAAGCTATTCATTTCTTGCTCTATTAGATGGGGTAGTCTGCTAGCTTCGTAACTAGGATGAATGCCGCTTATTTGAACTTTGCTAATCCGCTCTATAAGTTCTTTCATGGCTGGTTCAGTTGGCAAATTGTTCTTATCGTAGCTTGTATTCTTTTCAGCCACAAGCCAAAAGAAATGTGCAGTGTTTGTTTGATGTGCGGCCAGTATCTCATCAAAGCAGTCAAACGCATCTTTTGCATAACCTTGATAGGCTTGCAACTTTTCAATGGCTTCTTTAAAGCGTAGTTTAATTGTACTACCAATTACGCCTCGCCACATCGCACCCTGCGATCTAGCAGCATTTGCGTACGCCATATCTATGTCGTATGTATGTTTTATGCTGCTTTGTGGCTTGCACTGCTGAAGCGTTGGATGTACTTTTATAAGTTGCTCATATAAATGCCAAGCCCATCTATTGACAATAGCTTTGTCTAAAACGCCAAGCTTGTGTTGCAAGCTTTCTTCAAAAGCAAATCGGCCATACATATCTTGCTTATGCGGTAAGTATTCCTCATAGCGTGTTAGTACATAAAATATGGCTGCTAGTACGTCAAACCCAATATCGCTTTTATTGCAAAAGATTTTTGGCAGTGCATCATCTTGCTTCTGCTCAAATGTTTGGGGTGCTACATTGGATTCAAATAATAAATTACTTGGAATAATTTGTAGGCTATGCTCAATTGGTGTGTGGCTATAGTTGAGTACACAATCGCCTTGCAGCACATCGCTTTGTTTGTCGGTGAGCACATATGGCATTTGCAATACTTCGTCGCAAACAAAATGCAGCACGTATTGCAAGCGTACAGTAATTATTGCACTGTATATCACTAAGCGCTTTGCCATTCATGCAAATGTAGCAGATTAATGCTTGCTGTGCATTGGCTGCATGGCTGATTGTAGATTTTCTAAAACAAATAGGCTAGCCAATAGTACCATGCCAACGGCGCCAGTAAATGCCCAAGCTTTAAATGCCATAGGCGTAGTATACATATGCCTTGCACTTTCCTTTAGTAAGGCAAGGGGATGCGTTATCACACTCCAGCTATTCCATCGTAGACAACGCCCGATGTAAACACCATAACCACTCGCTGCGCAAACTATTATTTGCAGAATGTTCAGTTCAAATTGTAAAAAGTATTTGCTGTAGAATGTCTTTAGCATATAAATACTGCACACACCATACAGCAGGCCATTGATTGCAAAAGAAAAGATGATGAACACATCGTACCATCTAAGCACTTTAATATCACCAAGGTGAACGAGGTCGGTTATGATGTAAGGCGCATTTGGCAGAAATAGAAGCCATGCGACAAACATGGCGGCGCGCATTGCGACACTGCTGTTTTGCCTTGCTGCTATAAGCCAGCTAATATAAAAAGGAATGGCGGCTAGTAGTAAGTTCCAAATCAAATAAGCGCCATGCAGATGCCCTTCGTATGCCATACGTGCAACGATTATGCTGCAATTGATGGCTGATATGCCAGTAAGTATTTGGTGTAGTTTATGAATGTTCATTGGTATTAAAAATTAGATGTTGTAGTTGCGCAGTATTGCAATTAAGTAATTTGTAGAAATTCCAGTTATCTATGCAAACCGATTTACGTCCTTGCATAAATGCCTTGTAGTAAAGTTTTGCGTTTTCGGGCAGTACACATAGTGCTAATATGGCGCTGCCAGTTGTAAACAAACTTAGCTTGCCACTACCAACAAGAAACCACTGCATTTTAGTTTCTTCTATCATGCTGGTGCCAAATTTTAGTAGTACATGAAAGCAGTCGTGCCGTTCTGCTTTGTCTACTGGTTCTAAGCCGTGCTCGTACAAGAAATTGCCAAGACTATTGCCCAAAGTGCCTTCAGGAAACGCCTGCAGATCTTTTGTACTAAGGCCCCAAGCAATGCGATTGCGTCTTACGAAGCCGCTGTGCAAGGGCGTAATCCAAGCTAAAAACCTAAGTAACCAATATTCGCGACGATTGGTTTTGTTGTAGTAGATGCTAATACCAGATGCCATATGTATATATCTTAAATGGTTGACGAGTTGATGACGTATTTTACGATTAGTATAATGCCGTAGCACAACGCACTGCCACATACAAGCAATACAGCTCCTGCGCTGGCATCTTTAATGTATTTTATAGTAATGTGCTGCTGCGGCTGTATATAATTGCAAATTTGCTCAATGCAAGTATTAAAGGCTTCTGCTGCAAGTACCAGCAAGCTAAGGCCTAGCGCGATAAGCATATCGGTATAGTCTGCTTTTACAATCATTAAAAAGCATTGCACCGCCGCACTGATTACAAACTGTATGCTGAAGTTCCGTTCCCGCACGGCTAGGGCAGTGATGCCTATGATGGCTGCCTGTATTGCTCTTAATAATTTCATTTTGCAAAGCACTTTGAATTACAAAGTAAATACAAATATTTATACCTTACATCACACTAAGTGTTAAAACTATGTTTGAATGCTACGAGTAACATTTACGTAATATTGCCGCCCTTTGCTACCTTTGCGGGAATGTATAAACTAATTGTTGCTGTCTTACTGCTTACAACGACACTTGCTTGTAATAATAATAGTAAGATTCACAGTGGTACTGTGGTTTGCACCGATGCTGCCGCTTTGTATGATAGTAGTATTAAGCATCCGCGTCATGCAGATTTTACAAAACTTGCAAAAGACTTGGTTCAATCGGGTATTCCTGGTATAAGTGTATGCATAGAAGATAGCAACGGTTTATGGCGTGGCTCCTTTGGCAAGGCCGACCTAGGCAATGATATCGACTTTCAAATGTGCCACAGTACCAAAGTAGCAAGTATTACCAAGCTATTTGTGGCAACTATGATTTATAAACTTATCGAAGATGGTAAAATGCAATTGAACGACCCCATCAGCAAGTATCTTGATGCGGATATTATTAGCCGCCTAAAAAATGCAGACAAAGCTACTATTGCCGACCTTTTGCAGCATAGCAGTGGCATCAACGATTTTGTGTTTAGTCCCGACTATATTCTTTATGTATTCAATAATTTAGAACAAGATAAAAGCTACGAAAAACTTCTAAGCTTTTCTTACGACAAAGAGCCGGCATTTGAATACGGCGCTAAGCGACAGTATAACTATACAGTCGGTTATATTTTACTAGCTATGGCCATTAATAAAGTTGCTGGTAAAGACCATGCCTTATTGCAACGTGAATTGATTTGGAATCCGCTTGGCATGAATCAAACATACTTTAGGCCAGTAGAAGAAATTCCTTGGAGCAATGTTGCGCGTGGTTACTTTGATTACAGAAGAAAAGGCGTACAGCAAGACCTCACGGGTTTGTTTACAGGTGATGGCAGCGGTTTTACCGGTATCTATTCAACTTCCGACGATTTACGAAAGTTTATCAATGCGCTTTACAGAGAAAAAACTGTTATCAGCCAATCTAGCCTCAATAGCATGATGAGCACCATCAATCTTGATGATAGTATTAGCTACGGTATTGGATGCCGCATTTATGGTGTGCCGGCCAACGGACAAGTTTATCATTGGTATGGCCACCCAGGTGGTGAAGTCAACTACGCGAGCGGTGCATACTATTGCCCAGAAAAGCGCGCTACAGTAAGCTATATCTTAAACTACGGCGACGCATTCGAAGGTGCTTATAGTGCGAGCTATCTTGCTTTTCGTAGAGAAATTCTACGCAAAGTGGTAGAATAGTCTAGCTATTAATAATCTTTACAATTTGCTTAGCACCTTTGCCAAATAGCATCGTCTGATGGTTACCATCTACTTCGTGATACTCGGCATTGCGCATATTTCTAAATGCACTTTTAGCCAAATGTGTTGGCAATAGCGGCTCGCCTAGCGTATAACTGTCAAGTGCTACAATCATGTGCGTTTTCTGTTGCATTGCCTGGAAATGTGTAGTCCAAGGTTCCATACCCACGTGCGTGCTAATTTGTATAAGGTCTGCTAAGTCACTAATGCACTCCACACGTCCGTCTTCAAATACTTCTACGTCAGCTTTGTAATAGGGTAGCATGGCATCGTCCCATTGCAACATGTATTCGCTATGCTTTATGCTGTCTATAAATTCTTCGAAGCTATTAAACTTTTTATCTACTCTACTTATTGCTGGCATTAGCATCTGCCCAGCTTTAGGATTCATTAATGGCGCTGCATCTAGGATAAACACCTTTTTAATTCTATTAGGATATTTTGCTGCTAAATAGCTGCTCATTAAACCGCCAAACGAGTGTCCGGCAAGTGTAATACTGTCAATTTCTAAATAGTCGAGCAGTTCTATAATATCTTTTGCGTGGTCTTTGATGCTAAAAGCAAAGGCGCGCTTTGTACTTTTTCCTCTTCCTCTAAAATCTACGCTGTAAATATGCCAATGCTCATTAAGCCCAGCTTCAATAAGACCATTAAAGGCAAAAGCATTTGCACTTAATCCGTGCAGCAACAATAACTCTGGCTTTTGCGCCCGAGGATATTCAATGTAATGCAACTTAATGCCGTTAGTATCTATAATATTACTCTTGTAAGCTTGCATATATTTTTAATCGACTGCTAAAGTACGTTTGCATTCACAACTTTGTGAGCGCATTCGCATCGCACTCACATAAATCACATCATCAGCGCGTTTATCTGTAATACTACTGCTGTTGTGAAAAAATCAAAGCTAACTCAGTTCAAGTGTTATCACAATAAGTTCAGTTTTAGCAGCAGCAACTATTCGGCAACCCAACCTGCATCAACCGGCATCGCGATACCAGTAGTAAATTTAGAAGCATCGCTTGCCAAAAACATACATGCTTGCACAACGGCATCAATACTCACAAATTCTTTAATGGCATGCTTTTTCAGAAACACATCTGTTATTACCTCCTCACGCGTTTTGTTGTGCGCAGCCATTTGCTCGGGTATTTGCTTTTCTACTATTGGTGTGTATACATAACCAGGACAAATTGCGTTACACGTAATGCCATGTTCGCCGCCTTCTAGCGCCAATGCTTTTGTAAAACCTACCATGCCGTGCTTAGCAGCAACATACGCTGTTTTATAAGCACTAGCGACCAAGCCATGTGCGCTAGCAATATTTATGACACGACCGTATTTTTGCTTTTGCATATGCGGCCATACTTGCTGCGTACATACAAATGCAGCAGTAAGATTTATTTGTAAAATACTATTCCATTTTTCTAAAGGAAAGTCTTGTACTGGCGATACAAACTGTATACCAGCATTATTTACCAAAATATCTATCCCGCCAAGTGCTGCAATAGCATCCTTACATGCTTGTGCAACGGCTGCACTGTCCATAAAGTTTGCATTACTAAAAAAGGTCTTGACTTTATATGTGTCTGTCAATTGCTGCGCCAATGCTTGACCATTTTGCTCAATACCAAAAAGGGCAAGATTATAGCCTTGTTGCGCAAAAGCAGTGGCAATGGCATAACCTATACCACCAGTACCACCTGTAACTAAAACGTTTTTCACGCGGCAAAGGTAGCAGTGTTAGTTTACAAACGCTACTTGCTAATATTATTCTTTCTCTAGCAAAATGGTTGCCTTTTCAAAATCGGCTGCGGCGTTAATCACTGCTCTAAATTGCTCAAACTCGCTTTTAGGTGTAAGGATTTCGCAATACCATTCGTCTGCAACAATTTTAAGCACATCGCCTTCTAAAGTATAACTGCTCAAAAAGCCGTAGCGTTTGCCACTTGGACCTTGCTTGATATCTATAACTAAATTGTTTAGATTTTTTACTTTATACCCTTTTGGAATCTTCACTGTGATATAGCGCTTTAAGTGATGTAAAAAGTCGATATTGATGTCTGTAACGCGCTCTTTGTCTTGGTACATTTCCACCTGTTGGCCAATTACTTTTCCAATATGTACGATATAGTCAGGGCCAGCTTTCTCTAGCAATTCGCTGCTTTCTACATCTGCACTTATTACAAGCGGATTGTTTTTGTTGGCATCTGCAAAACTTGTATTCGCAGTAGAAGAGTTTTCTATTTTGTCGTTTTGGCTGCCAACATTAATAAGGTCTTTAATCACTTGCTTTTGTTGGTCTTTATCGGCGAGTAGAAAAACAGGTCGGTAACTGCTTGCCATCACGCCAAACATTTCATGCTTCATTTTTGCATTTGCCAATCCTTCTTCTAAGTTGAACGATACATCAGCATATATGACGTGATTATTTGTGATGGGTTCTTGTATAGGCATACGATGTATTTCGCCTACTGCCATGACCACACCACCTACTTCTGTTTTCGCACAACGAAGCGCATCAGTGCCTTGGAAATCGCTTGGTAAAAGCGGATATCGATAAAACACCCAATCTGGCTTGATGTATTTATCTTGGTCAGGGAAGTAGATAAGTACTTCGCTAAGGTTTAAGCTAGACACAAAGTCTTTATCAAAAACCACTTTACTTCGATCGCTTGTATAGATGATTTCGTGATTGATGCCAGCCGCTTGATACATGTAAGTATGCATCAAGCACATGCCACCTTCACTTGTCACTTTATTCTTAAGCACATACTTGACGTCCTCAGCATCTTCACCACGCACATCTTTACTTACAGTTAAACGCGTTTTAAGATGGTTTTCAATCCACATTATTTTCTCCTCGTCTGTCGTCAATTTGCTATACTCTTTGTCGTCTTGTAAATAATTTTTCAAACGTTTAAGATCTTCTGCAGTAGCCGTGTAATTAGCATTTATTTTGCGACCATAGTCTTCCCAAGTTTGTGCAGAACCTGCTGCGTTATCTGTGTTGCGGCCAAACTTGTAATCTATCCGCGGCATATAGGTTTGGCGATTGCTATAGCGTTCGTCTGGCAAGCTTGGTACGTCTAGCTCTTCTGCTACAATGCGACGCACGCGACCGCTAGGCGTATCTACTTGCACTTTGCGAAAGCCGTTATAGCCTTTTGTATCAAATACTAAATTCTTTGGGCTAATCAATTCAAACTTAGCTTTACGAATTGGAATAGCATTTTGAAAATAATCGCGTTGTTGCAATTGAGGTCCTAATTGCATGGCAAGGATGTACTCTATTTCAGCGCCAGGGGTTAGGCCTTCTAGTGCAAAGATTTTTCTCTTTTGACCAGTTTCTTCATCTACTTTTTCGCGAATATTTTTCTTATCTAAATTTTTAACTGTGCCATCTGGTAAAATTGTACGCGCTTTAATGCTGTATGAACTTTCGCTAAACGCTGGCAAGTCAATCGTATTAAAACTTTCTACACCTTTATCGTCTACAAGATGTACACGCACGTGGTGGCTGTAGTACAAGTTGATGCCTTCGCCTTTTGGAGGATATACATATTCGTATAATACTTCATTTAAAACGTAGTAGGCACTTTCTGTTTTTTCTTTTGCGCTTGGTGTGGTAACCTTTGCATCTGCATCCATTTCGTGGAAATACGAATTACCTGCAGACTGCGACCATACTTGTGTAGAAACGCATAATGCCACAAGGCATGCTAGAATTTGCTTCATTGTTAGTATTAATTTATTTTATTACGACCTCAAATTAAGGCAAATAATTGTGCTAGCAAACTGCTAGAGGTAATTTTTACAAATATTAGCAGAGGAGTGATGACAGCCAAGCTTCCACTTTACCGTATACAATGCTTACTTGTAGTAAGTATCAGCAATTTGCTCGAGTGCCTCGTAAAATTCCTCGCCATACTTACGCGTGATACTCTCTTCTAGAAATTTATATACGGGCACGCCTAATTTTTTGCCAAAGCTGCAGGCTGGCGCGCATATATCTTCGCGTGGTTCGTACTCAAGTGACTCAAACATGCCACGACGGCCAATTCTAATCGGAAAGAGATGGCAGCTGATTGGTTTTTTCCATGCAATCTCGCCATTGTTATAGGCTTGCTCAAATGCACATTTTACGATGCCTTTTTCGTCGGTTAGGCCGTATACGCATACGCCGCCATTAATGTCTGGTGTTACGTAGCCAAAGTCTTCGTCTTGATGGTAGCGACCAACTTTTTTGATGCGGGCCTTTGCTTCTTTGGTTAGATATTTTTCTACAATAGGGTAAACCTCGTCAATCGTATCTAGTTCAGCTTCTTCAAGCGGAGCGCCAGTATCGCCGTCAACGCAGCAAGCACCTTTGCACTTATCTAAGTTGCATACAAATTGCTCACGTAGCAACTCGGTGCTTACCATTTTATTGTCTATAATTATCACCTTGTCCATTGTAGCGTTTCTATAAAGTGCTCGATATCTTTAATTAAGAATTTGCTTGCAGGCGCTAGACTATCGGCATTGGGTGTTGCTTCAAAGTAGAGCGAGCCACGTATAAAATGCTTGTGACTATCTGTTGCAAAAAATTGTATTTCGCTTGCCACATTGCCGCTTATTTCAAAGAAAATACCGTGCACATTATTTTTAGTATGAAATTCAGGCTCTGCGATACCAGTTGCTTTTTTATTGTGCGCGTAGCTTAGTTTAAATGCCTCATCATGTAGAACTTTATACTGTGCAGCACTAGCGATTGGCTTATACGTCAAGTAAAGCTTGCCGCCAATCTCGTTAAAGTCTATATTCATCCAATACGGATTATCGGCTTTCTCGCCAAAGAACAAAGTGTCTTTTACCGTGCGACCATATTTTGGATAACTGAAGGTATAAGGGTAGCTAGCATCTGCAAACTGTACGTATTCTTTTTTCGGCAAAGGAATTTCGTAATAGCCGCGCTTGCGTGGTTGAAAGTGTGTATCGTAGCATGAAGCTACAAAGCAGCAAACGATAATTAAGATATAGTGTTGTATGCGCAAAGTGTAAAGGTAATAATTTTACTTGTAGGTTTTTAGCAATAAAGCTTGTCCGTCAAATTGTGCATAGCTATTGTATTGTAACCAGTCGCCAAGATTGGTATAAGTGCTGGTGTTAGAAAGCTGGTGTTGCAACATATAGTGACGATGCCCAAAAATAAAATGCGCAACTTGTTGTTGTTCTAAAATACCATGGCAATATTGAATAAGGTATTCTTTTTCGCCATGAAAAACTTCTTCCTCGCTTTTTTTGTAAGCGCCACGTTGGCTAAACCATTGCGCCATGGGAATGCCAAGGTCTGGATGCAACCACCGATACGCCCATTTTGTAATACGATTATTGAGGAAACCCTTTAGCATTTTATAAGACCTATCACCAGGGCCGAGGCCATCGCCATGGGCAAGCAAAAATTTAGTGTCGTTGATATCTAAGCGAACTTCGTGATGCAATACTTTGATATCAAACTCTTGCTCAAAGTAGCCATACATCCATAAATCGTGATTGCCAGTAAAAACGGTGATAGCAATGCCAGCGTCGCGCAATTGTGCCAAGGTGCCCAATAGTCGTGTGAAGCCTTTTGGTACAACATGTTTATACTCTAGCCATGCATCAAAAATATCGCCTAGTAAAAAAATGTGTTGCGCGTCTGTAGCCGCAAACTTCAACCATTCACAAATTAGTTTTTCGCGTTGTAAACTTACGGCAGCCGATGGCATGCCAAGGTGAAAGTCGCTAGCGAAGTAGACCTTTTTGCCTGGTAACAATTGTATGGAAGGCAGTTGCGCAATTGCCATGTATAAGGGCAAATATAGGGTTAAACCAATTAGTGTCTAAAAGCAATGTGCTGCAGAAAGGGAATGAAATAGCTAAGCTACTGTGGTTTAGTGCGGTTGGCTTCCATTTGTAAGAAGAGCTTGTACTTCTTAAAATTATCCATGATCCACATTTTCATCTCGGTTTCGCTAGCTAAGCGGGCGAACTTATATTCCATTGGATACTTAATCATAAAACTAGCAGCGCTATCACCTTCAAGTTTGGTTACACTATTTACAATTTCGTAGGTGTATTTAGTGTCGATATACTTTTGTTCTTCGTCACTTTGTATTCGCGCTTGTAGTTTGCGCAGATCTTTGTACTTCTTGCTAAACTGTTCGTACAGGCTTGTTACTGGGCTTCGTATGTCAGACTTTTGTTCGTAGTTAACTGCACCACTAAACATACGAGCACGTTTCAAACTATCGCGTTGATACTGCGACATGGCGCTTGCTCTAATGCCTGGAATCATTGTACGTTTTGGCAACATGAACAAGGTGCGCTTAATTTCTGAAGCGGAGGCTTGCTTAATCTTATAGACGTATTCAACATAGCTAATGTGCGTAATAATTAAACTATCGCCTTCTTGCACATTTATTATAAATGCACCTTTTTCGTCGCTGGTTGCAAACTGCACAGTACGTGCATTGTAAATTTCGGCGCCTTCAATTGGCTTCTTTAGGCTATCGTTACTAATGATTTGGCCTTTCAACACAATTTGTGCTTGGGTATTGGAAATGCAGCAAACCAGTGCAAATATTATAATTAGTAACCTCATTTGATTGATGCTTCAAAATTAAGACCAAGCGGTAGCAGCTAGTGTTCAAATGTTTGTTAATTGTTTTTTCGTTAGTTGCAGCGGTAAGTGATACTTGCTGTTTTGTGTGCGGTATTCGAGCAAATGCACATACCAGCAAAGCGTGGTTTCGCTCCCTAATCAAAGACCGAGAATTACGACTAAGTAATGATAGATTTGAAGCAATCAAATTTTTGCGCAGGGCCCACATTTTTATTAAAGAAAATTAATGTAGAACAAGTGAATTGCTAGCGCAAACAAGAAGAAATACTATATCACCTTGAAAATCAACCTAATAGCTTGCTTGTTTCATTGGAAATAAATTAAAAAAGATTAACATATGTTAAATAAATTTCTCATCTATTTGTAAATCTATGGTTAACAAAGCGCTAGAAATTGATAAAAAGCCAAAAAAGTGAAGGATTTAGGGTTTTTGCAGACATATAGCCCATTTGTGGCATGGTTTTTTCATTTACAGCAAGTAATCGCAAAAAGAAATTTAATTAGAGATGAGAAAGGCAGATATTGTAAGTATTATTGCAGACAAAACTGGTGTACCAAAAGTAGATGTGTTGGTAACAATAGAGAGTTTTATTAAGGAAGTAAAGACTAATTTAAGTAAAGGGGAACACATATATATTAGAGGTTTCGGCAGCTATATTGTAAAAAAGCGCGCTGCAAAAATTGGCCGTAATATTAAAAAGAATGTGGCAGTAGAAATTCCTGAGCACTTTATTCCCGCGTTTAAGCCTAGCAAAGAATTTGTAGCAGAATTGAAGGATTTAGATCCAGGTTTGTATAAGCCTGCTGATTTGAAGGCGGCGATATAGGTTAGGAATTAGAAAAAAAATTAAAAAGGGTGAAGTTTTTCACTCTTTTTTTTTGTCACCTAATAAAATCGCATACATTTGATACTCAGAGCCGTACACATTACATCCAAAGTCACTTATTTATGCGTAAAAATGAAATAATTAATATCATTGCTGAGAAAACAGGTGTGCCTAAGGTTGATGTAATTGTAGTTGTTGAGTCGTTTTTTCAGGAGGTAAAGCGAAACCTAGCCAAAGGCGAGAATATTTATGTACGCGGTTTTGGTAGCTATATTGTAAAGAAGCGTGCTGCCAAAGTCGGTAGAAATATTAAAAAGAACACTGCAGTTATTATCCCAGAGCACTTTATCCCAGCTTTTAGACCTAGTCGCGAGTTTATTGATCAGTTGAAGAACCTTGATCCTGCAGACTATAAGCCAGCCGCAGCGAGCGAGGCTGAGTAAAGCATAGTAGAATCCCCATTTTTCTAGATTTATCCGCTGGATTTATGTAAAACTTCATAAGTAGGCCTAGGTAGCAATGGTTACATTTGCCAAAAGCATGAAAAAGCCACAGTTATTACTCGTTCTAGGTGGTGCCATCGCGGTGGCTTTAATTTATTTTTTAGGCAATAGGGTGCCGCCAGCAAAATCGCAGGCACAACCTGTGGCAGCGCGCGATCAGGGGCAACAAGGGGGCATGCAGCAGCAAGAAGTTACACCAGAAAGATGGGAGATAATTCAAGCTAAAGCAATTGCCAACCTCAACACTGCTGAAAAAGCTGAGGTGACCAAGATTGCTGCGGGAGATGCCAAAGACCGATTTACGAAGTTAAGTGCTTGGTGGAAAGCAAAAAATCAGCCGTATTTGGCAACAAAGTACGCTGCTGAGCAAGCAAAGTTGGAAAATTCAGAAAAAAGCCTCACCTTCGCTGCTCAAAATTTTATTGCTCTTTTAAATTTGGAGCCCGAAGCATCAGTTAAAGCTTGGCTCGCTAACGAAAGTACTTCATTGCTAGATACAGTGCTAGCACGCAACCCTAATAATACAGGTGCGCAAATCATGAAGGCTAGTTGTTTAGTAGAGGCCAGCAATAACCCAATGCAAGGCGTGCAAATGCTACTTGGAATAGTTCGTGCAGATAGTAATAATCTACCTGCTACAATGACACTAGGTCGTTTTGCAATGAAAAGCTCACAATGGCCAAAAGCTATTGCTCGTTTTGAAAAAGTGCTTAGGCTACAACCTAAGAATGCTGAAGCACTTTACTTATTAGCAGAGTGCTATAAGCAAAACGGCGATGTGCCAAAGGCAAAAGAACTGTTTACAGAATGGAAGAAGATAATCAATAATCCACAAGCCGCTAAGGACATGGATGAGTATCTGAAGACATTTTAAGAAAAATATTTATTTAACAACACAAAAAGCATTAGTACAATATGCCTTGCGGAAAAAAGCGTAAACGTCATAAGATTGCAACTCACAAGCGCAAAAAGCGTCTTAGAAAGAATCGTCATAAGAAGAAGTAATTGTCTTCTCAGGCGAGTTGTATAATCTAATTCAACTTTAGACAAAAAAGATACAGGATTGTATCCGGGCTACTATGAAGTAGCACGTGCTTTTGCGTACATGTACTTAAAATTAGTACAGTGAACAAAGAATTAGTCATTAACAGCACTAGTAGCGGCGTTGAAATAGCTCTACTAGAGGATAAGCGATTGGTAGAGTTGCATTACGACAACGACGACCAATATGCAGTGGGAGACCTATATCTAGGCCGCGTGCGCAAAATTGCAGCAGGCTTAAATGCTGTGTTTGTAGAAATTGGTCATTCAAAAGATGCATTCCTCCATTACACGGATCTAAGCCCGCAGTTCAAGTCCTTGCAAAAATTTACCCAAGCCGTTACCGCGCCGCAACAAGCTGGTGCAGGTTTCGACTACGGCAATATGCAGCTTGAGCCAGAAATCCTAAAGACGGGTAAGATAACTGACGTGCTCAAAACGCGCGATCAGGTGCTTGTGCAAATTCTAAAAGAACCCATCAGCAGTAAGGGACCGCGAATTAGTTGCGAACTGACTTTGCCAGGCAGATTTATTGTGCTAAGCCCGTTCAATAATTTTGTAACAATTAGTCGCAAGATTACCAATAATGATGAGCGCAAAAGATTGCAACGCATTATTGAAGCTATTAAGCCAAAAAACTTTGGTGTAATTGTGCGTACTGCTGCAGAAGGTCAAAGCACTGCAGAATTGCATCAAGACCTGTTGGACCTTGCTGCGAGTTGGACAAGTATGCAAGAGAACTTGGCAAAAAGTACCGCGCCAAGTAAAATTCTAAGCGAAAAAAATAAGACAACATCTATTCTTCGTGATCTTCTAAACGAAGATTTTAATGCGGTCATTTGTAATGATGAGCATATTATCGCCGAGGCAAAAACATATGTAAGTCGTATTGCACCTGATAAGATAAAAATTGTAAGTGGCTACAAGAGTACTGTGCCAATCTTTGACCACTATGGCATTAGTAAGCAGGTAAAAAGTAGCTTTGGTAAAACAGTCATGTTGCCAACAGGTGGCTACCTAATTATTGAGCGTACAGAAGCTATGCACGTTGTTGACGTCAATAGCGGACACAAATTCGGTAAAGAAAATCAAGAAGAAACAAGTTTGAGTACTAATGTATTGGCTGCTAAAGAACTGGCGCGTCAATTGCGTTTGCGAGACTTGGGTGGCATTATCATCGTGGATTTTATTGATATGAAAAATCCCGATCATAAGAAAGTTGTGTTCAATGAAATGGAGCTTGCTATGCGTGGCGATAGAGCACGACATAGTATACTGCCTGTAAGCAAGTTTGGCTTGATGCAAATTACGAGGCAGCGCTTACGTCCAGAGATTGAAATTAATACAGGAGAAACTTGTCCTACATGTTTGGGCACAGGTGCGGTGCGCAGTACAACACTTATTACAGATGATATAGAAAACAAATTAGCCTATATTATTAAGCAGGGCACTTCGCAATTAGCTTTGCATGTCAATCCTATTTTGTACTCGCACTTTACAAAAACCAAAGGTTTCTTTGGCACTAACAATCTCAACAAAGAGTGGAACAAACGTCTAGGTGCAAAAATTAAGATTGTAGAAGAACAACACTACGAGTTGATTTCGTACACCATCCACGATGGTGTAAGTGGCGAAGAAATTAAACTGTAATGCGCAGCTATGCTAGCGAAATTTATAGGCTAAGAATAGCTGATTACTTACTAAGAAATTGTAGCCATCTGTATACATTAAAGGGCTTGCAATCGTGGAAGGATTGCGAATTGCATCGTTGAGGAAACTGTATATGACATAGCCGATTGCTATGCTATGTTCGCTTGGTAGCTCTTTTTCGTAGTGCCAGCCTATATGTGCTCCAACAAGCATTGCTGCTAGGATATTTGATGCATTACTTAAATTATACTGCTTAAATGTACTTGAGGCTATGGCTTGACTTTGCGTAAATGCAGTGCTGCGCAAAAGCACATTGGCATCAACGCCAACAATATAGGAAGTATTGCTAATGCCATTGCTGCTAGGATGCACTACGATATGCCTTTGGCCACTAAGGTGCAACTGTAGCGTATTAAATCTCGTGTTTACGTTATTAGCATAGGCAGCATTGTTAAGCACTTCGCCATTTGGAATATCAATTTGGCTGCGAGAGTACACGCGCTGCCACAGGGCACCTACAGCAAAACTATTGTGCTTTTCATCGCGTTTGCCTTGGTCTATAGTTGCATAAAGCGTTGGCATTAGCGCACCTAGGGTGATGGGGTTACGGTAGGCGTATTGGCCCATTGCTTTCCCTGCAATGGAAATACTGCCAACTGCGCCTGCACCAGTAGCTATACCAATACGTGTTTGTGCAGCGCTGTTGTAACATGCAATAACCAATACAGCCAGCGCCAAAATTGAAATGTGTCGCATTGAGAATTTATTTATCGGGCCAAAAGTAGACTTGCGAGGGTGCAACAATTGTCGCACAGGCGACAAACGCCGACTTTAGCAGTAAAAGTTTGATTACCGACTGTATTAGTGATATTAGGCAGCCGAAATATTATATAGTTTTTTTTGGTTAATTCCTTTGTTTAATTACCTTTGCTGCCCGCTACACATAAATGTGGGGCGGAGTAAGGGAGTCTAGTTCGGACTATATGTCAGGATTGGGTTCGGCTTTAGCCTCTCGGCAGAGCAAATTGAAATAAGAGAAACTCGGAAGAGTTTCAAGTAAGGGAGTCTAGCTCAGTTGGTTTAGAGCATCTGCCTTACAAGCAGAGGGTCGGCGGTTCGAATCCGTCGACTCCCACTAGGTAAAAAAGCGCATCAAGAGGTTTGTTTCTGATGCGCTTTTTTTGTGCGCTTTTTTACGTGTGTGTTGGTGTTTGGGTTTGCGTGTGGGGCAGCTCGAAATTGTTGCAGTCGAGCATTCGTGCGAGAGATGATTGAAACCACTTTTTATTTATTGAGCCTCAGTGCATGTAGGATTTCATCACGAGGTTTGTTTCTGGTGCGCTTTTTTTTGTGCGCTTTTTTACGTTTGCATTGGTGTTTGGGTTTGCGTGTGGGGCAGCTCGAAATTGTTGCAGTCGAGCATTCGTGCGAGAGATGATTGAAACTACTTTTTATTTATTGAGCCTCAGTGCTTGAAGGATTTCATCAAGATGTTTATTTCTGATGCGCTTTTTTTGTGCGCTTTTTTACGTGTGTGTTGGTGTTTGGGCATTTAGGGTGTGTGTTGGTGTGTGCGTTTGGGTGTGGGGCAGCTCGCGAATCTTGCAGCCGAGCCATCGTGTGAAAGTGGTTTGATGCTATATTTTGTTTATTGTAGCGTAACGCATAACGTATTGCATCAAGATGAAATGTTTTGATGCGCTTTTTTTTGTTCACTTTTTCATCTCGTTTTACACGAGAAAAAATATTAGGGTGTTTAATTATCGAGTTGGGAAGCCTATTTAATAATCTTTAGCGTCGATTCTTGTCCTTTCGGGTTTATACACCTACATGCATATATCCCTGCAGGCCAAGATGCTGTATGTATAACGTAGTCTGTACTGTTTACTTTTGCACTAAATACCTTGATGCCCGCAATATTATATACTTCTAATGTGTAGTTAGGTTCATCAAACCTCATGTTAAGAGTATTGGCAAATGGATTAGGCCACACCATAATTCTACCTAAAGCAAGTGGCTTAATAAATAGCGGATCACTAAATTTGTTTGTCGTCGTATTTGTAATTATAGGCTGGTTATAATCAAAGTATATCGCAGCTGAATTTTTAATATTGTCGTTTATAACAATACTTGATTTGGGCTTTATTTTATATTGTAGCAATCCATGGCTTAGCGGTTCATTATGAAAACTATCTAGTAAATTGATATTTCTAAATTCAAAAATGGCCTGATTTGGATTATTCATTACTCTTGCATTGCAGTTATGTGAACTTCCTAAAAAAGTAAATGTGCTTAAATCTAATTTATTGTCTAATGTGTCGATTATATTAATATTAAATGCAGTATCATTTCCTGTATTTTGAAAATGAATAGTGTAAGTTAACCAATTAGTCTTGTCGTAAAATTCGTAGATGGGACTAACTTGTTTAATGTTGGGGTCGTAAGAATTTACCACCGTGCCACATATATTAGTTGTATTATTACTATTATCAAGATCTAGTCCTGCAAACGTACAAGCTGCATCTATACAAACTGGAGCATTTAGCGGTGCATTGGTGTCAGTTTGAATCATTATCGCGAAGTCATTTACAAAGCTGAGTGCAGCAAAGTTTGCTATAGTGTACGTCAATGTATCACCGTTTACATTCGAAGGTGCAATATACCCTGCGGGTGTTGTTATGTACTGTATCGGGCCATTGAGAATTACCTTTAAATTGCCAGAAACATTTGCGTTGCAATCCAAATTGTATAATTTACTCATATCTCCAGCAAAGATTTTTACTCTTGCAAAAGTTGCATTTCTAAAGCAACCACTGTCAACTAATACTGCACCTACACCTAGGTCTATCCCTGGTTTGCATTCTATACCTATGTTTACATTCTTGATTGCTGTATCTAGTGGACCGATGTAAACCGCTTTATTGCCGCTGGAGGGACAAGTTGTATTGTAATAGATACTAAGTGTATCTATTGATACCGTAAAGCTATCAGAAGCCCCTGTTTGTAAATGATACATACCAAAATTGTCAGTGAAACAACTTTGTAAATACGTGTTATTTTTATACATATCCACCTTAATATTAGCTATGCTACTATCGGCGCCATCGTAAATGCAATTTGAATTATTGTCTTTATGAATATAACCATAAATATTGCGGGCTACCGGGCATCCATTAGCATTTTGCAGATTACAAATTGGCAAAAGACTCCAGCTTGCCCCATGGTTATTCGCGTAAAAATTTTTATTTGGCAAGCAGGTGACGCCAGTATTATCTAAATAAAACCATTTTAGTGTGGTGGGCAACAAAGGCACACACAATAAATTATAGGCGCTATCTAAATCTAAAATAGCTAGCTTTTGAGGCAAATCGGGTAAACTAGTAAAGCCGTTTCTGCCAATTTTAATGTTCGTAAAATTTGAATCTAAACTAGGTATGTTAGTTATGTTATTGTAAGTAAGATCAATATTATGGTTAAATCCGTAAATAATATAGTTCAGATTGTTCGAGGGGTCGCCAAAGGTCTTAAATGGCGGAATTGACGTAAGTTGATTGTGATTTAGGATTAATGAAGTAAAGCCTGTTAAACTAGAGTATATTGTATCACAAAATACAACATTATTATAAGAGAAATCGTAATGCACCGACACATCGTACGCAAAAGAAGAGGTATCGATATTTTTTTGAGTCCACACAGAGTCAATTAAATTGTGACTAAAATATAGGTAATTAACTATAGGAGACAATGGCGGCAACGTGGTAATGGAATTATAAGATGCATCAATAAATGATAAATGATTTGGCATAGGTGGCAGGCTAGTCAATAGATTATTGCTGCAAGTAAGCCTTTGTAGGAAATTTGGCAAAGTTGGCAGAGATGTTAAACCATTAGAGTCGCAATACAAAAAATTCAAACTGCTTGGCAAGGCAGACAACGAACTAAGCATATTTCCTTTGCAGCTCAATTCATACAAGGGATAACTGAATGTTGGACAAACGCTAAAATTGTTATCATCAAAAGATAGGTATTGCAAGTTAGATGGAAACGAAGGGAATGTAGTAAGCTGATTGCTACTTACATTTAGTTTATATAGTGATGAAGGTAAACTACTAATCGAACTTAAATTATTATGCTCCAAACTCAAATCTGCAACAGAGTTTGGCAATAGGGGCCAATTAGCGATGTTATTGAATGAAAAATCTGCAATAACAACAGTGTTTGGTAAGGTTGGCACGCTTGTTAAGGCACAATTTCTTAGTTGTATAGTCTGAAGCATAGGAAAACCTAAGTAACTACTTGGTAATACAGATGTTATGTTGGGGTTCATATCATATACCAACACTGCTTTAATGGAAGTTGGTAAGGCAGCAATTGTATTTAGCTGATAGTCTTGATACAAGGATAAAATTTCTAAGCTATCGGATAGTGCATTAATTTTTTTAATATTCGTATTTTGAATATAAAGATTTTTTACGTTGTTAGGCATATAGTTTAGAGAATCAATATCGGAGTATATTATTAGTAAATCTACTACGCTGTTTGGCAATGTTGCCAAGTTATTTAGTTTGCAATTAGTGAAGTTGAGCTCAGTAGTTTGAGTAAGGTATTGTATGCCGTTAAAATCAGATATTGACGAGTCGCTAAAGATGATACTAGGTTTGTAGATTGTGGCAGCGCAAGTAGTGTCTAATTGATTGCTGCTAATACAACTAGCGTAACCGTTGTTTACAAACCAATTCACCATATTAGTATCAGCGATTGTAACAAATTGAGCTTTCGAAACAAAAGTTATTGCAACTAAACTCATCAAGAAAATAAATTTTATATTCATGCTAGCGAATTTTGCTTTAAAATTAATAAATGTTTTATGCACTTCACAATTTTTAACAATTGCAGCATCAGATTGCTATAGTTTATCGATGTTGAGTACTTATAGCACTACTTATGCTAAGCACCTGCAATTGCTACTGTTGTAGTATTGAACTAGCTGTTCTTTTTAGTGCCTTTGTTCTACTACAAATAATTTTACAGTTTGAAATTAGCCTTGTCTTTTCATTCATTGCCGTGGTTGGGAAATGTCTGCTCTTTTGGTGCATAGCCTAACACTTGCATTTTTTTCTGCCTGCTGCACATGTAAGGATGTTTCCGTGCTATTTAGTTTTTGTTGTCATAGTAGCGTCCTAATATCAGTTTGTATAGCAAATCAAAATTTTATAAGCTATGTTTCTTTACTTAATGGACAGATACATGTTACCAAATTATTACCAATAATTATTGCCTAATTACTGTTGTTTCTTTTTTTGTGTTGAATGCAAAGATTTGTTTTTTGCAGTAAAAAGATTATCACTGTTTCATTAAAATAATTGTGATGTTTTGATACACTTAGTTATTTTTTGTGGACTGTATAAGTTTGGCTTACTGCAAATATGCAGTGAGTTTGTTTATGCTAAATTCTAAATTTGCGTTTATAGATTTTGTGTGGTGTATCAGTGGAAACGCCCATGCACATTAGTTTTTGGCAAAGCATCAATCCTATTCTTTACTAGTATTATCAACATTTTTCGTGACGTACAAAGTAAAGTTTGTGGTTTTAAAACTAGCTCGAAAACATCTAGAGTTCGTAATTACTCAAATTGTAATCGTTGAAGTTGGCGATGATTATCGCTCCGTTGAAAAACTTAATATTAAGGACACAATTTGATAACGCACTTTCTCCGAACTGCTTTTTTTTTCATTCTAAGTTTGCATCGTCAATCATAGTGCGCTTTATCAGACAGCTACTTTAGAATTTATAAAATCAACCAAGCCGAATACAGCCTTTACACATTAGTACAAATCATACTAACGGTGTTGTGGGGAGAAAGACTACAAAAAAACCAAAAAATAAAAAAAACACAACTAAAAAACACTTAAAACACAACTAAAAATGACAAAGAAAATTTTCGCACTCGCCGCTGGTTTAGTTATGACTGCTACTGTGGCTATGGCACAAACAGCAACACCAATCGCTACCACTTATCGTGGCGCATTCGCACCTGCTCCAACACCAATGTGGACAGAGAATTGGGTAAACTGGGATCCGCAAGCTTCTGTTTATAATGCACCTAATGTAAACGTATCAGGTGTTATCACTACTAATACTACTTGGACAAAAAACAACGTTTATTTATTACAAGGTACTGTATTCGTAGACAGTTTAGTAACATTAACTATCGAGCCTGGTACTGTAATTCTAGGTGATGCCCTTTCAGCAGTTAGTGCTTTAGTAGTACAGAGAGGTGCACAAATTATTGCAAATGGTACACCGTGTAATCCAATAGTATTCACTTCTAGCAAAGCTGCTGGTTCACGCGTACGTGGCGATTGGGGTGGTATTGTTATTGAAGGTAGAGCACCAAATAACCTAGGTACAAACGTGCCAATTGAAGGTATTGGTACAACTAATCCTCGTGGTCGCCACGGTGGTACTATTCCAAATGATAATTCTGGTTCATTTACGTACGTTCGTATTGAGTATGCAGGTTATGTAATTGCTGCTAATAACGAAATGAATAGCTTAACACTAGGTTCAGTTGGTAATGGCACTACCATTCACCACGTGCAAACTTCTTTTGGTCTTGATGACGCATTTGAGTGGTTTGGCGGTACTGTAAACTGTGCACATTTAGTATCGTATCGTACGCTTGATGACGATTTTGATACTGATAATGGTTACAACGGTCTTGTACAATTTGCATTGGCTGTTAAAGATCCAGCGGTTGCTGATGATCCAGCGCAGTCTACTTCAGAAGGTTTTGAGTCTGACAATAATGGTACTTCACCTTTTACACTTTTACCAAAAACAGCTGCTAAGTTTTACAACATCACTCAGATTGGTGCATTCAGATGCTCTGGCAATAGTGGTAGTATTGTACAGCCAACAGCTAATGGTTTTAGAAGAGGTGCTCGTTTAAGAAGAAATACTGAATTGCAAATTCACAATAGTATCTTGATGAACAACTGGAGAGGTTTAATTATGGATGCTGATGTTTTAGCTAATGGCCAAGCAGCTTTCAAAAATAACGTAATTGCTATGGATTATGCTGCTACATACACAGGTACAACTTATACTAATGCAGCTGTTGCAGCTGAAAACGCAGCAACTAATACTTACCTAACAAACCCTGCTAATAGCAACAATGTTATCAGCACACCATGTGACGTATTAGTAAATGCTTGGAGCTTTACAAACCCTGATTATCGTCCAAATGCAACTGGTGCTGGTGCATCTTTAGCTGGTGCAGATTTAACGCCGGGTATTCAAATTGAAACATCTTTATTTACTGCTAATCAAACAGCAGAATTAGTTGTGGATGTATTTGAAAATGGTGCAGGTAATTCTAATGGTACAATTACAGTTACAATTCCAGTACCATCAGGTTTTACAATTGCAGTACCTGGTATTACTACACTTACAAGCACACCAACTTCTGGTACTAATGGTACAGCTACAAACCTTGGTGCTCCTTACAATAACGGTGATTGGAACTTTAGCTTGTCTGGCGGTTTCGTTACTGCTACTTCTAAGCCAGGTATTTCTATCACCTTAGGTAATGCTTCTAGTTTAGGTTTTACTATTAAAAGAAATTCTTCTACACCATCAGGTACTAACTCTACGTTAGTTGCTACTGTATCAGGCGGTGCTGATAGCACACCAGCTAACAACAGCGCTAACAACAGTTTGAGTGCTCAATAATTTTTAACTCACTAATAAATACAACATAATAATATTGTGAAAAATTTAAAATTAATCATGCTATTATGCATGGGGGCTATGTTTGTAGCTTCTAAGTCATATGGGCAGGCTAATCCTTTCATAAACGTTTTACCTTCTAATTCAGGTATCGTTTCTGTAGGTGCTACTATTGATGTTATCGTAACTATCGGTAACACTGGCCCAGTTTCGACGGTTCCACAGGCTAAACTTAGGCCTATCATCCAAATACCAGCCTCGGTTGTATTTTTACCAACTGCACAGCAGTTAGGCTTACCAGCTGGTTGGACTATCTTGTCAAACTCAGGTACTCAGATACGTATTTGTAATTCTACAGATCCAATCGCTGTAAATACTAGTCGTACTATCATATTAAAGGCACAGGGTGTTACAGTTTCTGCTCCGCAAACATTTTCTGGTAACATCAACTTTGGTAATGGTACAACTTGTGCTGCTGGTACTTCGGTAGCGGGTGACCTTACTACAGATAACTCAGCTTTATCTACAATTGAAGTTGTAGCGCCTGCAGGTAGTGTTACTGCTACAGGTATCAACAATCCTTGTAATGGTCTACAAGCTGGTCAAATTAATGCTACACAAACTGGCTTAACAGGTACTATTACTTGGTCGCTTAACCCAGTTGCTGGTATCAACAACAATGACGGTACTTTCGAAGGTTTAGCTGCTGGTACTTACACAGTTACAGCTTCTAATGGTACTGCATCTGCTACTTCTACCGTTGTTCTTACTGACCCAGCTGTTTTGGCTAATACAATGTCTTCAGTATCTCCATTGTGTAACAATGGTACAGATGGTAGTATTACTATTACAACAACTGGTGGTACGCCATATTCTGGTGCTCCTGGTCCATACCTTGTAGAATTATGGCAAGGTACACCTGCAAGTGGTACACAATTAAACGTGGGTGCTAGTTCTGGCGTAACTACATTTAGTAGCTTAGCTTCTGGTGCATATTTCGTACTTGTAGAAGATTCTACTGCATGTTTAGATACAATATATAATATCACTTTAGCTAATCCTGCAGCTATTACATTTGCTGCTACAGCTACTCAAATTAGTTGTGATGGTGGTACTGGTTCTGCTACATTATTGGCAACTGGTGGCACTGGCGCATTTACGTATAAGCAAGGTTCTACTACTGTTACTAGTCCTGTAACTGGTTTAGCACCAGGTAGCTATACTTTTACTGCTACTGATGCTAACGGCTGTAGTACTACTGCTTCAATTACGATCGATGCTGCTCCTCCTGCTTTAACTGTAAGTTTATCTGCTACTGCGCCATTGTGTGCTGGTGGTAATGGTGTTATAACTGCTACACCAGCAGGTGGTACGCCATTAAGTACTGGTACTTTCCCTAACAACTATTACTATGGTGCAACTGGTACTAGTACTGTCAATGTGTTTAATCAGCCTGCTGGTACTTACCCTATAACGGTTCGTGATGCTAATGGTTGTTCAACTACAGCTAATGTTACAGTTCCTGCTACTGCACCTATCACTAACACAGTAAATGTTACACAATTTGGTAGCTATGTAATACCTGGTACTACAACAACTGTTACTGCTACTGGTGTTTATACGCAAGTTTATCCAGCTGCTAATACTTGTGATAGCACTGTTACTTACAACGTAACAATCAATCTTGGTGTACTTGTTTGCGCTAAGGCATACTTATCTGGCCCTTACAATACTGGTAATGGTTTAATGAGAGATTCTTTACGTCAAAAAGGTCTATTGCCATTAAATACGCCTTACGGTAGTGGTGCTTACGCTGTAGGTTATACTACTGTAAACAATACTAGCACAGAGGTTATTGCTCCAGGTGTTTTAGCTATTTCTGGCAATAATGCTATTGTTGATTGGGTATTCTTACAACTACGTTCAAAGACAGATAGTTCAATCGTTGTAGCAACACGCAGCGCATTGGTTCAATGTGATGGTGATGTAGTAGATATGGATGGTACCTCGCCGGTATTATTTGCAACGACACTTGACGACAACTACTATGTAAGCATTAAACATCGTAATCATATCGGTGTTATGGCTTCTAATAAGTTTGCACTAAGCCAAACGCTAAACTGTATTGACTTTACTGCTACAGCTACTCCGCTATTTGTTCGTACTGGAACTGGTGCAACAACTAATCCAAGTCCATTAAGTGGTCCTACACGTACACAAAATGCTGTTCGTACTTTGTATGCTGGTAACTGTAATATTTCTACTGTAGCTACTAGCCGTTTCATCACTTACAATTCAACAAATACAAGTGATAGACAAGCATTGTTTACAGCAACAGGTGGTACAAACACTGTAAATGGCTATACTGTTCACGACGTAGATATGAACGGTTATGCACGTTTTAACGGATTAAACCCTGATAGACTTGTAATCTTGATCAACACTGCAGGTAGTAATATAATTGTCACTTACGAACAAACTCCTAATTAATCTATTAAAATACAATAATATGAAAAAGATAATAATATTATTAGCTAGCATCGTATTTGGCACAACAGCAGCAATGGCTCAGTGTAGTGATGTGCTAAACAATTTTGAAATCAAATTGGTGCCAATGGCAGGTTCTCAATTGAAATTACAAATACGCCATACAAGTAATGGCGTACCTGGTGCGCAAAGCGAAACACCAGTAGCTACTACAAAGCTAGATGGTTTGATTTTTGCAATTTCTTACCCAACTACTTCTAATAATATAGAAATAGTTAGTGTGAAGAGCGAGTTCAAAAAATTCAACATCGCACAAGATTTAACGGTTGGTACAGACGTAGCACATAAAGTAACGACAGATAATGTCATTACTTTCTTCCACGACAATAGCGTTTCAATGCCAGAAGCATTTGAAATGGATTGGACTGCAGACAAATGGTACGACTTAGCAACAGTGACTTACAAAGGGAATTTGCAAAATGGCGATTTCTTTAGTTTGTTAACTTGCGACTACGGTCTAGCTCACCCAAACAGTTATGCTGGTAATAGTACAACTGATCCTTGGTTCGCTATGTTCAACAATGACCAGTACTTGCAATTTTCGCCAAAGATGATAACTGAAATGCCAACTGCAGCGTTAGCTAATAGTACTTGTTCTATTTACCCTGTTCCAGCGAATGGAGAGTTGACAGTAGAAATTGCAAGTAATATTACAACGCAAGTAGCTGCAAAAGTTCTTGACAACAGCGGTAAGATTGCTAAAGTAGTTTTATTTGACATCGCAAAAGGTAAGAATATCAATAAAGTTGATATCGGCGAGTTAGCGCCTGGTGCGTATATGATTCAAATTACTGATGGTAAGACTATGAACTTTAATGAAAAGATCATTAAGAACTAATACCCGTAAAAAGAACATACAAAGCAAAAAAAAGAACCACCTCATTGAGGTGGTTTTTCTCGTAAAATATGGTATTAGTTTTTGGGCGCGTAATTACTGCTTTATTTAATTAGAATTCAAAATTGTAGTCAAATATTAAAGGCAACTATGAAATGAACATATACAAAATCGTTATTAACCGAGAAGGCGCAATGCAGCTGCAGGCACACAGGTTAAATGCTAATAAAATCAATCTATTCTCTCTACCACAAATAATCAACTAATCAAATATTAATACAATTCAATTGTGAAAAAATTAAAATTATTTACGCTATTGTGCCTTGGCGCTTTATTTGTAGCTTCAAATTCGTATGGCCAAGCCAATCCTTTTATAAACGTATTGCCTTCCAATTCAGGCATTGTTTCAGTAGGTGGTACTATCGATATTATTGTTACTATCGGCAATACCGGGCCACTTTCACCTGTTGCACAAGCTAAACTAAGACCTATAATACAAGTGCCCGCTTCGGTGGTATTTTTGCCCAATGCGCAGCAAATTGGCTTGCCACCTGGCTGGACAATTTTACAAAATACAGGCACGCAATTGCGCATCTGCAATTCTACAGATCCTATACCAGTAAATACTAGTCGCATTATTACGTTAAAGGCGCAAGGTGTTACAGTTGCGCCACCACAAACCTTTTCGGGTAATATCAACTTTGGTAATGGTACTACTTGCGCTGCAGGTACTTCGGTGGCAGGAGATCTTACTACAGATAACTCCGCATTGTCTACAATTGAGGTAGTGGCTGCAGGTGCAACAATCTCTGCGACAACTATACCTAATGCTTGTAATGGTCAGCAAGCAGCTCAAATTAATGCTACAGTGAGCGGATTAACTGGTACGCTGACATGGTCGCTTAACCCCGCAGTTGGCACAAACAATAATACAGGTACATTTCAAAATTTATCAGCTGGTACCTATACGGTAACCGTTACAAATGGTTCGGCATCTACTAACACAACAGTTACTTTAACAGATCCTCCTGTGTTCTCAAATACAAGATCCTTCGTATCGCCATCTTGCAATAATGGCACAAACGGTAGTATAACTGTTACTTCGACTGGTGGTACACCGTACTCGGGATCACCTGGTCCTTACATCGTACAACTGTGGCAAGGCACGCCTAGTAGTGGCACTCAACTAAGTGCGGCTGCAAGTACGGGTTCCACGACATTTAGCAGTTTAGGTGCTGGTCAATATTTTGTGCGTTGCTTGGATTCTAACGCTTGTGTTGATACCTTATTCAATATTACTTTAGCAAATCCTACGGCAATCTCATTTACTGCAACTGCAACCCAAATCAATTGCGCTGGTGGCACAGGTTCAGCTACATTGGCTGCAACAGGAGGCACTGGGGCAATTGCTTATACGCAAGGCGCTGCAACAGTTACAAGTCCCATAACAGGTTTAGCAGCCGGTGCCTATACGTTTACAGCTACTGATGCTAATTCTTGTACAGCAAGTAGCACGATAAATATTACTGCACCAAGTGCAGTTGCATTAACTGCATCATCAATAAATGCGCAATGTAATGGCGGCAACGGTTCACTTACATTTAGTGCAACTGGTGGTACGGGTACAATCACTTATACGGTTAATGGCACAACAGCAACATCACCTGCATCACGTCCTGCGGGCAGCTACACAATCGTTGCTACTGATGCCAATTCATGTAGTGCAAATACTGGTT
>JBJORA010000105.1:0-13128 GCA_046049675.1 Bacteroidota bacterium | reverse complement strand
AACTGCTCGCGTAGAGAATATTCGTACTGGTTTTACTAATTTAGAAAGTGTTGGCAACAAAGAGCTAATCATTAGCCACAGTGCTGCGGGTAACGGCACAATAGGCACACAAGGTTTGTTTGCATACCTTAACACTTCAGTTGGTGCTTCGGCATTTACTAATTCTGCAATCATTAATACTGGTAGCAATGCTGATACAATTTTGTGGGCAAAGGTTGCAGTTGATGGTTCTAATGTTTACATTATCGGTACAAACAGCAGTAGCGCCGATACTACTAAGACTGGTTTAAAGTATACCAAGAGTACTGACAATGGTGCTACATGGAGCCCAATGATTGATATGCCAGGTATTACGGTTGATTCAATTTACGCTATTCAAGCAGATGCTTACAATATCGCAGCTCGCGACAATACTGTTGCTGTTGTAGTTGGAGACGCTTTAACTAATGGTTACTTGATTAAGAGCACTGATGGCGGTGCAACTTGGACAACTACGCCATTCCTTCGTACTGGTTTACAACCATGGGTAAACCCTTTCAACTTCCCTACAATTGCTTGGGATGGAACATCATTTGCAGATTCAAGCACTTTCCTTCCTTGTCCGGATGGCACTCAAACAGTGCATATCCAAAGCGATGGTACAATTGGTGTGCTTTACAATTTATATTTCGGCTTGCGCGATACTGCTACAACTGCTGGCAGTTATTTCCCTACATATGGTGCAACATTTAACCTTTGCTATTGGGAAGAAGGAATGCCTGCAAGCAATTTCTTTCCAGTTGACACTTTCCTAGATTGTAACGGCGATGGCGAGTGGAGCAACGGTAGTACAACAAACACTTTTGGTACAGCTGCAAAAGGTGCTTCTTATGGTGGCTTTGGTTGTAGCAACTATCCTCAAAGCGCATTAGTGCCTAGTACAACTGCTGGTAGCCCTGACACAATGTATGTTGTATATGCTTCGCAAATGGATGCTGATACTAGTGCTTCTGCAGATACTGGTCCAATTGGTCAAGTTTATCGCGACATCATGGTTAGCGTAAGTTTTGATGGTGGTGCAAATTGGAATAACCGCGTAAACATTAGTAACACGCCGGGCGTAGAAGAAATGTTCCCAAGTGTTGCTCGCGCTGTAGACGGTGCTTTACACATTATCTGGCAAGAAGATGCCGAGCCAGGTACTGTTCTTCAGAATGGTGATGATCAAGGTGATCCAAATAAGATTAAGTACCTTAAAGTACCTACAGCTACAATTATTCAACACGCTATTGATGGTGATCGTACATGTTGGGATGCAAGCTTTGTACCTGCTGGTTTAGCAGACGAGTTTGGCAATCCAATCTTCAAGGTTTATCCAAACCCTGCAGAGAATATGGTAACTATCGAAGGTGACCTTACTGGTAGCACAATTAGTGTAATCAACGCTATGGGTCAGGCTGTAGCTACACCTGTTATCGCTAAGAGCAATGGTTCTGCTACACTAAATACAGAAGCACTAAGTGCTGGTATTTACATGGCAAATATCAACAAAGGCGGCACAATTAGCGTTGTTCGCTTTGTTAAGAAGTAATTAGTAAATCTCTACTATATCACTACAGAAAAGGGGTGCATTTCGCACTCCTTTTTTGTTTTAAAGCTAGATACTAGTAAATCGGTATAAAATGTTAATATACTGTGCATACCCTCGGAAGGTAGAGGCGTTCAATTATGGTAATTTTACCTTGTAAGCAAGCAAACCAATTAAATGAGCGTAAGCCAAGCATCATACAATATTAAGGTGCCCCAATTTGAGGGACCCTTTGACCTTTTACTTTTCTTTATTGAGCGTGACGAAGTAGATATTTACAATATCCCAATTTTTAAAATCACGCAAGATTTTCTTGCTTATATCCATACGCTGGAAAGCCTAAATATAGAATTAGCTAGCGAGTTTATCCTATTTGCCAGTACACTAATGCGCATTAAAGCTAAGATGCTTTTGCCGCGTAAAGAGCTAGATGAATTTGGCAATGAAATTGATCCTCGTAAAGAGTTGATCGACAAGATCCTTGAGTACAAGCGTTTCAAAGAAGCAACAGAGCATATGCGTTTGCAAGAGGCGGAACGAATGCTTATGCTAAAGCGTGGTAATATTATGCGCGAATTGGCTACCGTTGGTGAGCAAATGAGTGAGGGTAGCGAAATTCAAAGCGTGAGCATCACAAAGCTCTTCCAGAGTTACGAAAAGGTGATGCGCCGCTTGCACGAGCGCAATAACAAACCACAGCATGTTGTTGTAAAATACAACTATACGATGGAAGGGCAACGAAGTCTCATTAAAGAGTGGGCAAGTCGTGAGAAGAAAATTGCTTTTGAAAAAATATTTCAATCGTGCGAGTCACGTGTGCATGCCATATTTAATTTCTTGGCAATTTTAGAATTAGTGCAACAGCGTTTTCTTACAATACTAATTGGCGATGGTCGCAACAACTTTATTTTGGAGTGGAGCGAGGAACAACCTGATTTAAGTACCTTACCAGAAACAACATTTGACTAGCGATTAGCGCTTACCCGTAGCCACTGTATTTAGCACGTCTACATAAACATCGGTAATTTGCTCAGCAATCGCATCGTAGTTATATCGTGCTATGGCTTCAGATGCAATTGCCTGTCTATCAAAACAACTGTAATTGCACATCATCTCATGCATTGCATCTGCCAAACTACTAGGCTTAAGTGGATCGCATAAAATGGCATTTTTGGCATTACATAATTCTGGTGGTGCAGTTGTATTAATATTTACACAAGGCAGTCCAACACAATGCGCTTCGGCAGTTACGCAACTAAAAGTTTCTTCTATACTATAAAGCAATAGGGCATGTGTTTGTCGCAAAAGTGCTGGCAGTGCTTCATAAGGCACAAAGGATTTCATCAATACAATGCCGTCTAGCTTAAGCGCTTTAATTCTTTGGCGTACCTCATTGTTTTCAGGTATATAAATGTGCACCTCAAAATCTTGGGCTCTTTGCATTAGCAAGGCAATGCCATCTAACATACGCATTGTATTTTTCTGAAACAGCGACGCGCTAGCGATGTTTACAAATACAAATTTATCGCCCTGCTGGCTTGCTTGGAAGCAAAATGCCTCTGTATCAACAACGTTTGCAACTACGCGGCAATTTGCCCGTGGCGCAAAGATGCTAATATGCTTTGCCAAATAGTTGCTCACAGGCATGCAAGCCAATGCGTTTTCAAAAGCCCGCTTGCTCAACCAACTTTTAAGCGCAGGGTATTTTGGCAATTCGTTAGGGTATATTTCTTGATTAAGATAACCTAAGTGCTCAGTAAGCACATAAGGAATACCCGCTACTTTGTGCAACAAATAAGCCGCCGCACCTGCTCGCCAGTGTATATGCGCATGCACCAGATCAAAAGGTTTTTCTTGTCGAGCTTTCTTAAAAATTCTAAGTATACGGCTATAGTAAAGAAAAGCATTGATCTTCTTTTCATTGGTATAAACCCTGTGTATTGTAAGTTGATTTAAGTGTTCAACCTCTGTATAAATGCCGTTAACCCGATCATCTTGTATAAAGCATACCAAATAAACATGATGTCGTCTTGCAATGGCCAAATTGTGCCGCAGAATAAAGTCGCCAATAAAACTATCGTACTTATTAGGTAAAATGCTAGCAATGGCAAATATGTGCAATGGTTTATGCAATGTTTGCAAAAGTAAGCTACATGCAATTTGCTAGTGTAATTTTTTAATCTGTAATTTGTAGTAATGGCTAAACAGCAAGCTACAACCAATACTGGCTTACCTACAGTAGGCAACCAAGGTGAAGGGCGGTGGTACAATAAAAACGGCGAGCCGAATATCGTGAAGACGGGCGCACAACTTAAACATCGCTTTAGTTTGTTTCACATTCTGCTCTCTATAAGCAATGTGCAATTCATTAGTCTTGTTGTATTTGTTTACTTCTGTATCAATTTATTGTTTGCTGCTGCTTACTTTGCATTAGGTCCTCAAAGTTTGGGTATTGACACTGCCACACGTTGCACTAGCAGCGACTTTTGGAATTGCTTTTTCTTTAGTGCACAAACGCTCACCACAGTTGGTTATGGTGCCTTAGCGCCGCAAAATTTACCTGCTAATATTATTAGTTCTATAGAGAGTTTACTTGGCTTACTCCTTTTTGCCCTTATTACCGGTTTAAGCTACGCGCGTTTTAGCAGGCCAAAGAGTGGTTTGCTATTTAGCGACAATGTGCTGATTAGTCCTTACGAAAACGGTATGGCTCTGATGTTTAGAGTTGCCTCTGGCAGAAACACTGTACTAAATGATGTGCAAGGCAATGTCATTATGGCACTAAATAGCGCAGGTACAGACGCTGGCAAACCAGAATTTTATGTGTTAAAATTAGAAACCGAGCGTATTCAAACACTTGCACTTAACTGGACGATTGTGCACGCTATTAGAGAAGATAGTCCGCTATTTGGATTAAGTGTGCAGGAGTTGAAAGATCGCAAGTTTGAGTTGCTTGTAAGTATTCAGGCCTATGACGAATACTATTCCAATCTTGTAAAAACGCGCAGTTCATACACAGCAAGCGAAATTGTAGAAAATGCTAAATTTGAAGTCATGTACAATCGCGGCGGCGGTAATGCAGCCATCGAACTTCAAATAGATAAACTGCACAATTACCATAGGCTTTAATAGCTGTTTCATTTGCCCAGCACGCATTATTGTTATTACCTTTGCGGCTATGAGTACAGTAGCCGAGATGAATTTTGTGTCTGCACAAACCCAGCAATATATTGACCAGGAATTGGCCTACGGTGCGCATAACTACCACCCACTGCCAGTTGTAATTGATCATGCAAAGGATATTTTCATGTATGATGTGGATGGTAAAAAGTACTATGATTTCTTGAGTGCATACAGCGCCGTGAATCAAGGTCACTGCCATCCTAAAATTATTGCTGCGCTTATAGAGCAAGCTCAGAAGTTAACATTAACGAGTAGAGCTTTTCACAATAAGAATCTAAGCGAGTATACCAAGTTCATTACGAACTATTTCGGCTACCAAAAAGTATTAACCATGAATACGGGTGTAGAAGGTGGCGAAACGGCTGTAAAATTGGCACGCCGTTGGGGTTACGATGTAAAAGGGGTGCCTGCCAATGCTGCAAAAATTATTTTTGCAGGTGGCAATTTTTGGGGTAGAACCATAAGCGCTATAAGTACGAGTGAAGATCCAAGTAGCTACGAGCGCTTTGGACCGTTTACGCCTGGTTTTGAAAATGTACCTTACAACGATATCGCAGCACTTGAGCAAAAGTTTGCAAGCGATAACAATATTGTTGGCTATATGTTTGAACCAATTCAAGGTGAGGCTGGGGTAGTTGTGCCTACAGAAGGCTACTTAACTGCTGTTCGCGAATTATGTACAAAGTATAATGTGCTGATGATTGCCGACGAAATTCAAACGGGTTTAGCGCGTACAGGTAAGATGTTAGCTTGCGACCACGAGCATGTGCGTCCAGACATCCTTATTCTTGGCAAAGCTTTAAGCGGCGGTACCATGCCTGTTAGTGCGGTATTGTGCGACGATTACATCATGATGAACATTAAGCCAGGCGAACATGGCAGTACCTATGGCGGAAATCCGTTGGCATGTGCAGTTGCCACTGTTGCGCTGAATGTATTGCGTGATGAAAAACTTGCAGAAAATGCAGAGGCTATGGGTGTTTATTTTAGAGAAGCATTGCTAGCCCTTAATTCGCCATTTATTTCGGTGGTACGAGGCAAAGGCTTACTCAATGCAATAGTTATTAAGCACGCTAATCCAGATGCTGCATGGGACCTTTGCATTGAAATGATGAAGCATGGCCTATTAGCAAAGCCAACACACGGCGATAAGATTCGTTTTGCACCACCGCTTACAATTACGAAAGAAGCGATTGATGAGGCTGTTGCTATCATTAAGCAGAGCTTGGAGATTCTATAGAACTCATTCTTTAACGATTTTTATTAATGGATATTGCTAGCATATGGGCCTTGTCCAATGCGTTTGCCTATGGGCGGAAGTTTATTACCCTATATATTATATACGTCCTTTAGGCACATGTATTGATTGATACGCACTATTTATTCTTTTAGTAGATACATAAAAAAAGCCTCCAGTAAATACCGGAGGCTTTTGATTAGAAATTGTAATTGAAAACAAATTACTCAGCGTTGTCGCTATCCATTTTCTTCTTAAGGTCTGCAAGAATACCAAGATCACCAAAAGTTGCTTTCTCTACTTTACTCTGTAGATTCTTAACAGCTTTCTTCGTGTTCTCTATATCATTACGCACTGCTGCACGCTCTGCTTCTTTCTCTTCTTCCTTAACGATTTCCCAAATCTTAGTATGGCTTACCATTATGCGCTTGTCGTGCATGTCAAACTCAAGTACTACAAATGGTAATACTTCGTCTACGCCAGCCATCTTCTCGTCTTCCTTCTTAAGGTGACGAGTAGGGCAGAATGCTTCCAAACCATATTGCAATTGTACAATTGCACCTTTGTCTTCCTTACGAAGAATCTTACCTTCATGGTTGCTACCAATAGGGAAAACTGTTTCGAAAGTCGTCCAAGGATCATCTTCTAATTGCTTATGACCAAGGCTAAGCTTACGTGTTTCGTTATCTACAGTAAGTACAATAACTTCGATGTCGTTGCCTACTTTAGTAAACTCGTTAGGGTTGTTGAAACGCTTTGTCCAGCTAAGATCACTAATGTGAATCATACCACCAATACCGTTCTCCAACTCAACAAATACACCATAAGGCGTGATGTTCTTTACAACACCTTTATGACGGCTATCTACAGCAAACTTAGTTTCGATATTAGTCCAAGGGTCGTCAGTAAGACGCTTAATACTCAAGCTCATCTTACGATCTGCCTTGTCTATACCAACCACAGCTGCTTCGTAGTCTTCGCCCATCTTAAAGTATTCCTTAGCGTTGATAGGTTGGTTGCTCCATGTAATTTCACTTACGTGTACAAGACCTTCAATACCTGGCATTACTTCTAAGAAAGCACCATAGTCTTCGATGTTAACCACTTTACCAGTTACCTTGTCGCCATCTTTTACATTATCTTCTAATGCATCCCATGGATGTGGCGTCAACTGCTTCAAGCCTAAGCTAATACGCTTCTTGTCGTCGTCGAAGTCTAATACTACTACGTTCAAGCTCTGACCTTTTTCTAACACCTCATGCGGGTTAGTTACACGGCCCCAGCTAATGTCTGTGATATACAATAAGCCATCTACGCCACCAAGGTCAATAAATGCACCGAAGTCTGTAACGTTCTTAATTGTACCTTCAAGTATTTGACCTTTCTCGATTGTACCAAGAATGCGGCTGCGTTGCTCTTCAATATCGCTTTCAATAAGCGCCTTGTGGCTAACAACTGCATTGCGGATAATTTCGTTGATCTTAACAACTTTGAATTCCATTGTTTTACCAACAAATTGATCGTAGTCTGTAACAGCCTTAACGTCAATTTGAGAGCCTGGCAAAAATGTTTCCATGCCGAACATGTCAACAATTAAGCCACCTTTTGTTTTGCCAGTAACCAAGCCAGGTACGATTTCGCCGCTTTTGTAAACGTCAACAATCTGATCCCATGCGCGAAACTGACGAGCAGCTTTACGGCTAAGGTTAAGCTGACCAGCGCGGTCTTCCTTGTCTACTACAAGTACTTCAATTTTGTCGCCAACACTTACTTTAGCTAAATCACGAAACTCGTTCAATGAAATAAGCCCGTCGCTTTTGAAACCAATGTTTACAATAGCGTCAGTTTTTGTTAGGCCTACAATTGTACCTTCATGAAGGGTGTTGTTGTCAATTGCAGTAAATGTTTGATCGTAAGTTACGTCAAACTTTGCGCGGTCTTCTTTGCTGTACGATGTAACGTTGCGCTTATCGACACTCCAGTCGAAATCATCGTGAGCTGTTTGGTTGATGTTGTTTTCTGCCAAATTTTTGGTCCTCCTTTTAAATGTTTTCCCCCATTTACGTTGTTTTAAGGGGAGGGCAAAGGTACAGCAATGCCTGCAGACAGGCAATTATTACAGCCGATAAAAGCCAAATAATGCACAGCTAATTTGTTAAATACAAGGCTTTTTTGCCCTATTTGCGGCATAGTTATGACGGTGGTCATGCAAAAACGCCTTACGTAGTGGTTTTTTCTTCTTCGCGAACAACAACTGTACCAGCAAGCAAATCATGAAAGGCGCGATTTTTACGCGTAAAAAACATACTGAGTAATTCCAAAATTGCCCAAAGCATAAGTATATCGTAGCCAGCGATTGTCAAATGATTTTCTCTTATGGCGTTTTCTGCCCTCCAGTGCTTGGTACCTGTAAAAATTGAGTAGCTGTAGAAAATATAAGAATAGAGGCCCACAAGTAAAGGCACGATATCGCGTATAATGGCTTGCTTCAAGGTGATTTTATCTTCGCTTACGTGATCTACCACTTTAATAGACATTGCAGCTTTACCTAGCGTTTGCCCAAAGTTATAGTGAAACCACACGCTATAACCTAGCTGAATAGCAGTGCATATTGTTAACCATGCAAAAGTTAGTGCTTTTCCAGGTTCACAAAAAGTAATAAACACATCTAGCAAAACGATTGGTACTAGTACTAGGTAGTCGATGACAGCTGCCGTAATGCGCGCTAGTGTGGTTCTGTATTTATACATGGAAGGGATAAAGAAATAGAAGTTAGAATTTATTCAAAGACTTTAAACACTACATAGCCATGTCCAGCAATGCTAGTCGCAGTGCTTTGTTCGTCATGCATTTCCAAACGCAGCTTATTGGCTTGCTTTTCGTAGCCTAAAAATGTTGCGTCAATATTTTGTTTATCGTTTCCAAAATTAAATGCAAATACATAAGTATTGCCAGCTATGCTTCTTGTGTATGCATACACATTTTTGCGAGGCACACGCTGTGTAAATTTACCAACTTGCCATGCCTCTGTACTATTGCGTGCTGCGATAATCTTTTTACAGAAATTGAGTTTGTCATTTTGACTACTACTCAGTTTGTATTCAGCATTCGAGAAAAATGGCATTGTGGCGCGCATATAACCATCGTTGATGCCTTTTTTACCTGTAAAACCAAGTTCGTCACCGTAGTATAATTGCGGAATGCCTGGTAGGCTAGCCCACATTAAGATAGCTTGTTCGTACTTGCGATTATCTTCTGCTATTGCGGTAAAGAAACGCTCTGTATCGTGGTTGCTCAAGAACGTATAGCGCGTATCACTTTTTTTGCTAAAATCTGCGGCATAGGCCAAATAAATTTTATTAGCATCATTATCTCGCAATCCGTTTGCCATGGCTTCTAACCAAGGAAAGTTCATCACTTGCTCGATGTTGCTATTGTATGCCGCAGTGCTATTTGCTTGCCAATAATCTAAGGGCTGGTGTGTGTTGAGTAAACTCCAAGTTTCGCCGACAATATTGATTGTAGGATAATGTTGTTTTACAGCTGTAGCCCATTGCGTCAAGAATTCTTTTTTACTAAAAGGTTGTGTGTCTAAGCGCAAGGCATCAATTTTACTTGTTTCAATCCACCACAAGGTATTTTGTATAAGGTACTGACACATTTGCGCGTTATCGTGATTGAGGTCTGGCATGCTTGGCACAAACCATGCTTTTTCCATACTATCAATATCTACTTGCACAGCGTATGGGTCGGTTAAAGCAGGCAACATAAAATTGCAAATAGATAGGGGATGTATCCAATCTTTTGGCGCTTTGTTTTTGCACCATGTGTGGTCTATGCCGCAGTGATTAAGTACTACATCCATCACAACTTTTAAACCTTGCTCGTGGCATTTTTGAACAAAAATATTGTACTGCTCGTTATTGTCATTAGTAGCCGTAGTGCCTGTAGCAAAGCGCGGATCAATCGCATAAAAATTTGAAGCACCATAGTGATGATAGCTACCTTTTGCTTGATTCATTTCTACTAAGGGCGTGTTCCAAATGGCTGTAACGCCTAGCGATTTTATATAAGGCAATTGTTGCTGTATACCTTGTATATCGCCGCCTTGTCTGCCATCAACAGCTGCTGTATTTGTAGGTTCCATATTAGGTACCAAATTGTTCTCTGTAGTACCGTCGCAAAACCTATCGGGCATTACTAGGTACACCACATCGCGATTACTAATACCAGCTGGCGCAAATTTTACTGTGCGTGCTCTAAAGTTGTAATTGAACGGCGTGCTTGTAGCACCAACTTTAAGTTGCATCGGCATAGGGCCAGGTTGGAGGTCTTTACCAAGTTTAAGTTGCGCCAATAAATAATCGCCATCCTTGCGCTGCCACTGCACTTTTGCACCTTTGCCAAGTACAGTAAGTTCAACCTCATCCTTTGCTTCTACTTTGCTAAGATCAAACATTAGCAAAACACTGTCCATTTGCATTTTTGTGAACCAAAAGGGTGGTTCTACAAGTACATTTTGTTGTGCATTAGCCTTGAAATTGCCAGCTAGCAAAGCGATTATTATGACGAGTAGTTTTCGCATCGTGTAAAGATAATAAGATTTGATATCTAGCTCAAGCTGTCTTGCGATACGTACTCGCTTATGAGTATTTTACCTGTTTGCATTGCAAATATTTTCCTAAAGACTCAGATTTCGGCAGAATTGCATGACATTTGTATAGAACAAAGCCATAGTGCTACTACACAAGTTTAGATATTATTTTTCTGCGACAATAGTTCTGTTGTTTTTTGTATTGCCCACGCAAGCGCAATTGCCTGCAGGTATGCCATACGAAGTGCCTGCAATCATTATTGGCGATGATACCATGACCTACATGGAGTTGCCTGGCATTTATGTAACTGCGCCTGCACCCGAATGGTATAAAGAGTATAGCCGCAATCAAAAGCTAAAGCAAAAACATGCTGCAGGCGATGGTAGTACTGCGCAATACAATAGTTATGCTTTGATGCGTAAACGTGTTATAAAAGTATTTCCGTATGCGGCGGCGGCGGGCAATTTGGTGTATACGATTGATAGCGCTATGCAACATATTTATAGTACTGCTGCACGCAAATCCTATAAGGACAGAATGGAGGCTGCCTTGTATGCGCGCTTTAAGGCCGAACTTACCGATATGACCATCGCCGAAGGCAAGATATTAATTAAGCTAATTAGCCGTCAGACTGGCAAAGATGTTTATACTATCGTCAATGAACTAAAGGGTAAGGGCGTTGCCGTGGCTTCTCAAGGTGTGGCAAGGCTTTTTGGCCACGACTTGCGCAGTTACTACGAACCCAACGGCGAGGATGTAGCTATTGAGGCAATCGTCAAGGAATTAGAGTTCAATGGCTGGGAAGAAATAAAATTCTAGCCGCAAAGGTCTTAAGCAAGGTTAATTAATATAAGCATCCGGCTACTTGCGACTATTTTGTGGTAGAGCAAATCTTACCTTTACCGTCTTGAAATTAGATATTCTAGCCTTTGCTGCGCACCCCGACGATGCAGAACTAAGTTGTTCTGGCATTTTACATGCACATACCCTGCAGGGTAAAGCTGTTGGTATCGTAGATTTTACGGAAGGTGAATTGGGCAGCCGCGGTACAGTTGAAACACGTCGTGCAGAGGCCAAGCTAAGTAGTGATATATTAGGTTTAGCTGTGCGCGATAATTTGCAGTTTGCAGATGGTTTTTTTGTAAACGATAAGGCACACCAACTACGTGTAATCGCAGCGATTAGGCAGTATCAGCCAGAATTTGTGCTCATTAATGCACCACACGACCGGCATCCCGACCATGGCAGAGGAGCGCAATTGGCGAGAGAATCTTGCTTTTTGAGTGGCTTATTAAAGATAGAAACTACGGACGCAACAGGCAATATACAGGCACCTTGGCGACCTAAAAGGGTTTTTCATTATATACAGGATTCTTACATAGAACCTGATATTATTATAGATATTAGCAAGAGTTGGGAAGCTAAATTGGCAAGTATCAGGGCATTTTCAACACAATTCTTTGATGGTACTGGAGAAGGCCCAAAAACCTATATTAGTGGCGAAAAATTCCTCAAAGGCATTGAAGCTAGGGCAATTGAGCTAGGTAAACGCATTGGTGTTGCCTATGGCGAGGGCTTGATTAAGAGCGAGGCGAGTTTGGGATTAACAAGCCTTTTTGATCTAGTACTGCCTGAAATCAGCTAATTGTGAATATAATATTTGGCATTGTAAGGTAATTAGTTGTACCTTTGCAATCCTTAAAAAAGCAGGAATAAGTCATGGCTCGCGTATGTCAAGTAACTGGAGTAAAGCCTATTGGTGGTCACAAAGTTTCTTTCTCAAATAAGAAGGCAAAACGTCGTTTTTTGCCTAATCTACAGGTAAAACGTTTCTTTTTCGCAGAAGAAGATCGTTGGATTACCTTAAAACTAAGCGCAGGTGCAATGCGTACTATTAATAAGAATGGTTTAAGTACCATTATTAAAGAAATGCGCGCGAAAGGCGAAAAAATCTAAGGTTTAATAAAACGATCATCAATTAATTAAATAATTATGGCAAAGAAAGGAAATAGAGTACAAGTAATACTTGAGTGTACCGAGCACAAAGAGAGCGGTATGGCAGGTATGAGCCGTTACATAAGTGTAAAAAACAAAAAGAACACACCTGAGCGTTTGGAGTTGAAAAAATACAACCCAGTATTAAAGCGTGTAACAGTTCACAAAGAAATTAAGTAATTTTAGAAATCTTTTAAATTAGCATATCATGGCAAAAGGACAAAGTAAAAACTCAAAGACGAAAGATGCTAAAGCAGCAGCTGAAGCGAAAAACTGGAGCATGGTAATCCGTGCCGTTCGTAGCCCAAAAACTGGTGCATACACGTTCAAAGAGCAAATTGTACACAAGGATAAAGTGTCTGACTTTTTGAAGGCTGTTAAATAAGCAGTACGCAAACAAGTATTTTCTGAAAGCTCACTACGGTGGGCTTTTTTTGTGTGTCAGGCATGCTCAATAACTCTAGGGTGCGAGTCCCGAATGAGAGTTTCAGTTCTTATCATTAGCCAATTGCAAGGGTGTTTACCGTGAGGTAAAATCTGAAGGAAGCAGG
>JBJORA010000104.1:0-27765 GCA_046049675.1 Bacteroidota bacterium | reverse complement strand
ATATTGACGCAAATGCTTAATAACCAGTATCTAAACTGTGAATAAGCTGTGTATTTGCCGTCGATTACGTGCATTAGCTGTTAATCTACGCACAACTGAAACATTGCAGTGACCTTTACTTGGAAAGCCCATTAACAAATTATAGCTTGCAGAGGTGGTAAAAAATCTCGTTTTCCTGGTCCTTAAGCATGATTTACAAGGCATTTTAGAAGGTCCTTTCGAGATTGTGTCAAAAAGTGTTCAAAAAAACGCCATTCCAGGGCCCGCTTTGCCCGCCACAGAGAAAAATATAGTCGCCCACTTCAAAAATCTATCGCAAAACGCCTATTACGCCCTACTTGCGCTTAGCAACGACGCCATTCAGAAGCATAAAGCCAATATTTCGCGCGAAATAAAGAAGTTTGCCAGCGGAACAAAAGCCACCGAACTTATCCAAGATAAAATGCAGAGCCATATTTATGAGGCTATGCGCACCTTACTACATTTCGCTGGAGAAGAAATCAATTTCTATTTCAAAACCATACATCCTGTAACCGGTAATATCTTTCGCTCGCCTTGCACTATTAGCGAAGATTGCTTTATCAACGAGTTTCAAATTACAAACGACGATCAGCAGCACATGCATGTAAACACATATATGCAAGTGCACGACGAAGTGTTGCCCTTAAATGAGTTTATTACACAACACTTCTTCTTTATTAGTAAAGGCACAGAGGTTTTTCTAATTCGTACAGAAGATCGTCGCGCGTTGCAACTGGCACATGGACTAAAAGCCACTACATACAGCGACGACGCTATCGCTTTTCATGATTGCATTATTGCGCCTTTGCAAAAAACACACCATGTAGAAATTTATACTACGCATCAAACAGAAACTATTGATGCCGATCTTACATGCGCCATTCAACTTGGTGAAATTGGCGATATGTATATCAACATAGAACCTGTGTTTATTTACGACGGTGTACCTTTAGAAGAAAGTGACGAAGCTATTACCTCTACTAGCTATCAAGGTAAAGCTTACAACTTTATTCGCAAAACTGATAGCGAAAAAGAGTTCATCAATTACCTCAAGCAACAACACCCGCGCTTTGCCAAGAAAAGCCAAAACTATACTTTGACTTTCGCTGAGGCTAAACAAAAAAATTGGTTTCTACATTTCTATCGCAGCTTACTTGAAAATAACTACGAAGTGCGCGGCATGGATATGATGAAGCATTTTCGCTTCAACGAAAATATTGTTGCTACCGCAATTAAACACATCAGCAATGTCAATACAACCACGCGCTTACAAATTACCGTTTCTTTTGGCAAGATAAATGTGCCACTTAAAGAACTACAAAAAACAGTATTTGCTAACGCAACAACAATATTGCTAAGTGACAACTCCTTGGGTGTACTCACAGATGAATGGTATGCGCAATACGGCACCATCATTAAGCACGCAAATATTATTGGTGACAAACAAATAGATATTGCCAATTGGATTTTAATGCAAGCAGATATGCAATTGCATACTGTTGTAGATGCTGCTATGCCTAATGCTGCAGAGTGGCGTCGCAAATGGCAACATTGGCAGGCGAATGATAAGCCGCTATTCAAAGTGCCAAAAACTGTTGATGCCAAGTTTCGTGCTTATCAGCAAAAAGGATTTGAGTGGATGTGCTTGCTGAGTGAAATTGGCGCTGGCTGCTTACTTGCCGATGATATGGGCTTGGGTAAAACGCTACAAACCATTGCCTTTGCCGCCTATACATTGCAACAACACAAAGGCGCACGTAGCTTAATAATTGCACCTGCATCTTTGCTTTACAATTGGAAAAATGAGTTTGCAAAGTTTGCACCTTCTATTAAAGTTGCAGTATTTGAAGAGCACCACAACAATATGGCCGAGTTTGTTGAAAGCGACACACAAGTTTTGATTATGAGCTATGGTCTGATGCGTAGCAATAATAATGAAGCGAGTGCTTTCCCTTGGCAACTGATTGTATTAGACGAAAGCCACAATGTGAAAAATCCTGGCACCTTACAAACCAAAGCTGTGCTAAATCTAAAGGCACCATACAGAGTTTGTATAAGTGGAACACCTGTGTTGAACAGCAGTTTTGATTTGTATTCACAATTCCAGTTTTTGGCGCCAGATTTACTAGGCGATACAGCTTTCTTTAAGAAGCAATATCTTATTCCTATTGAAGTGCATCAGAGTCAAAAGCATGCAGAACAATTAAAGCGTATTACCGAACCATTTATTCTACGCCGTACAAAAGAACAAGTTGCTACTGACCTGCCAGAAAAAACTGTAAGCGTTCGTTACTGCACAATGGCAGAAGATCAGCTAGCTTTCTACAACACTGTAAAAGACAGTATTAAGAGCAGTGTATTCCTACAGATAGAAAATAATGGCCTCAACAAAAGCCTCATGAACGTCATGCAAGGCATAAACATGTTGCGCAAAATTTGTAGTACACCGCTTGGTATGCAACACGACAATGCTACATGCGACCAAAGTATTAAAGTACACGAATGTGTGCAAGATATTCTTGAAAAAACAGCTAATCACAAAGTACTCGTGTTTAGTCAATTTTTGGCTACGCTAGATCAAATCCAAGCTGAACTCAAGGAGAATCATATACCGCACTTTAGAATTGATGGCAGTATAAAAGCAAGCGAACGTGCTGCACTCAACAAGCAGTTCGAAGAAGATAGCAATACACGTGTATTCTTGTTAAGTATTACCGCAGCGAGTCAAGGGCTCAACTTAGTAAGCGCCGATTATGTGTACATTCTTGATCCATGGTGGAACTTAGGTATAGAAAACCAAGCCATAGATCGTAGTCACCGCATTGGGCAAACAAAGCCTGTATTTGCGCACAAGTTGATTTGCAAAGACACTATCGAAGATAAAATATTAGAAATGCAAATGCGCAAAGGCGATTTAGGTAAAGATCTAATCAAAGCAGAGGAAGGCTTTGCGAAGAACCTCAATATAGAGGATGTACAATGGCTTTTTGAATAAGGACATGCTTTTGGTGTATTTGCGATTGATGTAGAAAATTTTATTTCATATTACCTTTGCCCACAGTGTATAGCTCGCAAATTCTCAACACTGCTATAGAATACCTTAAAGGCGTTGGACCGCTTAAAGGTGACTTGTTGCGTAAAGAATTAGGCATAGCTACTTTTGGCGATTTACTGCTACACTTTCCGTTTAGATATATCGATAAAAGCAAAGTTGTAAAAGTAGCACACATGGCTAACTACGGCGAAGCTGCGATGTGTATTGCCAAAGTTGCACAAATAGACACCATTGGCGAAGGCTTCAAGAAGCGTTTGGTTATTGTGGCAAAAGATGATTCTGCCGAAATTGAATTAGTATGGTTTAAGGGCATTGCTTGGGTAACCCAACACATCAACCTAGGCGATTATATTACAATTTATGGCAAAGCCACTTACTTCAATAATACATTGCAAATTAGCCACCCAGAGGTAGAAAAGTACGACGCTGCAAGCTTTAAGCAGCAAACACTAGAGCCCGTATATAGCACAACTGAAAAACTAAAAGCAAAAGGCGTTAATAGCAAGGCGATTTACAGATTTATGCAAACGCTATTGCCGCAGTTAACACCTAGCGATGTTCCAGAATTTCTTCCTGATGAATTACTATTAAGTCAGCGGCTGATGAGTAGATACGATGCTATCACCAATATTCATCTTGCCTACAATAATCAAGCACAACAAGCTGCCTTACATCGTTTAAAGTTTGAAGAATTGTTTGTGCAGCAAATGCAAATTTGCACACTAAAACTGCAGCATACCAAACGGCAAGGTATACCTTTCTTAAAAGTAGGCGAATACTTTAATACATTTTACAAGTCGCATTTACCATTTGCTTTAACCGACGATCAAAAGAAAGTTATCAAAGAAATACATCGCGATCTTGGTAGCGGCTACCAAATGAACAGACTCTTGCAAGGTGATGTTGGCAGTGGCAAAACTATTGTGGCATTGCTTTGTATGCTAATTGCTTTAGACAATAATGCACAAGCATGCTTGATTGCGCCAACAGAAATTTTAGCGCAACAACATTTCGCAGGCCTTAGTGAATTGCTAAAAGATATGCCGGTGCAGATTGCAATTTTTACTGGCAATATTAAAGGCAAGCAGCGCAAAGAAACCTTAGCAGCCATTGCAAGTGGGCATATTCAAATTGCTATTGGCACGCATGCACTATTCGAAGAAACCGTACAATTTCAAAACTTAGGGCTAGCGATAATTGACGAGCAACATCGCTTTGGTGTAGCACAGCGTGCAAGTATGTGGAAGAAAAACACCATCGCACCACATATACTAGTCATGACAGCAACGCCTATACCACGCACACTTGCTATGACAAGCTACGGCGATTTAGACGTGAGTACCATAGAGCATTTGCCACCAGGCCGTAAGCCTATTAAAACCATACACCGCATGGATATACAACGTGTAAAGGTGATGGAGTTTGCTAAGGCAGAAGTTGCCAAGGGTAGGCAAATCTATATTGTATATCCGCTCATTGCCGAAAGCGAAAAACTTGACTATGAAAATCTAGAGGCCGGTTACGAACAAGTAAAGATATTTTTCCCGCTACATACCTATAATACAGTAATGGTGCATGGCAAGCAAACATTGCAAGAACGCGAAGGCAATATGCGCGCATTTGTTGAAGGCCGTGCACAAGTGATGGTTGCTACCACCGTAATTGAGGTTGGTGTAAACGTGCCAAATGCGAGCGTCATGATTATAGAAAGTGCAGAACGCTTTGGCCTTAGTCAGCTCCATCAATTGAGAGGCCGTGTTGGCAGAGGTGCCGAAGAAAGTTTTTGTATACTCCTTACTGGTAATAAACTTAGTAACGACGGCAAGGTGCGCATTAATACAATGGTCAACGAAATCAACGGTTTCCGTATTAGCGAAGTTGACCTTGAGTTACGTGGCCCTGGCGAAATACATGGTACACGCCAAAGTGGTGCAGCCAACCTAAAACTTGCCGACCTTGTACAAGATGTAGCGCTTGTAGCTGAAGCACGCAAAGAAGCCTTGCATATTCTTACACATGATGCGCAATTGATGCATAAAAATAATGCGTTGCTTAAATTACATTTAAGTAGAGTTGGTAATCGCGGGGTTTGGAGTAAGATATCGTAATTCTACCATGCTGGTACAGGCAAATTAGTAAGTAGTGCCAGTATTATTACTGTCACTTACGTCCTTACCAAAATCCTCAAATGAAATTCCTCCTGCAATACCTTTTGGATTTGGTCCATACTGATTATCACCTGGCTCGCTATCTGCAAGTAGCATCCATAGGACATACAAAGGAATTAATTGATACCACCCGCTATTACCGATATCGTGACAACGCTTTGCTCCTTGTGCAGAGAAAAACCATACAAGAATTATAATTGAAATAAAAATGAGCGGTTCCCTACTTTGAAAAGTCGATTCTGCTAAAAGTTGAATTAAAGCTGCAGCTATTACTGAAATCACAATAGTGATACCATACTCTTTCCTTCGTATTCTTCCTTCAAATGAAAATGGTGCTTTAAACCTAGTACCAGATTTTCTTGTGGTAACGAACATTTAGAGTTAGATATTTAAGATTGCAAAGTAAAAAAGCGCGTAAGATATCGTAAACTAGCGGCGGTTTTAATAATCCACCACCTGCTCAACAATTGTACTTGGCAATTCTCTAAACTTATACAACTGCGTACGTAATTGCGGTTCAAAGCCTGCTTCTTTGATGGCTTCTTGTATACTCTTATATGTAAAGCGATGAGGTGCTCCTGCAGCGCTCACAACGTTTTCTTCTAACATAATACTGCCAAAATCGTTGGCGCCACCATACAAACTTGCTTGTGCAGTTTCTTTGCCTACGGTAAGCCAACTCGCTTGTATGTTTTTAATATTTGGCAGCATAATTCTGCTTATGGCTATCATGCGCAAATACTCTTCGCTGGTAGAACTGTTGCGCGTACCTCTAATACGATTAAGTAAAGTGCCCACATCCTGAAAAGTCCATGGAATAAAGGCAAGAAATCCATTTGCATGTTCTGGCTTTTCGCTTTGCACTTGCCTTATCGCTGCAAGATGTATAAAGCGTTCTTCCAAAGTTTCTACATGGCTAAACATCATCGTAGCGCTGCTTGTAATATCAAGCTGATGCGCGGCACGCATTACATCCAGCCACTCCTGAGAGCCACATTTGCCTTTACTAATCAGGCGACGCACGCGATCAACCAATATCTCTGCACCTGCACCTGGTAAACTGTCCATACCAGCATCTTTTAGTGCTGCTAATACCGCTGTGTGTGTACTTTTTTCTAACTTAGTAATATGAGCAACTTCTGGTGGGCCTAGCGCATGCAATTTTATTTGTGGATAAAGCTGCTTTAGTGTTTTGAATAAGTCTACATAAAACGCTAAACCTAAATCTGGATGATGCCCGCCTTGTAACAATAATTGATCACCACCCCAAGCGATGGTTTCTTCAATTTTTTTCTTGTAGGTTTCAATATCTGTTATGTAAGCTTCAGCATGACCCGGTATACGATAGAAGTTGCAGAATTTGCAATTGGCTAAACACACATTCGTCGTATTTACATTTCTATCAATCTGCCATGTTACCTTACCATGCGGCACATGATGCTTGCGCATTTCATTGGCAACGGTCATCAACTCGGCCAACGGTGCAGTTGTAAACAATTGTAAACCTTCTGCCTCAGTTAACCACTCAAAATTGAGCGCCTTTTTATACAGATCTTGGTTGGTCATGCAAGAAAATCTACTTTGTAATAGCTGCTATTATTTCTTCACTCATTGGATTAGTGCCAGGATCAAACATGGCAACATATTTTCCATTTTCATCAATAAGATATTTCTGAAAATTCCACTTTACTTTAGAATCTGCAACACCATTATATTGCTTTTGCGTAAGCCATAAGTACAAGGCATGCATATTCTTACCCTTTACAGTAATCTTTGCCGCCATTGGAAAAGTAACGCCATAGTTCTTTTGGCAAAAAGTTGCGATATCGCCATTGCTACCTGGCTCCTGCATTAAAAAATCGTTTGCAGGAAAACCTATAATCACAAGCTTGTCCTTGTACTGATCATACAATTTTTGTAAGTCGGCATACTGTGGTGTATAACCACATTTGCTAGCCGTGTTTACAATTAGAATCTTTTTACCCTTGTATTGGCTCAAATCAATTGTACCGCCATCAAGACCTTCTACTTTAATGTCGTAGATGCTTGCTGGCACTTCTTGTGCGTTAACGTAAGTGCGGTTAAATAATCCAAAAAACATAATGCCTAAAAGTGCTAAACTAGTTAAAAAAATCTTCTTCATAGCGTGTGTCAACTATCCAACAAAGATAAGTAATGCCATTTGCCAAAACTGCCTATCAATGTCATAAACCCTAGCCCAATTATCTATGAAGTATGGCTAAAGCCTATACAAGAGATGCGCTATTTTCGCAGCATGAGCTTTAATGCCAATATTCAAAAAATCGTACGACAGTTTATTCCAGCAGACTACACCGTAAGCGACTGGGACAGTCTGAAACCCTATTTTGACCAACTTCAAAATGCCGATATCAGCACATTGCCACAGCTAGAGCAATGGCTCTTACAAGTAAGCGAATTACAAAGCGTCATCAGCGAAGATGTTTGCTGGCGACAAATAAAAATGACTTGCGATACGGCTAATAAAACCTACGAAGAAGCATACAACTATTGGTGTACTGATTTGCAAGGCCCAATTGCCATTGCAAGTAATGATCTTAATAATAAACTCATCGCAAGTGCTGCGGTGGATCAACTAGACAAAGAAAAGTATGGTATCTATTTGCGTGGCGTAAAAAATGCTGTAGACCTTTTTAGAGAGGCTAACGTGCCTTTACAAAGCGAAGAAAGTGTGCTTGCACAACAGTACGGACAAATTGCTGGCGCAATGAGTGTAGATATTAATGGCACAACCTATACCATGCCACAAGCGAGTAAGTTCTTGCAACAAGCGGATAGATCGCTAAGGCAACAAGCCTACAATGCCATTACAGAAAGACGTGCACAAGACAAAGACGAGTTGAACGAATTATTTGACAAGCTACTCAATCTGCGCGCACAAATTGCTAAAAATGCTGGCTTTGACAATTATCGCGACTATAAGTTTCGCGAATTAGGTCGCTTCGATTATTCTGTTGCCGACTGTGAAGCGTTTCACACTGCCGTGCAAAAGCATATCGTGCCCTTGGTTAAGAAAATTTATCAGCACAAGCAAAAGCAGCTTGCTTTAGATAGTCTTAAGCCTTATGATGTAGATGCCGTAGCGCCAGGCGAAAAACCACTTACACCGTTTATTGATGGTAAAGATCTTGGCGAAAAGAGTATTGCAGTTTTTGATAAAATGGGTCAATTTTTTGGCGACTGCTTGCGCAAAATGCAAGCGATGCAACATCTTGATTTGGACAGTCGCGCTGGCAAAGCGCCCGGCGGCTATAATTGTCCACTAGCAGAAACAGGTGTGCCGTTTATCTTTATGAACGCTGCAAGTACTGCCGACGATGTAATTACGATGATGCACGAGGGTGGTCATGCCATTCATAGTTTTGTTTGCCACGACTTAGCGCTTAGCAGTTTTAAGGAGTATCCAATGGAAATCGCAGAATTAGCGAGCATGAGCATGGAATTGATGAGTATGGATCATTGGCAGACCTTTTACGACAACCCAAATGACCTTGCCAAAGCAAAAGCGCTTGAACTTGATCGCGCGATTACAGTTTTGCCTTGGATTGCCATTATCGACAAATTTCAACATTGGTTATATACGAATATTGGGCATAGCGTAGAGCAGCGCGAAGAGGCATGGTTGAGCATTTTAGCAGAATACGATACAGGCTGCATCGACCACAGCGATTATCACGAATTCAGAAAATTGAGTTGGCAAAAGCAGTTGCATTTGTATGAAGTGCCCTTCTATTATATAGAGTACGGCATTGCACAGTTGGGCGCTATTGCAATGTGGCGGCAATACAAGCAAAATGCCAAGGGTGCTGTTGACAATTACCTCAAAGCCTTAAGCTTAGGTAATACCAAAAACTTGCGCGAATTATACAGTACAGCAGGCATTAGTTTTGACTTTAGCGACTCAGCTGTGCAAACGCTTGGAAGCTTTGTTGACGAAGAAATGCAAAAGGTGATGCATTAGGCACTTTTTAATATTTTCTTAGCTAATTAACCGCCAGAAAGTGCCAACTTTACAGCATGCTTAGATTCTTAGCCATGATTGCTTTTTTGTTGTGTGCAACACATACAGTGGTGCGCGCTCAAGATCAGTTATTGCTTGTGGCTAACGAGTACCTCAGCAACAAAGATTACCCAAAGGCAGCAGAGCTATTTCAAAAGCTTTATCAAAACAATCCTACTGACAAAACCATTGCCGAAAAATATTATACCTGCCTTGTTGGTACAGGCAATATAAAAGAAGCAGAGAAGCTTGTAAAGGTTTTACTGAAGCAAAACAAAACCGATGCGCAGTACAACTTAATGCTTGCCAATTTGTACACACTTCAAAAAGAAGAAAAAAAGGCAAAAAAAATATTAGACAAAATTGTTTCAGATAATTGTACAGGTGATGTGCAAGTGCGTAATACTGCTTTGCTATTTGAGAAGAACAATATGCCGCAATACAGTATTGCCATTTATGAATTAGCTCGTAAAAATAGTGGTAATGCCCTAGCCTATGCTGAAGAACTTGCTACCCTATACGATAAGCAAGGCAACTTTGAGCAAGCTACAGATGCTTTACTAGATCTTGCAGTAAAAGAACCTGCAAAGATTGAAAATGTAAAAACAACGCTACTTCGTCTATTTAGTAGCGAAGACAAAGTAGATGCTGTGCGCAAAAAAATGATTGCACGCATCAATACAGAACCAGATCAAGTGATATACCCCGATATACTTGCATGGTTATACATTCAACAAAAAGATTATGAAGAAGCCTTTGTGCAATACAAGGCTATAGATATTCGACTTGGCGAAAAAGGCAAACGTGTTTTGAACTTTGGTCGCACCGCTACAAAGGAAAAACAATACGATATTGCAACACAGGCCTACGATTATGTACTTGGCCTTGGCAAAAGCGAGCAGTTTTACTATATGGCTTATAACGACAAGATTGCTAGCATGAAAAGTAAGCTTGTGAATGCTCCGACTTTTGAAGCTAGTGATGTAAGCGATTTAACCCAAGCCTACGAGCAATACTTTAAGGATAATCCCAATGCCTTAAACACAGATGCTGTAGTAGAGTACGCACAGATATTAGCGCGCTATGGCAAAAACCACAAGCAGGCCATCGACGTGCTCAATACCTATATTGCCAATAATGCTGTGAACGCCATTAGCAAAGCAAAAGCAAAACTAGATTTGGGTGACTACTATATTATTGACGATAACTATTGGGAAGCCTCGCTAACTTATAGTCAAGTTGATAAGGCCTTTAAGAATGATGCCTTGGCTGAAGAAGCAAGGTATCGCAATGCTAAGTTGAGCTACTATATGCATGACTATGTATGGGCGCAAGGCCAGCTAGATGTGCTAAAAGCTAGTACTAGCGAATTGATTGCGAATGACGCATTAAACCTCAGCGTATTGATAACAGAAAACAAGCCTTACGATAGCAACTTTACACCACTCAATATGTTTGCTAACGCAGACCTGCTCTTATTTCAAAATAGAACGGATGCTGCATTACTTACTTTAGATAGTATTAGTAGCAATCACCCCGATAACAAATTGGTGGATGATGTACTATTGATGCGCGGAAAAATTGCAGCTCGCCAAAAGCGCTATGAAGAGGCACTAAAGCAATATGAGCTAGTGTACACAAAGCATGGCGATGATGTACTAGCCGATGATGCGGTATATAGCGCCGCTCGCATCTATGAACTAGATCTCAAAAATTTAGAAGAAGCTAAAAAGCTCTACGAAAAAATTATTCTAGAATATCCTGGTAGCAGTTTTGTTACAGAGGCACGTAAGGCTTATCGTAAGCTGCGTGGCGACAAACTAGAAGAGGATAGCTAGAATTTACACTAGCCTAGCTAATCGCTGTATTTGCCTACGCACAATGCGTAATGCTTCATGCCATAAAAATTGCAGTTGTCATTGATATTGCTGTAGATGCCTCTATTGCAAAAAAACTTTTTGCTGTTTGAAAATCTTTATCGTAATATTGCAATATTATATACTTAAAGCATGGGTGCTACAAAAACAGACTACTATACCGCTAAACAAAATGAGGTAGCTACGCTTGCAAAAGCGCTTGGGCATCCAGCACGTATTGCCATACTTGAATACTTGTTGAGTGTAGATACTTGTATTTGTGGTGATATTGTAAATGAATTGCCATTGGCACAAGCCACAGTTTCGCAACACCTGAAGGAACTAAAAAATGCACGATTGATCAAAGGCGAAATAGAAGGTAACGCCATCTGCTACTGCATCAACGAAAAAACATTGCATCAACTAGCAACTTATTTTAATCGTTTAAGTACTAAGGTCACTGCGAAGCAGTGCTGTTAGATAAAAAACACAATCACATATGCTATTATCAGAATTAAAAGAAAAACTTCAAGTAGTTCAAGCACTGCATTTTACAACGAGTGGCGGTGCAAGTGTTCCACCGCACTTTCACATCACAGAAGTTGGCCAAAGTCTCAAACAATTCATTGACTGCGGCGGTACGATTAGGCAAGACAATGCTATAACGCTTCAGTTGTGGGCAAGCAGCGATGTAGACCACCGTTTGACACCTCAAAAATTATTAAGCATTATAGAATTGTCTATCAATAAACTTAATATTGGCAACTACCCTGTTGAGGTCGAATACCAATCGGACACCATTGGTAAGTATGGCTTAGAATTTATTGACGGCACCTTTGTACTTACCAATACCCATACTGCATGTCTAGCGAGTGATGCATGTGGTGTACCAGTTCAAAAAAATCTTGTAACACAAAGCTGCTGTGCGCCTGGCTCAGGCTGCTGCTAAAACACAAAAAACTATGAGTAAAATAAAAGCTATTGGCACTACACTATCGGGCAGTATCAGCTCTATCATACCCATGTTTTTTACAGTTTGTAAAAGTGGCGTTTGTACTGCTGCATGTGCTAGCCCTATCGCAAGTTTGCTAGGCATTTCTAGCGCTAGCCTTATTGCATCACCCATAACACAATCGCTGTTTCCTGTATTGCTTGCACTAAGCGCAGTTTCGTTTACAGTATCGTATTACAAACTGTATGTGTTGCCAAAATACGCAGCGGCATCAGCTTGCGATACAGATTGCAATTGCGCTCCACCAACAAACACCTTTCAGCGTAAGTTTGCTGTTGCTACATTTTGGATTGGCTTGGTAGCAAGTACATTTTTCTTTTCTTACTTTCAATATCAAACATATAAGGCTAATACTGCCGTTGCAGTAGCCGCACCACAAACTGCTACACAAAACGCTACCACACCAGTATCGGATAGCACTGCAGGCGAAGAAGCATGTTGCAGCGGTGGTGGTTCTTGCAATTAATCGATTACAATGAAGAATTATCTACTGACCAATAAGAAGTTCCTTATCATCATCCTAGGGATGATTGCGCTCAATTGGTACTACGGTTTTGATGCACGCTTTACCATTATTAACGCTTTATGGCTACTCATCAACCTTGTAAAGCTATGATCAATATACTTGTTTTATGCACGGGTAACAGCTGCAGAAGTCAAATCGCACATGGCTATCTCACACACTTTACAAATCCTACTGAAGTAACAGTCTATAGCGCTGGTGTTGAAACCCATGGCGTTAATCCGAAAGCTATCGGTACTATGCATGCCGATGGCATTGACATTTCCCATCATACCTCAAACAATGTCACGGAATATAGTCAAATCAATTTTGACTACATCATTACCGTTTGCGATAATGCCAAAGAACGTTGCCCGCATTTTGCAAGTAGCGCTCGAAGATTTCATTTTAATTTTCCTGACCCGGCAAAGGCAGTAGGTACAGCTGAAGAAATTGAAGCGGAATTTGCATCAGTAAGAGAAATGATTAAGGCGTATTGCAAGGAGTTTGTTGAAAAGGAGTTGCATCTAGAATTCAATGGTTAAACTAAGCGTCCTATATATTGCGTTTACTACCGTAGTGTGCTGTATTACAAACCCAAAAGTACTTGCGCAACATCCCGATACTATACGTGTACAATATAGCAATAGCTCATATTTTTCGCAAAAATCGAAGCCGATTGTTTATGAACTTGTGGAATTTATTCCGATAAATGGTCAAAGATATCAGCGTCTATATAAAACAATAACCTGTACTACTGATAGCAGCGGTAACGATAAATGTGACACACTTAGCGTTTGTAAGTTTCTTAATCTAGATACAGCACTAGTGGCTAAAATTAAAGACCGTGCTTTGGACACCGCTTGTGTACAATTTGATGTAAATACACTAAAAGAATACGCAGTCCGAACTAGTAGGAAAAAAGTAAAGCAATTATCGCGGCAACTATTTGCTAGACATAAGATATATACGATGCCTGATGCTGCAGACATAGACTCAATTATTGCTCTTGCCTACTTTGATAAGTATTTACTAGTAAAAAATAAGTTTAGAAATGTAATTGTGCTAGACTACACCAACGCGTTATATTTAGATTTCAATAATAGCGATCAAAACGTCAATTTGCACTTTGATTTTGCAATCAGTAAGATGCCTGAAACAAAGGTTTACGTTTCAGGTGCAGATAGCGGTTTTTGGAAAATATTTAACCCTTCCATACTATTCGACTTGCAACAGTATCTACCAAGAAAATCTCGAATCAAAAACTATTTTAGTATAGATAACCTGCTTCTTGATTATATCGAATGGTATTCTGAAAATAGCCTTGAGTTTCAACGGCAATACCTAGAGCAGTTAATGGAGAAGAAATAGTCTGAGGGCAATAATTGATCAATTAAATCTAAGTTCAATGACCAATAACTGAAGAACGCTCTCGTTGCACAAGCAAATAAGCGAAGTAGAAAAGTTTAATCCCTTGAACAATAATCGCAATCTACGCCCCCCCTACTTCAACCTCTCATACTCAAACTTAGGTGCACCACCTTTACCGTTCAAATAGAAGTCTACAAAATGTAATTTGTACAAGTGTTTACTACGCGTTTCAATCGTGTAGATGAAATCAGTCTTTAATACATACTGTCCTGTAATTTCTGGTAAGTCCTTCCAGTTGTAGCCAATAGCATCATTATGCGTAGATAGTACGCGAGCTTCTGCTGCAGCTAAATTAAATTCTGCAAATTTTGCCGTTGCAATTGTATCGCCACTTGCCATAACACCACTTGGGTTTGTAAGTACACCCGTTACACTGTATGCAATAAATGGCGTGATATTATAAAATGGATGGCAATATCTCGTAAACTTGATATCCCATGTATTTTTTGGCGGCTCTACATTTACAATTTTACCTGTACGTAAATTAAAGTAAACAAAGTTCGTTACATCATCTTTACCAATCACTACACTAGTAGCACTAGAACCACTAATCGTATCGTATTGCAAAACATATTGAGTAGCGGAAACACTAGCAACCATTAATTTGTAGTAAGCCAACTTTGTGCCGCTACCCATTTTTAAGATGTAAGTTTCTTTTTTACTAGAACCATCTGCTTTCGTAAGATTTCGAATAAACGTGCTATCCAACATGCTCGCTGGCACATCATAACCCCATTCTTCTGGTGCAATTGTTGGCACTGTTTTTACGAGATTGATGTTCGGGTTGCCTGTATTAACAGCACGCATCAACTTAGCAGCGTTGAGCATAATGCCATTGTTGGTAGCGCGGCAATCAAGTGCAATATCCCAGGTGCTTTGCAAACTTCTGCCCGCTTCTTTACCAAGTTCTAGATTGTAATAGATGGTGGTATCATAGCTTGTACCCATATTGACTTGCGCAAAAGTGCTACCCGTTGTCGGCGGTAAAGTAATCACTTTGTCGCGTTTTACACACGCGCTAAAACAAGTAAGTGCTAAGCCCACTATCACCAAAAACCTCATATCCCTTCTCTTACCGCTCAATTGACTACAAAGGTCGCAAAAACTATAGCTTGGATTGTCATAGAAATGTCACGAAGCAGCTAAAAACCGTTAAAATAAACTGAGTTTTAGCACATCAAATCCTAGGTTAGGCCTGCATTTTAGGAAAGTCGATAAAAAGGAGCTTTTTGGCTGCTGTACCGTACTGTTGCCAGCTGCTACAGTCTGCACTAAAGGCCGCAATGGCGCAGGTCGGCATATTGTCAATTCTAAAATCGCACTGCTCGTTAACCCAATCTGTAATGCCATTGTTATGACACACAATCATCACCGTATCCAAGCCATCGTCTAGCTTTGCAATCACCATATCAATTGTGGTTGCCGGCGCATGGTATAATAGTTCTGTGTAAATAATATTATCCTCCGGAAAATCAATAGCATCGGCTAAGAGCTTTGCGGTTTGCCTCGTGCGCATTGCACTGCTTGCAAGAATAACTTGAATTGGTAATTGCCGCGCGGCTAATCTGCCACCCATCACAGGCGCGTCACGCAAGCCACGTTCGTTTAGCACGCGGTCAAAATCTGTTGCAGTAAAATCTACCCAACTACTTTTGGCATGCCTTACCATGATAATATTTTTTGACGTGCCCATTAGTAACCTCGACCTGCTTTGCCTTCCATATAATTAATGAATGCTGTATTGACCACCGCGTTACCACCGCTTGTAGGATAGTTGCCTGTAAAATACCAATCACCCAAATTATTTGGGCAAGCGCTGTGTAAACCTTCTATATCTTGGAAAATAATATCTATCTCCGCATTAACACCTTCAGTGCGCAGCATTCGCGCAATTTGTGTGCTAATTTCTTCTGGCGTAAAACTATCGTAAACCGCCTTTACAAAATTTGCTTCGTGTAACTTATCTGCTTCTCGTGCTTCGATACATTGCTTGTAAATATCGTCGAGCTTTTGCTGCTGCCCAGCTTGCTGCAATAGTGCAACAGCTGCTTGAAAAGCAATAAACTCGCCCATCTTACTCATGTCTATACCATAGCAATCTGGGTAACGAATTTGTGGACAGCTACTCACAATCGTAATCTTTTTAGGCCCTAGCCTATCTAACATGCGAATGATACTCTCGCGCAATGTTGTGCCACGTACGATACTGTCGTCAATAATGACTAAACTATCAATGCCTCTGCGAACAGTACCATAAGTAATATCGTACACGTGCTGCACCATTTCATTGCGACTACTGTCGTCAGTAATAAAGGTGCGCATCTTTACATCCTTAATCGCAATTTTTTCTACGCGTACACGACGCTCAATCATCTCGCGTAACTTTTCTTCGCTAAACTCTTTTTGCCAGCTTGTAATGCGCTCTACTTTGATATTGTTTAAGTAAGCTTCTGCGCCTTTGATTAAACCATAGAAAGCGGTTTCTGCTGTATTCGGAATAAAAGAAAAAATTGTATCGCGTAAATCGTAGTTGATGCTTTTTAAGACACGCTCACTTAAATTTCTTCCAAGTTGTTTGCGTTCTGCATAAATCTCTGCATCGCTACCACGACTAAAATAAATACGCTCGAAACTACAACTCAAGCGTGGTGCATCTGGCAATATTTTAGTAATAGAATACTTGCCTCCACTCTCAACAAGCAAAGCATGTGCAGGAGGCAATTCGTGTACGTCTTCTAGCGCAGCATTAAAAGTTGTCATCAAAGCTGCACGTTCGCTTGCTGCAGCTATCACATCGTCGTTAATGTAATAGTAGCAAGGTCTAATGCCATGCCTATCGCGCACAACAAAAGCATCACCACTGCCACAGATACCTGCACTCGTAAATCCACCATCAAACTTAGATACGCTCTTTTGTAAGATTTCTAACCAGTTGTGTTTGCCGTGCTGTGCATTGGCATCTTCGCAAAGCGCCTTGTGCACAGTTTCTATCATGGCAGCTAAATCACTATCAACATTGAGTTGACTTAGCTCTTCTTTATGAAGGTCGGCAAATAATTCTTTGGTATTTACCAAATTAAAATTACCAGCCATAATCAAATGCTTATGCGGACTTGTATTGCCTTTCACAAAAGGGTGGCAATACTCGATATTATTTCTGCCTTGTGTGCCATAGCGCAAATGCCCCATTAGCACTTCGCCCATAAAGCTCAAATAGCCTTTGCACATGCCAGGATAATTTTGCAAATCGGGATAATGCTTTTCTACGCCTTTAATTTCTTCTTGAATTTGGCGCATAATATCAGCAATGGGTTGCTGCGCATTTGTACGTATGCGGCGCATATATGGCGTACCTGGCTCTTGGTCTAACTTTACGGCTACAAAGCCTGCGCCATCTTGCCCACGATTATGCTGCTTTTCCATTAGCAGGTACATTTTGTTGATACCGTAAAACACGGTGCCATATTGCTGATGGTAGTGCGATAGTGGCTTGCGTAAGCGAATAAAGGCTAGGCCACATTCGTGTTTAATTGCGTCGCTCATGGTGTGTGCGCTGCAAAGTTAAGCGCATAGGGGTGAAAATTGCAGTGATATGTAAGGCAATAACGATTGCCAAACGACCAAATTACACTTTAAGTAACATGAAGTATTGAAAAATCGGAATATTCAGTTTTAGAATCCCCTTCTATTAACTGCTGATTATCTACTTCAATCAAATAAATCCTGTCTAAGCTTCCAATTCACAATCACAACGACGAGATACATTAAGAGGCCTCCAAATACTTGACCAATAAACATCATCTTTATGCCACGGTCAATTAATACATGCAGATTCCAATCAGAACCTTCATTGTGACTTGCCCAAATTATGCCAATTGCAAACAAGAACAAATTCATTGAAAGATAAAACACTAGCAGTTTGTATGCCCAATGCTTAAATAAGGTCAAAACTGGATATTGTATCACAATAATTAAGGCAGAAACAACTAGCATTATTGCTACGCACTGCCACATCTTTCCAACTCCTGTATTCACGCCATTTGAAAACAAAATGAAAAATGTTTCAAGAAATGCAACTGTGAAGAAGTTCAGATAAAAAAACGTTCTGAATTTTGAATATTTGCTAATACCGTTCAATAGCTATTGCACTTAAGAATTGTCCTTCACATTTGTTGCTTGCACGTAAACACGTAGTTACTTCTACTAGTTCAACTTAAACGGCGCTACCAACTGAAATTCTGGTATAGGCACCACTACTTGTTGGCGCGTTTCCATATTTACAAATTCATAAGAACCCAGCATTTTGCCAAGCTCTGTACGAAGGCAGCAGCCACTTGTGTACTTATACGATTCATTAGGCTCAAGTATAGGTTGCACACCTACAACACCTTCGCCTTTTACTTCGCGCAGTTCACCATTGCTATCATTGATTATCCAATGTCTGCGCATGAGTTGTACTATGGCGTTGGTTTTATTGGTGATGGTAATAGTATAGGCAAAAACAAACTCATTCACCAAAGCATTACTTTGCTCTGGAATGTAGCAGGTTTCTACAGAAACCTCAATATTATGGAGTTTGCTTTCTAACAACACTGTAAATGTATAATTAATTAGCAAACTGCCTAATCTATTGCAAACTTTTTTACGTTAAAATATACTTCCCGAATTTAACGTGGCTATGCCGCATAGCCTAGCCCTATCATAAGCTAGTGTTTGAAATGCCTTGTACCAGTAATTACCATGGCAATGCCATTGTCTTTAGCATAGTTAATGCTATCAGCGTCTCTAATACTGCCACCGGGTTGAATTACTGCACTGATGCCCGCCGCATGCGCTAAACGAACACAGTCGTCAAACGGAAAGAAAGCATCACTGGCCAAAACAGCGCCTTTTGTGTCGAAACCAAATTGCTGTGCCTTTTCTAAGCTGTACTTTAAGGCATCTACCCTACTCGTTTGGCCGCAACCTTTACCAATTAGCTGTCTATTCTTTACAATGGCAATGGCATTACTCTTCAAGTGTTTACATACCCTATTAGCAAAATCGAGGTCGGCTTTTTCTTGTGCAGTGCATTCACGCGCACCAGCTTCCTGCCAATCTGCATGCACACTATTGTCTGCCTCTTGCACAAGGATACCATTAATAACGTTCTTAATAATCGCCTCTGGTTTTACAGCCTGTTTTTGTACAAGTAGAATTCTATTTTTCTTTTGTTGCAAAATAGCTAAGGCATCATCACTAAATGATTTAGCAATCAGCACTTCACAAAATATTTCACTAATGGCCTCTGCAGTTGCTTTGTCTATTTCGCCATTGCAACATAATACGCCGCCAAAAGCACTTTCTGGATCACCAGCTAATGCAGCAGTCCATGCTTCTAAAATTGTAGCTGCACTTGCAACGCCACATGCATTGGTATGCTTGATTACAGCAAAAGTTGGTTCACTAAATTCTGCTACTAATTGCACTGCAGCATCTACATCAACTAGATTATTATAGCTTAATTCTTTGCCATGCAATTGTGTAAATACTTCGTTGAGGTTACCGTAAAAGGCTGCGCTTTGATGTGGGTTTTCGCCATAACGCAAACTTTGTTTTGCACCATTGTAAAGCGGAATGGTAATATTATGCTGTGGCGTTTCCAAAAACCAATTGGCAATTGCCATATCGTATTGGGCTACCACTTGAAAAGCGCGCGTTGCCAAATACTTGCGATCGTCTAAGCTTGTTGTAGCGCCTTGCTTTTGCAACAACTCATAGAAATATGCATAATCGGCTTTGCTAGCAAGTACTGCTACATCGGCATGGTTTTTTGCGGCCGCGCGTATCATACTTGGGCCACCTATATCTATTTTTTCGATGATAGCAGCATGTTCGTTTGTAGTAGCTACGGTTTCTTCAAATGGATATAAATCTACTATTACTAAATCAAAGGCAGGAATTTCGTACTGCTGCATATCGGCCACATGCTGCTCGTCGGCACGTTTAGCCAAAATAGCGCCAAACACTTTTGGGTGTAAGGTTTTTACACGACCACCCAAAATACTTGGGTACGAAGTAAGTTCTTCTACCGGCGTGCAAGGCAAGCCCAATTGCTCGATAAAACTTTGTGTGCCACCTGTACTGTACAATTGCACGCCTTGTTGTACAAGTGTGCGAACAATATCTTCTAGCCCATCTTTGTAAAATACCGAAACGAGTGCCTTTTGTATGGTTTTATTCATATGCTTAAAAATTGCGTCAAAAAAGCCAATAAGAGGCCTTAAAATTGAAGCGCAAAGGTAATTGCAGCAAGGCTGAAATATGGCTGCAATTTTCCACAAAGCATTGCTTGCGCGTGGGTAAAGGCGCATAAAATAAGCACCCTACTATCAAATTGTATTGAATACTTAAAGTAATATTTAATCATTATCAGTTAAGCCACACCAAGTAGCAACTAGTTTCTAGTTTGCAACCTGACATTTGGTGGTAAGTTTTGTGTTAGGGGTCTTGTACGTGTGCGCATGAGTTTTCCTTTCTTTTGTCTTGGCACAAAAGAAACAAAAAGCCAAGACTTAGAAATATGTTCGCGAAAATCAAGCTCACGCACTAGGCCACGCAGCTGAGGCGCCAAGGCTTCGCATCAAGCAGTGGCTTCGCATGTGGGGCGCTGCACCTGCTGACACAAAGCCCAACCCTTCCTAGTGCTGCGAACTGATTTTCTGCTCCATATTTCTAGGTCGGTCTAGGCCGTCCTAAACATGCTGTTGTGTGCCGCCAATTGCAATACTGAAATTACTGATTTGTGCCTAAAGTAAGCTCGAGCGGAGCCGTAATGTTTGTAGAAATAGGTATAAATGTTATATCTAGCTCCGTAGGTGCGAGCTGTTAGTTCAAACAAAAGACAAGGAGCGTCATTATCGCGATATCTTTTAGAAAATGGTGCAGCTTTGCTGATCATCATATATTATTTCAATATCAAACATTTGTCCGCAACACTATGCCAAATTACCAGCCCCTTAGTAAGGTAAAACATAGGCGCCATCTAAAGCAGTACTATGAAATGGTATTGATAGCTGACTAGCTTCAGCTTTCCATTTTTCTATTTTCCATGAAGGATTGCTAGCGTCTGCTACAATAGCTTTGCAACGATAGGCTTTCAAGGCAGCAATATCGACCTTACTATTGTTGCAAAGTAAAATTACCTCAATGTTTCCAACTGCATCAGCAGATGGAAGATTGCTATTGGTAATGCTATCACATACCAACAATTTCCTATCAGAGAAGGACAAGATATGGATACCCTTATCTAAAATTTTTGTATTTTTTATAGTAGCGCCTAATTGTCTTCGCGATGGTGCTATTGCATATTTGTCACTTGCCTCATCGCTTTCCGATCTTACGGAGAAGATTTCTCTTCCTTCAATCAAATCAATAGCTGTTTGCCTATTGATATTGTAGACCACAAGCTGTTTTTGTTTATGCTGCTGAACACCGCGCCAAACGAAAGAACTGCTAAACACAAGCACGCAAAACAAACTTAGTAATAGAACTGTACCTCGCATACGAAGTACGCCGTAGCAAAGCAAAGTAATGGAAAACAAAAGCAAGCATAATTGCAAATTATTTAAGTATAAGTTATTTGCAGTAAAAAAGCTTAGGCCACTCATCCAAAAGATAATGTGATTAAGGAACGCAATTAACCAGCTTGTAATCGTTCCCAAAAATATTGCAATCACTGGCACAAGACTAAACAGCACAATGGCTATAGTTAGAGCGAGTATCACACCGCTCAATGGAATAGCGATTAGGTTGCTCAACAAAAATAGCAACGGAAATTGTGAAAAGTAATAAATGCAAAACGGCAAGGTAAAGATTTGTGCAGCTGTTGTTGTTGCAATCATTGTCCAAAACCAATGTAACAGCCAATGCTTATCAGCAGTAATGCTACTCCATCTTCGTCCAAAAAGTAAAATACCAAGCAAGGCTGCGTAGCTCAATATAAAACCAGGATCAATAAGCCAATAAGGCTCATAGGCTAGCAGTAGCAATGCAGAAATGCAAAGCATATTAAATGTGTCTTTACCACGACCTAATAATGCGCCAATACCAATAAATGTATACATCACACAAGCACGCATAATACTAGCTGGCAAGCCAGTAAGCAAAGCAAAAATCCACATGCCAAGCATGGCTGCAATAATGGCAATGCTTTTTTTCCTTTGAAATTTTTTAGGCAATAGTTTTCCAAACAGCAATAAGAGAAAATTGTAGATGCCAGAAATATGCATACCACTAATGGCAATGATATGCACTACGCCAACTTTGCTATACGCCTCCCATGTTTCCTTGTCAACATCTTTCTTGTCGCCAACTAGCAATGCTTCTGCTATACCAAGAGAAGCAGGCTCTTTGATATACTTGCCAAGTTGCGCAAGTACATGCATACGCCATTGTGCAAACCTTGCACGCAAACTAGTACTGTGCTTACCAATGAGCCTAGTATAGCTAGTGGTATCGGCAAATACTGCATGGCTAATCCCTTTTCTATTGCAATATCCGGCATAATCAAACTCGTTTGGATTGCCGCTGTTTTTGATTGGTAAAAAATGAGCACGCATCACCACGCGTTCACCTGGCTTTAGCTGTGGCGCTGAACTATGCTTTGTAAAATATGCCAACACTTCGCCAAGCACAGCAGTTTGACTAGGCAGAATACGGTGAACACGAGCAGTTGTTTTATAACTACTTGTCTTTGTTACAAATGGTTCCAAAATTTCTAACTCATATGCACAGGTATCGTGTACGTGTCGGCTATAATGCTTTGTGCTATTTACTTTGTGCTGTAGCGTTACAACCATAGTGCCGGCTGCCAAAGCAAAACTTGCAACAGCTATATATCGCAGCCAATGATGTGTGCTTAACTGTTTTAATAAACTAATCAAAAGCGCTAGCACGCAAACCATAGCGCTTGCAATGGCAATGGTCTTATACCAAGGCAATGCAATAGCGCAAGCAATGCCAATAGCAAATGGCACAAGCAACCTTAAAATTGGTACGCGCTGCAACATGGTTTATTAAAAAATGACACGTAATATTACAACATGTGTATCAAAAAAATTGCTTTGTGCTTGCCAATATTCATCGCTGCCTTGCAAAGTTTTAGCACGGCGCAAACCTATGCCGATAGCCTAGCCAAGCATCGCGAAAAATACAAAGAAGAATTTCTTAGTGATGAGCACAGCCCTCTCAAGCAAGAAGACTTGGCGTACTTACGCTTTTACGAAGCTAATACTGCCATGCGGGTGCCTGCAAAAATTAAGCTGCTAACAGGTACTGATACTATTATTATGAAGACTGTAAGTGGCAAAGAAAAAACCTATGTTGTTTTTGCGCAGTTAGAATTTAAGATCAACAAAAAAACGCAACGCTTATTTGCCTACCGTAGTATTACTTTAATGAAGGACCCAGAACATAGCGACCATGTGTTTGTACCATTTACTGATAACACCAATTACAAGACAACCTATGGTGGTGGCCGCTATCTTGATTTTACTTTAAAAGACTTTTCGACTGCAGCGGTAATTATAGACTTCAACAAAGCTTATAATCCCTACTGCGCTTTTGCAGGCGGCTACAATTGCCCAATTCCGCCCAAAGAAAATAACTTGCGTATAGCTATTGCAGCGGGCGAAAAATTATTCGGGAAGGCAAGTACCCAAAATCACTAATTTATACTACATTGCGTCCATAACAACAACAAAACCATGGGATATACCGTAACAATCCACACAACAGAACACACGCCAGAAGGCATTCCAATTGTACGCAGCCACACCATTACTGGTAAAGTTACCGAAGGTGGCAGCCCCGTTGCTGGTGCAGAAATTGTAATTATTGAACCCGATGTAAACGATGAAGGCAGCGGTCAAACTGATGCCAATGGCGAATTTAGAGTGCAAATCCACGAAGACACCATGCACCACGTGTATGTCAACGGCATAGACAGTCAATTGGTGAAGGTAATTACGCGCTAATATTTAGGCACATATACATCACATTGTACTACAGCAAAAAATGCTGTGGCTGGGCTACCTTTGCGCCATGAAGTTTGAGCTGGGATCTATATCAGCAACTACAGCCAAAGCGTTGTATCAACACATTTTGTTACCTCGTATGATTGAGGAGAAAATGTTAGTGCTATTGCGTCAAGGCAAAATTAGTAAATGGTTTAGTGGCATAGGTCAAGAAGCCATTGCTGTTGGCGCTACCATGGCGCTTGATAAAGACGAATGGATTATGCCATTGCACCGTAACCTTGGCGTTTTTACAAGCAGGGATATGCCGCTGAGCAAACTTTTTAAGCAGTGGCAAGGTAGCAAAGATGGTTACAGTAAGGGCCGCGAGCGCAGTTTTCACTTTGGCACACGCGAGCATCATATCTGCGGTATGATAAGCCATTTAGGCCCGCAAATGGCAATTGCCGATGGTATAGCCTTAGCACACAAACTTCGTGACGATAAAAAAATCTCTATTTCATTTTGTGGCGATGGCGGTACTAGTGAAGGCGATTTTCATGAAGCACTTAATGTTGCTGCTGTATGGGGACTGCCAACTATTTTTATTATAGAAAATAATGGTTATGGTTTAAGTACACCTATTAGAGAGCAATTTGTGTGCAAGCAATTAGCCGATCGTGGCATTGGCTATGGTATGCGTGCAGAAATTATTGATGGCAATAATATTCTTGAAGTGTATAATACCATTCAATCGCTAAAAGAATATTGTATTAAAGAACAAAAGCCTGTGCTGCTTGAGTGTATGACGTTTAGAATGCGCGGACACGAAGAAGCAAGTGGTACTAAGTATGTGCCACAGCATTTGTTTGACGAATGGGCTAAGAAAGATCCTGTGCTTAATTACGAGCAATTTTTACTTGAGCAAAAAATAATGAGTGCTGCCGAGGTAGAGACCTTACGCGCAGAGTACAAAAATTATATTGAGCAAAGTGTAGCAGAAGGCTTTGCAAGTGCTACCATGGTAGCCAATACTGCCGAAGAAGTAGCAGATGTATTTGCGCCGCATACAAGTATAACAACAAGCAGTAGCCAAGCGCCACAGGAGATTAAAATGATTCAAGCCATTAGCGATGGCCTTGATGAATGCATGCAGCGTTATCCTGAGCTTGTATTGATGGGGCAAGATATTGCAGAGTACGGTGGTGCGTTTAAAGTTACCGAAGGTTTTGTTGAGAAATTTGGCAAAGCCCGTGTGCGCAATACGCCATTGTGCGAAAGCGCAATTGTTGGTTCGGCACTTGGTCTGAGCATTATGGGGCATAAAGCCATGATGGAAATGCAGTTTGCAGATTTTGCAACAGTAGGCTTTAATCAAATTGTAAACAACCTTGCCAAAATACACTATCGTTGGGGACAAAACGCCGATGTGGTTGTGCGCATGCCAACTGGCGGTGGTGTAGGCGCCGGACCTTTTCATAGCCAAAGCAATGAAGCTTGGTTTACAAAAGTGGCTGGATTAAAAGTGGTATATCCAAGCAGCGCTTATGATGCTAAGGGATTATTGTGTAGCGCTATTGAAGATCCTAATCCAGTGATGTTCTTTGAACACAAAGCCTTGTATCGCAGTATCAGCGGACAAGTACCTGGTGGTTATTATACCATAGAAATAGGCAAGGCCAATACAGTACAAAGTGGCAATGATATTAGCATTATTACATACGGCATGGGTGTGCATTGGGCTAAGCAATTTTGCACAGCACATCCTCAGTATAGTATAGAAATTTTAGACTTGCGCAGTTTAGCACCGCTCGATTATGATGCGATTGCAGCTGCAGTGCAAAAAACAGGTAAGGCATTAATTCTTCACGAAGACACGCTTATTGGCGGCATAGGTGGCGAAATAAGTGCATGGATTGGCGAGCATTGCTTTAAGCACTTAGATGCACCAGTTATGCGTTGTGCTAGCTTGGATACGCCAGTGCCATTTGATGTAACCTTAGAAAAGAACTTTATGGCCAATAGTAGGCTTAAAAGTGTGGTTGAGCAGTTGATGGCGTATTAATACGTGCTAAACGCATAGTGCAGCGTAAGCTGGTAATACCGTGTTTTGCAACGTCTATTTTTCGGTTTCTGCAGGCAGTGTCGTCGGGAGCAATTAAAGCTTCACCACTTTAGTCGTAAACCTTTTTATACCATGCTGCACACGCAAGTAATAAACACCTTTAGCCAAGTGCGCAATATTTATCTCTGCCTTGTATGTATTACTGACCGCAATATCGCGCATCATCACACGTTGCCCTGCTGTATTGTGTATGCTAATATTAAGTTGAGCAATGCTACTATCAGGCACATTGATGTACAACATATCTGTTGTGGGGTTTGGATAAACCTGCCATGCTAATGGAATAGGTGGTGGTGGCGGCTTGTATAAACTGTCGCAAGGGCTATTGAGCCAGCGGCCGAGTGCGTAATTCGGCATATTGGGTGGTATGGCCAAGTTGGTAATATTTTGCCTAAACCCTAATGGCGTAAACGCACATGCTGCGCCACGTTCATTTGGCTTATCTATATAGCTCATTTCTTTGCGCACTACGTGAAAGTTACCGATATATAGTTTGCCGTTGGGTGCGGTTGCCATTGTGTTGTACCACACATAGTAGTCAACCGTATCGTATCCAGCAACTTTGTAAAAGGTATCCGTTATTGTAGCATTTGCAGGTATTTGGTATATCTGTTCGTAGCTACTCGCATACAGTAGTTTATTGTCGGGGCTAAAGCAAACGCCAGTAACTGCATCTTGCGTGTCATTCAATGGCACGTTTAACTTTCTGTAATTGGAAAAAACGCCAGTGCATCTATCAAAATCATATAAATAAACTGGATTTATACCAGCATAAACGTAGTCCTTGGCCATGGCAAAATGCGCTCCATTATTACTAAACTGGCATTGACCTCGTTTGCCAAGAAAGTCCACCGGATTGTCTGAGTATTGTATGCTGTCATGCACAGTTATACCCTCACTTGTAACAAGTAATGTATAGAATTGTTGCTTTGTATGATGGGGCTTTACCAACCACCAATCGCGACCATTGCCGTGGCGAACTGCAGTCATACGTTCACGTGCTAACCACTTATCCTGCAAAACTATGCTGTCCCTAACCACAAGAGTTGCACTACCTGTTGTACTATCTACATGTACCACACAGTAGCTAATAACATCCGCCGGGAATTCTTTGTACAAAAATCCTGAGTCTTCAGCATGCTCGTATGCTTTGTCACTAACACCAGTACAAATAACATAAAAATCCCAATCACTTTGAGGCAAACAGATACTAATTTGATTTGTTTCACCGTAATTAGAAAAGTACTTCGTACCCAGGGGTACATTAATAGGTGACATACCTGTAAGGGAGTAGCCAGCTCTGTCATAAATATAGTAGCCATTTGAAACAAGTGCAATATTCCCATACTTATCACAAATATTACTTCCACCATCTATTATCACGCACCCTGGCGTGGGGGGACCGTATCGCAATGTATCAACAACAGGCAGTTCATTAGTTCTAAAATCAAGTGTTATACTGTTTAGGCCCATGACCCATTGCTTACCATGCATAGCAGAGGCGCTATCATAGAGATGCACTTGTGCGGATGTGTGAAAACACAACAGTAGGTATATGACT
>JBJORA010000103.1:0-6147 GCA_046049675.1 Bacteroidota bacterium | reverse complement strand
AATGCTGGCCACGATTTAGACCTAAAAAACTTGGCCTACTTTGCACAGCAAGTTCCCCACTTAGCAGAAGTAAGTATTGGCCACGCACTTATTTGCGACGCTATTTATTTAGGCTTGCACAATACGGTTCAAATGTATAAGCGTCAGTTGAAGTAGAACACCTATGCACGATCTAGCCAGTTACGAAAAATATTTAGCTAGTCTTGTACCGCAGCCACAGTTGCGCCTAATCAAAGATGTAGAGATGGATTTGAAGGATATCCTCAATCCAAGTGAACTCTTGAATCAATTGTATTTTGTGCAGCACAACTATCTAAGCTTTGACGATTTTTTTGAACTGTACGCCACTACCCACGATATTGAACTTCATAAACGTTTCAATGTAAAAGATTGGCAGCAGTTTAGCGACGGCCTGCGAGCAAGATTGTATCGCACACAATTTGGCTTTCTTACAGAATACCATGCCTACTTCTTGTGCAAACACATTTTTGGCGACAGCCTGGTTGAACGCAGCACTGTCCTTGACAAAATTGGCGTCGATTTTCGCGTAAAACTGCAAAACGAAAATTACAATATTCACATTTTTGTAGATACAAAACGGGCTTGGGCATACCGGCAATACAAGAGTCGTACAAAGCAAGTAGATGCGCATGAAGGTGTACATGTAAATTTGCCTTACGCTTTAGAAGAGGGGCGATTTAATAGCCTGCATTTTCTACCTAATAGATTTGGCATTTATACTGCTGCTTATATTCAATATTTTGAACAGGAAGTACTAGCAGGCCGCATAAAAAATAATAATATTGTGGGTACAACTTCTAGTGGTTTCGTGTACCGCTAACTTTATATTTGCGAAAAGTGGCAAAAGGCTTACCAAAAGGCATACAACTCTACTGTCAGTCGTGCATTGGCTTGAATAAAACAAAGCCAAACAGCGTGCACGCCATCATTACGGATCCACCCTATGGCATTAACTTCCAGAATAATGAATGGGATAAAAGTTTGCCGCCCTCGCAGATTTGGTCAGATTGTTTTGAAGCACTAAAGCCCGGTGGCTATGCGGCTGTGTTTAGTGCTGTAAGATTGATGCACAGGTTAATGGTGCAACTGGAAGACGCTGGTTTTATCGTGCGCGATGTAATGATGTGGGGCTACTTAAATGGCATGCCAAAGAGCCGCGATGTAGCATTGGACATAGATAAAGAACTTGGTGTTGCAAGCAAAGCGGTTGGGCAGTATAAATATGTGCAAGGCTACAAAAAAGGTGGCGCAGATTCGTACACCACGACGCAAGGCAAAGCAAAACTTGCTGCCAACAGCAAAATCGGAAAGCAATTTGCAGGAAGTGGACTTGGGATAAAGCCCGCCTACGAGCCAATCATTCTTGTACAAAAGCCTTTGGAAAAGAAAAAGACCGCTGCCCAAAATATGATTGCGCACGGTACAGGCGCACTCAACTTAGAAGCCTCGCGAATACCATACGAAGCTGGCGAAGGCAAGGTTGGTCACAACCCGCACCCCAAGGGACGCGTTACGGCAAATATTGTACGCACTGATAGCTTTGAAGATGGCTATGATAAATTCTTCTTAGTGCCTAAAGTGCGTCAGCATGCCGATGACTTCAATAACCACCCTACCATTAAGCCTGTACAATTGATGGAGCATTTAGTAAACCTACTCAGCTGGCAAGATCAAACGGTACTAGACCCTTTTATGGGAAGCGGCAGCACAGGACTGGCTTGTAAAAACTTAGATCGTCAATTTGAGGGCTACGAGCTGGAGAAGGCCTATTTTGATATCGCTAAAAGGCGCTTACTGTAGGGATTTCGCTTGCTCTTTACTGATATTTTGTGTAAATATTTTGCTGTTAAGCCATGTCATCTTACCTTTGCGCCTCGCAAGTATGAAAATTGCTTGTTGATTGGCCTCGTGGCGCAACCTTCAATTTTTGAGGTTGAGGAACGAAACCAACAAAAATGAAGTCCCGATACAATCGGGATGAATAAAAAAAATGGCCTCGTGGCGCAACTGAATAGCGCATCTGATTACGGCTCAGAAGGTTTCAGGTTTGAATCCTGACGAGGTCACCAAGCAAGAAAGAGAAGGAGAAACAGAATGAGAAAGAATTCTGGGAATCGTTCTCTTTTTTGGTTTTAAACACGACAGTCGCCTCAACAGGTTAGTATTTGTATCCATGAAAATTACAACAGAATTCAGAGGCAAATTCACCAAGGAAGAAAGAGAAGGAGAAACAGTCCGCCGCGGCGGAGAGAAAGAATTCTGGGAATCGTTCTCTTTTTTGGTTTTAAACACGACAATCGCCTCAACAGATTAGTATTTATATTATTGAAAATTACAACAGAATTCAGAAGCAAAGTCACAGAGAGAGAAACAGCCCGCCGCGGCGGAGAGAAAGAATTCTGGGAATCGTTCTCTTTTTTGGTTTTAGACACGTCAGTCGCCTCACCTAGATAGAAAGAGAAACAGAAAGAAAAAGAGAAAGAATTGTAGGAATCACATACTTTTTGACCTTAACCGTACTAATTGCTTTTGCAAGTGCTCTTTAGATTGAGAAAGGACTTTTACTAAATTTCCTTACTTTCACTTACCTTAACTGAAGTGCAATGCAAACAAAACTAATAGACGGGCATAATTATATCAAACACGTAGCCGAACACTACGACGCGGATACCCTCATTGAAAAAAGTAAAGACTTTTATGCAAAGAGTAATTTGCGCAGAACTTGCAGAGATTTTAGTGATGAACAAATGCCTTTTGAAGTAATAGAGAACATTATTAAAACCGCCAACACTGCACCAAGTGGTGCCAATAAGCAACCTTGGACTTTTTGTGTGGTTAGCGATCCAATGATTAAGCAGCAAATTAGAATTGCTGCAGAAGCAGAAGAAAAAGAAAGTTACGAAAATCGTATGAGTGCAGAATGGCTAGAAGATCTGAGCCACCTAGGCACCAACTGGCAAAAGCCTTTCTTAGAAATTGCGCCTTACTTAATTATTGTCTTTAAGCGAAGTTTTGAATACAATGCAAATGGCAGCAAGCGACAAAATTATTACGTTACAGAAAGTGTTGGCTTGGCATGTGGTTTTCTACTGACAGCCATTCATAATGCTGGCCTTGTTGCCTTAACGCATACGCCCTCGCCTATGAATTTCTTAATAGATATTCTTCAACGACCACAAAACGAAAAACCCTTCCTTGTGATACCTGTTGGCTACGCAGCAGATGATTGTTGGGTACCGGATATAAAGCGGAAGGAGTTGGAGGAGATTTTGGTGAGGTATTAGAAGAAAAATTAAAAGCGAAAGCACTAAATATTTTTACCACGTTCTAAATTAGCAGCGAAGGGGCAAGTATTATTATTCATCACAACATTTACAACAGTATTGCCCTCATAAGTAATTTCGGCATCTACCTTAAGCATTTGTTTTAATTGCGTTTCAAACGCAAGCTTATCGTTGACGGTTTTTTGAAAGCTTAGTGCAATACTATCAGCATAGTATAAAGCAGTAACGATTACGTGCCTCTTTAAATATTTTCGATACTTAGCTTCATCGGTCTGCTCTAACTGGACTAATGCATTGCGTAGATCATTTTTATAGAGTGTGATTGGCTTGCTTGTTACACCACGAAGATGCATGCTAATAACCTTACTAATACCCATAGCAGCTTCAACGCTCGTGTCTAAGGATGGTATAGTAGCGTTTGCTTCTGCATTAAAGTCTTGGGTGATATCAATATCTGGCAAAGCGGCACCTACTGGCGGCACTGCCTTTAGCGAGTCATATAAATTTCTATTGTTGCAAACTAATGCTGCATTATCGTTTTCGGGAACAAGACGCTTAGATTGCAAAAAACTGCGTTGAATCCAAAGGTCACCTAAAGCCATCTCGCGATGACTTAGTGGCAATAACTTTGCAGAGTAATTCTTAAAAAAGGTACGACTTGTAGTACTTGGCATTGTTCAATGGGTTTGGTTATATAACACGAAAGTAAAAGAAATAATTTAACGACAGTGTACTTTTTTGCTTTGCCTCTTAAATAGCCGATCCGTATAAAAATATATAGCCAAATGTAGCTATTGCGTTCTTTTCTGTTGCCTAAACTTGCATTACTGACATTTAAGTACTTCATTTGCAGCATAACCATTTTTTTTAACCCCATAAACATTTTACACAATGAAAATTATACAAAACAAACTCGTAGCGGAAGCAGGCGATCCTGCAATCAACTTCAAACAAACGCCTAACCACGGCGGCACTATCACGCCAAAATTTTTAATCATGCATTATACGGCAGGTGCTAGTAAAGGCAGTAGTGTCAGCTGGTTGACTAACCCCATTGCTAAAGCATCTGCGCATTTGGTAATTGGGCGCGATGGCAGTATTACACAATTGGCAGCATTTAATGTATCAACTTGGCATGCTGGTGTAAGCCGTTGGTTTAATATTGTTGGGCTTAATTCGCACTCTATTGGCATAGAGCTAGACAATGCTGGCCGTATGCGCAAAGTAGGCAACAAATGGCAAGGCGTAGGTGGTAAGTTTTATGCAGATGCAGACGTAATGGTAGCACGACATAAACACGAAGACACAAGTACAGGTTGGCATGCCTATACAGAAAAGCAATTAGCTAGCGCATTTGAAGTAGCCCAATTGCTTTTAAGCCACTATAACTTAAAAGATGTTTTAGGCCACGAAGATATTGCGCCATTTAGGAAAAGCGACCCTGGTCCTGCATTTGCGATGGAGAGCTTTAGAGCACGATTATTGGGCAGGCATGATGACACAGGCGATATCCGTAAAACAAATAAAGCCAATACAAATTTGCGCAGCATACCTAGCATTGAAAACAATACGCCAATAAAAGCGCTACCACTCAATACCAAAGTAGAAGTTGTACAAGTAGAAGCAGATTGGGCTTATGTATTTGTTATTGCCAATATTGCTGGCCTTCGCGAGAAGTATGGTTGGGTGCATATGAGTTTGTTGAGTTAAGCTGCCCGTTGGATAGTAAAACATGTAGCGAACATTGCTGTTGACAATTTATCTTAGTAAAATACCTAAAATGAATATAGTTAACGAGGAGATATATGTTCTTATGGAAATCTTGAAAACAAGATATATACATAAATGGACAGATGACGAACTAATTAATTCTTATCTTTAAGTGCAACAAATTATAAATGAGGCAAATAATTATAGGACAAAAAACTAGCCCAGTATATAAAATCATATATCGAACAGATGCTATTTGAAAAGCAATACAATGTTTATTAAAATGAAGCACAGTGAAAAACAGATTGCATCAATCGCAATCAAGGTAATTAAGGATATTGATTGGTTATTTGACCAATCAAAGGGCGTAACGCCAGTTGAACATACGCTAGAGGAACAAGTACTTCGACTTCAAGACTACAAAGACCACCCAAACTATCAGACAGCAATAGCTAGTATGTTTCCATATTGGTGCGTAATGATGGATTTTCCAAAAGATGATGGTTGGGAGGGAAGGAATAAGATATGGGTTAACATCAATGATGACACTGGCCTCGCGTATGAAGTAGCTCATCGGCAATATGAGGCTAAATTAAGGTTGAATGAAAAAGGAATCTATGAAAAGATCGCTGAGCGGTACAAATAATTGAATATGCCGCAAACTTTTTGTATTTTGTAGACTTATCAATTATTTCAGTGTGCATTTTAACTGTTCGATGTAGATAACAACACTGCACTGCAAATCATCTACAACTTCCTCCACAAGCACATCCACAAAGGCGATTACTTTGAAATAAAAATAAGCTCGCTTATTGCAGTGTGTGGCAGTTGCAGACGCGAATTAGTGATATTACACGAACAAGCTAAAGCTTTAGGAAAAGAAATTAAATTTGTGGTGCAGCAAGATGAAAAACTAAAATCACTTACAAAAGTTAAAGAAGCATTAAACATTAAGTAAATATGGAGATTAAAATATTAAAGAAAGTTGCCGCAAATCCAATAGTAGACGGCTTCAAGAATAGAGGAATGAGTCTGCAAGAAATTGCTAAACTAGAACAATTATATAATCACGGCAGAGCTTTTCCCCAATGTTTGAGAGAGTACTTGTACTTGGCAGGGGAATTTAGCAATT
>JBJORA010000102.1:0-6311 GCA_046049675.1 Bacteroidota bacterium | reverse complement strand
TAATAAAATCTGTCTGCATTATACTTGCAACACCTACTGCTCGCATAAAGTTTACCAGTTGCCCACGATGAAAAGTACCATGGTTACAGACGTGCCAAATAATATGCTGCAGTGCACTTTTATGTTGGATCTTTTTGATGTCGCGGTAACTCAATTCATGCGTGTACCAATCGCTGCGCTTTTGCTGCTTTACAAATTGAACTAATTTTTCGCTCTGTGCAAGCCATGCCGCGCATAAATCTTTTGCATTAGTAAAGTCGCTATCTGTTGGTACAATAACTGGATCAGTCATTGCCATGCGCTGATTCCAAATAGATTCTGCAAAATAAATATGAGAAACAGTTTTGTGTATACTCTCAAAGCTGCCAGCAATTGTTGTATGCCATTGCTCTGCATCAAGCTTGTCGAGCATGCTAGTAAAATGCTTGTTAGCCCATAAATTAAACTGCACGTAGTCTAGCAATTGTTCATTCATAATTATCTTATTATTGAGCAAGGTAAACACAATTGCAATACCTTGCAAGAAGTTTTATGTCTAAAATAAATTCAAGCAACGGATTTAGCACAATTTGCATTCATGGTGGGTTTGCCAAAGAAAGCAACAAAAGCCACATCACGCCTATCTATGCAAGCAGCACCTTTTTATTTGACGATGCCGATGAGATAGAGGCCTTATTTAGTGGTAAGCAAGAGGGTTTTATTTACTCTCGCTGGGGCAACCCTACTGTGACTGAAGTTGAAAAGAAACTAGCAGCACTAGAATGCTATCAATTAAAAGACCAACAAGGCAATGCACTTCAAGCCAAAGCACTTCTGCATGCAACAGGCATGGCTGCTTTAAGCACTTTGTTTTTTAGCACGCTTAAAGCAGGCGATAAAGTGCTTACCCATTTATCCTTATATGGTGGCACACAAGAGTTGTTTGACAAAGTACTATCACAACATGGCGTGGAGGCAACTGTGATAGATTTTGATGACCACCTTGCGATAGAAGCCGAACTACAAAATGGCAACTACAAAATGGTGTACATAGAAACGCCAGCTAATCCAACCTTACGTTGCATAGATATTGAAGCTGTCACTAAAATCGCTAAGCAACATAATTGCCTTGTAGCAGTTGACAATACTTTTGCTACGCCATATTTGCAACAACCATTTCGTTTTGGTGTTGATTTTGTTTTTCATAGCACAACAAAATTCTTAAATGGGCATGGCACAGCATTAGGTGGCGCGCTTATTGGAATCGATTTAGAATTTATGAATACAACTGCAACTAAACATCTTCGTTTACTAGGTGGTAGTGCGAGTGCCTTTGATGCTTTTTTACTCAACAATGGTATCAAAACTTTAGAACTACGAATGGATAGGCATTGCAGCAATGCAACACAGGTTGCCAATTTTCTAAATACGCATACAGCTGTCGCAAGTGTTAACTATCTTGGCTTAGACAACAACAAGTATAAAAGCATTGCTACCAAACAAATGAAACATGCTGGCGCAATGTTAAGCTTTGAATTAAAGGGTGGCTATGAAGATGCTAAAAGATTTATTAATGCAGTAGAACTATGTAATAATGCGGTGAGTCTTGGTACAGCAGATACTATTTTGTGTCATAGCGCCAGCACAACACATGTTGGTGTGCCACGAGAATTGCGCATAGCTAGCGGCATTAGCGATGGCTTAATTCGTGTAAGTGTAGGATTAGAGAGCATTGAGGACTTGTTAACAGACTTAAATCAGGCTCTTAACAAGCTATAACAATTATCAAAACGCAATACAAATACAAGAACCTATCTTTACAGCATGCCAAAGCCTAAATTTGTACAGCCTAGTGTAACTTTTACGCAAGAGCTTAAACGTCGAATAGATGCTTACTTCGATGATAATAATATCGACAAAACTGGTAATGGTAAATTGTTTAGCAAGGCAGTTATTTTAGCAAGCCTTCTTATTCTTACTTATGTACATTTAGTATTTTTTACACCAGTAACTTGGTTAGCTATTTTAGAAACGCTTTTGCTAAGTACAGTTGTAGCTGCTATTGGTTTTAATATTATGCACGACGGTGGCCATGGTAGTTTTAGCAACAATAAAGTTTTGAATAAAGTAGCTGCCTACAGTTTAGATCTTTTGGGTGGTAGTAGTTACATGTGGAATATGAAGCACAATATTATTCACCACACATATACTAACGTAGAAGGTGTAGATGACGATATTGAAACACAACCATGGATGCGCATGTCGCCAACGCAAAAGAAGATGAAGATGCATAAGTATCAACATGTTTACTTTTGGTTCTTCTATTGCTTACTTTATTTCGCATGGATTTTCCAAGCTGACTTCAAAAAGTATTTTACACAAAAGATAGGTTCGGTAGAATTACAAAAAATGAAAACAAAAGACCATATCAGTTTCTGGGCTGGCAAGGTACTTTTTGCAAGCATCTTTATGGTAATTCCTATTGCAATGCTTGGATTAAAAGTATGGTTGATTGGCTTTAGTATTTTCCTTGCATTTACTGGTTTGTTGATTGCAATGGTATTTCAGTTGGCACATACTGTTGAGCATACAGAAATGGTAGCTGCTACTCCAACAGATACTAATGTAGATATTATTGAAGACGAGTGGACACAACACCAACTTAAAACAACTGCAAACTTTGCTACAAATAATAGAATTGTAAACTGGTTTACAGGTGGTCTTAATTTTCAGGTTGAGCATCATTTGTTTCCACGAATCAGCCATGTGCACTACCCTGCAATTAGCAAAATAATCAAGCAGGTATGCGATGAATACGATGTGCGTTACAACGAATACAAGCGCACAAGAGATGCTATTGTAAGCCACGTTCGCTTTTTGCGTTACATGGGCACAGCTGCTCAAGCATAGAAATCTTAATAATTCAGGATAAATACATCTGCAATTGTTTGCGGGTGCTTATAGTGTGCAATAGCTTTGCATGCATTGACATCGCTTCCTATATATACTGTAATTACTGCGCTGCATTTGGTAGATTTTGCTAGCATGCTTGGCCAAGCCAATGTGCTTACAGATGCCGAAAGCTTGCAAGATGCAAGTAGCGATCATACAGAAGATTTGCACTATGCCCCTAGTGTGGTGCTTGTTCCGCAAACTGTGCAGCATATTAGCGATATTCTTCAATACTGCAATCAACATTGCATCTGTGTAACACCTAGAGGAGCAGGCACTGGTTTAAGCGGAGGAGCTTTAGCTATTCATGGCGGCGTGGTATTGCTCATGAAGCACTTCAACAAGATTCTTGAGATAGACGAACACAATTTTCAATGTACCGTTGAAAGTGGTGTTATTAACGAAGATATTCAAAACGCTGTAAAGGCCGTTGGACTCTTCTATCCACCAGATCCCGCAAGTAAAGGAAGTTGTTTTATAGGTGGCAACGTTGCGCACAGCAGCGGTGGCCCACGTGCGTTGAAATATGGCACCACGCGAGACTATATTCTAAACCTAGAAGTGGTGCTGCCTAATGGCCAAGTTATTTGGACAGGTGCAAACACTCTAAAATATAGTACAGGTTACAACCTTACCCACCTCATGATTGGCAGCGAAGGCACACTTGGCATTGTAACCAAAGTTGTACTAAAGCTAATCCCCTATCCGCCAAAGAATTTGCTTATGCTCGCAAGCTTTACAAGTGCCGTTGCAGCGTGCAAGGCTGTAAACGATATTTTTTTGGCAGGCACTACACCAAGTGTTTGCGAGTTTGTAGAGCCTGAAGGTTTTAAACTTAGCAGTGCGTACACTGGCTTGGCTTTTGACCACAACGAAAGCGTACAAGCCTATTTGCTTATCGAGGTAGATGGTCATACCGACGATGAGGTCATGGCGCAATGCGAGAAGATGTACACTGTACTTGAAACTTGCGGCTCGCAAGAAGTACTGCTAGCAGACAGTTCAGAAAAGAAAGAACATTTCTGGAAGCTTCGCAGAACGATTGGTGAAAGTACAAAGCACAACAATACTTATAAAGAAGAAGATACCGTTGTACCACGTGGTAAATTGCCTGAACTTTTTGAAGGTGTAAAAGCTATTGCAGCACGGTTTAATTTACGTACTGTATGCTATGGCCATGCTGGCGATGGTAATCTGCACGTCAACATTCTAAAGGACAATCATACCGACAGCTATTGGCAAAACGAAACCAAAGAAGCTATACGAGACATATTTAGATTGTGTAAAAAACTTGGTGGCACCATCAGTGGTGAGCATGGTATTGGTGCCGTACAAAAAGAATATATGCCCATCGTGTTAGCTGAAGCAAATTTGGAAGTGATGCGTGGCATTAAAAAAGCCTTTGACCCTAACAACATTCTTAATCCTGGTAAAATATTTTAGTATACATGAACAAGCAATTTTTTATTATAGATTTTGATAGCACCTTTACCAAAGTAGAGGCACTAGACGAATTAGCTAAAATTGCTTTACGAGGCCAAAGCGATGCCGATACCAAACTCGCAGAAATCAATCGCATTACCAATAGTGGTATGGATGGAAGTATGCCATTTAGCGAAGCGCTGCAACAACGTTTAGCTTTACTTAGTGGCAATACAAGAAATGTTGATGAGCTTGTTGCTTTCTTGAAAGAAAATGTAAGCGAAAGTTTTAGGCGCAATAAACAAGCCCTAAGTATTTACGCCAATCAAATCTACATCATCAGTGGAGGTTTTGAAGAGTATATCATACCCGTAGTTGCGGAGTATGGTATTGCAGCAGACCACGTATTTGCAAATAAATTTTTATTTGACGAACAAAACAATATTATTGGTTACGATACAACACGTTTGCTAAGCGAAAGTGGCGGCAAAGTAAAACAAGTGAACGCCATGGCTTTAGATGGCGATATACATATCGTTGGTGATGGCTACACGGACCTTGAGCTAAAGGAAAGTGGCATTGCCAAATACTTTTATCTGTACACAGAAAATATTAGTCGTACTGTGCTTGCACCAAAAGCCGATTATGTTGTACAAAGTTTAGATGAATTTTTGTACCTCAATAATTTACATCGCAGTCAAAGCTATCCAAAGGCGATGATAAAAGTGCTCTTGCTAGAAAATGTGCACCCCAACGCTATTCGTATTCTGCAGCAAGAAGGTTACAATATAGAAATACTTAAAGAAGCACTCAACGAAAACGAGCTGATTGAAAAAATTGGCGATGTGCATTTACTTGGCATACGCAGCAAAACGCAAGTCAGCGCAGAAGTACTCAAGCATGCCAAAAAATTATTGGCGATTGGCACTTTTTGCATAGGTACAAATCAAGTTGACGTGAGTGCCGCAGCACAAGCGGGTATAGCAGTCTTTAATGCTCCTTACAGCAATACAAGAAGCGTAGTAGAATTAACGATTGGCAATATCATTATGCTTATCCGAAACGCCTTTACAAAAAGTGTGCAACTGCATGCGGGTCAATGGGAAAAAAGCGCCACTAATAGTTTTGAGATACGCGGTAAAGCTTTAGGCATTATTGGCTACGGCAATATTGGTTCTCAATTGAGTGTTTTAGCAGAAGCACTTGGTATGCAAGTTTACTTCTACGACATTGCCGATAAACTTGCTTTGGGCAATGCAAGACGTTGTAAATCTTTGCACGAGCTATTACAACTAAGTGATATTGTTAGCCTGCATGTGGATGGCCGCGATAGCAATACTAATCTAATTGGGGAGGCAGAACTTGCACTGATGAAAAAAGGAAGCCTCTTATTGAATCTTAGTCGTGGACATATTGTCAATTTAGAAGCAGTGCATGCCGCATTGATCACACAACATCTTGCAGGTGCAGCATTTGACGTGTATCCATACGAACCGAGTAGTAACAACGAGCCATTTGTAACACCTGTGCAGAATTTGCCGAATGTAATTCTAACGCCACATATTGGTGGCAGTACAGAAGAAGCGCAAGCCAATATCGGCGAGTTTGTACCCTACAAAATGCTCAATTACATCAATAAGGGCGACACGTACGGCAGCGTTAATTTACCAGAGGTGCAGTTGCCAGAGTTTAGCGATGCGCATCGTTTGTTACACATCCATCGCAATGTGCCAGGTATATTGGCGAAGATAAATGCTGTGTTTGCCAAATACAATGTAAACATCCATGCGCAGTATCTAAAAACGAATGACAATATTGGCTACGTAATTACAGACGTAGCTGCTGGCTATAGCGAAGAAATTATCAACGAAATCAAAAACGTAGAAGGCACAATACGTTTTAGGAGTATCTTTAATTAAGCATGAGTAATACATATTTTACAGTAGGCCCATCACAAC
>JBJORA010000101.1:0-5262 GCA_046049675.1 Bacteroidota bacterium | reverse complement strand
AATTATAGGTCAGCTTAGATAAAATCAAATAGCCGTTTACTCAAGCGCAAGTAGCAAAGCGGTAGTAATTCGCTTTTGAAAATAAATTACTATTCCTTGACCTCAAAGAGGTCTAATGTTTGTAGAAAGATTACGCGAAATAGCCACCCCGACCTCAAAGAGGTCGTATGTGCATTGTCTTATTTTACGCAAAATGGGGATTTGCGCCATTATTTGCATATGAATTCATGCGACCACCTTCGGGGTCGATGGTGGATTTGATGTGGCTATGCTACAAACATGGGACTCCTATGGAGTCCTGCGAAATTTGCAGTAAGTTGTTTAAAGAAATATTGCTGTACAGCCTACGGATTTATCTCCATTGTGGCGTATTTCAAGCCATCGCTAAACAATTCAAATACAATGCTAGTGCCATTGATGGTGCCAGTAGCGGTATAGGTTTTATTTTTTTCTGTAAACGGTATCATCACTGCATTGCTCTGATTGCATAGCACATCAACATATATGGTGCGGCCACCAAACAAATTAGTAATTGCCAAAGTATTGTCAAGTTCGTAGCTGCAAGTAATATTTCGCGCTTGAGGAGACATGCCGTTGTAGGTGATGCTACCGTTTTTGTAATCTCTATAATCGTAATCGCAAGTAGGAGTAACTTTTAGATAAACTTCTTTGTTTAGTACAAGTGCCTCCTTATTGCCTAATTGCTGCACAAGTATTTTACCACGATGAACGCCAGGTTTTAGTCCAGCAATATGGGCAATTTCTGCATCAATAAAATTGTTGAGTTTACCAACAACGCCATTATTTACCCCTTGAAAGTTCTCGATGAAATCAACAGGCTCAAAGCGCACACTAAATTCGCCATTATAAGCACCGCTTTCGCGGGTAATTGCCACAGGCAATTTCATCACGCGAAGATTATCATAGTGCAATGTATCTGGCGCTATAATTTGGGCTTGCACCAATGGTTGTTCCTCTATAGTTTGCTCCTTTGTACACGCAGAAAGACTTGCTATAGATAAAGCAAGACAGGCATAAACGAAGTTCCTCATTTTATTTCACTCTTTTTCACTAACCTACTTTAAGGGATTAAAGGTAAGCTATTTGATTAAAAAAGTCAATGATTTAGCGAGGAATTGATTGCTCAAGTGTTCAGCTTTTGAAAAATGTCAAAAAATGCGAAGGCAAACTTGTGCTACCGCCTTGTTTTTACAAGGGCAGAAAACTTGAGATGTTTACGGCAACCTAGTTAGTGTTAATGTCAGCTGATTATCCCAACAAAAGAGGCAAAAATCCTCTCTTGTAAAAGTATACACTTCTTGCTCGCTTGAAATACTTTTTACAACATAAATACGATTTATGTACTCGCCCAATGAATCTACAATCATGAAGTTTGGATCTATCATGCCATTAGTTGTGCTTTTGCTTTCGCACATTTCCCATTTGAAATTAGTAGTTTGCGTTGCATAATTGCCTTGAGTATTGTTGGCAGACGGCACTTTCATTATTGCTACGCCACTTTTTGCAGAGATAAAATTGAGGATCAGCGTATCGCTAGAAGAACTATTAGAAATTACAGCCATCCATTTGCCAGATTTTGTGCTGCCTGGTAAAGGATCCTTTTTACTACAGCTTGTAGCTAGCATAATAAGAAGTGCCGCGCCGGAAATTAATTTGAACATCTTTCCTTTGATTTATTGATGCAAAAGTATAGGAGTGGCAATGCGCATTTTTTGCGAATCGTGCAAGTGGTGGTGAGTGGTTTACGGGATGTCGCACGGGATGCGGACTTTGGTGTGTAGAAACTTGGAGTTCATACTGTGTTGGATTAGTTTACTCAGCGCCCCAATGGCAGCAACTAAGGGGGGGGTGAAATTTATATGACTGTATACGAATACAAATACTGCAAGACACCGCTACATGCAGGCTGAATTAAGTATTTTTGAGCGAATTTATTGCTTTTGAAACTTAACTTTACAAAAGCCAAATGATATGAGAGTTCTATTAGATATTAAAGACAATAAGGCCTTACACCTTTTGGAAGTGCTAAGAGGCTTGTCGTATGTAAAAACAACAACACTTAGCGACGAAAAAGCATTGCTTATTGAAGAAATAAAGGAAGCTGTTGACAACTTGAAATTAGTAAAGCAAGGAAAGCTAAAAGCTAAGTCGGCAAGAGATTTATTGAATGAGCTATAATGTTCTTACTCAATATTTATGATAAGTCCGAAAAAGAAAATTTGACAGATAAGGAGTTGCAAGAATTGCTGTCTTCTATACCACAATAATGTAGGAAGTAGACTATCATTTAGTTTTGTCATTGTCCCTAAATTATCAAAATTCATACTAAGTGCAGTAGGGCAGGATTAATAATGCATAATTTAGAACTAATAGTAGGACCAAATATTTATTTGGCACTAGGTACGGCAGTAATGAAAATATAGATGGCTTTGCAGGATTAACGTATAACTGAATACACGTGCCAACATCCCAACCTTTACAAGTAAATATCTGTGTACTAGTGTATGTTTCTTCTAGCACTTTGTATTCAAACACAAATCTACAAAAATCTGCTCCTTCTTCTGTATACAAATACTGCTTGTTCAAGATTGTTGAGTCCACTGAAATTGATAGCGCTTTGAAGCGTATAGCCCCAAAAAAGTAAATCAAAAATATAAACATGCTTGTGCTAATAAGACCATATTTAATAATTGAGTAATAGTTCAAATCGAAACAATGTATAAGTACAGTTAGTAAACAAAAGAACAAATTCACGATTACCGCATTTGTTGCTAAATTCAAAATGAACATAGGCAAGGCTGATTCGCAGTTGCTGAATATTGCTTGTCGCAAAGCATTGATGTTAGCTCTATACATATTATCGAAAAATCCACCTTATTCCAAAGTTGACGTCTGCATTTACACGCCAACTGCCTTTGCTAAAAAATTATGTCGAAGGTAGTGAAAACTATTTTGTTTCTCTGAAACGAAGAGCCTATAAAAAAGTAGTGACCAGGCTGGAATGCTATTTAACCCTCACTAATTTAATCTCGTTTCCAAGATTACTGCCAGGAGCTTCCCCAGTTAACTGCTTAAGTGAAACTACCTTGTAAGCATAGCTAAGTGAGTCATTTTTTATTGATACCGTTGTTGCTTGTCTTGAATTTATTACAGTTACTTCAGACAACGGAAGTAAATTGCAGTGAAAAACCTCGTAACCAAGTTTACTTACTGTTGTTGTACACATCATCACTCTAGAATGATTAGCAAGCATATACTGTATTGCCTTTGAAGTGTCTATGACATCACAACCTGATGCTGGTAAACACTGTGCAAGATTATCGTACATTTTTGCGGTGTCGCCTAGCGGCATGGAAAATAAATTATTTAAGCTATACCAAGAAACGGCTTTATCCCAATCTAAATCTTTCTTAGCGGCGCAAGAAAGCATAAGCAGCATTAGTGCCAATATTACGTTGTTTTGGTGTCTCTTGAGTTGCATAAACCTTTTTTGCAGCAGCTAGCAATGAATAATAATTTAAAGATGTGTTAGCTTGGGTCTTTTCCAACCACTGACACCTGTCTTTGACCTAGTAAGGAAATCGCTTCCATTGCCATATAGCAAGCAAAAGTATTGAGATTGATACATAACTGAAGATTTTCTTATGAGTATACGATTGACGTGGTGGTTGTAGCAGCGGGGGTCCACGAACTGCTTGAATAATATCGAAGGTAGTGAAAACTTTTTTCCTTATCTGGATTAAATGGCCGCTAAATGGCGCACCAAATGGAGTAAATCAAAACATGCTAGGCAATGGCGGATTTATTTCTTTAAGCGTCGATACCATGTCGGCACTAATGATGCCAAATTTCCTCTCGTTGTAATTCTTACTCGTGCCAATTGCTACTAAAATTTGCTCCTGATTTATTGAGTCAAGTATGACTAATCTTTCGTGTAGCTTGTAAGTATGTGTATCGCTAGATAGGCTGCCATTTCTTACTACAAAAACAGGTTGTGAAATGCCTAAATACCTGCTCTTTTCATTACAGAACACTACTCTAGCTGATGTATACTGCTTAAAATAATATGACTTACAAATTTTAATAATTGTAGCGGCTAAGATGCCAAGCAGTAGTGAGATTAATACGACTCTGTAGAAAATGCGAATTGAAAAGTATTTAGACGTCTTCATCTTCTGCTGCTTTAGCTTTATTTATTCAATGCTATTAATTCTAAACACGATTTGGAATACGACACTAGCGATTTGAGTTCGCTCTGCGTTTGTAAACGAAGGCTCAGAAGGAGTAGAAAATTCATACGTACAATAATAGTATATTCCTAGCACGATAAATATTTTAGTGGCAAGCAAAAAATATTTAATCCGCAGTTTCTTAAACCGCGACATTCGTTCAGGTTAATTTTACTAGATGGTGGAGGATTAGAAGCTTTTGCATATCTTAGCATATGCATGTAATGCCTCAACAAAAGTAGTTACAGAATGTGATTGTTCTATTCTGCTAATAATGGAGGCAATATCTACATCGGAGTTTACAAAACTAAACTTACACTTAGCTATGTGAATTTTTATAATGTTTTGGCAATCAACAACTGACTCTACAGATACCAATTTATCAACAAATCTCAGCTTATATACCTTTTGAAACCAGTACTTTATTCTTACACTACTCAGTGGAGCGAATAAATACTCCACTTCAAATTGGCTGCGCAAGTAAACATTACAGTCACTATCGATAATAGTATATTGTAGAGAAGCTAAAAACGGTATGCCTTCACTCAAACAAATTTCAACCTTATCTTCAGTTAATATGGTAATGTCTTCAGAATTTACTATTACAATTGGGTATTTCATCGGCCTCTCATTGCATTAAATCCCACGCTTACACCAAACGCGCCACCAGTTTTTATAAATGACGGTGTTCCATGAATTGCTCTATACAGTAATGGCGCTTTAAAACCAAAATTTACTGCAGATCTTAAGGTTTTGCCATGTAATAGCCTGTGCGTTTGCTTTGCAGTAAAAGACCTTCCAAACCATGTACTTTCAGTCATCGGCATCAGATTCCAAGTTTGATTTGCAAAAGTCCAACCTTTACCAAAGCTACTAGCAGGGCTGTTGCCATCTAATCGTAGCCACCAATGATGTAAATCTTGCCCTTTTTCGGCGTAACCAACGTTTCCATAGAATTTCCTGTACGCTGTCCAAGTAGACCTTTTAATGCTAGACCCTGCTACTAGTAATT